>JAAYKY010000021.1 GCA_012522185.1 Flavobacteriaceae bacterium | reverse complement strand
ATTAAATAGTCATTTGCCGAAAAAGAATTAAAATGAGAAATATAATAATTTATTAAGGATTTAGATAAGTTAATTTGATACTTTTCTGCATAATATATAATATTCAATATACATAAAACTTGATTTGGATTGTCAGGCAAAACAATATCCATTTCTCTTTTACTAATAAATTTCTCAAAATCTTTCTCAATAATGAATGTCTGATTCTTAAAGTCATAAATTATTGAGGAGAAGTTGAAAAATGTACTTTTTAAGAGATTATATTCAAGATTATTGTTTTCGTTTAGTAATTTGTTCTGAAATGCCCAAGTATCTTCGATAAACCACAGATCGATAGGGAAATTATCTAATATTAATTTATATCCCCCAAAACTGTTCTTTCTAACATCCCCATAATTTGCTAAAAATGACTCAATGTTTTCTTTAACTTTCCCTTCACTACTTAGTAAGACAATATCTAAATCACGTGGTTTTTCGTAAATCTTTATAAAAAAGTTTCTTAGGACTCCACTAAACAAGTAAGGAGTATAGTGCTTTTTTAAATCTTCAATAAATTTTTTTACTTGAAAATTCAAAGTGTCATCTAAGTATTTTTCAAATACTTTTTCGCTATTAGAAAATTCTTTGTCCACTTATTTTTTGAAAATGTTTTAATGCAAATTTATCAGTCATTCCGGAAATAAAATCCACAATAACTCTAAATTTAAAATATTCATCTAAATTTTGAAAATCTTTAAAATTGAAAATTGAAATATCATATTGCGTACTTTCAAGTAAACCGTTTTTTACCTTATCATCAAAAATGGCTGCATTAATTATTGATTTTGATATCAAATTATAAGCTTTTCTTTCTAAACCATCTTCTTTTTTAATAATAGCTTTAATATAAAAGTCAAGAAGCCCTTTTATAACAGAATAACCCGTTACTTCCATAGAGTTAACTTCGTCTGAAGGGTAAATAGCTTTCGTGCAGATTTTTTCGAGCTTCTTTTCAATTGAAAATGGTTCATCATCCAATAGTTCTTTTTGATAAAGTCCATTCATTATTGCATCATAATTATTCATAAATATATCGAAAGAGGCTGTAACTAAATAGTCAATCAAAAAAATTCTTAAACGAACCATTTTCGTTTTTTCATTGGTTTTTAAACTCTCTATTTTTTTTAATTCAGATAAAAAATCTTTATCAATTATATTTTCCTTTATTGCTTTGAAAATACATTCTATTTTGTATAAACCTTTATTAAAGCCATCCTCAACATCCATCGTTCTATATGCAATTGTATCAGATGCCTCCATTAAATAACATAATGGGTGCCTTAGATATGTATCTGAATGTTTTAACCCACAATTATTCATTATTTCTTCAAAATATTGATACTCAGAGTAAAATATTCCATGCTTTTTATTTGCAATTGTCGATCCATCTTCCTTCTCCTTCTTATTGGGGTATTTTATGTAAGTAGCGAGAGTTGCTGATGTTAAATTTAAACCATAAATATCATCTAAAATTTGCAGTTTTGTTAAAACTCTTAATCCTTGAGCATTACCATCATATTCAGTGAAATCTATTTTCATCTCTTCGTTAATCAAGTAATCTGATTGAAATAAATTTTCAAAATACTTTGAAATAGTATCTTCGCCAAAATGTCCAAAAGGAGTATTTCCTATATCATGAAACAAACAACTTGTTTGTAAAATTACAGGTATTGTTCTTAACAAGGTGGCATTCAAGTTTTCCCCTTTTTTTTCTAAAAAACTAAAATCCTCTTCTTTAATTTTGGTGTTTTGTTTATTAAAAATTTCTTCTATTAGTTTAATCCCAAATGTGTAACCAATTGACATTACCTCTTGTGAATGTGTTAACCTTGTGTGAATATTATCATCATCTGATAAAGGAAAAACTTGAGTCTTATCATGCATTCTTCTGATTGCAGGACTATAGATAACTCTTCCATAATCACTTTCAAAAGAGTTGCGAACACCATAACCTTTGGTTCCTGAATCCCTTAGTCGCTTTTCATTTAGCAACATTTTCCATTGTAATTTTGTTTTCATGTAGATTGTATATTTATTTAATATAATTTTTAAGCTGCATTGCATTCATTTTCATTTTTTTTGCTGAGATTGAATATATAGTTTCAGAAAATAAAATTGCAGGAATTGATTATTTTATAGATATAGATAAATTAGAAAGATATATGCACTAAGCAATTAGAAATATTTACTTATTTTTTCAAGTAGCTCAACATAGTAATTTTCTTTTTGAGACGTCAATTTTTCTTCTAATATATAACAATCATTAACCAACTTCAAGATTTCTTTTTTATCCTTTATCACCATTAATTCGCAGAAATCTATATCTAAAAATTGTGTTATCGTTATAATCTTGTCCCACCCACTGAAATGCTCAGCTCTTTCAATTCGTCCAATAGACGTGTTGTTTGACCCAACATTCACAGCAAGCTGAAATTGTGATAATCCCAATTTGAGTCGCTTAAATTTAATTGTGAGACCAACATAAATATTTACTTTTTTAAACTCTTCTTCAGTGAATAATCTCATAAAGTGAATATTTTAATTACAACGAAAATTATTCGACACAAATTTGTATTGAATGAATATTTGCTTATATCTGTCTCAATGAATTGCAATTCTTCTAAATAGTATTAAATAATAGAAGCAATTGCTTAGAATCTCAAAAAATGAAAACTACTTTTACAATTATTATTTGCTTATTTGTGGGAGTAATATTCGGCCATTTCGGCACTAAAATACTTACTCCACCGGATCACAGAATTTGTCAGTTTGCAATCCAACTGAAAGTCGAAGAAGTGGATAGTTTAAAATCGGAATACAACTATTGCCGAAATCGATATGATCAATTATTAAGGAATTGTGTAAATTAAGGAATGAAATATTTAAATTTACAAGGGTTCATCTGGCCAAAAGTCTTTAGGTGAACAGTTTAATATTTTTGCTATTTCATTTAAGTGCACTACATTATATTTAGCTTTTTTTGATGGTGCTTCGATCTGAGAAATAAATCCAATATTTTTCCCCAAAGCAAGAGATAGTTCCTCTTGTGTAATTTGTTTAGATTCCCTAATCTCTTTCACTTTGGTAATAATAAACTTATCAATTTCCGCCAATGATTCATGCATGAATCAAATAGAAAGAAAATTTTCACAATAAATTATGTACTATAATACATATTTTGTTATATTAGCAGCGAAATAATAATTTTGCAATACTTCAAATAGAATATTAGAAGCATTTGCTTGAATTCTTGTACCAGAAAATCGCCAATTTTCAATAAATGCAACAAGAAGACAAGTAAAGAAGCTCACGACCTAGGCGTGAGCTCACTTTAACAGTCTGTTGCTTGGCGTTTGGCGATGCCACTGGTGCAGATGATGACGAAAGTGAGTTTCACGCCTTTTGCATTTCTCTCTTTCTAAGCAGTTTCGATTTCTTTGAGAATTGCAACACAAATAACAACACAGAAATATAACTTAAAAAAAAGAGAGCCAATGAAATTAAAATTCAAACTACAGCAGTAAGAAATATGCTTGTACGGTAAAAGAAAACTGAATATGTGTTAGTTAGTTTTTTGTATCTTCTCTGTCGGGGCATCCACGCATGGATTGCCGGGCAAGAAGGCATCGCTCCGGCAGGGATTTTACCGCAATCCAGAGGTGAGAATACATTCACCTGTACGCTTCAGGAAAGCTTACTGTTTCTCAATTAAAATTAGAGCCAATAGGGCAAGAAAATTAGGAGTCTAAAAGACTTCCAGCATTTCCTATGCCTAAATATTAGGGCTTTGAATTAAGTATAATTACACTAAAACCATAATTAATATGAAGACAAAACGATTGATTTATTTTATTTCACGAGGCAAACCCCATGGGTTATGCATCCTCTTGAAAGGGATAGTGCCGGCCAACTGCCTTTTGCTGGTCCTCATGACATTGTACTCTTTTGTGCCGGCACCCCTTTCTGAGTCCATTGAATTGGAGAAGATTCCGAATTTGATTATTGAAAATAATTTAAGGTCCGGTATTGATGGGGATCCTCTCTACACAGAATTAAAAATCCAAAACCCCATCACCGGAACCGTAGAAGATTTGGGCGGCCCCATTCCGGGAGTTTTTGTTCAGGTAAAGGATACAAATCGGACGACAATGACCGATGAAAATGGATATTACTCCATTTCGGCAAGCCCTGGTGAGGTGCTTGTTTTTAGTTATCCGGGTTATGAAACCGTTGAATGGATTGTGGGTCTCGATGCGGTCATCGATATAGAAATGTATGAATCATTTACCTATCTCGATGAAGCCGTCATCTATGCGGGTTATTTTACGGTAAAGGACAGAGAAAGAACAGGGAGTATTTATAGAGTCACAGCCGATGAAATAGAAAAACAGCCTGTGAATAATGTTCTTGAAGCGCTCCAGGGACGAGTTCCGGGTCTTGATATTGTATCAACTACAGGACTTGCAGGTGGAGGATATACTGTAAGGATCAGGGGACAGAATAGTATTGCTGCAGGAAATGAGCCTCTTTATATAATTGATGGTGTGCCCATAACCATATATTCAATGAGTTCGCAGTCAGTGTCGGGCGCTGTATTGCCTGGTGGGAATATTAATCCGCTTAATACACTTGATCCTTCTTTAATTGAATCAATTGAAGTTTTAAAAGATGCAGATGCCACTGCTATTTATGGTTCAAGGGGTGCAAATGGTGTTATACTGATTACAACAAAAAGAGAACGGCATGGAAATACTTCTCTAACAGTGGATTTATCCACATCCATTAATAAAGTTACAAAGTTTCATGATTTATTAAATACTGAGCAGTATTTGCAAATGCGTAAGGAAGCGTTTATAAATGATGGAATTATAGAATATCCATCCAATGCATATGATTTAAATGGCACTTGGGATCAGAATCGCTATACGGATTGGCAAAGGGTTATTTTCGGCAATCCTGCTTATAGTAATAATGTGCGACTAAATATTTCAGGAGGTGGAGCGCAAACACGGTTTTATTTAGGTGGAAACTTTATGAAAGAGACGACTGTATTTCACAAGGACTACAATTACAAGCGAACTTCTATTTTAAGTAGTTTTCACCATAGTTCAAAAAATAATAAATTTCAGGTCGGTTTGTCTGCCACTTATGGGGTGGACAATAACTATCTACCAGCAACAGATATAACATTTAGAGCATTTTACCTACCCCCAAATGCGCCTACACCTTTTACTGAAGATGGACAGTTAAATTGGGAAAATTCAACATGGAATAATCCATTTGCGGATATGGAAAGTGAATATAGAAATAACTCAAAAAGGTTACAGATCAACTCTTCCCTTTCTTATCAATTAATTAACCATTTAAAATTCAGCGCCAATGTTGGTTATACTTACAGTACTCTCACAGATATAAAAACTAATCCTTCCTCACGGTTTAATCCGGATTGGGGATTAACTAGTGCATCTTCAAACCATTTTATAGGTGACTCTGAAAATGATAGTTGGATCATTGAGCCACAGTTAGATGGAGAGGTTCGATTGGGTACCTCAAAATTATCCTATTTATTAGGTGCAACTCTACAAGAACAGGCTTACGATCAAATGGTTATCTTAGGATCCGGATTTCCAACAGACTTATTATTAAATAATATTAGCGCGGCGGATGATGTGATTTTTTTAAATGTACAGAAAAATAAATACAGATATATTGCCGCTTATACTCGTTTAAATTACAATCTTAATAGTAAATATTTACTGAACTTAACTGCCCGCCGGGACGGTTCCAGTCGATTTGGTCCGGGAAATAAATTTGCTAATTTCGGTGCTTTAGGGGCAGCTTGGATATTTTCAAACGAACTGTTTTTAAAGAACATCAAAATCCTCAGTTTTGGAAAGTTAAGAGCCAGCTATGGAACGAATGGAAATGACCAGATAGGTGATTATCAATATTTAAGTACATATACGATTAATAATAGTTCTTATGAAGGAAATATTGGTTTAAGTCCGACGAGATTATTTAATCCAAATTTTGCTTGGGAAAAAAATAAAAAAGCCGCTATAGCTTTAGAATTAGGTTTCTTACAAGACAGAATCAAATTAGAGGCAGAATTCTACAATTCTATTTCGGAGAATCAATTAACGGGAATGCCTTTACCCGGCACTACAGGATTTACAGTTTTAAATTCAAATTTAAATGCTAAAGTTGGCAATACTGGATGGGAATTTAATGTTCATTCAAAAAATATTGATAATAAATCTTTTGTTTGGGAAACATCTTTTGCACTAACTATCCCTAAAACGGAACTTCTAGAATATCAGGACTTAGAAACATCACCGTATTCTAATCGTTTAGAAATAGGATATCCATTAAATATTTTAAAATTATATGAATTTTCAGGAGTAAATCCTGATACTGGTTTGTTTGAGTTTAAAGATTTTAATGGTGATGGTATAATATCGCCACTTGAGGACAAAAAATTCATAGCAGACTTGAGTCCTATTTTCTTTGGAAACATGACAAATAATATAAAATTTAAACAGTTTAGTTTAGCATTGTCATTTTACTTTGTCAAGAAAAAAGGGCTGAATGAATTTTATAGATTTTCAAATGCTGGTTCTGCAAGCAATCAACCTTTAAGTGTTTTAAATAATTGGCAACAACCCGGAGATCAAGCATCGTATCAATTGTTTTCCAATAGTAATGAGGCGGTTACAGCCTATTCAAACTTCATAGAGAGTAGTGGAGTTGTCTCTGATGCTTCTTTTTTAAGATTAAGAAATTTATCTATTGGTTATGATTTACCACTGGATGGATTTGTAAAGTTCAATATATACTTACAAGCTCAGAACTTATTTCTACTTACCAAATTTAAGGGAGGAGATCCAGAATATCCCCATGGAATAGTACCTCCATTAAGAAAAATTTTAATCGGTACTAAAATACATTTTTAACTCAAACATTCACAAATATGAAAAATATTATAAATAATTTAATGTATAAAACTGTCATGCTAATTGCTTTGTTAGGTATTATTTCCTGTGAAGATTTTTTAGATGTAGATTATCCTATAGATCAAATATCAGATGAGTTTGTGTTTGAAAATGATGCAACTGCCACGGCCGCTGTTACTTCCCTATATGCAGACTTGCGGGATAATACACAATTGGTCAATAACTCAATTGGAATTGGGGTAGCTATGGGCCTGTATGCAGATGAATTTGATTATTATGGAATCCCTGGCATGCCTTTAGATAATTTTTACAATCATTTGGTTCTGCCATCAAATACACAGGTGAGTAGTTTTTGGAATAGTACTTACAATTTAATTTATAATTGTAATTTATCTATTGAAAAATTGAATAATTCTACATCTTTTGATATTGAGCTAATAAATCAGTTAAAGGGTGAGGCTTTATTTATTAGATCATTAGCTCATTTTTATTTACTTCAGATTTTTGGAAAGATCCCTTATATCGAAACAACTGACTACCAGATAAACCAAACAGTTGAAAGAATTGATGAACAAATAGTTTATGAATATTTAATTGATGACTTAAAAGAAGCCAAACTTCTTCTTTCTGATAACTATCCTAGCGGCGAGCGAACCCGTGCAAATAAATATGTAATTTCTTCACTGCTTTCCAGGATTTATTTATACAGTGGAGATTATGTAAATGCTGAAACAGAGTCGTCAAGTGTGATAGATAATTCTGTCAATTACAGTTTGGAAGAAGATTTAAATGATGAATTCCGACAGTCGAGCAGATCAGCCATTTTGCAATTAAAACCCGCCAATGAAGGACAAAATTCATATGAGGGTAGTTATTTTCTTTTCCAGGCAGGTCCGCCTTTAAATGTAGCTTTAAGGGAATCATATTTGCTTACATTTGAAACAAATGATTTACGGCGTCAACACTGGGTGAAAGAAGTGACAGATGGCACAAATACTTGGTACACTCCCCACAAGTATAAATTACAAGAACCTACTCCAGTTTCGGAGGAGTATTCGATTGTTCTACGTTTAGCAGAACAGTATCTTATCCGCGCAGAGGCTAGAGCTCATTTAGGTTTGCTCTCAGGTTCACTTTCAGATATAAATACATTGAGGTCGCGGGCCGGGCTTAACACTTTGACAAATCTCTCTCAAGCTGACCTTTTAATGCAAATTCTTTTGGAAAGAAAACACGAACTTTTTTCTGAATATGGTCATCGTTGGTTTGATTTAAAAAGATTTTCACTTGCAGATGAGGTTTTGGCTTCCATTAAAGTTAACTGGAAATCAACACATATTCTTTTACCCATTCCAGAGAATGAATTGTTAATAAATCCGAACTTAAGTCCACAAAATCCTGGTTATAATTAAAATCCAAATTATGAAAAGTTATAGCAGAATTATGATTGTATCATTTTTTGTGTTTTCCACTTCAGTTTTCTCACAGAGCAATCCTAAAATCCATTCATACAATCATAATTTAGATTCCATTTGGAGTCATAATACTTATATCCATAAAATATCACCAGATGGAAATTGGATTTTATTTACTGAAGTTTTTGAAAATAATCATATTAATTACCTTGCTAAAAGTGATGGGGAAATTTATAAAACATTCCAAAAATCTTCCAATATGGAGTTTTCTCCTGATAGTAAATGGGTAACAATTCAAAAAGAAGACAATTTAGCTTTGCAAAATTTAGTAACTAATGAGTTTTATTCATTTGAAAATATAGTTGTATCAGAGTTCTCGAAATCTGGGTTGTTTTTAATAATGGAAGACAATTCCATTCCTAGTAACCTATATGTATTTTGCTTATCTACATTCAAGAACAGAGTAATTAAGAATGTTAATAGTTATTTATTCGATTCGGACTTCGAAGTTTTAGTTACAAGTGAAATTGATAAGTTTAAATCTAAGAATTTAATAAAAGAGTACAATCTTAGAACTAATAAGGAGGAGCTTATCTATCAAGAAAATTCTCTTAACTCTTGCTTATCTATCTGGTTGTATGAAAACGGAAATTTTATATTTGAAACAAAGTCAGAAGACGACCAGCGATTAATTTGGAGTCATAAAGACGGCAAACAATATCAGCTAACTGTGAATGAAATACAAAAAAGATTTCCGGATATTTCTAAGTTAAAAAAAATTAAGCACCTTTCAAATAATGAGGATTATATTATAATTAGTTCTGAAAAAGATGATATTGAGGAAGATGACTTCTTAACATTAAAAACTTCTGATAAGTATGTTTTACCAAGAATGCAGAGTTATAAACGTAGCTTGAGCAAAGGGGAAATAATTTGGAAACCCCTCCATGGGATATATGATGTACTCGAAAACAATCCTTTCCCAGTTGTAAAAGGATTAGTGGAAAAGGGAAAAGCGCTTGTCTATGATCCGCTTCAATATGAGCCAAGTTATTCTCAAAAAAGTTTTGCAGATATTTTTCTCAAAGATTTGAATACGGATAACCTTGAATTGGTGGTTAAAAATCAGTATGTGGATTCAAGATATATAAAGATGTCACCCTCTGGAAGATATGTGATTTACTTTAAAGGAGAGGATTGGTATTTGTATGATAGCGAATCAAAACAAACAAAGAATATAACCAATAATGTACCAGTGAACTTTGTCAATGAAGATTCTTGGGAACCTGAAAACAAAAAGCCTTTTGGACACCCCGGTTGGATCCAAAATGAGGAAAAAATCATTATTTATGATGAATATGACATTTGGCTATTTGATCCTGATAAAGATGTGAGTTCAAGATTAACAAGAGGGCGTGAAAATTTTATTACATATCGGATAAATTGGCAACTTGATCGGAATTTCACAAAAACAGCGATGAATACCTATAATTTAATTAGTAAATCCTATGAGGAATTTCCTATCATTTTGGATATTACAGGAGATAATTTAAATTCAGGTTTTGCATTATGGGATGAAAACAATGAGGTCAGTACGATTATTTACTCCGAGTCATTTAAAGATCTTGCCCTGCTATCCGAAGACAGAAGTGTTTTAACGTACCGGTCTTCCAAATACAACCAGCCATTTAGGATTAATTCATTTAATCTTCAAAAGTCAGAATCATATGAAATTTATCAAAGTAATAAGGAATTAAAAGAATATGATTTAGGCCAGTATGAGTTGATACAGTATTCAAATAAAGATGGTGATATTTTAAAGGCTACATTATTGTATCCAGCCAATTTTGATCCGTCCTTAAAATATCCTGTAATAACCTATATTTATGAAAATAATTCAAAATCAGTAAATTTTTTTTCGCCACCTTCTATGTATGATAGTACAGGATTTAATATTTTAAATTATATATTGGATGGATACTTTATACTTCTCCCCGATATAAAATATAAAATAGGAGAACCAGGTAAATCTGCCGCAGATTGTGTTATTTCATCAGTAAGCACTATTCTTGAAAAAAAGTTTTTAGATCCCAGCAGAATAGGTTTGATTGGTCATTCCTTTGGTGGATATGAAGCCGCTTTTATAGCTACCCAAACAGACATTTTTAAGACGGTAGTTGTGGGTGCTCCCGTTACGGATTTAGTAAGTTTTTATCATGACATTCAATGGGGATGGGGAGATACACAAGCGACACGGTTGGAAACACAACAATTTAGAATGGGTGCATCCTATTATAATATGAGAGATAAGTATGTAGAAAATTCGCCTCTTCATCAAATTGAAAAATTAAATACGCCATTATTAATCTGGTCTGGAAAAAATGATACAAATATAAATTCCTACCAAAGTATCTTACTGTACACTGCAATGAGAAGATTAGCTAAAGAAGGTCTTCTTTTAATTTTTGATGAAGATCATACTCTGCTAAATAAGGTAAATCAGAAACATCTTTCTACTGAAATCCACAAATGGTTTGAAGACTATTTAAAGAATTAGAAATAGAGGCTGTGTTAACAGCCTCTAAATTGTTATAACCTATACATTACTCGTTTACAAGTACTGTCTTGAAAAACCTGAATACTTTCAGGCGAATATGTACATAAATTCGAACCAGTATTTTCACAATTTACTGTTACCGGTTTACAAATTCCGGATTCATGAATCCAACCAGCAATTAAGGCTGATTCTACTGTTGCATTTTTCGTAGTTGCAAACGCCAATCCAATGGCCATCAAAAAGGCCATAATGGGCAATCCTGTTTTAAAAAACTTTGTTTTCATAATGATTAAATTTAATGTTATGGCCTACTATTTCACAGGTATTCGGCCTTACTCCTGAACGCGCGTGTATTTTCTATTTATAATATTCAGTTTTAATTCTTTGAACCCATAATTGATCATCCACCAATCCGATGATTATATCATCCATGACCCTGAACTCCCTGAGTCGTTTTCTGGGTTGATGATAAAAATAAAAGCTGTGGATGTATTCATTTTTTTCTATATCGTAACGATCAAAAATACTGGCTGAGTTCAATACGCCTTCCGATTCGTATTTCCCTAATCGGTCCGTGTTTATATATAATTCTCCGTCCCAAATGCTGGAAGTTCGATGAACCATTGTTGCTCGTCCCCGCTTATATGCATCTTCTTTCTCATAATAAGCCACATCGATCTGAGCTTGTGAAATCGTATCAATAGTTTTTCCGGTTTTTAAAAATTCTAAGTCCTTATCGGCAATTTCATATTGGTTTCGATAATAATATACATAGGCTAGGTTTTTTGCTATGGGGTCGATTAACAACTGACCATCCGTATCAAAAGTACCGTCAACTTGAACTTTAATGATTTCATGATTGAGATTTACTTTCAATGAGTCTTTTTCTTTTTCTAATAAACCCAAAGTAGTATATCCGGTTTTAGAGCTCGTTGTCGTGAAAGCCAATCGGATGGAGTCGAGGATTTGAAAATCGTAGAAATATGCTTGTTCGTAGGAATAGGTATGGGCTTTCCAATCTTTTGTTTTTCCTCTGAATATGACCGGAACGGTGCCATCTCCTAGAAAGAAATAAGGAGGTTGAACATCAATACGGACTCTTTTGTAAGGAAGTTCATAATTATCAATTTCAATTTTTATTTCTTTTTCTGTTTTTAGATCTCGGCTTATCAGTTTCAGGTAGAGAGGCGCATTGTAATTGCCTAAGTAAATCAGGGAGTCATCGATTCCGGCAATATAAAATGCATTGGATTCCAATGGGTATGAACCTATTTCTTCGAGCGCATGAGGCATATACCTACGTTGAAAAGCATTATTACGCTTTATTTCTTTCTCTGATAGTAGAAATAGTAGAACCACCGATATGGAACCCAATGCAAGCAAAAATGATAAAGAAAACAGGACTTTTCGTTTGGGTTTATTTTCCGTTTTATAAATGGTAAAAGCAGCAATTAATACAAATGCAATATTGAAAATCAAATGCTCTGTCCAACCCAATTCTTCCAATACACCACCACAGGAACAGGGTGTGAAAGATGTGAAATTGAGTATGATAATGATATAGGCTGTAAACATGACCATCAGTAGGTAGAACAAATAAAATCCAATCTTTCTCGTTCTTTGAAATGCCAATAAAAGGGATATGCATATTTCAGAAATAATTACTCCATAGGAAACGGGTTTGGCAAATGCTCCCAATAATGGGGATTGACCTAATTGCGTTTGGAAATCACTAAAATCAATCAGTTTGCTTATGGCTGCATAAGTGAATAGTAAAATGAATAGGAAGCAGATTCCTGATATGATGTTTTCCTGATATGAGTCAGTAGGTTTCATAAGCTGAGTTTTTACTCGACTTCAAATTTAACCTCCTTTCTTTCAGGAAGATGTATAAAAAAGATGCTATTAATTGTGAAAAAGATGCTTTTTAGGTTTGGAGATTCTTCACACTCATTCTTCGTGTTCTTTGTGGTTTAAAAATATCAGCGCTCTAATTTTAACCACATAGTTTAATTAGTTACATAGTTTTTGAGTAAACCTAAGTTTGGATAGTTGCTTGCGCATCATAGTTTTATTGCTGTAGAATGTATATTGTATTCTTGTAGAATGTGTTTTTACGAGCTTCGAGCTCCTTGTCATCCAGACGATAGGAAGGATCTAAGGAGCGTATAGAGATTCTTCACACTCATTCTTCGTGTTCAGTCCCGACGGGAGACAGCTAGCTCCTTCAAGGCTTTTGAACCTCTTCAAGTTTTTTTCATTCAACTTCTTCCAAAAAATCTTAGCTCATGCTTTAAACTCAAAACTCATAAAATTCATACTCCTTAACATCTCACTAACCTTGGAGAAAACTAAATAATCAAAGATGCCGTCTCGTTTACAAAATCGGGACGGTTTTTTTTTATTCGAAATCAGTTTCTTATTTGTATTGTTGCGAAATAGGAAATTAGAACACAATGTGCGAATAAAAAAACGCTATCTAACTCCTTGTTTAAGAACAAATTGCTTTATTTAAATAATTAATTCTGCGGATTTTAAAAGTTGCGTATATTTGGGAGTTAGCTGTAATGTCAAAAATGCCGATTAAAGAAGAGCATCCTGCAATAAATTTACCTAAAAGTAATATAGAATTATGGAGATATATGGATATTCCTTCATTTATATCACTTTTAGCGAATGAAGCATTAATATTTGTTCGAGCAGACTTATTTGAGGATAAATTTGAAGGTACATTACCAAAAGTAACAAATGAAAATGTTACAAACTGGGCTAGAACACAAATAAAACAAGGAAAATTACATAAAGGTTATTGGAATTTAGGAAATATTATTAGTAATGAAGATAAAAAAACAGTATATTTAAATTGTTGGTGTAAAGAAAACCACCAAATGGTACATATGTGGAAAATATATTCCAAAGAAAATGGTATAGCAATTCAAACCACTTATGAAGATTTAAAAAACTCAATTACATCAGACGAAATAGTCTATCCGTCTGAAATTAATTATATAGATTTTCAGAAAGACATAGTAGATCATCAAAATGGATTAAGTATGTTCTCAATTAAAAGAAGAGAATATAAATCAGAAAGTGAATTTAGATTAATTTTATCTTTTCCTAGAATTATAGAAGATCAATTATTGCAATATAAAACTCACGAAGAAATTAGACCTTTTAGAAATACTCTATATCAAAAAACTCAAACTATAAAAATTTCTGTTAATCTATCAAAACTAATTAAAACAGTTAATTTATCTCCATATGCTCCCAAATGGTATTATGAAGTAATTCGGAGTATTTTGGATAAATACAATTTAGGTAATGTAAATATATCAACTTCTGATCTTTAGATACTACAGCTAACATCAACCGTACAAAAAACCAAAGATTTTAGGCTAAATTTTCATATAATTATCTTGGTACAAGGCCCTATTTCCATTAAAAAAACCCATTCCTAAAAACTGTATCACATGAAAATCCAACAAGAAGAAAAAGAAGATTATGATGAAGTGTTTAAGCTGATTGAGAACGCTTTTAAAGATGAACTTTATACTGACCACAAAGAACAGTTTTTAGTGGAAAGGTTGAGAAAGTCTGAGTCTTTTATCCCTGAATTATCTTTAGTTGCAGAAATCGATCAGGAAATCGTAGGTTATATTCTACTCACAAAAATCAAAATCATAAATAACAATTCCCAACCTACAACTTCCTTAGCGCTTGCGCCCGTTGCGGTACTGAAAAAGCATCAGGGAAAGGGAATTGGCGGAAACCTGATAAGAAAAGCACACGGGATAGCAAAAGAATTAAATTTTGGTTCCATAATCTTATTGGGACACGAAAAATATTATCCGATGTTTGGTTACGAAATGACAAAAAATTACAGTATCAAATTACCTTTTGATGTGCCCGATGAAAATTGTATGCTGATAGAATTAACAGAAAACGCTTTGGAAAATGTAAATGGAATCGTGGAATATCCCAAAGAGTTTTATGAATAAAAGGTAGAGTCTTTCGTAATAAAGGTTGTTCCTTTACCAAAGTAAAACATATAGTAAGATTTCACTCAATCGAAATTATAATTAATTGAGTCAATTTGACATTTTATCTGTTGGAGATTTTTTGATAATTACGTATATTTGAGTTTATATACAATTTAAATTATACCTTTCAATATGATTAAATCCACATTTTAATTTAAGAATAACCGCTGTTAATTATTTATCTCCTATATCTACTATGAAGTTTTTTCTTTTATTTATTATTATTCTATCACAATTCTCATTTTCTCAAGTAAACTCTAATTATCACTTGGTTAAGGGATATTATAGAAGCGATGGAACATATGTTCAACCTCATTATAGAACAAATCCTAATTATACTAATCAAGATAATTATACAACTTTAGGAAATACAAATCCTTGGACAGGTAAGCCTGGATATATAAACCCAGACTCCAATGCGATTATTGATTATACTGTAACTTTAGAAGTTAACAAAAAAATGAACTCGAGAAAAAATTACTCACGAGAGTTTGAAGATTTCAGATATGGTTATGAATATGCTGCTATATATTATAAACCATCTTTTTTAAATATTCTAATTCCTGCTGCAGTAACAACTTATAAACCTCTTTATGGACTTTCCGCTACACTTACTTTTAATTTCTTACCTTTAAAAAATAAATTGAAAGCTAATAAAAACTTTGAAGAAGGATATAATTCAAATGCGGGATTGCGTCGATTTATGTTTACTCTTTATGGCTTCTTAATTGGTTTAGTTGGAAATGTCGTATATATCCTTGTCAGATAGAAAAGTAGCTCTTTATAAAAATTATAACACAGAGAATTACCTTGCCCTACTCCTTCAACCACAAATCAAAATAATCGGTAATTTTCTGCATCAGGTGCACACGGTCTTTTCCGCGCACATTGTGCTCATAACCCGGATACACAAAATAATCCACCTGAACGCCGTTGGAAACCGCATTTCGCAAGAAATTAACCGAATGTTGCCAAACCACCACAGGATCATCCGTTCCGTGAATCAACAAGAGTTTTCCTTTCAGATTTTGGGTTTTATCCATCAGCAAACTATTGGCATAGCCTTCGGGATTGGTTTCGGGCGTATCCATATAGCGTTCGCCATACATCACTTCGTACATACTCCAGTCCAGAACCGGTCCGCCGGCAACGCCTGCTTTGAACACATCGGGCTGACGAAGCATAAAGGAAGTCGTCATAAACCCGCCGTAACTCCAACCGTGAATACCCATTCTGTCGCCATCTACAAAGGATTTCGATTTCAGGAATTCCACGCCTTTCATCTGATCGGCCATTTCTACTTCGCCTAAATTCCGGAAAATCGCCTGCTCAAATTCCAGTCCTCGATTGGAACTGCCGCGACCGTCCATCACCCAAACTACATAGCCGTTCTGCGCCATATAATCGTACCAGAGGTTTCCGCTCGCCGGAAAACGATTGAGGTTCATCTGTGCATGGGGTCCGTTGTACAAATACACAATCACCGGATATTTTTTGGAAGCGTCAAAATCAGTCGGATAAATCAATTTTCCGTACAAATCCGTTCCATCATCAGCTTTGAGCGTTACATTTTCAACTTTTGGCATCTGGTATTCAGCCAAAGGATTTGCAGCTGTGAAAAGGTTCTTTTTCGTTTTTTTATCGGTCGATAAAACATCGATTTTGCGGGGCGTAGTTTCATTTGACCAATTGTCCAAAACATAAGTTCCGGCTGAATTCGGCGTGAAAAAATGATAACCCGGATCGCTGTCAATTCTTTCCATTTTACCGTTTTCCCAATTCACCAAATACAAATGTTTTTCCATCGCACCGTCTTTGGTCGAGGTAATCAAAAGTTGCTTTTTGCCTTTCTTCTCACCCAGAATTTCGTTGACCAACCAATTTCCTTTGGTGATCTGATTGATTAATTTTCCGTTTAAATCGTAACGATACAAATGCATAAATCCGTCGCGCTGACTCCACCAAACAAATTCTTTTCCGTTGGGAAGGAAATACAATTCGTTTTGGGGCTCCACATATTTATCGTGTTTTTCTTCGAATAAAGTTTTGATGAACTTTCCGCTCTGGGCATCGTATTGGTTCAATTTCAAATGATTTTGATCCCGGTTCAGAATTCCCACATAAATCGATTTCTCATCGGGATTCCAAGTGACAGAAGTCAAATACTGGTTTTGTGGATTTCCAGTTTCCAGAAAAATGCTTGTTTCGGTTTTCGGATTATAAACGCCAAGTGTTACCTCGTGCGAAGTCCTTCCGGCAAAGGGATATTTGATGTTTTTATTTACCGCCGGAGTTGTTGACCAGTCCACCACCGGGTAATCCTCGACCATGGTTTCGTCCATCCGATAAAAAGCAATGAGACTTCCTTTTGGCGAAAAGAAAATTCCCTTGTAAATTCCGAATTCCTCTCGGTGAACGGCTTTTCCATTTAGAATTCCATATTTGCCGTCGGTGGTAAGTTGTTTTGTTTTCCCTTTAGAATCAATTAAATACAAATTATTATCCACCACATAAGCCAATTGGCCGGACTTTGGGTCGTGTTCGATCGCTTCCAGATTTTCAGGAAGCCTCAGCCATTTGACCGACTTTTTATCTTTTGGACTGAACCAGAAGAGCTCTTTATTGTCCTGATAATAAGCTTTTTCCGAATTTACCCAAACCAGATGAGGAACGTTGTTTCCAGCCGCAAAATCGGTCGAACGCAAAAGTGTATCGGTTTTCATCGTCGCGGCATCATAAGCCAATAGTGCATTTCCGTAGGATGTTTTGACTTTTTCGTAAAATTTATCCGAATCCGGCAACCACTGATAGGTTTTGCTTTCTGCGCGAATGCCCAAAACGGCATCCTGCATCGTCAATTGTTTGGTTTGTGAAAAAGCCATCACGCCCAGAAGTGAAACCGATACTATTAAAATTTTGTTCATTTTTTCCAAATTTGATTTTATTCACTTAGAGAATCTATTTTCTATTCTCTTTGTTCTCTTTTCTTTTTTTAATTATTCAAATGTAACGCTAAACGCTCTAAATTTTTCTTTTCATTGTCGGTAAAAATGAGAAATGGGTAAATTTGCCCAAATTCCATTCAAATGAAAAACTATCTGTTTCTTGCTGCAGCTATACTTTTTGAAACTTTGGGAACTTCTTTTTTGAAAAAAACCGAACAATTCAGCAAACCCGTTCCCACCGTGATTTTTTTCTTGTCAATGCTCATCTCGTTTTATTTATTGTCACACGCACTGAAAGGAATTCCAATTGGGATTGCCTATGCCATTTGGTCGGCAGTGGGTATCGTTTTAATTTCGCTTGTGGGGTATTTCGTGTACAAACAAAACCTGGATTTCCCGGCTCTTTTGGGAATTGGATTCATCATCCTCGGCGTTGTCATCATCAACCTTTTTTCAAAATCCGCTGCACACTAAATCAATTTCTCAACCCAAATGCTCGGCTAATTCCGCCAGATTTTTCTTTTCATTCCCGATGAAAACCTTGGAGCCATCCACCACCACAGGTCGTTTCAAAAAGGTATAATCGCTCAGAATATATTCCCGATAATCCTTTTCGGTCAAAGTTTGATTTTTCAATCCCAGCTCTTTGTATTTTCTTGCTTTTCGGGAAAAAAGCACTTCATAACTACCGGCCAACTCTTTCATTTCGTCCAATTGTTCAGCTGTGACGGCTTCAGCCTTGATGTTCTGCTTTTCAAATTCAGAAAAATCCATTTCCTTCATAATCCTTTTGCAAGTATCACAGGTTTGCAGATAATAAATCTTTTTCATTTCACGAATTTAAGGATTTTGCAAATGCAATGATATGTCCATCCAAATCGGCAAAATAACAAACCCGATCGCCCCAGCTTCTTTCTTCCATCGGGCTGATTAATTTCGCACCGCAATTCATTGCGTTTTCAAAGGCTTCTTCCAGATTTTCGACAAAAAGATAAAGTTCACATCGCGGAATTCCATTTCCCAAAGCAGGATCGGGCGTTTTATCTTGTAAAATTTTTTGAATACCCAAATTCGGCATTAGTCCGAGTTTCGTCGTTTCATTAAGTTGAAATTCACTCATTCCAGGAACATTTAGAATCGGTTCCATTTGAAATAATTGAGTATAAAATTCCGTGCTTTTCGCCTGATTTTCAACGTAAAGAATAAATTCAGATTTAGATGAAATTTTCATTTAAATTAAGGATAAACAATATGTCCGGTGTAAATCTGCTCCACATCCACAATCGGCGGTAGATTTTTCAACACTAGATTTCCCGTACTTCGGATCATTCCTTTTACCGAATGGATTGGAAAAATAATGATGTCGTTGGTGCTTCTGTGATTCACATAGACATCATCCACAAGGAAATTTTCGCCTTCAAACCGTCCATTTCCGCCCCAGAAATTGATTTCCAGTTTTTGACTATGACCTTTAATTTTGAAAACCGAAGAAATATTGTCGTTCACTTTCAGCACTTCATTCTCAATTTGCATTTCAAAAACGCTTGCCGGAGTATCTTCAACAACTCCCGACTCCAAAGTCAGCTCAGGAAAACTCAAAATCCCATCGGATTGGATGGAATATTGCGAACTCGAATAAATTTTTTCCAAAATCGGTGTGGATACAAAAACCTTGGCCGAATGGTAATTTCGGAGCATTTCACAACCATTTTCATTCGTGATTTTCAATTCACCATCCATCACTTCGAATTTAATATCATGGATTAAATTTTTGCCCATCGTCACCCTCACCCATTGTTCTTCCGACTCTTTCACGATTAATTCAATCCCTGTTGAAATATTGATTTTGGAAAATTCTCCCACCGGAATTTCAAGGGTTTCCAATTCGCCCTGCGCTTTGAAACAATCCGATCCGTCTTCTGAACAGCTCAGAAGCAGAATACTTAAGATAACAAATAGTAGTTTCCTCATAACATCTCAAAATTCGTTTTGTTTCAATTTAATTCTCCCCTCCTTTGGAGGGGTCGGGGGAGGCTCACAACCTCACACCCACCGAGAAATCCATTGCTTCGGCTTTGGAGAAATGTGTCTTTAAACCCATTCCCACAAAGAAATTCTTATAAAAATAATATTTCAATCCCAAATGCTGATAAAGCGCCGTATGTGATTTGTAATCGTCGTAAATATAAGCACCCAACTGGGCTTCAAAGGATAATCGATTTAAAAATAATTCATATCCTACAAATAATCCCAAGCGTTTATAGTCCGTGTCGGCATCAATTCCATTTTCGGGAAAAGAAATGGCCATCATTTCAATTTCATTTTTCAGCATCATCGACAAAAACACATCAAATCCCGCTTGAAACGCACTCGAACGCGATATTCTTTTATCAACATAAGCCGAAATCACATAAAATGGATATTGTCCGCTTCCAATAATATTGCTCTCATGAACCCCGGTACGGAATGCCAGATTGTAACGAATGGGTTCGGTAAATGTTGAATCCTGATGGGTTCGTGGATGATAAGTTCTTTCGTATTTATGGTCAAATGTATAATGAATCCCGATGTTCGCTCCGACTGTATTGGCGCTTGTATTTGGCGTTTTAATCGTCCCGTTGGAATGATGAATCAAAAACAATCCCGTACGAATTCCCAATCCTTCCCAGATATTTTCTTTCTGAAAATTCGCCATAAAAAAGGTAGCCGGCATAAAATGAGAGCCGTATGCATGGTTGCGATAATTTTCTTCTTTGTCATAAGGGTTTGTATTGTAGGCAATCCCCTGCCCTATTCGCAACTGTAAATTCCGCTTCAGAAAATAAAAATTATAATGCGCAAACAATCCGTACATATCGCCCAGAACTTCGTTTTTATTGTTCTGATAATGAAAAGTAAGTCCGTAATCGGGATAATTAAATCGAGATTCCCATTCTTCATCGCCAAAGGTTTTTCGGTTTCCGGAAATGAAAATCCCTTCGGGATGCTCGGTAATCAGATGTTGGATTTTTTCGCTGTGCGGCAGGATGCTTCCGTAATAATAATTCACGTCCACAGTGTATTGAGATTCATTTTCCTGTGCAAAACAGAAACAGGAAAACAGCGAGAAAATCAATAAGTTAATACGGTTCCACATAGTTAATCAGGGTTCAAAAATATAAAAATCTTGTATGTTTGCAGAAGAAAAATGCATAATATGAAATTCAATACAAAAACCATACACGGCAACCAACAAGTTGATCCTTCAACCGGAGCGGTAATGACCCCGATTTATCAAACCTCGACTTATGCACAAAGCAGTCCGGGTGTTCATCAGGGTTACGAATATTCACGCGGGGCAAACCCGACCCGCACGGCGCTTGAAAATGCTTTGGCGAGTATCGAAAACGGGACGCACGGATTTGCTTTTGGTTCCGGTCTGGCAGCGACCGACAGCGTGATGAAACTTTTAAATCCGGGTGATGAAATCATTGCGATGGATGATTTGTACGGTGGTTCTTATCGGATGTTTACCCGAATTTATGCCAAATACGGACTGAATTTTCATTTTGTCGATATGACAAATCCGCAGAATGTTGCTGATAAAATCAATTCCAAAACCAAATTAATCTGGATCGAAACTCCGACCAATCCGCTGATGAAAGTCGTGGATATTCAGGCTGTTGCCGATTTGGTCAAAGGAAAAGATATTTTGGTAGCGGTTGACAATACATTTGCTTCGCCTTATTTGCAAAATCCACTGGATTTAGGTGCTGATATTGTGATGCATTCCGCAACGAAATACCTAGGCGGTCACTCTGATGTCGTAGCAGGTGCTTTGGTTGTAAAAGATGAAGAATTAGCCGAAAAGATTCATTTTCAATTATTTGCAGGCGGAGGTATTTTAGGCCCGCAAGATTCCTATCTAGTTTTACGTGGCATTAAAACTTTGCACGTGCGTATGCAAAGACATTCTGAAAACGGAAGAAAAGTGGCTGAATTTCTATCCAAACATCCAAAAGTCGGAATGGTTTTTTATCCAGGACTTGAAGATCATCCCAATCACGAAGTGGCTAAAAAACAAATGCGTGATTTTGGCGGAATGGTTTCTTTTACTTTCAAATCGGGTGAACGAAAAGATGCCGATGCTTTTTTTCAAAAGCTGAAAGTCTTTACCCTAGCGGAAAGCCTCGGTGGTGTGGAATCTTTGGCAAATCACCCCACAACGATGACCCACGCTTCTATTCCGGCTGAAAAACGTGCTGAACTCGGCATTACCGACGATTTAATTCGATTAAGTGTGGGAATTGAAGACATAGAAGATTTGCTTCAAGACCTTGAAAATGCTTTAAATTAAAATGCTTTATGATTGAAATCAAAAGCTTAAAAGACATTTCTCTTCTTGAAATCTTAAATACGTTTAATGCGTCATTTTCGGATTATCTAATTCCTATGAATTTATCCGAAAACGAATTCAAAACGAAATTATATACAGAAAACATCAATTGGGATTTCTCAGTTGGTGTTTTTTTTGACCAAAATTTAGTAGCTTTTATTCTTCATTTCGACGATTTTGAAAAAGGAAAAAAAGTTCTTTACAATGGTGGAACCGGAGTGGTGCCTTCACAAAGGGGAAATCGCTGGACCCAAAAAATGTATGAATATTTGTACCCAATTTTAAGGGAAAACCAAATACAGGAAGTGATTTTGGAGGTTATCGCCACCAATGAAAAAGCTATAGGAGCTTATCAAAAAATCGGATTTAAAACCGAACGAATTGTCAAATGCTACAAAGGAATTCTTCCCCATGATTTGCAAATCAATCAGGCCTTAAATCTGGTGGAAATGGAAAAACCCGATTGGGAACTTTTCCAATCTTTTTGGGATATACAGCCAACTTGGCAAAATTTACCTTCGGTAGTGGACCGAATGGAAAACAAAAAGATTTTAGGCGCCTTTTTAGACAATCAATTGGTGGGGTATCTCATCTTTGATCCCGGAAAAAAAAGAGGGCATCAAATGGCTGTAAAACTTTCACACAGGCGTAAGTACGTTGCCGAAACTTTGCTTTCCCAAATGAATGAAATGGGGAAGGAGTATTCCTTATTAAATGTAGATGAAGATGCTTTGGGTCTTGTTTCTTTGTTGGAAAAAATGAAATGGACAAACACCGTAAATCAATTGGAAATGCGCTTAAAGCTTCCTTAATCTTTTACTTTTCTTTGCCTAATTGATGCGCACCTTCAATAAATTCTACCAATCGGATGGCATATTTTCCATCCAAGGCAGATGCTCTGTTTTCGGTAATCGAATCGACGATTTCTTCGATGGCTTTGGGATGAAAGTTTTTGGTTTCGGTTGATAAATTTTGCGAACAAACAATGTTTTTCAGGTTAATGAATTTCATTTCGTTTAAATATTGATCGCCAATTTCAATTGTGCCTTTTTCAGCAATGATTTCGATTCCGCTTTTGAAATTTTTCTCAAAGGTGGAAGTAGTGAAAACCATACTTCCTATAGCACCGTCTGCGCGAAAATCCAATTTCCCACTATCGGCAAATTCGGTAATACCACGGTGGTTAAAATTATAAAATGCCGCATTTGTACATTTCGTTTCATCGAACCAATAGTTGATGATGTCTATAAAATGTGAGAATTGCGTAAATAAAACCCCACCATCCATGGCGTTGCTTCCATGCCATTCTCGTGTCAGGTAATAATTTTTATTCCGATTCCAATAACAATGGATGTTTACCATGTAAATTTCTCCCAAACTATTGTTTTCCAATAATGTTTTGACAAAGCTTACCGGTGGTGAAAAACGGAGTTGCATCGAAGAAAAAACACGTTTTCCCCGATTTTCTGCCACAGCCAAAATTTCTTTTGCATCTTTTGAATTTAACGCAATGGGTTTTTCAATCAAAACATGCTTTCCTCCTTCCAAACACCGAATCGCATGGGTTTTATGCAATCCATTTGGAGTCGCAA
Source organism: Flavobacteriaceae bacterium (assembly GCA_012522185.1). Classification (GTDB taxonomy): domain Bacteria; phylum Bacteroidota; class Bacteroidia; order Flavobacteriales; family Weeksellaceae; genus Moheibacter. The sequence continues at coordinate 24,437 of JAAYKY010000021.1, read as the reverse complement.
TTACCACCACATCTGTTTCTGTATCCTTTTCTAAAAAATCCTCCAAAGAGGTATAGATTGTTGCCGCATCTTCTTTTTGTACATTTAAATCAATGATGGAAATCAATTCTGCACCTTCTGTTTCTTCAATCGCTTGTTTATGAACTTTGCCAATGTGACCAAAGCCCAAAAGAGAAAATTTTAGCATTTTTTGCGAGTTTTTATTCGTAGGAATTGATTCAAAATCCCCAAAATTTTGTGGCAAATATAGGAGTATTCAAAATATTTGATTCATTGATTTTGATTAAATCAGACCGCTTTGGGGCTACGTTCAAATTTATATCTTTGTTGATTAAACGGATAAGGAAACTTTGGTCAATTTATTTATATCGGCTTATAATTACCTCAAAAACAGAAAAGCCCTGTTTTTCTCGGTGGTGTTTTTTCTGTTGGTTTTGATGGGATATTGGGCTTCTCGAATAAATTTTGAAGAAGATATTTCCAAATTAATTCCTTCTTCCGACGACTCCGAAACCATCAGTCAGGTTTTAAAAAACGTCAATTTTGCCGATAAAATCATTCTCAATATTTCCTCCGAAAAGGAAAATAATTCGGCTTTTTTACAAGCTTATGCCGATAGTTTAGAAGTTCATCTTTCGGGTAATCCATACATCGGAAATCTTCAAATCCGATTTGAAGATGAGAAAATGATGGATTTGCTCGATTTCGTATCGGCTCATCTCCCACTCTATCTCGATGAGTCGGATTATGCGCAGTTAGACTCTTTGTTAGCTCCTAAAAATGTTTCGTCGAAAGTGGATGATGCTTATTCCTCGATCGTTTCGCCATCGGGATTTGTGACCACACAAATGATTCGTTCCGATCCTTTCGGAATGGATTTTATGGCGCTGAAAAAATTCCAACGATTGCAATCCGGCGACGGTTTCACGGTGGAAAACGGCTATCTGATGCATCAAAACGGAAAAAATCTTTTTGTGCTGATTACGCCAAAAGCCGGTGCCAATGAAACTTCGCAAAACACAAAACTGATTGAGGACCTCGACCGAAGCCTTGAAAATCTGAATTCCCAATTCAAAAATGAGAAAGTCAGCGCCGAATATTTCGGTGCGACGCCGGTTTCGGTTGCCAATGCCAAGCGCATCAAAAACGACATCATTCTGACCTTGAGCATTTCCCTCGTTTTGCTTTTTCTGCTCTTCATTTATTTTTATCGAAAACCTCATATTCCACTGATTGTCATCGTTCCGGCGATTTTTGGAAGTTTACTGGGAATGAGCGTTTTGTATTTTCTCAAAGGAAGTATTTCGGCGATTTCCATTGGAATTGGTTCGGTTTTATTGGGTCTGACGCTGGATTATTCGCTTCATATTTTGAGTCATTACCGCAACACGGGCGACGTGCGGAAGTTATTCCGAAGTACCGTCAAACCTTTGTTGATTTGTGCGGTTTTCACGGGTGCAGACTTCCTGGTGCTTTTGTTTTTGAAGTCCGATGTTTTGAAGGATTTGGGTGTATTTGCGGCTTGTAGCGTTTTGGGCGCGGCGGTTTTTGCGCTGCTGTTCATTCCGCAGGTTTATTCGCCCGATAAATCCCTCGAAATCAAACAAAATACGCTGATTGATAAACTCGCGGCTTATGATTTCAGTCGAAATAAATATCTGCTGATTTTCTCGGTTTTGCTCGTCATTCTCAGTCTTTTTACTTACCAAAAGGTTGGGTTTGAAAATGATCTCAACAAATTGAATTTCATGCCGACTGATTTACAAAAAGCTGAAAATGAATTGGATAAACTCAATGATTATACTTCGAAATCCATTTACATTGCTTCTTATGGAAATAATTTGGAAGAAGCTTTAGCGTCCAATTCAATACTTTATCAGAAACTTTTATCGGCCGAAAATCAAGATGAAATTCTTTCTTTTTCGTCCATTGGAGGAATTTTGCCTTCGACGAATGAACAACAGCAAAAAATTAATCGCTGGAACCAATTCTGGAGCGAAGAAAAAAAGGAAATTTTACGAAATCAATTGATTTCAGAAGGGAAAAAATACGGATTTAAAGAAAACACATTCGCACCGTTTTTTATGCGATTGGATGAGGAATATTCTATTGAAAATCTTGCTGAAAATGAATTGTTGAATGATTTATTTCTGAATGAATTCATCAAAAAAGACGGTGATTTGGTGACGATTACCTCTTCATTGAAAACGGAAAATGAGGCGACTGAAAAAATCATCGGGAAATTTTCGGCGGACGAAAACACATTGGTCATCGACCGGAAAAATTTGTCCGAAACATTTCTTTCCAATCTGGAAGCGGATTTCGACAAATTATTTTTCATTTCCTCGATTGTCATTTTTGTGATTTTATTTTTGTTTTTCCGTTCGATGGAACTCACGCTCATCACCAATATTCCGATTTTTGCCGGTTGGCTGGTAACACTCGGGATGATGGGGCTTTTCGGGCTGAATTTCAATGCTTTCAACATCATCATTACGACTTTGATTTTTGGTCTGGGTGTGGATTATTCGATTTTCATCACGCGTGGACTGGTTGAAAAATATACCTACGGAACGGACGAAATGCCGGCTTTCCGTTCGGGAATTTTGATGTCAGCTATTGCGACCATTCTTTGTTTCGGCGTTTTGGTTTTTGCCAAACATCCCGCGATTTATTCGATTTCCTGGATACCGATCATCGGTCTGAGCGTTGTCGTGCTGATGTCTTTCACGATTCAGCCTTGGCTTTTCCGGTTTTTCATTCAGAAACCGCAGGAAAAAGGCAATACGCCACGCACTATTTTGGGAGTGATTTATACTTTTTTTACGTTTGGCTATTTCTTCATGGCTGGATTTCTTCTGAATTTATTGGCGCAAGTCTTCTTACCCATCATTCCAACGAAGAAAAAATTCGGTGTATTTCATTCTGTGATGCAAAAGTATTTCTGGGTTTTGATGTATGGAACACCGTTCATTCCGGTGAGAAAAATCGGAAAGGAAAATCTGGATTTGAGTTCACCCAAAATCATTATTGCCAATCATACTTCGCAACTCGATACGCCGACGATGGGGATGCTCCACAAACGACTGATTTTTATGGTCAATAACCGTATTTTGCAATCGAAATTTTTCGGAAAAGCCATTCAAATGGCTGGGTTTTATTCGGCTTCAGAGAATTTGGAGGAAGAAACTCAAGAATTGGAAGAAAAAATCAGAGAAGGTTATTCCATCATCATTTTTCCGGAAGGAACCCGTTCGATGACTTCTGCCATTCAGCGTTTTCACAAGGGTGCTTTTTATCTTTCGGAGAAATTGAAACTGGACATTCAGCCGGTTTTGATCCGTGGAAATGCCGATCGCTTGCCGAAAAACGACAATTTACTCAAGTCGGGAAAACTGACTTTGGAATTTCTTCCGGCGATCCGCCACGATGATGAAACTTGGGGAAAGAATTATTCCGAAAAAACGAAAAATATCAGTCGCTATTTCAAGGAAAAATTCATCGAATTAAAACGAAAAGATGAAGATGAGAATTATTTTCGTAACAAATTAAATTTCAATTACATATACAAACCCAAATACATTCAGAAAGAATTTAAAAACGATTTTGAAACGAATAAAAAACTATACCATAAACTTCTTTCGGTTTTGCCGGAAAGAGCGCGAGTTCTGCATTTGGGTTGCGGATATGGCGTGTTGGATTTTTTATTGGTATATGACTCGGCGTTTCGTTCGGTGGATGCTTGGGACGAGGATGCAGAGAAAGTTCAAATTGCGCAAAATACCTTTACGGTCAATCGGTTTCCGGTTCGTTTTCATAAGGAATATCCGGATGTGTTTTCGGTGGGCGATTTTGTAATTCTTCAAAATGAAAAGGAGAAAGTTCGGTTTGAAAATTTGGTTAATTTAGGGGATTGGGAAATTTATTTTGAAGAAAATAATCTGAGGGTTTTGAAAAACAAAAATGCAGGAAGAATTTGACATCATCATCATTGGAAGCGGTTTGGGCGGATTGGTCTGTGCCAATATTTTGGCGCGTGAAGGCAAAAAAGTCTTGGTGTTGGAAAAAAACCAGCAGTTTGGTGGAAATCTTCAGACGTTTTCGCGCGACAAAGTCATTTTTGATACGGGCGTTCATTACATCGGCGGACTTTTGCCAGGACAAAATCTTCACAAATATTTTCATTATCTCGGCATTGCGGACAAGCTGAAATTACAGCGAATGAACCCTGACGGATACGATTTTGTGACTTTTGACGGTGATAAAAACGAATATCCTTATGCGCAGGGCACCGAAAATTTCGTGAAACAATTGACAAAATTTTTTCCGGAGGAAGAAAATGCCATCTGGCAGTATGTTGAAAAAATGAAGGAAATCTGCGAAAGTTTTCCGCTTTATAAGGTTGAAGCCAATGAAAATCCGGTTTCCAATGAAGATCTGATGTCGCTCAAAGCAAGCGAAGTCATCCATGAGCTGACCGATAATCCAAAACTGCGGGCAGTGCTGGCCGGAACGAATTTTCTCTATGCCGGTATTGAAAATAAAACACCTTTTTATGTGCATTCGCTTTCGATTAATTCCTACATCGAAAGTGCCTGGCGTTGTGTGAATGGTGGAAGTCAGATTTCGAAGTTGCTGATCAAAGAAATCCGAAAACTGGGCGGAACCGTGCTCAAACACAAAAAAGTGATTTCGATTTCGGCGAATGATTTGGGTGAAATTGAATTTGTCAAAACTTCTGATGGGAATTCGTACAAAGGAAAACAATTCATTTCGAATATCGATCCCAAAATAACTTTGAATCTGATTGAAAATTTTCATCTGAGAAAATCCTATTTGAAACGAATTTCTGAAGCGGAAGATACGGTTTCCTCATTTAGTTTGTACATCACGCTCAAACCGGATTGTTTTCCCTATTTGAAGCATAATTATTATCATTTCAAAAACGAAATAAAAGTTTGGACAAGTGTGAATTATGAAGAGAAAAATTGGCCGGAAGGCTATATGGTTTCCTTTAGTGCAAAATCGGACAACAATGGTTTTGCAGATGGAATCAGCGTTTTGACTTATATGCAATACGATGAGGTTGAGAAATGGAAAGATTCTTTTAATACGGTTGCGGAAAAAGATGATCGCGGTGCGGAATATGAAAAATTCAAAGCTAAAAAAACCGAAATTCTGCTGAACGAATTGGAGAAAAAATTCCCAAACATCCGTGATTGCATCCAATCGACTTATGTGGCCACTCCCCTGACTTATCGGGATTACATCGGAAGTTCCACGGGTTGTATGTACGGATTTGCGAAAGATGCCGATTTCCCGATGCGGAATTATCTTTCGCCACGTACGAAAATCAAAAATCTTTTCCTGACTGGTCAAAGCATCAGTATGCATGGAATTCTGGGCGTTACCATCGGGGCCATTCTGACTTGTTCCGAATTAATCGGAAGGAAATATTTGGTGGATAAAATTAATCTTGAATACGGTAAAAGAAAGAATTCTTAAACGAATTTCTCTCCTTTGTTCAGCTTCAAATCACTCACAAAAGCTTTGATTGCCTGATCTTTATCCATCGGACAAATCAACAAAGCTCGACGAGTATTGACCACTATGTAGTCTTCGAGTCCATCCACGATGATGGCTTTGTTTTGCGATGTATAAATCAATGAATCTTTGGTGTTATAAGTGAGAATGTGTTTTCCATTTTTCACATTGGATTCATCGTTTTTTTCTGAATTCTCAAACAGAGACTTCCAAGTTCCCAGATCTGACCAACCAAAGGAAGAGGGAATAACAAAGACATTATCTGCTTTTTCCAAAATCCCATTATCGATGGAGATCATCTGAACTGTTGAATAAATCAATTTAATTTTTTCCTTTCCTTCGGGAGAATTTAAAGGATGTTTTATTTTCTGAAAAGACTCAAACATTTCTGGTAGATGTTGCTGAAATGCATTTAAGATCGTTTTGGCTTTCCAGACAAAAATTCCGGCATTCCAAAGAAAATCTCCTGATTTGTAAAGCACTTCGGCCAATTCAATTCCCGGTTTTTCGGTAAAAGTTTTTACTTTTTTGATTTCTGATTTCGAATTTTCAATGAATTGAATGTATCCATATCCCGTGTCAGGCCTCGTTGGCTGAATGCCCAGCGTAATCAGGCTTTCCATCTCTTCCGACTCTTTCAGTGCTATTTCAAGCTTTTTGACAAAGATGTCTTCGTTCAAAATCACGTGATCCGAAGGCGCCACTACGATATTGGCTTCGGGGTTTATTTCATGAATCAATTGAGCGGCATAGAGATTACAAGGCGCTGTATTCATCCCGCTTGGTTCTGCAATCACTTGATTTTCTGAAATTTCAGGGAGTTGCTGAAGCGTAAGATCTGCGTATTCTTCCAGTGTCACCACATAAATCTGTTCAACAGGAATTATTTTTTTTAAGCGGTCAAAGGTACTTTGAAGAAAGGTTCTTCCAGTTCCTAATATATCGTGGAATTGTTTGGGGTATTCTGTTGTGCTAAGTGGCCAAAAACGGGAGCCAACTCCACCGGCCATGATCACTCCAAAGTAATTATTTTTCATTCATTAATTATTTCATCTACAATTGCCTGCCCGTTTACTAAAAACAGTCTTCCTGTCTTTAGTTCTCTGCAAATATACCTTATTTTTCGCTTCGAACCTCGTTCAAAAATTCTTTTACCAATTCGGAATTTTTGATTTTCATTCAAGTTTTCAACTTGTCTTTCGATCTGATTTTCATTTAAAAATAAATTCTGAAATAGATTTTTATCCGCGCCCAGACTTGCTTTAGGACTACGGGCATGATTTAGAATAAAAGGTTTTAATTTTTCAGGGTAAATTTCCAGAGATTCTACCAGCATTTCTCCGAAGGTAAATTTCCACTCGGCGCCATGTGATTTAACCCTTCGGCCGAATTCTTGATTTACTTTCAGATGAGCGATTTCATGGGTCAAAACAAAAAAGAAAGCATCAGGCGCTAGCTCTCTGTCGATACTGATTTGATGAAGTTTGGTTTGAGTGTCAAATTTATAATCGCCTAGCTTGGTACGGCGTGAATTTTTCAGTTTGATGTAAATGTTTTCACCTTCCAACCATTGCAATACAAAAGGCAAAGCGCCCACGGGAAGATAATTTTTAAGCAAATCTAATTTCATTTGCGAAAGTTAAAGAATCCATGTTAAGAAAAAAAAATCTAATTTTGCACCGTATGTTGAAACTATTGGGGTATATAGGAGCTTATTTTTTGTTCCTGAAGAAAGTTTTTAAAAAGCCACAAGGAGCAAAAGTGTTCCGAAAACTCATTATGAGAGAGATTTATGATTTAGGAATGAGCTCCGTAGGTCTTGTTGCTTTCATTTCTCTGTTTATGGGTGCTGTAACGGCGATTCAAATGGCTCAGAACTTTCAGGGAGCCGATATCCCGGTTCCGGATTATTATATTTCCTATGCCACCAAAGTAGTTTTGATTCTTGAATTTTCTCCGACGATTATTTCTTTGATTTTAGCTGGAAAAGTAGGTTCTTACATCGCTTCGAGCATTGGGACTATGCGTGTTACCGAGCAAATCGATGCTTTGGACGTAATGGGGATCAACTCACCTTCTTTTTTGGTAATGCCCAAAATCATCGCCTCGGTTTTGTTCAATCCGATTTTGATTATGATCAGTATAGCGATGGGGCTGGTGGGCGGATATCTCATCGGAGAAGTTACTCAAATGTGGTCAAAATCCGACTACATCATTGGTCTTCAAATCCCTATGGCCACACGTTTATTTGTCTATACTTTCGTGAAAACCGTTTGTTTTGCTTTTGTGATTGCAACGGTTCCGGCTTATTACGGCTACCACGTAAAAGGCGGTTCGCTTGAAGTGGGAAGATCCAGTACTTCTGCGGTGGTTTGGACTTCGGTGATTTTGATTATCCTGAATTTAGTGTTAACCCAAACGATTTTGAGCTGATGATTGAAGTAAAGAATTTAAAAAAGCAGTTTGAAGACATTGAAGTGCTCAAAGGAATTTCCACGGTTTTTGAAACCGGGAAAACCAATCTTATAATTGGTCAATCGGGTTCGGGTAAAACGGTTTTTCTGAAATCAATGACCGGATTAATCACCCCGACTTCGGGAGAAATTTTATTTGATGGAAGAGATACCACCAAATTCAGTTACGAAGAACGCCAAAAATTAAGAGGCGAAATCGGGACAGTTTTTCAGGGAAGTGCTTTGTTTGACTCGATGACGGTTTTGGAAAACGTACGATTTCCGCTGGAAATGTTCTCCGATTTGTCTATGAAAGAGATGAATATGCGTTCGGAAGAAGTTTTGGAAAGAGTGAATTTGACCAAAGAATCTTTTTCTAAATTTCCTTCTGAAATTTCGGGTGGAATGCAGAAAAGAGTTGCCATCGCACGCGCTATCGTCAACAAACCCAAATACCTTTTTGCCGATGAGCCCAATTCGGGACTCGACCCCAAAACCTCTATGGTCATCGACCAATTATTGCAAGAATTGACGGTGGAATACAATACCACGACGATTATTAATACCCACGATATGAATTCCGTAATGGAAATCGGTGAAACGATTGTTTTCTTGAAGGACGGTTTTCTGGAATGGTCGGGCGATAAAAATCAAATTTTGACGGCGGACAATGAAGCGGTCATCGATTTCGTTTATTCTTCAAAGCTCTTTACCAAATTGCGAGAGGTTTTATTGGAAGAAAAAGATAATTCTAACAAAAAATAAAATATGAAAAAGTTGTTTTTATTGGGTTTTTCCCTATTTGCGCTGAATGCTTATGCTCAGAATATTAATTTCGGTTTGAAAGCCGGTTTGGTTTTTAATGCCGACAAAGGCGTATTTAACGCTGTAAATGAAACTTGGGAAAACAAAGGAAAAGGATCAGTCGGTTTCCAAGGAGGAGCTATGCTGAGAGTCAAAGCTGGTGGACTGTACGTTCAGCCGGAGTTGCTTTATACTTCGTTTAAGAACGAATACAAAGAAGAAGGCTATGATGTTGATGTGAAAAAAAGCCGACTGGATATTCCCATTAATGTCGGAAAAACCTTTGCAATGGGATTGGTGCAAGTTCAGACCGGGCCTGTATTTTCTTTGAATTTTGAAGACACTATCAATTCCGATGGAATTAACATTCCTGACGCGGATGAAAGAGACGAAATTGGATTGGGTTGGCAGATCGGAACGGGAGTAAACATCAAAAATCTGAACATTGATTTGCGTTACGAATTCGGTTTGGGGAAAAATATCACGAAATACAACATCGCCGGAATGGGTGAATACCAGACTGAAAACAGATCCAATATGCTGAATCTGTCTGTGGGATATTTCTTCTAAAACAATTCACACAGAAATATTTAACCCTCAATTTGTTAGAAAAGATTGAGGGTTTTTGATTTTTACCCGGTATTTTTGGGGGAATTTATAAAAAAGCCTATTTTTGCACACTTGAAATTCAAACAACCATGGCGAAAGCGAGAAAAAAACAAGAATATACAACGGAGAAAGTTCTGGATAGCTTGAACGAAACCGCCTACAAAGCGGAAAATTTCTTTGAAAAAAACTCAAAAATCATTATAGGTGTGCTGGCTGTTTTGGCCCTTGCCGCCATCGGGTATTTCATCTATCTAAAAACCGTTTTGGAGCCTAAATCTGAAAAAGCTTTTACCGAAATGGTACAGGCCGATCAGTATTTCCAACAAGACTCCATCGTGCTGGCATTGAAAGGAAGTCCGGGAAGCTTCATGGGATACGAGCAAATCGTTGAAAACTATGGAGGTACCAAAGGAGGAAACATCGCCCGATACAAAGCCGGAATTTCCTATTATCATTTGGGTGATTATGCTTCGGCAGTGAGTATGCTAGAGAAATTCAAATCAGATGATGAGATTCTAACAGCACAGAAAAATGGAATGATTGGGAATGCCTTGGTAGAGTCCAAAAAAGAACAAGAAGCACTTCCTTACTATGTAAAAGCTGCAGAAGGAACCGACATTGAAGTATTACAAACCATGTATTACACAAAAGCGGGTAAACTTGCAATGCAATTGGGACAAAATTCAGAAGCTTTGAAGTACTTCCAAACCCTTGCCGATAAATATCCAAATGCCGGGGACGAAGTTGATAAATTCATCGAAAGACTTAAATACGCAACGAGTGGCAACTGAAAATAAAAATCTGTCGGTTTACGATAAAACAAAATTGCCCAGTGCCGAAGCATATCGTTTCGGCATTGTTGTTTCCCAATGGAACGATCACATCACGCATAATCTACAGAAAGCTGCGATTGAAACCCTGATCGACTTAGGGGCAAAAGAAGAAAACATTCAGTCTTTTGAAGTTCCGGGAAGTTTTGAACTGATTTTCGGCGCAAGCCAATTGTGCAAAAAAGGAAATTACGACGCCATTATCGCCATAGGAAGTGTAATCCGTGGTGAAACGGCTCATTTTGACTACGTTTGTCAAGGTGTGACCCAAGGTATCAAAGACCTCAACATTCAGTACGATACACCTGTAATTTTCTGTGTATTGACCGATGATAACGAACAGCAATCCATTGAACGTTCCGGCGGAAAACACGGAAACAAAGGAACCGAAGCCGGGGTAACGGCCGTTGTGATGGCGGATTTCCGCAAAAAACTTTAGATTTCTAAATCTTTCTGCATTCTGTTTTTTACTTTTTAGTTCTTATTCTACCTTTGTAAGCTATGGTTTCGACAGGAGATGTAATTCAGCTTTTGCCCGATCATGTGGCCAATCAGATTGCTGCCGGTGAAGTAGTGCAGCGACCGGCTTCGGTGGTAAAAGAATTGATTGAAAATGCAGTAGATGCAGGCGCAACAGAAATTGATTTAATTGTAAAAGATGCCGGACGAACGCTCGTTCAAGTCGTGGACAATGGTTTGGGCATGAGCGTTACCGATTTACGGCTGGCTTTTGAGCGACATGCCACTTCCAAAATCCGTACAACCGAAGATATTTTTCACATTCAAACCAAAGGTTTCAGAGGCGAAGCCCTGGCTTCCATCGCTGCAGTAGCGCAGGTAGATGCGGTTTCCAGAAAGGAAGAGGAAGAATTAGGAAACCGTTTGGTCATTGAAGGCGGAACCGTTCGGGATCAGATTCCCGCAGCAACGCCAAGAGGAACTTCCATATCGGTTAAAAATCTGTTTTTCAATGTACCCGCAAGACGTAACTTCCTGAAATCCAATCAAGTTGAATTAAGACATATTCAAGAAGAATTTTTGCGCGTGGCAATGGCACACGAGCAGATTAACTTCCGATTTTATCATAACGATTCCGAAGTTTATATTCTGAAATCAGGGAATTTACGCCAGCGAATTGTTCAGATTTTCGGACGGAAAATGGATGCCCAACTCGTGCCGATTGCCGAAGAAACCGATGTGGTCAAAATCAGCGGATTTGTCGGCAAACCCGAAAGTGCCAAAAAACAAAGAGGCGAACAGTATTTCTTTGTCAATCAAAGATTTATAAAGAGCAATTACCTTCACAAAGCGATTATCGATGCGTTTGAAAATCTATTGCCCAATCAATATGTGCCTTCTTATTTTTTGAATTTGGAAATCGATCCAACCAAAATCGACATCAATATCCATCCGACCAAAACCGAAATTAAATTTGAGGACGAATACAGCATTTACGCCGTTCTTCGTTCGGCCGTGAAACATGCTTTGGGGCAATTCAACATCATGCCTTCGCTGGATTTCGACCAAAACCCCGATTGGGCATTCATCCCCAGCAAACCCCAAAATAAAACGATTAAAACGCCGGAAATACGCGTGGATCGAAGTTATAATCCTTTTGAAACCAATCCGACTCAAAAGGAAATCCGACCGGTTCAGGATTTCTACCAATCCTTTTCGGAATTTGAAATTGAAAACAAACATCCCGAAGCGCTTTTAAGTCAGGAGGAATTCGAAATCGGAGAATTTCAGGTGCTTCAGTGGATGAATAAATATTTGATTACCCAACACAAAGGCGAACTTCTGATCATCGATCAAAACCGGGCGCACCAAACCGTTTTGTTTCAAAATCTGAGTCGTTCGGCTCGTGAAAATGCGCTGAGCCAGCGGCTTTTGTTTCCCATAGAAATTCCTTCGAATGAATCGGAAATTTCGATGCTGAAAACCATTGAAATGGATTTGGTCAATTTTGGATTTGATGTAGAGTTTGTGAAGGACAGGATTTTGGTGAATGCTTTGCCTACCGATGTGGATTCGGAAGAAATCCCGGGGATATTTTCCGATTTTTTACACGATTTGGAATGGCACGATAAAGTGGATTTCAAAGTGGAAATTTCCAAGATTATCGCTAAAAATTCGGCCATCAAAAAAGGAGAAATTTTACTACCAGAACAAGCCCGACATTTGGCACAGCAATTGTTGCAACTCGACGAACCCAATTTTTCTCCCTACGGAAAACCGGTTTTTGTACAGATTCCGGAAAATGAAATCACTAAAAAATTAAATTAAAATATGTTCAATCAACCCATACCGGCTGTCACGAAAAACCTGTTGATTATCAACGGTTTATTCTTTTTGGCTACGATTGTTTTTGGAACACGAGGAATTGACTTGGGAAGTATTTTGGGTGCTTTTTACCCTGAATCGGTCAATTTCCAGCCTTGGCAAATCATTACGCATATGTTTATGCACGCGTCTTTTCCAAACATTTCCCATATTTTGTTCAATATGTTTGCTTTGTGGATGTTTGGTTCAACGGTTGAGCATACTTTGGGGTCAAAAAAATTCCTGACTCTTTATTTCGCTGCCGGACTTGGCTCTTTTATCTTGTTTAATTTCACAAATTACATTCAAATCGAACAATTAAAGGCGGTTGTAACTGCAGCGGGCGTGAATGTTCCTGAATTTATTCAAAGTTTAAGTTACAATACTTCTGGAAGTTATTTACTGCCGGGCTCAACGGATATGGAGTCTGTAAAAGAGTTGGCTCGCTATTATGTAACGCCGATGGTCGGTGCTTCCGGAGCGATTTACGGGATTTTGGTAGCTTTTGGGGTTTTGTATCCCAACGCTAAATTGGCTTTGATTTTCCTGCCGGTTCCGGTAAAAGCCAAGTATTTTATTCCGGCTTTGATTGGACTTGAATTTTTTATGGCCGTTCAGGATTATGCATGGAATCCGATTGCGCATTTCGCACACATCGGAGGAGCGATAATTGGCTTTATTCTTGTACGTTCGTGGAAGAAAAACTTACACAGAGAGTGGTAATATGAAGGATTTAATTCAACAATTAAAAACAAATTATAAAAACGGAACGATTAATATTCGGCTGATTTTCATCTGTGTAGCTGTTTTTGTTGTAACGATATTGATCAATCTTTTCTTTTTTCGAGGTGGCTTAAAAATTCATCATTTTTTTGAAGCCAAACCGAGTTTTGAGCAGTTTTTCTCACAGCCTTGGGGCATTCTGACGTATGCTTTTTTCCACGGTGGACTGCTACATCTAGCACTGAACTGTTTGATGATTTATTTCATCGGGCAATTGTTTTTGCGCTATTTCAGAAAGGAAGATTTCCTAACCTTTTTCCTTTTTGGGGCTATTTCCGGTGCCTTATTTTTCATGTGTTTTTCGTATGTTTTCAATTACGGACAAGGTTTGGTGGGTGCTTCGGCAGCGGTTTATGCGATATTCTTCGCTTTGGTCGCTTATATTCCCAAAACCAAAGTCCAACTTATGTTTTTCAATTTCAACATTCCACTGGATTATATCGGCTATTTTTTATTGGCTTTTGATGTGCTGATGATACTTTCGGGCGATAATGTTGGTGGGCATATTTCACATTTGGGCGGTGCTGCTTTCGGATTTTTGTATATGAAACAATTCGAAAAGGGCAATGATTTTTTGGGTGGGATTGTTCGTCCTATTTTCTTTCCACAGAAGAAAAAGCCCAAAGCTTCTCATCGTTCGACTCCACGTGATGATTATGAATTTAATTCTCAAAAGGTTGAAAAACAAAGGAAGGTGGACAAAATTTTGGACAAGATTTCTCGTTCAGGCTATGATAGTTTAACCAAAGAAGAAAAGGATTTTCTTTTCAAATCGGGCAGAAATGGCTAAAGGATTTCGTTTGCGCGGACTCGATCCGGTTTTCTTTTTTTCGCATCTTTTGTATTTGGGGCTTTCGTATTGCATTTATCTTGCACCACACATCGCTCCGTCCACATTTCCCTATTTCGGATTTCTGCCGATAATTTATCCGATTTTGGTTTTGATTAACCTCATCGTAATTGTTTATTTATTCTGGAAACGAGCGCCTTATGCCATCGTATTTCTATTGCTTTCCATCGGATTATATTTCCCGATTTCAAAAACTTATCAATATTTCGGAAAGAAAGTGGAAGTCGAGCCCAACTTAAAAATCATAACGCTGAATGGTCAATATTTGCGTCAACCGGGCTTTGTGGATTTCTTTCAAAAGGAAAATGCCGATATCGTTTTACTTCAAGAAGTATATTGGCGAAATGAGACTTTTGAAAATTTAAAAGATTCTGCTTTTGCGGATTATTATCATGAAAAACATTCGCTGATTCAGGTTTTCAGCAAATATCCGATTATCGAATTTAAAAAGATTTTTTCGGGTGAAAATCGAACCACTGGCCTCGCTGCTTATGCAGATTTGGATAGGGGAGCGGATACCCTACGTGTTATAAATGTTTATTTGGAGCCGATGTTTATCGATAAAAAACTAGTAAAAGAAAGTATAAACGATATGCAAACCGCGGAAGCAAATTCTATTGTTTTGAAAAATAAACTCACCAAGGGCTTTCTTATGCATGAAATTCAGATTAAAAAATTGCTTCCTTATATTCAGACTTCACCTCATCCGGTGATCCTTGCCGGTGATTTAAATGCAGTTCCGAATTCCTATGAATACCAACAAATTTCCCATTGGTTAAAGGATTCTTATCCTCAATTGGGTAGAAGTCCTGCGACGAGTTTTCATGAATTCAAATACCCTTTGCGCTTGGACTATATATTTAATTCCGAAGAATTTACACCCGTTCGATACAAAGTTCTGAAAGATGTGAAATTATCGGATCATTATCCCGTAGTGGCTGAATTTAAATTTCCTTAAAGGGAATTTTCTTTGTGGGAATAATTTGTAAAAACTTGAAATAAATGATTTTCACTTCGTTTATGTATCTTTACCCCAAATTAATTTTTTAAATAAATTTACCCACTAAACCATCGGTTTTTATGTCTTTACGAGAAGAATTCATTCAGGAAATACAGAAAACTTACCAATACAAAGGCGATAAAATTGTATTAGGAAAAGCTAAATTAAACGGAGAGGTCCTTTCTGAAGCAGAGATTTCTGTTGCCTTAAAGACCCTGAATCGTCATGGTTTAATTGCGGGAGCGACCGGAACCGGAAAGACCAAATCTCTTCAAATTTTAGCCGAACAATTATCGCTCAAGGGAGTGCCTTGTTTGCTTATGGACATCAAAGGGGATTTGAGTGGAATTGCCATGCCGGGCGAGGCGGATGACAAAGGAATTCAGGAGCGTCAATCTCTTTTGGGGCTTGAATATACACCTGCGGGTGCTCCGGTGGAATTATTGAGTCTCAGCGATGAGAAAGGAGTGAGGTTGAGGGCGACCGTTTCGGAATTCGGACCGATTTTATTCAGTAAAATTCTCGATTTAAATGAGACGCAAACGAGCATTATTTCTATCATTTATAAATATTGTGATGACAAAGGTTTGCCTTTGCTAGATCTTTCCGATATGCGCAAAGTGCTTCAATATGTGAGTGAAAACAACGAAGGAAAGAAAGAGTTGACTTCAAACTATGGAAGTATTGCTCCTGCTTCTTTGGGCGCTATTTTACGTAAAATAGTGGCTTTGGAACAACAAGGTGCTTCGCGATTTTTTGGCGAACCTTCTTTTGAGGTCAATGATTTGATGCGCACCCGTGACGGTAAAGGAGTCGTAAGCATCATTCGTTTGACCGATATCCAAAACAAACCCAATTTATTTTCGACATTTATGCTCAGTTTATTGGCTGAGATTTATGAAACATTACCCGAAATCGGGGATCCCGACAAGCCGAAACTTGTGATGTTCATTGATGAAGCTCATTTGATTTTCCGGGAAGCCAGTAAAGCTTTGCTGGATCAGATTGAAACCATGGTCAAACTCATTCGCTCAAAAGGCGTTGGGCTTTATTTCTGTACACAAGTTCCGGGCGATGTGCCTGATGGGGTTTTGAGTCAATTGGGATTAAAAATACAACATGCCCTGCGTGGCTTCACGGCCAAAGATCGAAAGCAAATCCAGAAAGCCGTGGAAAACTATCCGATTTCTGCTTATTACAAAGCCGATGAGGTCATTACACAGCTGGGAATTGGAGAGGCTTTTATCACCGCTCTGAATGAAAAAGGGGTGCCTACGCCACTTGCGCATACATATATGCGTGCGCCCATTTCACGAATGGATGTCTTGACGGAAACGGAGATTCAATCGCTTGTAAGTGATTCTGTTTTGGTACCGAAATATTCGATGGACATTGATCGCGATTCTGCTTATGAAATTTTGAATCGCAAACTTGAAATGGCTGCGGCAGCTGAACCGACACCTACTCCCAAAAAGCAAGTTGGGCGACCAAGGAAAGAAAAATCCACGCTCGAAACTATATTGACCGACTCTACGACCAAGAGTTTTATACGAACAATTGGAAACCAAATCATACGAGGTTTCTTTGGAAAAATTAAGAAGCGATAGATGTACGCAATACTCGACATTGAAGCAACCGGTGGAAAAAAAGGGGAAGAGGACATCATTGAGGTCGCTATTTACCGTTTTGATGGAGAGAAGGTTGTGGATCAATTAATTTCATTGGTTTCGCCGGATCGGCAAATAGATGCATACGTTCAAAAATTGACACAGATAACCCCAAAAATGGTAAAATCTGCACCCAAATTTCACGAAATTGCCAAGAGGATTATTGAAATTACAGAGGGAGCTATTTTGGTAGGGCACAATGTGGATTTTGATTATCGAATGATCAAGCAAGAATTCCAAAAATTTGGTTATACGTATTATCGTGAAACGATTGATACGGTACCCCTTTCTGAGAAATACTTTCCCGGCGCCAGTTCTTATTCGCTCGGAAAATTGAGCAAAGAGCTTGGAATTCCCGTTTCTGACCGTCATCGGGCGGCAGGAGATGCACGGGCTACACTCGAGATTTTTAAATTATTATTGGACAAAGATTTCCTGAAAGATATATCCAAAAACGAGCCTCTTTCTGTAAAACCCAAACCGAGTGGAAGATTTTCTGAGTTTTACAAAGATGCACCCAACGGAATCGGGATTTTTTATGTATTCGATGCCAATAAAGAGGTAATTTACCTTTCCAGAGCCCATAATATTGCACAAGGAATCCGAAAATTATTGACCGGAAAAAATTCATTGAGCAATCGAGTTCGAATGACGGTCGATAATGTAAAATTTGAAATTACTGGAAATGAATTGATTTCATGGATCAAAGAAAACAATGAATTGAAACGGCTGAAACCCAAGCTGAACGAGCGTTCAAAAAAAATCAGCTTTCCCTACACCATTTGTTTGGGTGAAAAAGAAGGCTACAAAACTCTTTCTATTGAAAAGTCGAGGGAAGCAAAAGGCCAAGGAATTTTGCGGATGACGAGTCTTTCTTTTGCTCAAAATTTGCTTTCTCTATTGACGGAAGAATTCGAGCTTTGTCCTTTGTTGAACGGGATTTCAAAATGCAAAGAACATTGTTTCAATTATGAGGTAGGAGAGTGTTATGGCGCTTGTGTGGGCGAAGAGCCTGTGGAGTCTTACAATGAAAGAATAGATACTTTTTTAGAAAAGATTAATTTAGAAAATAAAAGCTTTTTGATGACTGGGAACGGACGCAAAATAGGCGAGAGTTCATTTGTCTGGATTGAGAAAGGCATTTGTCTCGGCTATGGATATTACGAACTTCATCATCAAATCAAAACACCTGAGCGGATCAAGGAACGAATGATCCCCATTGAGAGTGACGAAGGAATTGACTCCATCGTAAAAGGATTTTTATTTTCGGAGAAGTACAAGGATTTGATTCCGATTAAATTATAAATTAGAAGAAATGAGCGAGAAAGAAGAGACTGAAAAAATACGTGAAAAACTTGCGCCCAAGACTTGGAACGAGGTAAAATCAAACGATTCCTGGGCTTTGTTTAAAATCATGGCGGAATTTGTGGAGGGATATGAAATCATGGCTAAAATCGGCCCGAGTGTTTCTCTGTTTGGTTCTGCACGCACCCAAGTGGATTCTGAATATTATCAAATGGCGGAAGAAATTGCTTATCAACTTACTCAACTCGGGTTTGGGGTTATCACCGGTGGCGGCCCCGGGATCATGGAGGCGGCCAATCACGGAGCTCAGAGAGGAGGCGGAAAGTCGGTGGGAATTGGAATTCGATTGCCTTTCGAAACCGGCTTGAACAAATACGTCGATTATGATTTCAGTATAAATTTTGATTACTTTTTCGCCCGAAAAGTTATGTTTGTTAAATACGCTCAGGGATTCATCGTTTTGCCGGGCGGATTGGGAACATTGGACGAATTATTCGAAGCTTTGACTTTGATTCAAACCAATAAAATCGGGCGTTTTCCGATTGTTTTGGTCGGGACGAAATTCTGGTCCGGACTTATCGACTGGTTGAGAGAAACCGTTTTGGCTGCCGGAAATATAAACGAAAAAGACTTTGAACTTTATCGTTTGGTAGATACTCCCGAAGAAGCAGTCGGCCACATCAAAGCATTTTATGACAAATACATGGTCAAACAAAACTTCTGAGAATTATACTAAATATGCATGAAAATCGTTTTTTCCAGAAACACATTGCTTGTATGATGTCTCTTAGGCCGGATTTTTCATTGATTCTTCGGTGGATATTTTTGTTTTTTCCTGTGGTTTTTAGTCTGGCTCAGACCAATACACGCTGGGATGATCATTTCTCGTATAACAATATACGTCACATCTGGGAAATCAATGGCTTGATTTTTTGTAGCGCAGAAAATGGACTTTTTTCCTACGATCCCACTACCCATGAAATTGAGAAAATCTCCAAAGCAAACGATTTAAACGATGTGGGCGTAACTGCTTTCAGCTATAGCCCCGAACTGGAATTATTGCTCGTTGGATATGAAAGAGGGGAGATGGATATGCTGGGACCTGATGAGGATCATAATCTTTTGGAAATCCCTCTGCATCAATCCTATATGGGAAGTAAAATTGTAAATCATATTTTTCCTTATCAAAATACGGCGATTATATCGGGCGAATTTGGGCTTGCCTCATTTAGTCTGGAAAATTTTGAATTCATGGAAACCACGTATTTTTCACAAGCCGGCGTTTATTTTGGTGTGAAAGAATCTGTGGTTTTGGACGGTGTGATTTATGCTGCAAGCGACAAAGGTGTTTTTTCACATCCACTCAATGAATTCATCGCGAATTTCGTGGCTTGGACGCAACCCGTAGGTTTGCCCTCTTCCGCTTTTCAACA
This sequence comes from Flavobacteriaceae bacterium, assembly GCA_012522185.1. GTDB lineage: Bacteria > Bacteroidota > Bacteroidia > Flavobacteriales > Weeksellaceae > Moheibacter. The sequence continues at coordinate 4,837 of JAAYKY010000021.1, read as the reverse complement.
TATCGTGGTGTTTCAAGATAATATCGTAGCTGCCTCCCATGCAAATGTTTATCGATTTGATGGAAATAACTGGACTACTTTGGGGAACTTTCCGGGTTTACGAGATTTGAGCGTGAATGGAAATGTTTTGAGCCTTACACAAATCAACAATATTACCAATTACAATGAAAGTTTCGGCATCATCGAGTCGGTTTCCTTTACTCATGATTTGAACACGGGATTAAAGGTCGGGAATACCACTTATGGGGGTTCGCGATTAAATGGATTGATCAATGGGTTAAATGAAATCGCACCGGACGGACCTTATAACAATAAATCCTGGGCAGTAACCACTATGGGAGATCAAATTTGGATTGCACCCGGTGGAATGAACAGCTTTAATAGTCCTCAACAAAATGCGGATGGTTTTTATCATTTTAACGCTACCCAATGGCTGCACTACACTTCCGAGGAAATGTTCGATGCCAAAGATATCATCGATATCGAAGTTAATCCCAATGACCCTACTGAGTTTTATGTAACTCCTTGGTTTGAACATGTTTCCTGGAATGATCCCGACACTCGGATTGGATTTTTCCGATTCAAAAACGGCCAATTGGTCGAACATTTCAATTCCGAAAATTCCGGTATTTTATTCAGAGAACGAATTGGTGGAACCTTTTTGGACGAAGAAGGTAACCTTTGGGTAAGTCAATCATATGTTTCTCCCAATGGTAGAAATTTAGCTCATAAAAAAACGCCTGGTGGCAATTGGACAACAGTGGATTTGGGTGGGTCTTCCACTGCGGGAGCAAGAAAGCCCTTGGTTCATGAAGGCTATGCTTATTTACCTTTGCCTAGGATCCATAGTGGATTGAAAATCACGGATATGCAAAATGTTTATACCGTTGATACTAATCCCAATTCTGGGGATCTACCTTCGAGTGAAATTATCTCTGTTGCCATCGATAAAAACGGCGTTTTGTGGATTGGGACAACCCAAGGAATACGGACACTGTACAATCCCATTCAAACCATTCAATCGGGTTCTTTCCAAGCAGATCCTGTCATCATCGAGCAAAATGGAATCCCAGAAGCCGTTTTAACGGATGTTCAGATCAATGATATTGCGATTGACGATGCCAATCAGAAATGGGTAGCGACCGATACCGGAGGGGTTTATTGCTTTTCAGAAGATGGAACCCAAACCATTTTTCATTTTTCTGCCGAAAATTCACCTCTTCCTTCCAACAAAGTAAACGATATTGAAATTGAATCTTCCACCGGAGTGGTTTATTTTGCAACAGACAAAGGAGTGGTTTCTTACCGAAGCGATGTCGTGGAAACCGGAGATTCTTTCGGCGACGTCTATTCCTATCCTAATCCGGTTCGTCCCGGATTCAACGGCGAAGTAACGATCAAAGGCCTTCCTAACAATGCGGATGTGAGAATTGTGGATGTCGTAGGGAACTTAATTTATAAAACAACCGCTGCAGGAGGAGTTGCCAAATGGGATACACGCAATATGAGAGGAAAATTAGTGGCTTCAGGAATTTATCTGGTTTTGATGACCAACCGCGATGCTTCCGAAACCAAACAAACCAAAATCGCAATCGTCCGTTAAATGTTGGTCAAATCTGAAGCTTTTGTATTATCTGCCATTCAATATGGAGATTCCGGGAAAATAATTAAGCTTTATACCGAGTCTTCTGGACCGAAATCCTTCATCGTCAAATCGGTTTATTCCAAACGAAACAAACAAAATGCTTTGTTCATTCCACTCAATCAACTCGATATTGTCTTCGAGGAGAAACCAAAAATGAACTTGCTGTATTTCAAAGAGATAACTCAATCTTTTCATTACCAATCGATTTACACTAATCCCACCAAAACCACTATCTCTCTTTTTTTGTCTGAAATTTTAAATTCCGTTTTAAAAGAAGAAGAGGCCAACTCCGCATTGTTTCGATTCATTCGAAATTCCTTAGAGAATTTTGATCAAAAAGAATCCGTTTATGCCGATTTTCATCTTTGGTTTTTGATCAATCTCAGTCGGTTTTTAGGATTTTATCCCAATTTAAAAAAGGGCACACAATATTTTGACTTAATAAATGGAATTTCTACTCATGAATTTCCTTCCGAATATTTCATCGAAAAATCCGATTTGAAGCTTTTTGAAGATTTGATCTCGCTTGATTTCTTTCATCAAACTGAAAATTTATTCAATCAAGCCCAGAGAAATTCTTTGCTTTCGGTTTTAATCCTCTATTTCGAGCTGCATATTTCCGATTTCCGGCGTCCAAAATCATTGGATGTTCTGAACCAAGTTTTTGAATGATTGCTTTCAACAAACTCGTTTAAATCAATTTAATTTCTTTGGCGAAGCGCCTCATAAATACAAATGGCCGCCGCATTGCTGACATTCAAGGAGTTTACTTTTCCTTTCATCGGAATTTTGATCAAAATATCGGAATTATCTGCCCAGAAATCCGATAAGCCAAAGGCTTCTGTTCCTAATATAATTGCCGAAGGTTTTTTTAGATTCACTTCGTATAGGCTTTGGGTATCTTCTCGCAAAAAAGTGGAAATAATTTGAATTTGATGTTTTCTCAGCCAATTTAAAACTTCTTCTTTTCCGGCCGAAACGACTTGATTGGTAAAAACCGTTCCGACGCTACTTCGAATGACATTGGGATTGTAGAAGTCAACCAAAGGATCGCAAACGATAAGCAAATCAACTCCTGCACCGTCACAAGTTCTCAAGACAGCTCCCAGGTTTCCAGGCTTTTCTACGGCTTCTATAATCATAACCAATGGATTTTCTGGAAGTTTAAGTTCCTCTAAATCATTGTTCTTGCTTTTATAAAGGCCTAAAACTCCACCCGTTGTGCCCCGGTAGGCTATCTTTTCAAAAAGAGAAGAGGAGAGCTTATAAGTTTTATAATTATCTAAATTGAGTTTTTCATTGAAAATTTCATCACAAACAAAAAATTCCTGGACTTCTAAACCCGAGTTCATTGCCATTTGATTTTCCTGAATACCTTCCACCAGAAAAACGCCTTGCTTTTTGCGTTCTCTGGATTTTTCCCGGACTTTGAGCAGGTTTTTGATTTTGGGGTTTTGCGCACTTTCAATCCACATACAATTAAACAGTCTTTTTAATCAAATGATTTGAAATCAAATATTCTGCAATCTGAATTGCATTGGTGGCAGCGCCTTTTCTGAGATTGTCTGCTACGATCCACATATTCAGCGAATTGGCTTGTGATAAATCCCGACGGATTCTTCCGACAAAAACATCGTCTTTTCCTTCGGCATAAATAGGCATGGGATAGGTATTGGTTTCAGGGTTGTCCTGCAAAACAATACCAGGGGTTTCGTGGAGAGTTTTCCGAACATCATTTTCCATGAAAGCATTGTGAAATTCAATATTTACTGATTCCGAATGTCCTCCCTGAACCGGAACTCGAACGGCCGTTGCTGTCAATGCAATGGTTTTATCGTTAAGAATTTTCTGTGTTTCACGCATTAATTTCAATTCTTCTTTGGTATAACCCAACTCATCAAAACTATCGCAATGGGGCAGTGCATTTTTGAAAATAGGATAAGGATATTTCATTGGCGGATGACTTCCTGCAATTTCTCCTTCCAATTGTTCAACCGCTTCTTTACCTGTTCCGGTTACGGATTGATAAGTCGAAACCACAACTCTTTTGATATCGTATTTCTGATTCAATGGATGGAGAACCATCACCAATTGAATAGTGGAACAATTGGGATTGGCAATGATTTTATGTTCAGTTGTCAAAAGGTTGGCGTTGATTTCGGGAACGACCAGAGGAATGCTTTCGTCCATTCGCCAAGCTGAGGAATTATCTATAACGGTGGTTCCATTTTTTGCAAATTCGGGCGCCCATTCTTTGGAGGTTTCGCCTCCTGCAGAAAATAAAGCGATGTCTGCTTTCCTATCAATTGCATCCTGCATCGAAACGATGGCAAATTCCTTTCCTTTGAAATTGACTTTCTTTCCCAGAGATCGTTCGGAAGCTACAGGAATTAATTCCGTTAAAGGAAAGTTTCTTTCCTCCAAAACCTTCAATATCACTTGTCCTACCATTCCGGTTGCACCGATCACTGCTAATTTCATTTCGTTATTTTTTTCAAAAATATAACATTTAAACAAAATCCTTAGAGGATTTTAACAGATATAAATCATTGACAATGTTGTACATTTGCCTTTAATGAAACAAAAAATTTCATTTCTGATTTTTTTCTTTCTTTTCTCTCTCATCCAACTTAACGCTCAGGATAAACGTCCCAAAGTTGGTTTGGTATTAAGTGGGGGAGGAGCAAAGGGTTATGCGCACATCGGAGCTTTAAAAGTCATCGAGGAAGCCGGTGTAAAAATCGATTACATCGGTGGAACCAGCATTGGGGCTATCATTGGAGGCTTATATGCATCGGGTTATTCGGCAGATGAGTTAGAGAAAATTATGTACTCTTTGGATTTAACGGGATTGTTGATGAATGAAAAGTCGCGAAAGGAATTGCCTTTTTTCGATAAATCTTATCGAGAAAAGTACATTCTCGAGCTTCCATTTGACAATTTCCGATTGGGTTTTCCCAATGCAATTTCCAGTGGACAGGGCGCTTCCGACGAGCTTACTTATTTGTTTCGTCATGTGCATGATGTAAATGATTTTGATAATTTGCCTATCCCATTTCTCTGTGTTGCAACAAAATTAAGTACCGGTGAGTCGGTGGTATTTCGGGAAGGTTATTTGCCACAGGTTGTCACGGCAAGTGGTGCTTATCCCACGCTTTTGGAACCTGGTTATATCAATGGTGAAATGTATAT
>JAAYKY010000020.1 GCA_012522185.1 Flavobacteriaceae bacterium | reverse complement strand
TTTAACTCGATTTTTTTTATCATTTAAATGCATTAATTTCCGTAAGAAAAAACCAAACGTTTGGAATAAAATTTTGTACAACTAGATTATATACGCAATTATACGACAATTTTCTGAATGAAGACAACTTTTCTACTTCTCTTTGAGGTGTGTTGACTGTCAATGAGTTATCCATTTGCTTCATTTCGTAAACTAGATTTCTTATCTCTAAAAAAAATTGCGCATATTTGTAAATGACAATACAAAAAACGAATAGATATGGACTCTCTATCAAAAGTTTTTAATCCTCTTTTATTTGAGTTTCAAATAGGGGAGCATCAAGAAAAATCGGTGATATGGATCAGCTTTCCTTATACACTCCAAGTAAAACTTCACCTTAAAAACCATACAAAAGCCCGATGGAGTCCGGCAAATAAAAAATGGTATGTACCCGACATCCCCCATTACCGAAACCTTTTCCAATTGGAACAAAAATACTACGGAAAATCGGCATTTAAAGACATTCATCCGATCAATCAACCGGCTTTGGAACGGTTCACCGAACAACTTCTTCTCAAAGGATATAGCCCAAATACCATTCGCACTTATACCACAGAATTTTCCCAACTTCTCAAAACCATCCGGCATCATCCCGTAGATGCGCTAACCGCAGAAAAACTCAGGTCTTATTTTCTCTATTGTATCAAAAAATTGAAACTTTCCGAAAACTTGGTTCATAGCCGTATGAACGCTGTGAAATTTTATTTCGAAAAGGTTTTGCATCGCGAAAAAATCTTCTTAGACATTCCCCGACCCAAAAAGCCAAGTTCCTTGCCCAAAGCTATTTCTGCAAATGATATCAAAAAAATGTTTGAGGTGACAGAAAACCCCAAACATCGTTTACTGCTCAAATTATGTTACGGAATGGGATTGCGCGTCAGTGAAATCGTCAATCTCAAATTAGAAGATATTGACACCCAGCGCATGCAAGTACTCATCACCCGTGCAAAAGGTAAGAAAGACCGATATGTAAATTTACCGGAATCTATTTTGCAGGAGTTTCATTCGTATTGCGACGAATACAACCCCCAGGAATATCTATTTGATGGCCGATACGGCGGGCAATATTCAGTCCGTTCCGTTCAGATGGTTTTTAAACAAGCCATGCAAAAAGCCAAAATCAACAAAAGAGTAGGAGTGCACAGCTTGCGACATTCCTATGCCACGCATCTGATCGAACAAGGAACCGACATTCGCTTTGTACAGGAACTTCTGGGGCATAAAAACATCAAAACCACCATGAGTTATACAGGTTTGACCGATCAGACCAAACGTAAAATCAAAAGTCCTCTGGATAATTTGTAAGAATTTAGTATCTAAAATTTTGAAATAATTTTAATTGAATGAAATGCGAATTCTTGTTAAAATTCAATTAAAAGAAAGAATTAATTTTTTGAATCGCCTCGATAAGCCCGAATTAGAAAACAAATAACAGGAATAAATATAAGTCCCAGCGTCAGAGGCAAAAACCATTTACCTATTTGAGCCGTTTCCTGATGAGCATTTCGGATGGTCAGATAAGTAGCCATCCCAAAAATAATAAGAATCACCAGTTTTAGACAGCGAAGCATCCTTGTAGAATTCCGGTATTGATACCTGGCATTTTCTTCGGTAATTTTATCCGGATAGTTAAAGGTATGCGGATATTGGTTCAGAATGCTAAGTCCGATAAATAGAGCCGTTGCAACCAAAGGTAATCCTAAAATCGATGATTTACTTCCAAAAGCGTCCGCTTCACCTGCAGCGTTGTAATGCATAGGGATGCTCTCTGGTAAATTTGAATAACTGACCCCAAGCAAAATCCAAATCGCAAAAATCAGAACACCACCCATTATCTCCAGAGCTTTATCAAATGCAGTAAGTTCTAATTTAATTTTCGGTCTATCTCCCATGGTTAAAATAATTTAGGACCATCTAATTTTTTGAAATTTATAAAAATATTTTTTAAAAATAAAAATCAACATAGAAGTATCATCCGCCCGATGGATTGTTGAAGCAGAGTAGTAAGATTTTTTTAAATGTATAATGCATTTTTTCGAATTTAGAAGTTCCGGTTTCGTCCCGATCGCCATCGAGTTTCGAGAAAGAAAATCTTAAACTCTACACAGTAGATATTGCGTCCTTAGTGAAAAATCTTCGTGTTCTTTGTGGTTAAAAAATTATACTAGTATTCCTTTTGATTTCTAAATTCTAACTTCTATACTCACCAAAAAAACATTAACCCAAAAATTAAAAACACCCCAAAACGGCGAAATTTAAGGTTTGATTTTTTCAGTGTTAAAAGCGACTAAAATCCAGCTTCATTTTAATTTGAAAATGCGGAGATTTATACTTTTGAGATTTGGGAAGGTATAGGAAAATATATTACGACAACTTCAAGCTTAAACTAAAAAAAATGGTTTAAAAAAAAACGGAAGCCCAAAAGACCTCCGTTTTATTATCTGAATGATTAATTTTTAATGTTCCACCAACACCCATTCACCAGTTTCGATCATCGGTTGGGCTTGTTTGTATTTTAATTCCTGCTTTTCGCCGGTACTCACATTTCGGATGGCGACTTTGTCGTTTCTTCCGATTTTGGTTACGGTGCGCGGCGCTGTCACTTCCGGTTGCTGTGCAGGTGCGTTTGTTGCAGAAGTAGAACTGCTGTAATAACCGTTATTTCCGGATGGAGTAGGAGTAGCATCTGCACCACGGTTGGTTTCAACTTTTTCTTGTTTCACTTGTTTCGCTTGCTGAATCTGCTGTGGATCCGGCGTTGGCAATTCGCCTTTAAATAAGAATGAAATAATTTCCTTATTTACACGATCAAGCATTCGCTGAAAAACAAAGAAAGATTCTTGTTTGTAAATCACAAGTGGATCTTTTTGTTCGTAAACCGCATTCTGAACCGAACGACGCAAATCGTCCACATCGCGCAAATGTTCTTTCCAGTGCTCATCAATCAGGCTCAAAACGATTCCTTTTTCAAAATCTTTGACCAGTTTTTTACCTTGTGTTTCATAAGATTCTTTCAAATCAGTAACTACCATCAAGGTTTTCATTCCGTCGGTAAATGGAACCTGAATGCGGGTAAACTGATTGGATGGATTTTCATAAACACTTGCTATAATCGGATAGGCTTTTTCGGCCTGATGATCGATGTGTTTTTGATAATCTAAAACGGCAGCTTGGTAAATCTTTTCGGTCAAATCCCGAACGGAAGTCGATTTAAATTCGCTTTCCGAAATAGGAGTGTCCATGGTGAAATATTTGATCAAATCAAATTCCAATTGTTTGAAATCCTCATTGTTCTTGGCTTCACTCACGACGGAAGCTGAAGTATCATAAATCATATTGGCGATGTCCACATCCAATCGTTCTCCAAACAATGCGTTTTTTCTTCTTCGGTAAATTACCTCACGCTGTTTGTTCATCACGTCGTCATATTCCAACAAACGTTTACGAATTCCGAAGTTATTTTCTTCGACTTTTCTTTGCGCTCGTTCGATGGATTTAGAAATCATCGAATGCTGGATCATATCGCCTTCTTTGTGTCCCATTCGGTCCATCAGTTTGGAGATTCTTTCCGAACCAAATAGTCGCATCAAATTATCTTCCAATGAAACATAGAATTGAGAGCTACCCGGATCTCCCTGACGACCGGCACGTCCACGCAACTGACGGTCAACTCGTCTCGAATCGTGTCTTTCCGTACCGATGATTGCCAAACCACCGGCTTCTTTTACTTCCGGTGTAATCTTGATGTCGGTACCACGTCCCGCCATATTTGTAGCGATGGTTACCACTCCCGGGCGACCTGCTTCGGTCACAATATCAGCTTCTTTTTTATGAAGTTTCGCGTTCAATACATTGTGCTGAATTTTTCTAAGTTTAAGCGCACGGCTCAACAATTCCGAAGTTTCAACATTGGTGGTACCCACAAGTACGGGGCGTTTTTGGTTTTCTGCCAGATCCACAATGTCTTCAATTACTGCATTGAACTTTTCGCGGTTTGTTTTATAAACTTTATCCTGTAAATCAAGTCTTGCAATCGGGCGATTGGTGGGGATGGCTACAACGTCTAATTTATAGATTTCCCAGAATTCGCCTGCTTCCGTTTCCGCTGTACCGGTCATACCGGCTAATTTATTGTACATACGGAAGTAATTCTGCAAAGTTACCGTTGCAAAAGTCTGGGTAGCCGCTTCGATTTTCACATTTTCTTTCGCCTCAATCGCCTGGTGCAATCCATCTGAATAACGACGTCCGTCCATGATACGACCCGTTTGTTCGTCAACGATTTTTACCTGACCATCCATTACCACATATTCTACGTCTTTTTCAAATAGAGTATAGGCTTTCAATAATTGAGTAAGGGTATGAATGCGCTCTGATTTGATGGAGAACTCACGGAAAAATTCTTCTTTCTCCTGGTATTCTTCTTCTTTTGGTAGTTTTTTCGCTTCGATTTCACCGATCTTGGTGGCTACATCGGGCAAGATAAAGAAGTTAGGGTCTTCCATTCCTTGAGAAAGATACTCAATTCCCTTATCGGTCAGATCCACCTGATTGTTTTTCTCGTCAATGACGAAATAAAGGTGCTGATCTACTTCCGGCATTTCACGGTTATTGTCCGCAATATAATGTCCTTCTGTTTTCTGTAATTGGGTACGAACTCCTTCCTGACTCAAGAATTTAATCAAAGGTTTGTATTTAGGCAATCCGCGGAATACTTGGAACAAATGAAAACCACCGTCTTTTTTGTCGCCTTCATCGAATAGCTTTTTGGCTTTGTTCAAGGTTTTACCCAATTCTTCACGCTGAATATTGAATATTTTTTCAACCTTGGGACGTAAAGCATCAAATTCCTGACGGTCGCCTTGCGGAACAGGACCCGAAATAATCAAAGGTGTTCTGGCATCATCAATCAAAACCGAGTCCACCTCATCGACAATTGCGAAGTTCAATTCACGTTGGACCAAATTTTCGGGTGCATTGGCCATATTGTCACGCAGGTAGTCAAAACCAAATTCATTATTGGTTCCATAAACGATATCGGCCTTGTACGCTTGCCTCCTTCCTTCTGTATTGGGTTGGTGGTAGTCGATACAATCCACTCGCATTCCGTGGAATTCAAAAATCGGTGCCATCCAAGCCGAGTCACGTTTGGCAAGGTAATCGTTCACGGTAACCAAGTGCACACCGCGACCTGACAATGCATTCAGATAAACTGGAAGTGTTGCGACCAAAGTTTTACCTTCACCCGTTTGCATTTCAGCGATTTTTCCTTGGTGAAGCGCCGTACCACCGATGAGCTGAACGTCATAATGTACCATATCCCAAACCACTTCCTTTCCAGCGGCATCCCAGGAATTATGCCATTTGACTTTTTCTTCGCCCACAACTTCTACATAGGACTTTGTGGCAGAAAGCTCTCGGTCAAATGGGGTAGCAGTTACTTCAATTTCAGGATTGTTTTTGAAACGCTTGGCGGTCTCTTTCACTACAGCAAAAGCTTCAGGAAGAATTTCCATCAAGATTTTTTCTTCTATTTCGTAAGCCTCTTTATTGATTTTATCGATTTGCTCGTAGATACCTTCTTTCTCGTCGAAATTTTCAGTGGTTTCAGCTTTTGATTTAAGTTCAGCAATTTCAGCTTTCTGTGAACTTGTTGCTTCTGCAAGTTTGGATTTGAATTGAGCTGTTTTGGCTCTTAATTCATCGTTGGACAAATTTTCAATTTGCTTTTCAGCTTGCAATGCCTTTTCAGCATATTTTTGTAATTCTTTTACGTCTTTCTGATTTTTATCGCCTAAAAAACCTTTTAATACTTTTTCAATAATACTCATAATTCATTTTTTTCATCAAGGACGAATCGGTTTTTCCGATGTGCAAATATACGTCAATGAAAAGGTTTTGCTTATTTATTTGAAATAAAAAAGCCCGATTTTGGGCTTTTATTTTTAATATTCATCTTCATTCCAAAGGAAATCATCATCTGTCGGATAGTCCGACCAAATTTCCTCGATACTTTCATAAGAATCGCCTTCGTCTTCAATGGATTGAAGGTTTTCAACTACTTCCAGCGGTGCGCCGGTACGGATAGCATAGTCAATCAATTCATCTTTGGTTGCAGGCCAGGGAGCATCACTTAAATAAGATGCCAATTCTAAAGTCCAATACATATTCTAAACTTTATATTATTAGGTTATTTACTAAATCTCTTTTCTGATACGAAATCAGTGGTCTTGCGGAATCAAAAAATCTGCCAAATTTATTTATGTCAGTTATTGATTACAAATTTTCTATTTTTGGGCAAATGTATCGAAAAAAATGACAAATAAAATAAGTAATTTATTTAAAGTTAAATATCCTATCATTCAAGCTGGAATGATTTGGAACAGTGGATGGAAGCTTGCTTCAGCAGTGAGTAATCAAGGAGGTTTAGGACTGCTAGGAGCCGGAAGTATGTACCCAGATGTGCTTAGAGAACATATTTTAAAAACTAAAAAAGCGACCGATAAACCCTTTGGAGTGAACCTACCGATGCTTTATCCCGATATTGAAAAGCATATTGAAACTATCATAGAGCTACAAGTTCCTATCGTTTTCACATCTGCCGGAAACCCAAAAACTTGGACACAGATACTTAAAAACGAAGGCATTACAGTTGTTCACGTCGTGAGTAGTGCGAAATTTGCCACCAAATCCCAAGACGCAGGAGTAGATGCAGTAGTGGCAGAAGGTTTTGAAGCGGGCGGACATAATGGCAGAGATGAAACTACGACTTTTTGTCTGATTCCTGATGTCAAACGGAAAATAGAGATTCCTTTAATTGCTGCGGGAGGAATTGCTACCGGCCGACAAGTTGCCGCAGCTATGCTGCTCGGAGCCGACGGAGTTCAAATCGGATCGCGCTTTGCCGCTACTTATGAATCTTCCTCTCATAATCGTTTCAAGGAGATGATTGTCAATACAGATGAAGGTGGAACGGAACTAACCTTGAAAGAATTAGCACCCGTTCGGTTGATCAAAAACGAATTCTATCAGGAAGTTGTTCAGGCTTATGAAAAATGTGCGACCAAAGAAGAACTAATCGAATTATTGGGAAGAGCCCGCGCCAAAAAAGGAATGTTTGAAGGCGATTTGGTCAATGGGGAATTGGAAATAGGGCAGGTGGCTTCGCTAATTGATTCTGTGGTTTCAGTAGAAGAAGTTTTCAATGAAATCCTCAGCGAAATCCGAAATCTGGACTTTGGATTTCAGAAAGATTTTATTTAAATATTAAATGATAAAGCTTTAATTCAAAACTTTCCTGATTTTTTCCTGATTCCATTTCAAGGCATCAAAATGCGCATCTGATTTGATGAAAATCATTTTACCATCGGGAAGAATGATGGCTGAATTTCCACAGAAATTGGACTTGTGAAAATATAGGTTTTTCAGAACGCCAGCAGTATCAGTCAAAACACGCTCGTCCCAACTGATTATTTTATTAAAGTTATTTCCGGGTTCTTTAAAATGAAAGAAGGACAAATTTTTTCTTTTTGAAATTTCTTCGAGAATGAAATTCTGTCTTTCAGAGATGACCATTTTTATATATTCGTCGGTTTGTTGATCCAAATTATTCCAGCAAGATTCCCGGTCGTAATCATATTTGATAATGATGGTGTCTTGGATTTGACCAAAGCTGTACTTTTTCAGTTCGTTTTTCAGCAAATCAATTTCAGATGAACTCAATTGTCGTACCTGATCTTGACCGGAAATCCCCGATGAATTACAATGAATAAAAACCAGACAAAAAAACAGGATAGGTAGGAGTTTTGACATTTGGATTTAATTATTTCTTATAATTCTCCGGATTCAAAGCACCCGGTGACCAGGATTGAAGAAATTCCATTACCAGTTTTTTGCTGTGGCCTTTTCCTTCTTCCAGATAACCCGAACTTTGGGTGTGAATTCTTTTGCCGTTTCCGTCAAGTACGACAAAAACCGGAAACCCGAAACGTTGCGGAAATTCCAAAGTTTCCAAAACATCCAGATTTTGATTTTCTTTGCTGTAATTCAAATGAACCACTTCGAAATTTTCTGCGATATAGGCTTTCAATTCTTCGTCAGTCGTAGTCAGATCATGAAATAATTTACACCAGCCACACCAGTTTCCACCGATTTGAATCAGGATATGTTTATCGTTTGCTTTAGCTTGAACAACCGCATTTTCAATGTCTTTTTTCGCATCGGCCTCTGGATTGTAAGCATTGAATTTCTCTTGGGCCTGAGCGATTTGAAGACTGAATATGAATAAAATTATTCCGATGAAATTTCTCTTAAAATTAAAATTAATAAGCACCAAAGATATTACATTTGAATTTGTATTTCAGGAATTTAACTTTCAGCTTATAAATTATTTCTTAGATTCATTTTTCATTCTGATAAATAATTATATTTGTTGTTTGATTTTGAAAGAACCTATTTTTATTTAATTTAAATCAAGTTTTAAGAATTGAAAGAAAGATTTTTGAAAGAATTAACTCCATTTGAGGGAATTATTCGAAAAGTATTGTGTTCATTTAGGGTTTAAATAAAACGCAAACAACGAAAGCAGAATTATTTAGACAAAATTTTAAACCATTATAAACACAAATGAATACAAGATATTTAGATTTAATTGAGCAATCCTTTTATTTTCCTACGGAAGAATTTAAGCTGGTAGATGGGAACCTACAGTTTCATGGCATTGACATCATGCAACTTATTGAGGAACACGGGACACCGCTTAAATTTACTTACCTCCCGAAAATTTCGCAAAACATCCAAAAAGCAAAAGGTTGGTTTGATGCCGCACGAAAAAAACTCGGTTACAAAGGAAAATACAGTTATTGTTATTGTACCAAAAGTTCGCATTTTCACCACGTATTGGAAGAAGCATTGAAGAATGATATTCACATCGAAACTTCCTCGGCTTATGACATCAACATCGTAGAAAATCTTTTGGAAGAGGGATTGATGACCACGGATCAATATGTGATCTGCAATGGATTTAAACGCAATCAATACATTGAAAACATTGCGCGTCTAATCAACAACGGTCACAAAAAGGTCATTCCAATCATCGATAATCTGGAAGAACTTCCGCTTTTATTGGAAGCGACCGATAAAAAAATGGAAATCGGAATTCGGATTGCTTCGGAGGAAGAACCAAAATTTGAATTTTATACGTCCCGTTTGGGAATTGGTTATAAAGACATCGTTCCTTTTTATAATAATTATATTAAAGATGAAAAAAATGTAAAGCTAAAAATGCTGCATTTCTTCATCAATACAGGGATCAAGGACAATTCCTATTATTGGAACGAACTTACCAAATGTCTTCAGGTCTACGTGAAACTAAAGGAAGTTTGTCCAACTTTGGACAGTTTGAACATCGGTGGCGGATTCCCTGTAAAGAATTCGCCGAGTTTCGAATTTGACTACGCTTATATGGTGGAGGAAATCCTGAACCAGATCAAAATCATCTGTGACGACTGGGAAATTCCGGTTCCGCATATTTTTACGGAATTTGGAAGTTTTACAGTAGGAGAGAGCGGCGCCATGATTTACAAAGTTCTTCAACAGAAAAAACAAAACGACCGTGAGTCCTGGAACATGATCGATTCTTCATTCATGACGACTTTGCCCGATGCTTGGGCGATTAATAAAAGATTTGTATTATTTCCCATTAACCGATGGCAGGACAGATACGAGCGGGTTTTGCTGGGCGGACTGACTTGCGACAGCGATGATTATTATAATTCCGAACAGCACGTCAATGCGATTTATTTGCCGAAATTTAATACCAATAAACCACTTTATGTAGGATTTTTCAATACGGGTGCTTATCAGGATAACATCAGCGGTTTTGGTGGAATTCACCATTGCCTGATTCCCCAGCCTAAATATTTACTCATCGACGAAAATTATGAAGTCGAAGTGTTTTCCGAACAACAAACCCACGAAGAAGTTTTGGATATTTTAGGTTATAATCAGTACCATAAATCAAAAAAGAAAAACGATAAAACAAAATAAAATGAGCAAAGGACCTGTAAGTAAGTTTATTGAACACAATTACCGTCATTTCAATGCGGCTGCTTTAATGGACGCAGCAAAAGGATATGAAGCACACCTGAACGAAGGTGGGAAAATGCTGATTTCACTGGGCGGAGCTATGTCAACGGCCGAATTGGGCGTTTCATTAGCTGAGATGATCCGTCAGGACAAAGTACATATTATTTCCTGTACAGGTGCCAATCTGGAAGAAGATGTAATGAACCTTGTGGCACATTCTCATTATAAAAGAATTCCAAACTGGAGAGATTTGACACCCGAACAAGAGCGTGAATTACTCGATACGCATTTCAACCGGGTGACCGATACTTGTATTCCCGAAGAGGAAGCCTTCCGTCGTTTGCAGAAACATTTGGAAGACGTTTGGCACGCAGCTGAAGAAAAAGGAGAACGCTATTTGCCGCACGAATACCTTTATCAAGTCGTGAATTCAGGTGTTTTGGAAGAGTATTATGAAATCGATCCGAAGGATTCCTGGATTGTGGCAGCGGCTGAAAAGAATTTGCCGATTGTATGTCCGGGATGGGAAGATTCCACTACCGGAAATATTTTCGCTTCCAACGTCATCAAAGGAAACCTGAAAGCTTCGACTGTAAAATCAGGAATTGAATATATGATTTATTTGACCGAATGGTACCGAGCGAATTCCGATGGAAAAGGTGTAGGATTCTTCCAAATTGCCGGAGGAATTTCGGGTGACTTCCCAATTTGTGTGGTTCCGATGATGTACCAAGATTTGGAATGGACAGACGTTCCTTTCTGGTCGTATTTCTGTCAGATTTCAGACTCTACAACATCTTATGGATCTTATTCGGGCGCCGTTCCAAATGAGAAAATTACTTGGGGGAAACTGGACATCGACACACCTAAATTCATGATCGAATCAGATGCGACCATTGTTGCACCGTTAATTTTCGCATGGATTTTGGGGCAGTAAGAATCTAATTTTTGGATATATTTAAAACTCTTTCTAATTTAGGAAGAGTTTTGTTTTTTCACAAAGTATGAAAACATTTCTATATATCTCGATATTGAGTTTACTCATTTCTTGTTCAACTTCTTTAAGTACAAGAGCAATGGAGAAAAAATCAGAAGGTTTATACGGTTATTCAGAAAAAAATCCGATTAAAGTAGGAGGTGCCATGCAAGGTGAAGGACCTGCACGTGAAAGAGAATATTTAAATTCTTTAACCGGGATGAACGGTGAGTCGGTTTCATTTTTCCGCTTAGGAAGTTGTTGTCCGTTTGAGACAGAAAACAGCGGAATGGGCATGGGGATGCTCGACAGATATTCCGTTACCTACGAAGGAAAAGAGGATACTGTGGTTCTCTATATCAATATGTACGACGAAGATGTACAATACGCCCCGGAGGGATTTAAATTTAAATTTTAATCAATAAAATCCACCGTAGCGAAGGAAGCTTCCCAAAATCAATAAAGCGATTCCGAGCAGGCTGACCATTGTGATGTGAATTGCCATTTCATTTAAGCGATCGATTCCTTTTCTTAATTTAGGGAGAACTCTCGTCTGAGCACTTATGGCAAATAAAACGGTTATCAAAAGCAAAATTATCTTTAGGGAAATTACGGTTTCCATCGAAGAAGAAAACTGAAACCAATCTTTTGGACCAATTCCAAAATCCAGACTCATCCAAATCCCGGTAATGACTAAAAACAACAAAGCAGGCATTCCGAGAGGCTCAAAACTTTTTTCAAATTTTAATAATCGTTCTATATCCCTTGATTTTAAAACTCCAGGCAAAATTATCCACCACAAATAAAGGTGTCCACCCACCCAAATGGCCATGGAAATCAGATGTATTATCAATAAAATATGATGGGTCATGGGTTGATATTTGATGTAAATTTAAGAAAATCATCTTCTGAAATCCCAAGGGGCGATAGGATTACTATCTCGCCAGAGACCAACTTTATTTTTTCTGGCTTCTTTTTCTAATTTAGCGTAGGAGCGATCGTTGAAATAACGCATGAAATGCCAAGCCATGCCCAATCTCACCATTTCCTTATTGATGTTTTTACCTTCTACATCATAAATCACACAAACGTATCGACCGTGAATATCTTTTTCGTAAAATTCAACATAAACTTTTTGACCAAAACAGAGTTCTGATAAGGTTTGGCGAGACCGACTTGAAAAAGCTTGTTTACGTTCAGGTGCATCAATATGAGCCAAACGAATTCGCTTGGGCGTTTGACCATCCAAAACTTCGACAGTATCGCCATCGATAATTCGAGTTACCTTACCTTGAAAGACTTCGCGGTCTGTGTCAAGGATAAATGAGCCTTCTTTAGAACTATCCCAAAGAACGCTTTCAGCTGAACTTTGAGGCTCACAAGCTACCAAAGAAATGATGAGAAATACAAAAAAAGGAATTCTAAAATTATTCATTTTAATTAGTAAATGGAATTGGGATGAAATACAAATTTGCGATTTTTTATGGATTTTAATCTTCCCATCCACAAAGTGTTTTACCTCTTTTCTTAGCTTCTTGGACTGATACTTTGATGATTTGATGTTTGCAATTAGAAAGCCCGCGACAATTTTTTGTGTAATGGTACTTTTTAGCATTTGAACTATTGCAAAGGTAAACTGAGCTTTGAGATGAAATTTCTAAGGGAGTAAAAGAGGAAGCTAAACTTAGAATTAAAAAAGCAGAGAGAATTTTCTTTTTCATATTTAAATCATATTAAAGTTAAATCTAAGTTTCTATTGTTGAAATTCCAAATTAACGACTAAATACTAAATCCCGACGATGATAAACTCCTAAATGCACAAAAAAATCAGGTATAGATTTAATTCGTGAGTCAATTTTCAATATATATTTGGATAAAAGAATAAAAAAGAGCCGTATCTTTTGAAAACGGCTCTTATTTTGACTGTGAAGCGACAATTATTTTTTGATGATTTTCTTCGTAATAGTTCCTTCGTCTGATTTAATATAAACCATATAAACACCGGCAGGGAACGTACGGAAATCAATGGAGTCGTTGTTCTTCATTGAAGTCAACTGATTAGTGTAAAGATTTTGTCCCATTTGGTTAAACACGATAATTGATACATTGTTCAATTTTTGATTTGTATTGATGTTTAGTTTATCTACAACCGGATTTGGATAAACGCTGATGGATTCAGACATATCAAAATTCTGAACAGACATAGGAGCGTCAACACCTGTAATTACAAGCGCATACTCCTGAAAATTGATTTCCGGAGCGGGTGTGATGGGTGTTTGCAGGCTTCCTTTGTGTGAAATTGTAATTGTATAAGTTTGTCCGGCAACCGGGCTTTCGATGTAAACTTGTTCTAAGTTGTCCACGAAATTATCTTCTTGAGTCGCTGCAGCAGCAGGATTTTCAGGATCTAATTTCCATGGGGAATAAGTAGTAGTTCCGTCATTTACTCTCAAATCCAAATCGTTTACTAATTTTGGTGTGCGATCGTTTAAAGGTACGGCATTTTGTGGAACGCCTTCTCCTGCTGGATCGATCCAAGCAATACTTACTTTGATAGGTTCTTCTCCTTTGGCCGTTACGGTTATGGTATGAGTGTTTCCATCTAGTAATTTTCTATTTTCAGTTATTGCATTTTGATTTGAATTCAAAATGATTTCTGCGGCTCCTAAAGCATTTACCAAACCATATCCGAATTTATAATCAGGTCCTGTGTAAAGCCCCGATTCAAATGCACTGTGGGTGAGGATAGCTTTCATCATATCTGAACGCAAATATTCATTTCCATTTGAACTTTGCATTTTAATTTGTTGCAATAGAACACCTACTCCGGCTGCTGCTGGAGAAGAGAAAGAAGTTCCGCTCCAATTCGTATAGCTGGTTGATGAAGTGGAAGTAGGAGCATAAACGCTTTGACCAATAGCTGTAATTTCTGGTTTAATTCTACCATCGTCTGTAGGTCCAAAGCTTGAAAAGCTTGTTTCTATCACATCAAAAGGTTCTTCATATCTTGTTCCGTCCAATGGCAAAATAGCTCCAACTGCTATGAGGTTTTTAGGGGTAGTTCCCGCAAAGCTCAGACAGTCATATCCATAGTTGGCTACACAGTTTTTGGGACGGTACGTATTGGAAGAAACCCACTGTCCTGAACTATTTCTAACGTAATGATTAACTACACCATTGGGGCCTGTCATGTTATTGTTTCCAGAGGATTTGAACATACTGTGCTGTGGGGCATTATATAAAATAGCATCTATGTATGCATCATAGTCACTATAAGCTCCAAACATAGAAGACTCCGTTTCAGATTGTGAAGTGTCCCCAAACCAATACCATCCATATCCTGCCCCCCAATTACCTTCAGCCCATCCTACGATGGTTCCATAAGAGTGATTTGAAATCATATAATTTTCATTCTCAGGATCAGAGGACTCAGCCGCCATTTCCGAAGCAGCATTTCCTTGAAAGTTTAAAGCTTTAATGAAAACATCTGGAGCCATCCCTTTGGCCAAAGGGGTAACACCTGATGCGCCAATTACACCTGCTACACCTGTCGCATGACTAGATAGTGGCACATCAGCTTCAAGCATAACGACTCTTCCGATGAGCTCTTGGTGGTTCAACAAAACATTTCCACCATCCCAAATATAGGCAGTCATTCCATCACCGGTGACAGCAAAGCCATTTTCAAAATCTCCAGAATTCAAATAATCAACATTCATCGAGTTAATTTGGCGGGTATCATCTACATGATAATAAACAGAAGCTCCATTGTAAATTCCCTGAAATCCTGATTCTATCAGAGATTCGGTACTTAAACCCGTTCGATTGCTTTCAAACTCTACGTCTTGATTGTATTTAGTTTCTAATTCAGCTGCAATTCTTTGCAACTCTTTTTCATTTACTTTTTCTTGCGCATTCAAAGAAACTCCAACCAGGAGTGAAGCCACAAGTACAATTTTTTTCATATTACCCTTTATTGTATTTTATAGACATCAAATATAGAAATTTTTGCAGTAAATTGACCATAATTTAATACAATTGATTTACCCTCAATCTTTTCCACCGTTGCTACGCTGTTACTGTCTTTTATTTTTACGCGATCACCAACTTTCAGATTTTCAATTGTTTGTTTTATAATCTCTTTTTTCTTTTGTTCAATTTTCTTTTGCTCCTCAACGATCGTTTCCTTATTTTTCTTTAATTCTTTTTGAATTTCTTTCTGAACGATTTTTTCCTTCTTCTTTTCAACTGCAAGTGATTTAGTTTTCTTGGAATTCTCCATTTCAACCCATTTCAGGAATTCTCCGATTAATTTCTTCTTGTTTTTTGATTTCAAATAATCATCGGCCCAGTCTTTCATTTTCTTACCAACTTGAAGCGTTTTCAATTCATTGTCGTACAACTGCTGAAAATCAACGAGTTTCTCACGGATTTTCTCGTGGGTCGATTCCAGTTCTTTGCTCTGAGATTCTGAAGTTTGTTTTAATTCCCGGACCTGATCTTTTGTTTTCTGAATTTCAAACTTTTCCTGCTGAAGTTTCAAAATGGTTTTATCAAGACGAACTTTGTCCTGTTCCACTTTCTTTTTGGCCCGATTGATCAGACGAAACGGAATTTTGTTCTTTTCCGCCACTTCAAAAGTAAACGAACTTCCGGCCTGACCAATTTCCAGTTTGTACAAAGGATTCAGTGTTTTCTCATCAAAAAGCATACTGGCATTGATGGCCTCTGGCAAATTTTCCGCTGCAATTTTGATGTTGGTATAATGTGTGGTAAAAATTCCAAAAGCTTTTCTCTCATAGAATTCTTCAAAGAAAACTTCGGCCAAAGCTCCACCGAGTTCCGGATCCGATCCGGTTCCGAATTCATCCACCAAAAGCAAGGTGTTATCGTCAACATTTCTAATGAAATAAGACATTTGCTTTAAACGATAACTATAAGTGCTTAATTGATTTTCAATCGACTGATTATCGCCTATATCTGTAAATATTTTATCGAAAAATCCAACTTCGGATTTGGGATGAACCGGAATTAAAATTCCGCTTTGAATCATCAGTTGATTTAATCCGATGGTTTTCAAGGTTATACTTTTTCCGCCTGCATTGGGTCCCGAAATGATGATAATTCGTTGATTTTCATCCATTCGTAAAGTTTGTGGAATGGTTTTTAATTTCTTTTCTGAATTGGACAAATAAAGCAATGGATGATAAGCATCGGTCAGATTGAGGATTTTTTCGGGTTTGATTTCAGGAAGTGTTCCATTGATTTTCAGCGAAAACTGAGCTTTTGCCTGAGTAAAATCAAAATACTCCAATAAGTCTTCATATTCTTCTAAAAGGTTTTTGTGAACCGCAATTACAGCCGTTAGTTTTCGCAGAATTTTAATGATTTCCCGACTTTCTTCTTCCTTTAATTCTTCCAATTCACGATTGGGTTTTTGTACGCTTTCGGGTTCGATAAATGAAATTGAACCGGTTTTGGAAGTTCCCAAAAGTCTTCCTTTGACTCTTTTTCGAACCGAAGATAACACGGCCAAAACTCTTTTGTCGTCCACTACGGTTTCTTTGATATCATCCAGAAAACTCAGATTGTGCGTGATGGATTTTTTAAACAAATCAGAAATTCGGGCCGAAACCTGTTTCATTTGTTTTCTGATTTCGAAAAGTTCGGGACTTGCGTCGTCTTTTATTTCGCCGTGCCGATTAAAAACGGCATCAATTTCCTTGACAATTTCCTTTTCATATACGACTTCAGAAACGAGAGAATTTAGTTCGGGAAAATACTCTTCAAATTTTGAAATAAATTTGGTTATTTCTTTGATTTGAAGCGAATTGGATTTAATCTGAAAAAACTGTTCAGCATTGAGGTAATAATTTTCGATTTCCAGTCGGGGCAGAAAATCCTTCATATAATAAAATTCCGAAAAAGGAATTCGGTTTTCGCTTTCAAAACTTGAAAGATATTCGTTTGTCGTATTTAAATCCTGAATCAAATGTGAAATATTTTGATAGGGTTTTAACTCCAAAATCAATTGGGAAGTTCTTTCATTAAAAGCAAATTCCGCAATTTTCTCCAAAATCTTCGGAAATTCCAAGTCGTGTAAAGTCTGTTCAGATACCTGCATCCCTGCAAAATTAAACTATATTTGGAAATCAGAATTTAAATTTAATGGATGTAAAGATTGAACCTTCCTGGAAAGAAGTGTTGAAAGAGGAATTTGATAAATCTTATTTTAAAAATTTGGTCGAATTTGTTCGGTTGGAATACCAATCCCAAAAAGTTTATCCGCCCGGAAAACTCATTTTTTCGGCTTTTGATCATACACCTTTTGACAAAGTAAAAGTTGTTTTGATTGGTCAGGATCCTTATCATGGAGCTGGTCAGGCGCATGGACTCAGTTTTTCGGTTCCGGAGGGAATTGCACAGCCACCGAGTCTGAAAAATATTTTCAAAGAATTGAATACTGATTTAGGAATTCCGATTGCAAAAAGCGGAAATCTGGAAAGATGGGCAGACCAAGGCGTTTTATTGTTAAACGCAACTTTGACGGTTCGGGCATCGCAAGCCGGCTCTCATCAGAAAAAAGGTTGGGAAGAATTTACCGATGCAGCCATCCGGAAATTATCAGAGCAAAAAGAAAATCTGGTTTTTATTTTATGGGGTGCTTATGCGCAGAAGAAAGGAAGCATTATCGATACCGAAAAACATTTTATCATCAAATCTCCACATCCATCTCCCTTTTCTGCCTATAATGGATTTTTTGGAAGCAAACCTTTTTCTCGAACCAATGCTCACCTTAAATCTTTGGGAAAAGAAGAAATAAACTGGTGATTTAAATTGGATTTCTTGGGGTTTATTCGTCAGTTAAGCTTTAAATCCTTAATTTTGAACTCCAAAAATTTTAAAGCAAATCACTATGAAGTCATTCATTGAATACGAAGAAAATTCAGATTTTTCCATTTATAATATTCCCTTTGGTGTGGGCATTTTTTCAGATGATGAAATTGCCTGCGTCACTCGAATTGGAGATACGGTCATCAATCTCGCGGTTTTGTACGACCAAGGTTATTTTGATGAATTTAATTTGGGAGAAAATGTTTTCGAAGCTTTTACTTTGAATGAATTTATCTCGCTTGGAAAGTCGGTTACTGTTCCGGTTCGTGAGCACATTCAAAAATTATTATTGGAAGGATCTGAGCTTTCTAAAGACGAAGAAACTCAATTGGAAGCTTTTCACAACATCGAAAAAGTATCGATGCAATTGCCGGTTCACGTTCCGAATTACACCGATTTTTACAGCAGCATTGAGCACGCGACCAATGTTGGTAAAATGTTCCGCGATCCCGATAATGCACTTCTTCCCAATTGGAAACATTTGCCGGTGGGCTATCACGGAAGGGCTTCTTCGATTGTGGTTTCGGGTACGCCGATTTACCGTCCAAAGGGTCAAACCATGCCGCCCAATGCCGATAAACCCGTATTTGGTCCAAGCCAAAGACTTGACTTTGAATTGGAAATGGCGTTTATCACAAATTCCTATACGGATTTAGGTGAAACGATTTCCACTACTGAAGCAGAAGATCATATTTTCGGGATGGTTTTGTTCAACGATTGGAGCGCGCGTGATGTTCAAAAATGGGAATATGTACCATTGGGGCCATTTTTGGCGAAGAATTTCGGATCTTCAATTTCGCCCTGGATTGTAACATTGGAAGCTTTGGATCCTTTCCGAGTGAACGGTCCGGAGCAGGAGCCTGAAGTTTTACCTTATCTGAAATACGAAGGAAAGAAAAATTTTGACATTCATTTGCAGACTTTAATTCAGCCGGAAAATGGAGAAGAAAAT
This sequence comes from Flavobacteriaceae bacterium, assembly GCA_012522185.1. GTDB lineage: Bacteria > Bacteroidota > Bacteroidia > Flavobacteriales > Weeksellaceae > Moheibacter. The sequence goes on along the minus strand of JAAYKY010000020.1, from coordinate 67,631 downwards.
CTGATTTGTACCAGCAATTTCAAATATATGTATTGGAATATGGCGCAACAACTGGCGCACCACACCGTAAACGGATGTAATCTGGAAGTGGGCGATATGTATGCGAGCGGAACCATCAGCGGAAAAACGGAAGATTCTTTTGGATCCATGCTGGAACTGACTTGGAGCGGAAGCAAACCACTCAAATTAAATGATGGTTCGGAACGAAAATTCATCGAAGACAATGATACCGTTATCATGCGTGGATGGTGCGAAAAAGATGGAATTCGAATTGGATTTGGAGAGGTTTCCGGGAAAATTCTTCCGGCGAAAGATTAATTATAGTTTTTTCAAATAATAAAATGCTCGCTTTTGGCGGGCATTTTTGTTTTTAGGCTAAAATTTCTTCGAGTTTTAAGTTAATTTTTTAATTAAATCCAAAAAGGATTTCTTAAATTTATTTCAAATTATTCATTATGAACTTACTACAAGAATTACAAAAGGACCTTACCACCGAATACGAAATCACCAAAAAGATTATCGAGCGTTATCCCGAAGAAAAAAATGATTGGAAACCACATCCGAAAAGCATGCCGATGATTCATCTCGCCATTCATGTGGTAGAAATATTTGGTTGGCCGGATTTTATGCTCAAAACTGAATATTTGGATTTCGCCGAAAATCCTTATTCGCCCGCCCGCATTTCCAGCAAATCAGAACTTATAGCACATTTAGAAAAATCCTATCAAGTAGGATTAGAAGCTTTGGCAAATATGAGCGATTCTGATTTTGATAAACGCTGGCAACTGCGTCACGGCGGAAATGTTTTGTCAGATTGGACTATTTATGAAGCTATTATGCAATCCTTTAAACAGATTACACATCATCGGGCGCAATTAGGGGTTTATTACAGGCTCAACGATATTTTTGTTCCGGGAAGTTATGGACCTTCAGCGGATGAGTTAGAACAAATGGGGCAATCATGATTTTTATCATATGGAATGATTGTTGTAGATTTAGGAATATATTAACTAAAATCAATTATTATGAGAAGTATTCTTTGGTTAGTTGCCGTAATCTGTATTATTGTTTGGGTGCTCGGTTTGATGGGCATCGGTGGTGGTATGGGTATGGGTAATCTCATTCACATTTTGCTTGTGATTGCAGTTATTGTTATTTTATATAACTTAATTTCAGGTAGAAGACCTTTAGATTAGTCGAATGAAATTTAATTTTTAGAAAAATGCGTCAAATTCAAGTTTGATGCATTTTTTTATCCAATTCGACTCCAAATAAATTTTTCTTTATGATTTTGTACGAAATGTTTTTTAATGAATTGATTTTCGGGAGCGTTTAATTCCGGATCTAATTTGAGGATTTCCTCCGCTATAAATCTTGCGGTATGCAGCATTTTTTGGTCTTTTGCGAGATTGGCCAATTTAAAATTTAAGATACCACTTTGTTGGGTTCCCATCAAATCACCAGGACCGCGAATTTGCATATCGACTTCTGCTACTTCAAATCCATCGTTTGTTCGGCACATAGTAGAAATACGCTGATAAGCGTCGTCGGTAAGGAAATCTTTGGTCATCAAAATACAATAACTTTGGTCTGCGCCGCGCCCAACACGCCCACGAAGTTGATGCAATTGCGATAAGCCAAATTTTTCTGCGCTTTCAATCACCATAACCGATGCATTTGGCACATTGACACCGACTTCGATAACAGTTGTCGCCACTAAAATTTCTGTTTCCCCTTTTGCAAATCTTTGCATTTCAAAATCTTTATCGGCTGGTTTCATTTTCCCATGTACAATGCTTACGGCATAATTGGGCAGGGGAAAGGCGCGTGAAATGCTTTCAAATCCGTCCATTAAATCCTTATAATCGAGTTTTTCAGACTCTTCGATGAGCGGATAAACAATGTAAATTTGTCTTCCTTTTTGAATTTCATCTTTCAGGAATTTAAACAAAGCCAAACGGTCTTTGTCTTTTCGATGTACTGTTTTTATAGGTTTTCTTCCGGGCGGAAGTTCATCAATCACCGAAATATCCAAATCCCCATACAAACTCATCGCAAGTGTTCGTGGAATGGGCGTTGCGGTCATGACGAGAACATGGGGAGGAAATTTATTTTTTTTGAGAAATTTAGCTCTTTGTGCTACGCCAAATTTATGTTGTTCGTCGATAATGGTTAGTCCCAAATTATTAAAAACCACATTGTCTTCGATTAGCGCATGGGTTCCCACCAGGATTTTCATTTCTCCTGTTACCAATTTTTCGGCCAATTCTCTTCGTTCTTTAGCTTTGGTTGAACCGGTCAGAAGCCCGATTTCGATGTCCATTTTGGAAAGATAGGTGGTCAAAGCTTGGTAGTGTTGTGTAGCCAGGATTTCGGTCGGTGCCATGAAAGCCACTTGGTATCCATTGTCGATGGCAATAAGTGCAGAAAGCAAAGCGACCATCGTTTTTCCGCTTCCGACATCACCTTGCAACAAACGATTCATTTGAACTGGTTTGGCTAAATCGGCTCGGATTTCTTTGATGACTCGTTTTTGTGCATTGGTCAATTCAAAGGGCAAATAATTAGCATAGAATTCATTAAAATAATTTCCAATTGATTCAAATTCATAACTTTTAAATTTTTGTTGGTGATTTAATTTTTTCAACAATAAGCCCAATTGCAAAAAGAAAAATTCTTCGAACTTTAGACGGTTTTCGGCTTGTTTGAGTTCATACGTATTTTTTGGAAAATGAATTTGACGATAAGCTTGAAGTCGATTAGGAAATTTTAATTTTTCGATTAATTCTTCCGAAAGGTTTTCTTCCAAATACTGAATTTCAGATAATAATTGGAATTGTAATTTTTGCATTACACGATTTGAAATGCCTTTTTTTTGTAATTTTTCGGTGCTCGAATAAACGGGGAATAAACCTTGTGGCGATGATTTATGATTTTCCATTGTTTCAATTTCAGGATGAACCATATTGATTTTCCCATTGAATTCATTGGGTTTTCCATAAATTAAAATTTGTTTTCCGATGTATGTTTCCATGGTTTCTTTCAACCATTTGGTAAACCGAAACCAAACCAATTCGATTTCACCGGTTTCGTCCACAAATCTTGCTGTCAATCTTTTGCCCCGATTTTGCCCGATTTCTCTCAATGATATCATCTTTCCAACGACCTGAATTTCAGCCAGAGTGGGTGTTATCTCTTTGATTTTGTAGTATTTCGAGCGATCCACATACCGAAACGGAAAATAATTTAATAAATCTTCGTATCGAAAAATACTCAGTTCGGACTGTAAAGTTTTGGCACGTTCCGAGCCAACACCTTTCAGATAATCAATCGGAGTTTTAAGGAAATCAGCGGACATTTCGCTAAGTTAATCGGAATTTTTATTTTATGAAAATTCGGAGATTAATTAAGCTTATTGAGTGCCCAAACCATCGCTTTTTCTTTTGTGGCCCGAAAGATTGTATTGTGTTTTTCTTTGGGTTCGTCTGAAAAGTTCCAAATTAGATTTTTGGGTGCATTTTTCTCGAATTCTTTTGCAAGATTATTGATTGATTTGGAAATATCCTTTGCGCCAGAACCTGCAAACCAAAAACGTTTGGGCTCTGATGTAAATTCCGTTAAAATTTTTCCCGAATTTTTCAGTAAATATTTATCGTTCCACCAAAGGGAAGGATCAAATGCGATATAAAAATCGAATAATTCTGGCTGAACCATCAAAGTTTCGGTAACAAAAAGTCCGGCAAGTGATTCGCCGATAATTCCTTTTTCGTCTGTGGTTCTGTAATTTGAATTTATGTAAGGCATCAATTCATTTTCAATAAAATTCCTGAATTCATGCGAGCCGCCCACGACAGGTGCAATTTCTTTATCTTTTTCAACTTGCGTTGGCGGTGTGAGATCTTTTCGTCTTTGGGTATTTTCAATTCCTACCAAAATAAAAGGTGGAACTTTTTTTGCCTGAATCAGTTCGGAAAGTGTATTGGCAATGTGCGGAAAATCTTCCTGAACTCCACCATCGGGCATATATAAAACCGGGTAGGGGAGATCGCTCGTTTTATAATCTTCCGGTAACCATACATTTATAGTTCTTAACTCACCGACTTCTTTTGAGTCAATCTTGAAAGTCTCGTGTTCAGGAATCGTATCTACTGTTTGTCCTTTACAACTTGAAAGTATCAGAAGAATGTTGAGGAAACTTAGTACTTTTATCATAAGATTTAATTTAAACTAAGATAAAAGTAAATTTCCAAAAATCTGATATTTTTTTAAAACATTGCTGGATCTGATTCTGAAGGCTCTTTTTTGCCTTTGTAAGGTCGAATGATCAATCGTACGCTTTTGTTGTACTGGAAATATTGGATTACCCAATTCATCAGTGCTACCACTTTGTTTCGGAAGCCTACAAGTGAAACCAAATGGACGAACATCCATACGAACCAAGCAAACCATCCTGCAAATTTCCAGTTGGGTAAATCCACGACGGCTTTGTCACGTCCGATGGTTGCCATAGAGCCTTTGTCTTTATAACTGAAGGGTTTCATAGGTTTTCCTTCATTTAAATTATCAAAATTATTGGCCAATAATTTTCCTTGTTGGATGGCCACTTGAGCTACCATCGGATCTCCGTAAGGTTTTTCTTCCGATTTCATTAGTGCTACATCACCGAGCGCGAAAATATCATCATAGCCTTGAATTTGATTGAATTCATTGACTAAATATCTTCCTCCAAGTATTGAACTTTCATCAATTCCTGGAATTAAACTTCCTTTTACTCCGGCTGCCCAAATCAGCGTTGTTGCCTCAAATGGTCGGGTATCTGTTGTGATGACATTGCCATCGTAATCTTTCACCATCATATTGAACCACACCTGTACGCCCAAATCTTTTAAGTATTTGGCAGCTTTGTCCGATGCGTTTTGAGACATTGTGGGCAAAAGCCTATCGGCACCTTGAATCAGATGCACATTCATTCTTCGGATATCCAAATCGGGATAATCATGGGGTAGGACGTGTTTTTTCAATTCGCCCATTGCACCGGCCAATTCCACCCCAGTGGGTCCACCACCTACGATAACGTAATTCATCAATCTCGAACGTTCGTCCAAATCATTGGTAAGCAATGCTTTTTCCAGATTTTGAAGAATCAAACTTCTTAAATCCAATGCTTCGGGAATGGATTTCATCGGCATTGCATTTTTCTCAATGTTTTTATTGCCGTAATAATTAGTATCCGATCCAGTTGCTATGACTAAATAATCAAAATCAATGCTACCTATATTAGTTGTGATGCTATTATGATCTGTATCAATCGCATTTACGTTAGCAATTCGAAAGTAAAAATTATCTTTTCCTGCAAAGACTTGCCGAATGGCATGAGCAATCGAGTCCGGCTCCAATCCAGCCGTGGCTACCTGATACAGAAGCGGCTGGAAAGCGTGGTAGTTGTGTTTGTCAAGTAAAACTACCTGATAATCCTTGGTGGATAGCTTTTTTGCCAGACGAAGTCCGCCGAAGCCCCCTCCGATTACGACAATTCTTTTTAAATTAGTATCTGGAATATTCATTATTATTTATTTTAATCTTCTGAAATTCAGAATTATATATTATATTAAAATCATTGATTGCTTTTATACACTCGCGTTAAGTCCAGCAATTTAATGGGACTCATGCTAAATCCTTTTACATTTTTTCTGAGAAAAATATTGGTTTGGTCATAAAACAAAGGTACGATAGGAGCTGATATCATCATCAGGCTGTCCATTTCCCGATAAAGTTTTTCGCGTTTCTTATCGTCACTTATGTTAAATGATTTCAAATACAATTGATCAAATTTTTCATTTTCATAGTGTGAATAATTGGGACCTTCGGGTGCGAAATTTTTACTGTAATAAAGCGAAAGAAAGTTTTCAGCATCGGGGTAGTCAGCTCCCCAATTGGCTCTAAAAAACTGGAATTTCCCTGTAGCACGACCATCTCTCAATGTTGGTCCAGGCACGACATTAATCTCAATATTCAAGCCAACTTTAGCCAATTGTGCCTGAATATATTCACAAATATCAGCGTACTCTTGTACCGTGGTGAGTTGTATAGAAGGCAGTCGGCCTTTTTCAGATTGGAACTCACGAATCAATTCACGAGCTTTTTGAGGATTATATGTATACCCTGCTTTTTCGTTGTAACCGGGAAGTCCTTTGGGGATGAATCCACCTTCAGCCACAGTTGCCACGCCATTCATCATATACTTGACCATATTTTTCTTGTCAATACCATAATTTATGGCTTTTCTGAGTTTTTCATCGACTGGATTTCCATCGTCCAAGTAAAAACAAAGGTAAACCGTACTTAAATAATCGTATTTATGATGATCGATTATTTCTGTATATTTTGGGTTTAATTCCCCCAAAGGTGTGAGTATTTCATTTTTATAGGAAGGGTCTAAATCAGCAAGCATATCCAAATTCCCTTGAATTAATTCCAAAAACTCACTATGTTTTTCGGGTAAAAAAGTCATGGAAACGGCTTCCAAGTACGGGAGTGAATTTCCTTTTTCGTCTTTCTCAAAATACAGAGGGTTTTTTCGAAGGACTAATTTAATATTGTCTTCCCATAGTTGAAACTGAAAAGGTCCGGTTCCGATTGGAGTTTTTCGGAATTCTTCTTGTCCGTTCCGGAAAATTTCCTCGGGAACTACTGAACAGTATTTCATGCTGAGTAAGCCGAGAAAGGGAGGAAATGGTTCTTTTAAATTAATTTGAAAGATAGAATCATTGACTGCACTATAATTTTCTACATTATTTAACACCCAACTTCCTGCACCTCCAACGTTTGGGTCTTTTAGTCGGTCAAAACTATAAACAAAATCGGAAGCAACTACAAGGCGTGTCGAATCGGCTCCAAACACCGGGTTTTTATGGAAATAAACATCGTTTCTGAGTGTGAAGAAATAGGATTTCCCATCCTCTGAAATTTCCCATGATTTTGCGATATCCGGGACTATTTCCAAATCATCGTTTAATTTCACCAGACTATTGTACATAAGATTACAAACCCAATTATTGGCCTGCGTGCGGGCAAAACTAGGATCGAGCGATGAGATATTATCGTATCGATTGAGACGAAAAATTTGTGAGTCGTCGATGATAGGACGATCTGAACAAGCGGTGATAATTGTTGTCAGAACGATGAGAAAAAATATGAAATTTCTCCTTTTTTTCATTTGGCTAAAATACGTCTAATTTCATTAGTTAGAAAACAAAGTAAAAGCAGTTTTCATTATCGATAATTACATTCGTAATCAAATTTAAATTTGCTCCACCTTAGAATCAAAAAGAGCCTGACTTATACATCCCAAATCAGGCTCTAAATTATTTTTCGCTTGATTATTCTGCTTTTGCTTGAGCGTATTTTTCAGCAACAAGATTCCAATCTATCACATTAAAAAATGCATCGATGTAATCCGGACGCTTGTTTTGATAACGTAAATAGTAAGCGTGTTCCCAAACGTCAATTCCCAAAATCGGGGTTCCTGAAATTTCCAGCCCCGGCATCAATGGGTTATCTTGATTGGCTGTGGACCCTACGGCAAGATTTCCATTGTTATCCACTACTAACCAGGCCCAACCAGATCCAAAACGTTTCCCTCCGGCTTCTGCCAATTGATTTTTCAATTCGTCAAACGACCCAAAAGCAGTATTGATAGCCTCGGAAAGTTCACCACTTGGTTGACCACCGCCATCAGGGCTCATCGTTGCAAAATACAAATCATGATTGTAATATCCACCTCCATTATTTCGCAGAGCGGTATTATTCATATCCATTCCCTTCATGATTTCTTCGATGGTTTTCCCTTCGAGTTCGGTGCCAGCTACGGCTTTGTTCAAATTATTAGCATAGCCCAAAAAGTGTTTGGAATAATGAACTTCCATGGTTTCAGCATCGATGGATTTATCTAAATCTGCATATCCGTATTTTAATTCTGGAAGTTGAAAAGGCCCGCTATCTGTTTTTACATCTGCCGGATTTCCTAAATTTCTTTCGGAGGCGATAGTATCATTGTTGGCCGAGTCGGTATTGTTTGACTGAGGCTGATCACATGAATATACCCCAAAAGCCAATACTACTGAACTGATTAAAACTGTTATTTTTTTCATATATATTAAGTTTTTCTCAGATTTACCACAAATAGAGTTCCTTTTTTAAAGGTTTTCATCTAATTATGTTAAATTTAACAATTAAAAACAATGGCTGAATTTGATTTAAAAGATTTAGAGAAGATTTCACAAAGTGAAAGAATATTGGAGTTACTGGTAGAAAAGGGAATCATTAAAGAGAAAAAGTTTCTCAAACAACTCGCCTATGAAAAGGAATTGAGTCATTTGCAAAAACAAATGTTGAGGCTTCAGGAATATCTTATCCATAATAAAAGGCGAATGTTACTCATTTACGAAGGAAGAGATGCTGCCGGAAAAGGTGGAACCATCAAACGCACGATTGCACAGATGAATCCCAAAAATCACAAAGTAATTGCACTTCCCAAACCCACGGAAAACGAAACGCGTCAATGGTATTTTCAGAGATACATTAAGAATTTACCCATGCAAGAGGAAGTGGCTTTGTTTGATCGAAGTTGGTACAACCGAGCGGTGGTAGAACCTGTTTTTGGATTTTGTACTCCGGAACAACATGAAGGATTTATGGAGCAAGTCAACCCATTTGAACATTTGTTAATTGATGATGGAATTATCCTAATCAAATTTTTCTTGAACATTTCAAAAAAAGAACAAGCCAAACGACTTGATAAAAGACGTTCCGATCCGATGAAGCAATATAAAATCGGCGGATTGGACGAACAAGCACAAGATAAATGGGAGGATTATTCTTTTTATTTTGACAAAATGTTGAAAGAAACTTCAACTGAAAAATCACCTTGGATCGAGATTAAAACAGACAGTAAAAAATCAGCTCGACTCGAAACCATGAAATATATTTTACAAAATGTGGAAGGATTTGAATCTAAATTGGATTTGAAAAATGATGAAAAAATTCTAAAAATTTGGAAATAGAAAATGAAAATATAGTTCAATTCGAAAGCCCAAGTTTGGGTGCTAAGAAAATTACGGAGCTGACAGTCGATTATTCCCGAAATGATTATTATACTGACGAGAACGGAAACCGATATCGTGCGCCTACCGAGCATACTTCTCTTCGTGAAGTCCAATCAGCGATTCATAACAAACGGACTTTAAATTTTCTAATCGATAACTTTTTAATTTTAATATTGGCGTATCTGATTGCTCTGATTTTAGAATTAGTATTTCAGTTTGCGAATTTTCAGTTTGACCGAAGTGTAAGTCTAATTCTGCTAATCCCAACTGTATTTTTTGCTTATTATTATTTCTTCAAATTTTATCTTCAAAAAACAATAGGAAAATTCCTAACCAATACAATTGTAATTGACGAATATGCTAATCGCCCAACGCGAAAGCAAATTTTATGGCGAACATTTTACAGGATTCCAAGATTTAGACTCATTAATTTTTATTTGAATGAATATATGAAGCGAAATAAATTTTGCTATGGATTTCACGATCGAAAAACGACAACTTGGGTAATTCCTATGGAGGAATTTCAACAATTAAAAAAAATGCTTCAGGAAAAATAAGATCATTAAAGTTAAAATTCATTTACCTTTTAAACTGATACATTGTACTTTCTGCAATTTTTCGTACTTTTGCACCCTCAAATTTTTATATGCAAAACATACGCAATATTGCGATCATCGCACACGTTGACCACGGAAAAACCACTTTGGTTGACAAAATTTTACACAGCACCAACGTTTTTCGCGAGAACCAGGAATCTGGGGAGTTAATCATGGACAACAATGACCAAGAACGTGAACGCGGAATTACCATTTTCTCTAAAAACGTTTCTGTGGATTACAAAGGGACGAAAATCAATGTTATCGATACACCTGGTCACGCCGATTTTGGTGGGGAAGTAGAAAGAGTTCTGAAAATGGCAGACGGTGTTATTCTTTTGGTAGATGCTTTTGAAGGGCCTATGCCTCAAACCCGTTTTGTTTTGCACAAAGCTTTGCAACTTGGGTTAAAACCATTGGTCGTTATCAATAAGGTCGATAAACCTAATTGTCGCCCCGAAGAAGTTCACGAAGCCGTTTTTGAATTGTTCTTTAATTTAGATGCGACCGAAGAACAATTGGAATTCCCAACTTTTTACGGTTCTTCTAAACAAGGATGGTTCAATACTGAGAACGTTCCGGCCGAGGATATTTCGCCTTTGCTCGATGGGATCATCAAACACGTTCCAGCACCAGAAATTACAGAGGGAAGTCTTCAATTACAAATCACTACTTTGGATTATTCTTCTTTTTTAGGAAGAATTGCAGTGGGGAAAGTGGCGAGAGGATCCATCAAAGAAGGGCAGTGGGTTAGCTTGGTAAAACCCGATGGAGCCATCAGCAAACAAAAAGTAAAAGAATTATTTGTCTTTGAGGGACTTGCCAAAAAGAAAGCATCAGTAGTTCAGGCCGGTGATATCTGCGCTGTGGTAGGTATGGATAAATTCCAAATTGGAGATACCATTGCCGATGCCGAAAACCCAGAAGCTTTGCCAAGTATAAAAATTGACGAACCCACAATGAATATGTCGTTCAGCATCAATAATTCTCCTTTCTTTGGGAAGGATGGAAAATATGTAACAAGCCGACATTTGATTGAACGTTTGGAAGCGGAGCTCGAGCGAAACCTCGCTTTGAGAGTAGAAGCAACGACGGATTCCAATGCCTATTTGGTTTACGGTCGCGGGATTATGCACTTGTCGGTTTTGATTGAAACAATGAGAAGAGAAGGTTATGAATTGACCGTTGGTCAGCCACAGGTTATCATCAAAGAAATCGACGGTGTAAAATCTGAACCTTACGAAACTTTGGTAATCGACGTTCCCCAGGATTTCGCAAGTAAAGCCATTGATTTGGTAACGCAACGAAAAGGGGATTTGTTGATTATGGAAGCCAAAGGCGAATCTCAACATTTGGAGTTTGATATTCCTTCCCGTGGATTGATTGGTTTGCGTTCGCAAATACTTACTGCAACTGCCGGGGAAGCTGTGATGGCGCATCGTTTTAGCGAATACAAACCTTTGAAAGGGAAAATTCCGGGACGTTCGGCAGGTGTTTTAATTAGCAAAGATCAAGGCGTTGCTACTCCTTATTCTATCGATAAACTACAAGACCGAGGGAAATTTTTCATCGCACCGGGAGAAGAAGTTTATACCGGAATGATCGTAGGTGAACACAGCAGAGACAATGATTTGGTGGTGAACGTTATCGAAGCTAAAAAGCTAAACAATATGCGTGCTTCGGGTAAGGATGACTCTACAGCCATTGCTCCCAAAATCGATATGTCATTGGAAGAGTGCATGGAATACATTCAGGCAGATGAATGCATTGAAGTGACACCAAATTTCATTCGACTTCGAAAAATTCATTTGAAAGAAGAAGATAGAAAACGTCAGCAGAAAGTTTTGGAAGGATAATTCAATTCATTAAATGATAAATCAAACCTCAGATATTTTAGAATATTTGAGGTTTTTTTTAATTGAATTTTGAATGAATTGATTTAAAAGAAGGTCATCTTCATGGTCAATTTAAGGAAGAAATTCTGATCAAATGTAGGATGTGTATAAGTTCCGAAACGATAATAAGTTCCGACTCCGAAAATGCCCCAAAACATTTGATTGAATTCAATTCCAGCTTCTTGATAGTATTTGTCGGGAGTTTGAAATACAATGCTTTGATGATCTTCCGGGTTTTTCATATCGCCAATTAACCCACGATAAATAAACTCCGGGAAAACTTCGTTGTTAAAAAATCGGAATCCGGCTATTTTGTGATTGATTTGAAAAGAAAAATACCGATCCGAATAAAATTCACCGGGAACCATCGTTTCAAAATTATTGAGTCCCGAAACCCCAAAATGTTTGAAGATTTGATCGCCACGTTTAGCATTTCCCATCCCTTCAAATAGGTTCATGATAGGAGTTTCTCCAAAAACAGCTCCCGTTCTGATATGTAAATTGGTTTGTCCAAATAAAGTCTGGAAACGGTCAAGATAGGTGAAGTCCAATTTCGTAGGCGTATAATCTGCATTGAAAATATTCCAACCTTGCGTTAAACTCAGATAAAATACTGGCATACCACTACTGATTGTAACTTTCCCAAAAGGTGTTCTCACATTTTTGTCCTTTGGTGCCCACCGCAAAGCCAATTCGGTATCAAAAGATAAAAACTTTTCGTCGGGTCGGTTGTTTTGATATAAATATTCAAACTCGGCTGTTTTCTCATTGTAAATCCCTGAAATACTGAAAGTAAGATTTTGAAATAAATCCTGTTGGTAGCCTAATTGAACTTTTCTATAACTGAAAAAATGATCGTTGTAAATATTGGTTAAATTTCCTTGAAGGAACTGTATGTAACTGTTTTGAAGCAAAATAGGATTTCGCCCCGAAGCTTCTACGTCTTGAGCGTATTTGGCGAATATTTTTCCCGAATAAGGCTTATTTACCAGCCAATCCACACCACCACCGAATTTAAATTTCTCATCCTGAAGTCCATAAGCTATATATCCGTTCAATGAAATATTTTTGTTGAATTTGTAATTAGTACTTCCGCCTACACCCAGACGAAGTCCTTCAAAATCATTGTAGTTGATGATTTTCGTCAAGTCCAAATCATAGTTTCCTATCGAATATTTACCTCCAGATCCAATGATTCGGAGCAAACGAATGTTGCGATCCATATTGTATTTCTCACCAATGGAATCAATTTTCACATAGGTATTTTGTTCCATATCGGTCAGAGCTTCATCGCGATAAGCCTCCAGCGTTTGATCGGGGTTTTCCATAGAATTTAAATCAATTTCATTTGTGTATCCACGAAACTCTCTTGCTTCAAATTCTTTTGGAGAAACAATGTCTTTGAAAGAAGTGGTCAGATGAAACCAAACTTTTTCTTTTTTCTTGATGGTATCCAACCGTAGAGTTCCATCTTCGAGAACAGAGTCTTTCACAGCCGGATAAGAGATTTCACCACCGTCCATACGGAAACGTTGTTGTTTGGGAAACCAATAATTTTTATAATTCGTCCAATCCACTTCCAGCTCTACAATATTTGTATCGGAAAGGTTTTCTGCATAAAAATGCGTGAGCGCTTTTGTTTTTTCATCAATCCAAACATTTCCTTTGATTTGCTGTTTATTTGGAATTCTTTTTTGTGGGAAAAATGAAACCTCAATGATTTTTTTCCCTTCGTACACATCCTCATTGGAAATTCGATAGCGATATTCATTCAACCCGGAATTAGAAACAGGATTAACAAATTGACGAAAGAAAAAATCTATTTTTTCCTCATCGAAACTATGCGAAATCGGTTGCATTGCTACGAATTCATAAAGTGGAATTTTCGTGCCTGAAATTCGGGTTGCTTTCACTATGTTTTTATCGCCGTATTGATTCGAATATTTATGATCCATCGCGCGTTCACCCAACATCAAATGACTCTCATCCAGCAATTTGCGAATGTCGTTGTAACTGGAATCGTTTTCATTTCTTGGAAAAAGAATATAGGGCATAGAATCCGTATTGGCCGTCACCAAAAATTTCGAATAACTTTTGTATTCGTAAGTTTTCAAATTCTGAATGCTGTTTTTTCTTCTGTTTTGAATGACTTCGCGAATAATCCGACGGGCATCGGAATCATCCATTGTGATTTCAGTAGACCCCAACTGAATGGTGATAGGTTGAAGCTGAACCACCATATCGCGCCCATAAACATAAAGTGTTTTTGAATTATAACCTTCATAATGAAGTGTGATGCGATTGATTCCTGTCGGAACGATAAAAACACCTCTTGTATTGGTTCTTCCCAATTCCTGACTCTGATCGTTTACAATTACCACGTTTTCCATCGGTTGGTCTTCCATAAAACCATCCATAACTGTGATTTTGGTTTGTGCAAATAGAAACCAAGTAGAGAGAAGTAGAAAAAAAGAAAATAGATTTTTTGGCATAAGTAAAATAAAATTTACTATACAAAAGTATAAATTTAAAATATACATAGTTGGAATAAGGTACAAAGAATTATTGAACTTGTTGGTTTTCAGTATGCTTATTGGTTTTCTAATAGAATTATTTGTACATTGCGGTAGTCTAATTAATTTAAATAAAATTTCTATGCAAAAATTTATTAGAATTTTATTAATTGCCCTGTTCTTTCCATCGGTTAGTTCCTTTGCACAGAAAGGAGTTTTGATTTATACTCATCAAGAAATTTCTCTCTTAGTTGAAAATGCAGAGGGTAAATACGTCGAAAATATTATTTTACAAGTTGAAAAAAATGATCCCGAACAAATTAACCAGATTCAGCGAATTGATGAGTTGGTGTATTCCTACGACGGAAAAACCTTGGTAATTCAAATGGAAGACGGCCCCTATACCTTTACCATAGACGAAAACTTAAAAGGTGAAAATCTAATATATGGCTATGGTATATCCCGGAAATACGGTGATTTAAAATTCAAGGAAAATCTCTTAGAAAAAGGAGGTGTCATCAGTGCGTTTGATCTTGTTTATATAGTAGGTCAAAGCGAATTTAAAAACTAGTTATTTACAAGTAAAAGTTTGTTTAAATTTTAATGAATTGATGTAGAACTTTAATCAAAAGTAGAATTATAAAAACTGTCTAAAATCTCTGATTCTGAAATTTCGGCATCCGTTTTAATCGTAACTATTAATTGATGTCTCTGGTTTATTTTTCCCGTAAAGATTGTCATTTTAAGTGTTTCTTCGTCTTTAAACTTACTAGTAATTGTATAATAATCGAATTGTTTATTTCCAATCCTTAGAGATTTTGTGAGAGTTGAGTCAATCCCGATAGCGGAGCCGTACTCATTAATTATCCTGTATTTTTCAATCTTGTCTTTTTGGAAATCATTTTTTTTGTAAGAATTATTTTCATTCAAAAAATAAATCGAATTAAATGTGTTAAAACGATCCTTTTGGAGAGAAATTCCAAATGGATCAGGAGCATTTAAATTTGTTGAAATATGAGAAAACTGCCCTTTAAGTTTTTCTCTTTTCTGCTCCATTTCTTTCTTTGAAATATTTATCCAACCTTCTGGGATTTCCATTTTCCAACCCAACTCGGAATGATACAAAACATTTTCATCCAATAATACTTCATCTGATTTAGGTGCTTTTTCTTGACAGGAAGAAAAAAGCAAAGAAATACTTATCCCCAAAAATATTTTAGTTAAAAGCTTCTTCATTGTTTATTATTGAATTGGCTCAAACATAATTAAAGTTTCTCACTCAAAAAAGCGCCGGTAAAGGATTTTTTGACTTTTGCAATATCTTCCGGTGTTCCTTCGGCTACCAGATTTCCACCTTTTTTTCCGCCTTCGGGTCCTATGTCAATCACCCAATCCGCTGCTTTGATGATGTCCATATGGTGTTCGATTACAAAAACCGTATGACCGATTTCAATCAGTGCGCGCAAAGCTTTCAATAGTTTTTTCACATCGTGAAAATGAAGTCCGGTACTTGGTTCATCAAAAATAAACAAAGAAGGTTTCGTCGTATTTCCTTTGGTAAGAAAGGATGCAAGTTTAATTCTTTGGGCTTCACCGCCCGAAAGTGTATTGGAAGATTGTCCCAACTGAACATACCCAAGTCCGGTTTCTTGCAAAGGAAGTATTTTCTCTACGATTTTTGTTTCATTGTGTTTCTGGAAGAATTCAACCGCTTCGTCAATGGTCATTTGCAACACATCGGAAATATTTTTTCCGTGGAATTTCACTTCGAGAATTTCCTTTTTAAAACGATTTCCGTGACAAGTTTCGCATTCAAGCTCCACATCGGCAATAAATTGCATTTCGATGGTGATAACACCTTCTCCCTTACAGCTTTCACAACGTCCGCCGTCCACATTGAACGAAAAATGTTTGGGTTCGAAACCCATTAATTTACTGGCTTTTTGTTTGGCAAACAAAGCGCGGATGTCGTCATAAGCCTTCACATAAGTCACCGGATTGGAACGGGAAGATTTCCCGATTGGATTTTGGTCAATCAGTTCAATGTTATGAATTTTATGTACCGAACCCGAAATTTCATCGTATTCCCCGATTTTACTGCCGTAAATGCCGAGATTTCTTTGTAGGGCAGGCGTGAGAATTTCTTTCATCAGCGTACTTTTCCCAGAACCACTCACACCTGTAATGACGGTTAAAGTATTCAGTGGGAATTTCACGTCGATGTTTTTCAGGTTGTTTTCTCTTGCACCTTTTATTTCGATGTAATTTTTAAAAGGAATTCGCTTTTTCGGAACTTCAATTTCCAATTTTCCGTTCAGGTATTGAGCCGTTAAAGTTTTGGCTTTCAGCAATTCTTTATAAGTTCCTTCAAAAACAATTTCACCACCGTTTGTTCCGGCTTCGGGACCGATGTCGATGATGTGATCAGCCGCTTTCATGATGTCTTCATCGTGTTCCACTACGATGACGGTATTGCCCAAATCACGAAGTTTTTTCAAAACACCGATGAGTCGTTCCGTGTCTTTTGAATGAAGTCCGATGGAAGGTTCATCCAAAATATACAGCGATCCGACCAATGAACTTCCGAGTGAAGTCGAAAGATTAATTCGTTGACTTTCACCACCCGAAAGTGTATTGGAAGCACGGTTTAAAGTCAGGTATCCGAGACCGACATCGAGTAAGAATTCCGTTCGGCTGCGGATTTCATAAAGAATTCTTTTGGCAACTTTTTCTTCGTATTCGCTCAGATTTAAATCATCGAAGAAAACTTTCAGTTCATCCAATGGCAAATCGACCAAATCCTGAATGGCTTTTTCGTTGATTTTCACATAAGAAGCTTCTTTTCGAAGTCGTTTTCCTTTGCAATTTGGACAATTGGTTTTTCCTCGATAACGGGAAAGCATCACACGGTATTGGATTTTATAAGTATTGGATTCAACCATTTTAAAAAATCCGTCAATTCCTTCCCAATTTCCTTTTCCACGCCAGAGTATTTCTTTTTGTTCTTCGGTCAACTCAAAATATGGTCTGTGAATAGGAAAGTCGAATTTCGATGCATTTTTAATGAACCATTCTTTCCATTCGCTCATTTTCTCGCCTTTCCAAGCCACAACGGCATCTTCGTAAACCGATAATTTTTTATTCGGAATGACCAGGTTTTCATCAATTCCGATGACTTTTCCATATCCTTCGCAAACCGGACAAGCGCCATAAGGATTATTGAAACTGAAAAAATGAATCGAAGGTTCGTTGAAAATCATTCCGTCCATTTCAAAACGATTGGAAAAGGAACGCTCTTCTTCGCTATCTACATTTTTCAAAATCAGTTCGCCTTTTCCTTCAAAAAATGCTGTCTGAATGGAATCTGCCAAACGATGATAAAAAGACTCGTCGTCCTGCGTGGAAATCCGATCGATGACCAAACGGATTTGGCTGTCTTTTTGAGGTTTGAAATTAAATTCGATTAAATCTTCAATTTTCACCTGGTTTCCGTCCACTTCCAATCTTGAAAAACCTTGTTGTTGTAAAACGTTTAGATTTTCTCCGAAACTTCGTCCGCCATTTAAATGAACAGGCGACAAAATCAAAACTCTTGAATCGATGGGTAAATTCTGAATGTAATCCACCACATCGGTCACTGAATCTTTTTGAACGATTTCTCCCGAAACAGGCGAATAAGTGGTTCCGATCCGTGCGTACAATAACTTCAGATAATCATAAATTTCTGTTGTGGTTCCCACGGTAGAGCGGGGATTGGTGCTGATTACTTTTTGTTGAATCGCAATAGAAGGCGCAATTCCTTTGATGTAATCGACCTGTGGTTTGTCCAATTTCCCCAAAAACTGACGCGCATAAGAAGAAAGGCTTTCCACGTATCTTCGTTGCCCTTCGGCATACAGCGTATCAAAGGCAAGGGAAGATTTTCCCGAGCCGGAAAGTCCGGTAATGACCACCAATTTGTTTTTGGGAATGGCTAAATCTATGTTTTTGAGATTGTGAAGTTTAGCACCTTTTATGATGATAAATTCTTTCGGATTGTATGTGGAAATATTTTTTGTCATTTGAACGTGCAAAGGTACTACAAACCTGAGTTGGATTATAAAAACAAAGTCAAAATTAATAAAAGTATTTGGATGCAAGGCGTATTTTCAAAGGGATAGCGGGCTATCTCATGAAAATACAACGTAGCAGACGGGTGCTTTTATTAAGAGTAAAAGAATAAACCGCTTTTATACAGCAATCTGTTTCGGTTTTTCTTTCCACAATATGCCGATATTGTGTTCAAGTAAAAGCTCACATCTCACTATTTAAAAGCGTTTTGACAAAGTTTAAATAACCGAACTCAGGTTCGAAATGCTTTTCCAAATAAAATTCAACTAAAAAATTATTGGTTAAACAAATAGAAATTTCTCCATTAAATCAATATGTTTAAATTTGGACACAAAGAAAATAGAATGGAGAAAAAGCTAAAACTCATTTGGGATTTCCGAGGTCCTGATGCGCAGAAAACTGCTGAACATCATGAAATTCATTTAAAGGAATTCATCAAAGCGGAAAATCTTAAAAATGAAATTACTGGCGTTGAAATTATTTCAGATTTATATGCAGTTGCTTTTTTGGTGGTAAACGAAAGTGAAATGATTTCAGTGCGAGACAGGCTTCGCCCGCATCGAGGCGAATGGTATAATCTTTGACAAAAATTTTCTGTTAAAATAATTTACGAGTAAAATTTACGTTATCTAACTATACAATTAAATTAAAATTATGAAAAAAGTATTTGCAATTTTATTTGCGTTGACATTGGGATTTGGAATGATTTCATGTAGTTCTGACGATGATGCAGGAGGTCCTGAGTTTACGATTCATGGAACTTGGAAAGTTACAAAGGTGCTGATTAATGGTGTGGAACATGATGTTCAAGATTATTGTCCTTACCGCGGAACATTTCAATTTATCAGTGGAGGAACATATGTAGAGAATGGATATGAACTTTTGGAAGAAAACTGTGTGGCATCGGATCCCGTTGGAGGAACTTGGCAAAAACAAGGTAATACCTACACTTTGACCTTAAATGGTGGAGCGGTTTCATCGGTTTTGCCTAATTCCTTCAGTCCAATTATTGATACAAATAATATAAATGAATTTGAATTAAGCTTGTCAGCAGGCGGAATTCCAACACGATTAACTTTTAGTAAACAATAATTCTAAATCCTATTTAGAAAATTCAAATCCCGGAAATCCCGGGATTTTTTATATTTTTAAAACATGAAAATTTTATCCCCGAAACAATTAAAAGAAGTCGAAACGAAAACCATTACCATTCAGGACATTGAATTGATTAATTTAATGGAAAGGACTGCAACGGCAGTTTTGAATTGGTTCAAAGCTCGTTTGGAAGTAAATAAATCACATTTTACCATTATTTGCGGTATTGGCAACAACGGTGGCGATGGTTTGGCGCTTGCAAGGCTACTTGCTCAAGAAAAATCATTTGTGAAGGTCTATTTGCAAAAAAATAATTCCTATTCTTTGGATAATTTATCCAATCAGAAAAAGTTAAAAGATGCAAAAGTTCCGATTGAATTCTATGATGAAAACACGCAATTGGAATTCCCGCCCTATACAATCATCATCGATGCGATTTTTGGTTACGGCTTGAATCGCCCCATCGGAGAGGAATGGAAGCCTATAATCAATCAGATCAACAAACCCCAAAATACAGTGGTTTCCATCGATATGCCATCGGGATTATTCTGTAATCAATTGAACTCCGAAGAAGATCCGGTGGTAGAGTCAGAAATAACTTTGACGTTTCAGACACCGAAATTGGCCATGCTTTTTCCTGAAAATCAGAAATATATCAAAGAATTTGACATTCTCGACATCAGCCTCGATTGGGAATCCGTTCAAAATCAGGACTCACCTTTTGAATATTTCTCATTGGACCAAGTACCTCATTTTCATTTTACTAGACCGATGTTTAGTCATAAATACCACTATGGAAATGTATTGGTAGTGGGAGGAAGTTACGGGAAAATCGGAGCTGCTTTACTCACCACAAAAGCGGTATTACGCGCCGGTGGTGGATTGGTAACCACTTATTTGCCCAAATACGGATATGAAATTCTACAAACTTCCTTACCGGAAGCGATGGTCATGACTGATTTTTCGGAGGATAAAATCACGGCTTTTCCAAATGTTGAAAGATTTGATACGATTGCCATTGGGCCGGGAATTGGAACCGATGAAAAAACAGCTTTGGCATTTGAACAATTTTTAAATGAAAATGATTTAAAGGAGAAAAAAATTATCATCGATGCCGATGGAATTAATTTGCTTTCAAAACATCCTGATTTAATTCAGAAACTTCCTGGGCACACCATTTTATCGCCTCATGATGGGGAGTTGGAGCGATTGGTGGGTAGTTGGAGTGATTCTTTCGAGAAAATTAAAAAAGCGAGTGAATTTGTGAAAGAACATAAATTGATTTTGATATCGAAAGGAGCTTATACACAAACTTATTTACCGAATGGAAGGATTTACTTTAATTCTACCGGAAATGCGGGAATGGCAACTGCAGGAAGCGGAGATATTTTAACCGGAATAATCGCCGGACATCTTGGCAAAGGATTTAATCCTGAGGCAGCTGCATTATTTGGAGTTTTTCTACATGGATTTGCTGGAGACGAAGCGGTTTCACAATTGGGAAGAGAAAGTTTAATTTCTTCTGATATTCTGAATTTTTTACCCGCTTCTTTTAAAAAGCTTTTTGGTTAATTCTGTTGAAAACTCCGTTGGATTTCTTCATAATTAGAATTTATCTATTGAGGATTGTCTGAGTAAAACCTTACTTTTGCAAACAAAGAATTTTTTGATGACTTTAGAACAATTAGAAACCCAAGTTCAACAAACCCGTAGAGATATTGTGCGCATGGTTCATGCGGTAAATAGTGGACATCCAGGCGGCTCACTAGGCTGTGCTGAATTTTTCACTGCACTTTATGGAAAGATTATGAATTATTCCACCGATTTCAAAATGGATGGAGTAGGCGAAGATTTATTCTTTTTATCCAACGGACATATTTCGCCGGTTTACTACAGTACACTTGCTCGATTTGGATTTTTTCCGGTAGAGGAATTAAATACTTTCCGCAAAATCGATTCAAGACTGCAAGGACATCCCACGACGCATGAAGGTTTGCCGGGAATTCGCATTGCTTCCGGTTCATTGGGGCAAGGCCTTTCTGTAGCCATTGGAGCTGCAATTGCCAAAAAACTGAACAACGATGATAAGCTGGTTTATTCCCTTCACGGCGACGGTGAATTGCAAGAAGGGCAAATTTGGGAAGCTTTGATGTATGCCGGTTCAAAAAAGATAGACAATTTAATTTCTACAATCGACTACAACGGTCGTCAAATCGATGGAGATACCGATGATGTTTTGTCGCTTGGGAATCTTCGTGCCAAACTAGAAGCTTTTGATTGGCTTGTACTCGAAGAAAAAGAGGGAAACAATCTGGAGAAAGTCATTTCCATCTTAGAAAAAGCAAAATCCGAAACCGGGAAAGGTAAGCCGGTAGCAATTTTATTGCACACCGAAATGGGGAACGGCGTGGATTTCATGATGGGAACGCATGCTTGGCACGGTAAAGCACCTAATGATGAGCAATTGGAAAAAGCTTTGGAACAAAATCCTGAAACCGAATTAAAGGATTATTAAATGAAAAAACTATTGATTTTATGTTTTTCAATCCTAAGCGGGTTGATGCTAGCGCAAAATACCTATAATTTTAATTATCGGCTTGATTATATATTTCCAGGGTTTGAGTCCGAATACCCTGATATGATTTTTACACGACATTATATACCTGCTGAATTTTCAGAAGAAAATAAGAACTCTTTGCTTCATTTTCCAATTTTCATTGGATTTCAAGCTGGATATTCTTTCCTAAACGGAAATCAATTGATCCAAGTCGAAAACACCAATCTCGAAAATAATTTTACCATTGGAGGATATGGATTATATGGTTTGGGTGAGACCATCCAAACTCTTTATGAGAAAGTGGAATTAAGAAAAATCGACAGAACTTCAGAAAATATCCTAGGAAAGTCTTGTAACTTTTATGAAGTAATTACAACTTTAGATGGTGAGATTAAACCTTCTGATATAGTTCTTTGCGTTGATGAAACTCATGAAATCGACAATCTCTCGTTTCTTCTCCCCAAACAGGAAGGGAAACAAATCAAGGGACTAGTATTGGCAATAGCCTCACCGGATGATAAAGATTATGAGAAAATAATTCTCAGTTCAATTGAAAAAATCAACTCAAGTATTCATTTCGATATCGATAAGGAAATAGCTGATTATCAGGTTAAAGTAGATTCTATTAAAAATCTTCTTGCTGACGAAAATGTCTCATGGGATGAAGCCATAACTGAACAAACAGAAGGATATGATGCGTATGATTATTATGACTACCATAATTATATGACGCAGCCTCAATTCTGTAATTATTCAGAATTATATAATTTGAAATTCGAAGATGAAACTTCGATTTCATTTGCTACTCCTTACATTTCCAGTCTGTGTAATTATACATATTATATGAAAGCCGGAGACGAAGAGAAGTACAAGAAATTTGCATTGAAAGAAATCAAAGGTGTTAAAAAGAATGCCCCTAAAAGCGGATTGATAAATAAAAAAGATGCAAATTTATTGTATGAGTTTTTGAAAAAAGATATTGAAGCGATGAAAAAGTCCACTCCTAAATCTCAAGAGGATTTTGCTGTAGAAGCCGCTGCTGATGCAGTAGTCGCTGCGGCCGAAGAGGCTGTCGAATATGATTATTTCGCAGATTATTATGTGGACTCATATAAGTCTGAATACATGAATCTAACGCCAGAAATGATGAATTTCGCATTTGAAACTTTGAGCGCAGATTCCCCATATTGGGAAGGAATGCCATCCTATTGCAAAGAAATTGACTCCATCATTCCGGAGTTCTCAAATCAAGAAATCTCCAAACATGCCAAGAATTATGCAGGTCAAATCTGTGATATGTACATGGGAGAATTTTACGGGTCAAACGTTTGGTACAAAGGCACATTGGACGGCATTCGTGCAGAGCAAATGTATTTCAATAAGAACCGAGATGAATTTTCAAAAAAAGACAAGAAATTATTAGACGAATTCTTAGATAAATTAGATTAAAATGATTGACGTAACATACTCCGAAAAAAAAGATACCCGTAGCGGGTTTGGCGACGGATTAACAGAATTAGGAAGAACCAATCCAAATGTTGTCGCACTTTGTGCCGATTTGATTGGATCCTTGAAAATGGAAGTATTTCAAAAAGAAAACCCTGAAAGATTTTTTCAGGTGGGAATTGCAGAAGCCAATATGATGGGCATTGCTGCCGGACTGACGATTGGTGGGAAAATCCCTTTCACCGGAACTTTTGCAAATTTCTCCACAGGACGCGTTTACGATCAGATACGTCAATCGATTGCTTATTCAGGGAAAAATGTAAAAATCTGTGCTTCGCACGCAGGTGTTACCTTGGGCGAAGACGGTGCAACCCATCAAATCTTGGAAGACATCGGACTGATGAAAATGCTTCCAGGAATGGTGGTCATCAATCCATGTGATTACAATCAAACCAAGGCAGCGACCCTTGCAATTGCCAAATACGAAGGCCCCGTTTATTTACGTTTTGGTCGTCCGTCTGTACCGGTTTTCACCTCTCCCGACCAGGATTTTGAAATCGGAAAAGGAGTGATGATTCAGGAAGGAACCGACGTTACCATCGTTGCGACCGGACACTTGGTTTGGGAAGCGATGCTGGCCGCCAATCAATTGGAATCCGAAGGAATTTCAGCAGAGGTAATTAATATCCATACCATCAAACCTTTGGATGAAGACATCATTTTGCGCTCGGTCCGCAAAACAGGAAAGGTGGTAAGTTGTGAAGAACACAATATTTTGGGAGGATTGGGAGAGAGCGTCGCAAGACTTTTGACCCAAAACTATCCAGCAAGACAGGAATTTGTAGGAACAAATGATACTTTTGGTGAAAGCGGAACACCCGATGAACTCATGAAAAAATACGGTTTGAATTCATCAGCAATTGTTGATAAAGTAAAAAAACTCATGATATAAATCATGTCGTTTCTTTATTGGTGCAGGCTACATGAGAAATTAACAATTGTTAAAAAACCCTGTTAACTTAATGTAAATAAGTAGATTGCGTTTTATTTGCAAAAACTATCTTCTTATATTAACTTTGATATATCAAAATGATTAATCGGGAAGATGAAAACATCGGAACGAATTTCAAAAAGTATTTTTTTGTAAAGAATTTAGTCATTTTGAAGAACAAACGTTCTTTCAAATCAGGTTCAGAAGGTAAAATCTTAGAATTAAAAAGCTTAGATTTAAACTACCGGAAGACCAAGGAGTTTCTACCTAAGTTAGAAAGTATGCTTATAACATTGATTTGCTACGGCAACTAAATGGAAAGTTTCAGAAAGAAATCCAATAAGCAGTTTACTTTTATTTATAACACAAGTAGAACTCAATTTTTCGAAGCAGCCTGCATCACTTTCTCAGGAAAGATCTAAACCAGGTAATCTGAATCAGGCGGTTAGCCTTTTCAAATCAAATGTTTCGAAAATGAAAACCCTGTTTGACTTAGGTCTTGCAGGGTTTTCTATTTTATAGATTTTGAAGTCTTAGGAATTGTTTGAGCCATTAAAAACCCGCTCGAATAGAACTACAAAAAAGAGAATTCAATTTTTATAAGTCCGATTCTTCTTTTTGTCCCATCAGCATTAGAAATGCTTTCAGAAATTCGTCGATTTCACCGTTCATCACCGATTGTACATCACTAGTTTCATATCCGGTACGTACGTCTTTCACCAATTGATAGGGATGCATCACGTAATTTCGGATTTGTGAGCCCCATTCGATTTTCATTTTATTGGCTTCGATTTCATTTCTCGCAGCCATCCGTTTTTCCAATTCGATTTTATACAATTCCGATTTCAGCATTTGCATAGCACGTTCGCGATTAGCTAACTGAGAACGTTCGATTTGACAAACTACAACGATTCCGGTCGGTTTATGGGTCAATTGAACTTTCGTTTCTACTTTGTTCACATTTTGCCCACCGGCGCCACCCGAGCGCGAAGTTTGCAATTCAATATCACTTGGATTTACATCAATTTCAATGGTATCATCCACCAATGGATAAACATAAACAGAGACAAAACTCGTATGGCGTTTGGCATTACTATCAAAAGGAGAAATTCTCACCAGACGATGCACTCCATTTTCACCTTTCAGGTAACCAAATGCAAATTCTCCATCAATTTCCAAGGTGACCGTTTTTACTCCGGCCACATCTCCCGCTTGGAAGTTGAGTTCCTTTACTTTGTAACCGTTATTTTCTGCCCACATGATGTACATACGCATGAGCATTCCGGCCCAGTCACAACTTTCAGTCCCACCGGCTCCGGAAGTAATTTGTATCACAGCACTCAGATTATCTCCTTCGTCAGAAAGCATATTTTTGAATTCGATATCTTCTAAAAGCTTGAGCGTTGTATCATACTGTTCTTGAACTTCTTCCGTAGATATTTCGCCTTCTTTGTGAAATTCAACTAGTACTTCCAAATCATTAAAGGAATTCAGCACATTTTGATAAGCTTCGACCCATTTCTTTTTGGAACGAAGGTTTTTCATAAAAACTTCTGCTTCTTTTGAGTTTTCCCAAAAGTCAGGCGAAGCTGCGCGCTCTTCTTCGTTTGTGATTTCTATTTCCTTCTTTTCTATTTCAAGATAAGAATGTAAGTCCTTGATCCTTTGACTTAAATCTTTTGTGAGGTCACTATTAAACATGAATGCAAAGATATAATTTATCTGCCAAAACCTAAATTAACTTTGTATTTCCATTCAATAAATTTGAAAAAATTATAAAGTTTGTATTCCAAAGTAATTCCATAATCTAATTGTGGATTGTAATCAATCCGAACCGCATAAAGATTGGGGTCATAGTGAAACGGTTGGGAGTGCCGATAGTTCCATTCGTTTACGAAAATCTGATTTTTATTTTTGTAATAAGCCTCCGAATAATGGTTCATGGGGCGCGCAATTGTATTTAAAAAAATATCGTATTGCGAATCAAAAACCACGATGTCGTATTCGTCTTCCTCATTTTTATCGAAACTAAGAGAATTTTCTTCCTTTTCATTTTGAACTTTCGTCTGAGTTGCACAACTGAAAAGAGATATTAATAAGAATGCATAAACTAAAAATTTCATAACTTTTGATTTATAGTTTAAATTTACGAAAAAACGAAACCTGAACAGAATTTCGATTTAAATAAAAAGAACTTATTAAATTGTCTTCAAAATAAAATTATGATTAAAATTTATCACAATACAAGATGCAGTACCAGTCGCAAAGGATTGGAACTACTCAAAGAATCCAAGAAAGAATTTGAAATCATCGAATACATGAAAAATCCTTTGGACAAAATTGAATTGAAAGAAATCCTTCAAAAATTGAAAATTTCTCCGATGGATTTAATCAGAACAAAAGAAAAGATTTGGAAAGAAAACTATCAAGACAAAGTGCTTTCTGAGGATGAACTAATTGAATTGATGATTGAATTCCCCAATTTAATGGAGCGCCCGATTGTTGTGAATCAAGAGAAAGCCGTGGTAGGAAGACCGCCTGAGCTGATAAATGACATCTTGTGATTATTTAAGAATTTAATTAACTTTAACCTATGGCAGAAGAAAAGGTGTTAACTCCCTTGGAGAAAGAAAATCAGGAAATTTCGCGTCGGTACAAAGATATGCTGAAGCATACCTATCAGACGCTTAATAAAGAAGATAAAAAGCTGATTCGCAAAGCTTTTGATTTGGCTGTGGATGCGCATAAAGATCAGCGCAGAAAAACGGGTGAGCCTTATATTTTCCATCCGATTGAAGTAGCCAAAATTGTCGCAGATGAAATCGGTTTGGGCGCAACGAGTATTGCTGCAGCACTGATGCACGACGTGGTGGAGGACACCGATTACACTTTAGAAGACATCGAAGAATTATTTGGGGAAAGAATCGCGCGAATCATCGATGGACTTACCAAAATTTCAATCCTCAACAAACAAGATGTTTCGATTCAATCCGAAAACTATCGAAAGCTTCTGCTCACGCTTTCTGAGGACGTTCGTGTAATTCTGATTAAAATTGCTGACCGTCTTCACAATATGCGTACGCTGGAATCAATGCATGAAGACAAGCAATTGAAAATCGCTTCGGAAACCATTTTTATCTATGCACCTCTTGCACACCGTATGGGGCTGTACAACATCAAATCAGAGTTAGAAGATTTGAGTTTGAAATACACCAAGCCGGAGGAATATTTCAGTATTGAGCGGAAATTACAAGAAACCAAAAAAGAACGAGAGAAATATATCGAGGGTTTTTCAGAAATAATTCAAAACCGATTGCAAGACGAAGGATTGGAATTTGAAATCAAAGGAAGATCCAAATCCGTTTTTTCGATTCACCGAAAAATGGTTTCTCAAAACATCAGTTTTGAAGAGGTTTACGACAAATTTGCCATTCGGATTATATATCGTTCCGACAAAAAAAATGAGAAATTCCTAGCTTGGAAAATTTACTCGGTCGTGACCGATATTTTTCGTCCCAATCCCAAACGTCTGCGCGACTGGATTTCCCAACCCAAATCCACTGGATATGAATCCCTACACATCACAGTTATGGGCCCGATGGCGCGTTGGGTAGAAGTTCAAATCCGTTCCGAAAGAATGGATGAACTGGCCGAAAGGGGAGTGGCGGCACACTATAAATACAAAGAAAATTATCAAGTCGAAGACTCCAAACTCGATGAATGGATCAGCCAAGTTCGGGAAATGTTGGAAAACAACGAAACCCAGGACGCATCGGAATTCATTGATAATTTTAAATTCAACCTCTACGCCAAGGAAATTTATGTTTTCACACCCAAAGGAGATTTATTTTCATTGCCCAAAGGTGCTTCCTCACTTGATTTTGCATACGCCATTCATTCCAATATCGGAGATACCTGTTTAGGAGCCAAAGTCAATGGGAAATTGTATCCGCTTAGCCATGAACTTCAAAGTGGAGATCAAGTAGAAATCCTGACTTCACCCAACCAAAGACCCAAGGCCGACTGGCTGGATTTTGTGGCTACGAGTAAGGCTCGATCCAAAATCAAAGCTTCACTCAACGCAGAGAGAAGAGCTATTTCTGAGGATGGAAAAGAAATTCTGAAACGGAAATTGCGTCATTTGAAAATTGATTTCAATGAGAAAACTGTCAATGATTTGCAGAACTATTTCAAGCTTAGAAATAGTCAAGATATGTTTTACAAGGTTGCAACGGGTGAAATTGACAATAAAAGCCTACGGAAATTCGCTGAAAGTAAATCGGGAATTACCGGATTTATCAATCGTTTCCGTCCGAAATCCAAAACGGTAGTCACACAGGAAGAAGAACCGAAACAAAAACTGGATTCTTTGGTTTTCGGTCCCGACGAGGAAAAACTGGACTATGACTTGGCTTCCTGTTGCAATCCGATTGCCGGAGATAAGGTATTTGGATTTGTAACGGTGGCAAAGGGAATTCGGGTTCACAAAAACGATTGTCCCAATGCGGTTTCTCTCCAGGCCAACCAAGCCTATCGGATCATTCGTGCCAAATGGATTGATTCCAGTTCGCAGTTGTATCGGGCAATATTGACCCTTCAGGGATTGGACAGAATTGGGTTGGTTAATGATATTACTAAAATTATTTCGTCTAACTTGCACGTGCATATTCGAAGCATAAACATCTCAGAAGAAGACGGTGTATTTGACGGGAAAATTTCGGTTTCGGTTAAAAATAAATCCCAACTCGAAAAAATTCTGGAACAATTAAAGCAAGTAGATGGAATCAAAAAAGTAAGTCGAACTTATGCGAATTAATTCGAAACCAAGTAAACACAATTTCTTCCTATTAATTTTATTAGTATTGATACCCGCTTGTAATAAATCTGAAACTAAGAAGGTGAAATTTGATGGATTTACAATCGAAGTTCCAAGAAAATGGAAAAAAATAAAATTAAAAGGTACCGATAGTTATGTTGGTGGCATTGTTACGGAAGACAAAGATTCAATAATTTTTGATTATGGACTTTATTCGAATTCTTTAGATATCAATCAACCAATAAAAGACAGTATTTTTTGGGATGTTCTTAGGTTAAACGAAGGGATCGACCCTGATAAGGCATTTAAAATCCGTGATTCTTTAATAAATATCATTAATGTTGATTCTTTGAATTCTCACATAACAGAATTCAAGGAGATAGATAATAAAAAAGCCAAGATTATTTATCCCAAAAAGGGAATAAGGGGGACGACAGGAATATATTTGGATTCAATATGGGACAGAAATATAAATGGCTCGGTAAGATTTAATTTTTACGGAAATAATTTAAAAATTGAAAGTAGAGATGCACTTATTAAAGCTTTCAATACGTTGAAGTTTGAGAAGAGTTAGTAAGTAGAAAGTAAAATTTTATTAAAATTAAAAAATGAAAAAAGTATTTATTTATTATATCGTGGGATTTGTGATTGCCGTCTCTATCGGCTTTTTCACGAGTGAAAATCCTTTTTATGGATTTATCGTTGCCATGATTTTATATACAGTTTTTGTGGGAATTGTATCTGTATTTTTTGGAACATTTGGAGCGAATCCTATGGATAAATCGCCATATGAAATCCGAAAAAAAGAAAAGAAGGAAACGGAACAAAATTAGAATAAGATTTAAATCAATTGATTCTGCCCCAGATTTCATAAATCGGATCGCCTTTGGAACTCAACCCGCTGTGGTGCCATTTTCCGTCTTTCAATTCCCCATCGAACTGCAATGATGCGCCCACACGGGAATTGTCTCTTGAGAAAAACTGAATTTTTTCGGTGTATTTTCCGCCTTCAAATGTATAAATTCCACCACCGGTTCCCGAAAAGCTCTTTTGGGAAGGATCAATCGCAAACCATTGAAAATAACCTCCCACCAAAAGTTTCAGCGTTTTTCGTTCGCCTCTTTGGTGAATCTCCTTCATTTCCCCGTCGATTTTCCTTCCCGTGATTTTCCAGGTACCGTCCAAATCTTGGGATTTATTTTGTTTTACCCATTTATTTCCTTCGGAATCCGTGAAATCATCTCCATTGAATTTCAATGGAAAAACCAGTTGATTTCCTACTTCCGAACTGTCTTTATCATTGAATTCAACTGAAATAATCAATTGATTATTTTGAGTTTGATACGGTCCGCCCATTGTGGAAATAAATTCATTGGCTTTGAATTCCGTCAGGGAAGAATAACCGTCCACAAACAACCAAAGCTGATGAACATCGCCTTTTTGCGACAGATAAGCGCCTTGGATTTCTGTAGATTGCGCCTGAATGAAAATTCCAATGGAAACTAAAAGAATGAAGAATAAGTTTTTCATAACCTTAATTTTAATTTACTAAAATAAGAAAATGATTTTAGTTTTAATTTAATTCATTCAAAATCAGGAATTAATCATTTCCAAAAACTCATCTTCCGTCAGAATTTTCACAGTTCCAAGTGCTTCAGCCTTTTTGAGTTTACTTCCAGCTTTTTCTCCGGCAATTAAATAATTCAAATTTTCACTCACACCGGAAACATTTTTCCCACCGTTTTGTTCGACTAATTTCTGGGCTTCATCACGTGTAAACTGCGTCAAAGCACCCGTGAAAAGAAAAGTTTTTCCTACCAAAATATCAGAAGTAGGTTTGGATTCTTCGCCAATTTCCATTTTCAAACCGGCTTCTTTCAATCGGTTGACCAAAATTCGGTTTTTCTCTTTTGAAAAGAATTCCTGAATGCTCCAAGCGATTTTTTCTCCGACATCATCTGTATTTGATAATTCTTCGATGGTTGCATTCATCAGATTTTCCATCGAATGAAATTCTTTGGCTAATTTTTTAGCAACCGTTTCGCCTACGTGCCGAATTCCGATGGCATACAGAACTTTTTCAAAAGGAATTTCCTTTGATTTTTCTATGGCATCCATAATGTTTTGTGCAGATTTATCGGCCATCCGATCGAGTGGAAGGATTTCTTCTTTCTTCAAATCGTATAAATCGGCGGCATCTTTAGCCAATTGATTATCAAACAACAAACCAATGGTTTCCACTCCGATGCTCGCCATATCCATCGCTTTTCTCGAAACAAAATGTTCAATTCTTCCGATGATTTGTGGTTTGCATTCGTCTTCATTCGGACAGAAATGCTGGGCTTCGCCTTCGTTTCGGATGAGCGCCGAACCGCATTCCGGACAATTTTTGATGAATTCAACCGGCTGTGAATCGGGCTGACGCACATCAAAATTTACTTCCACGATTTTTGGGATGATTTCGCCGCCTTTTTCTACATAAACCCTATCACCGATTCTCACGTCGAGCTTATTGATGATATCTTCGTTGTGCAGAGAAGCGCGTTTCACAATGGTTCCCGCCAGGGAAACCGGTTTCAAATTGGCAACCGGGGTAATGGCCCCCGTTCGTCCGACCTGATAAGAAATACTCAGCAATTCGGTTTCGGCTTTTTCGGCTTTGAATTTATAAGCCATTGCCCAACGAGGAGATTTAGCCGTGTGTCCCAATTCTTCCTGTTGCGCAAAAGAATTGACTTTTACGACAATTCCATCAATTTCAAACGGAAGATTTTTACGTTCGCTGTCCCAATAATCAATGAAATCCAAAACTTCCTGCAGACTTGAACATAATTTGGCGGTTTTGGGAATTTTAAAACCAAAAGATTCCGCCGCTTTCAGCATATCCCATTGGGAATTAAAATTCAGATTATTCCCAACAATCGTATAGAGATAACAATCCAGTTTTCGTTTGGCTACTTCGCCGCTGTCCTGCAATTTCAGACTTCCGCTCGCTGTATTTCGTGGATTGGCATAAAGTTCCAGCCCCAGTTCCGCACGTTCGGAATTGATGCGCTCAAATTCTTTGTGAGGCAAAATGATTTCGCCACGAACATAAAATTTTTCAGGAAAATCACCTTTCAATTTCAAAGGAACCGAACGAATGGTTTTGACATTGGCGGTAATTTCATCGCCCTGAAATCCGTCACCACGTGTTACGGCTTGTTTGAGCAATCCATTTTCATACAAAATCGAAACCGATGCGCCATCGTATTTGAGTTCGCAAACAAATTCCACTTTTTCGTCAAGTGCTTTTTCAATCCGTTTTTCCCAATCTTGTAAATCTTCGATTGAATAGGAATTATCGAGCGAATACATCCGATGTTCGTGAACAATGGTTGGAAATATTTTAGTCACAGTTCCGCCCACGCGCTGCGTAGGGGAGTTGGGATCAAAGAATTCGGGATGCGCTTCTTCTAATTCCTGTAATTCTTTCAACAATTGATCGAACTCATAATCAGAAATTTTGGGCGTATCTAAAACGTAATAATTGTAATTGTGCTGATTGAGTTCTTCCCTTAATGCAAGAATTTTGTCTTGAATGTTCATTTAAAATTGGATTTAGACAAAGATAATTCTTCGTACGAAAAGAAATGGGTTATTGATTAATTTAAAAACGTATAAAATTGTTTAATTAAACTATTCTTCTTGAGTATGAATTGCGCAATCTATTTTCACAAACTTATATTTAAACAAAAACAAAATGATTGTCTATATTTGAGGGGGAGGTGTGAAGATTATTTTATAAGCTGATATTGTGTGGAGCTTTGAAATTACTACTAACGAAAATATCATTTTTTATAACTTTTAATGGAAAGTTTTACGCTTTATCCTGATAATACATTTAAATGGACGAGCGAATTTGATTTAAGCTGGGATGAATATGGACTTTATAAAATTAAAAATATTAAATTAACCCTCGATTATTACACCTTATTTGACTACTCATCAACCATGAATTTTAAAGATAGTATATCCACATTTCGTGAAGCTGAAAAAAGTATTATACTGGAAATGGAAGAAGATAAATTGTATTATGTTGGTGAAAATGGAAAACGACTACCGATTAAGTTAAAAGCACCTTGTAAAAGGAAATGGGGCTGGCTGATTGGAAATAAATACGAATATATTATTTACCGAGAAGATTAATGAATAATTATAGGACTGCACCAACATCAACAACCCCTCTTCTCCAAACTGAATTCCAAATGAAACAAAATTATTTTTCACAAATGATTGTTTCTGAGTTCTTTTCACAGACTGAGATTAATCAGAATTTTTAGCGACCTTTGGCAATTGTTACAGCCTTTAAATAATTTATAGAGCAAGAGGAATGACCCCAAAGAATAATAGCATTAAAAAGATTGAATTGACAAAGGATTGTACGGATTCAGTGCTGCTTTAGTAGGTGTAGCCATCCTATTATTTTTTAAACCGGTCATTTTAAGTTGGCTATTGATCATCCTTGGTTCCTCATTGGCAACTATAATACAGCATTTTTTCATAAAAAGAAAAATACCTGTTTTTACGCTTCCTTTTGTTTTGGTTACTTGGGCAATCCTTTTATTTGTCCGGACTTATTTTACGGAAATAATCCATGTTTCGCCAATCATTAATATCGTTAGCATCGACTATTTAACTATGGGTTTCAGAGGCTTTGGACAGGTCATATTTCAAGACAATTTGGTATCTGGTTTCTTGTTTTTCATCGCAGTATTTATCAGTTCTCCAATTTCAGCATTGTATGGGTTTGCAGGGGCAATACTTTCTGCTATTATTGCTTTCAATTTATCAGTCCCAATCCATGATATAAGCATGGGTTTATTTAGTTACAATGCTGTATTATGCGCTATTGTATTTGCAGGCAAACAAGCTAAAGATGCTATTTGGGTTTTGCTATCTGTATTTTTATCTCTTTTCCTTAGTATATTGATGGTAAATCAATTTTATTCAACTCACATTTCCGTTTGTTTTAGCCTCTTGTGTTACGCTACTTTTTAAAAAGCTTTTTCTAATCCAGAAACAAATAGGACATTAAATCGGAAACTTATTGGCGCAGATGTTCGCTGATTTTTTTTAACCACATGCGATACCAAGGAGGCAGAAAAGAAACAATCTGCTGCAGCGGATGATACACTCATCTTAATACTTTCAAATTGTATTCTTAACACAGATCAATTTTTTTCCGGGAAGTCTTGTGTAAATTTGTAAGAAAGTAAATCCATTGGGATGGGCTTTATCTAACCACTGACGTTCATTAAAAATTAATTTATGCAGACTATACTTGGCGCAAACGGACAAATTGGTGAAGAACTCACCCGCGAATTGTACAGAAATTACACGAAAGATTTAAGGCTGGTCAGCCGAAATCCGAAAGAAATTCATACAAGCGATGAGTTGATATCGGCTGATTTGATGGATACCGAAGCACCCCAAGCCGCAGTAAAGGGAAGTGAGATTGTGTACATTACAGTGGGTTTACCGATGGATACGGAGCTTTGGGAAGCTCAATATGTGCAGATGATTAAAAATGCTTTGGACGCTTGTCTGAAAGCGGAAACCAAACTGGTATTTTTTGATAATACTTATATGTATCCGAAAACGGCAGAGCCGCAAACCGAAGCCACGGCTTTTACACCCAAGGGAAGAAAGTCGGAAATCCGGGCTGAAATGACGGAAATGATCCTGGAAGAAATGGAAAAGCAAAGGATTGAAATTCTGATATGCCGTGCACCGGAATTTTATGGTCCCGATAAAACAAAGAGCATCAGCCATACCTTTGTTTTCGATAAAATCAAAGAAGGTAAAGAGCCCAAAGCAATTGTTCGGGATGATGTGAAAAGAACTCTGATCTGGACGCCTGATGCGAGTCGTGCGATGGCTTTGTTGGGAAATACACCCGATGCTTATGGCCAAAGCTGGCATTTGCCTTGTGATGATAATCGACTCACTTATAAGGAAATAATTGATTTGGCAGGTGAAATTCTGGGTCGAAATTTGAAGCAGAGTATAATTTCTAAGCAGGAATTTGAGGAAGAAAGCATTCGTTATAAACATACAGAAGAACTTTTGGAACTGCTTCCGAGATATGAAGTGGACAATCTATTTCTCTCGGATAAATTCAAAAAACGGTTTCCTGAATTTCGGGTGACTACCTATGAAGAAGGAATTCGTAAGATATTGACTGAATAAGAATTAAATAAAAAAAATAAAAATGAAACGATTTGAAAACAAAGTTGCGATTGTAACAGGAGCCGGCAGTGGGCTGGGAGAAGCTACTGCCTTAGAATTTGCAAAAGAAGGAGCAAGCGTTGTGCTTGCAGATATTTCTGATCAAACAGCTGAATTATCGGAGAAAATGAATGCTGACGGATATTCCACTATTTTCGTTAAAACCAATGTGGCCGATGAAGGCGATATAGCCAAACTTGTAGAACAAACGGTTGCTAAATTTGGAAAACTGGATATTATGTTTGCCAATGCCGGAATTAATATTGAGAGAACCCTGGAAAATCTGGAAACCGATGATTGGCAAAAGGTAATCGATGTTAACCTGAAAAGTGTTTACCTGAGCGACCGTTATGCGATCAAACAATTCAGAAAGCAAGGAACGGGCGGTGTGATTATCAACTCCGGTTCCATCCATAGTTTGGTGGCGAGAGAAGGTTTGGCAGCTTATGCAGCTACGAAAGGCGGTGTTAAATTATTGACCCAACAAATTGCTGCGGAAGTGAGCAGAGACGGCATCCGTGCGGTGGCAATCGCACCCGGATACATCAAAACACCTCTGATAAATACATTGTCACAGGAAGTAATCGACAATTTGGTAAACCTGCATCCGATAGGACGTTTGGGAGAACCAATTGAAGTAGCGCGAACGGTTTTGTTTTTGGCGAGTGATGATGCTTCATTCATTACCGGAATTACTTTACCTATTGATGGTGGATATACCGCGGTGTAAACTATCGTCGAGTAGTGCAAAATTATTTCAATTTTAAATGAAATAAGGATTTCTAATAAATAATTGATTTAAAGGTTTTTATTAATTTTCAAACGACTACAAACGATTTTAATTATTTTTCTACCGACTCGTATTTTTTCTTAGTGAAACCTTTGCAGCAGAGATTTGAGATGACAAGGAAAGTCTCTTATCTGAATGTTCAACAATTAAAATTTAAAGTTATGTCACTAAGAAACAAAGTTACGCTGATCGGTAGAACCGGAAAAGACGTTGAAACCATCGAATTGGAAAATGTATTGATTGCCAAAGTAAGTTTAGCCACTTCGGATTTTTATAAAAATTCGAAGGGAGAGAAAATCGAAGAGACTCAATGGCACAATTTGGTTGCCTTTGGGAAAACCGCTGAAATCATGAGTAAATTCGTTGAGAAAGGAAATGAAATCGTAGTAGAAGGCAAGATAACTTATCGAAATTATGATGATAAGGAAGGTAATAAACGAACGATTACTGAAATTCGAGTGGATGAGATTGTGCTTGTGGGCGGAAAGTAGTCCCATTTACATTAATAAAACGGAGGGCGAAAGTTCTCCGTTTTTTTTTTGAGGAATAATCATAGAAAAAATCAATTTGGAATAATTTCTAAAATTTCCTAATAAATAATTTGGTTTTAAATTGGTTAAAAAATTTTAATTTCAATTTCGGGAAAGGTTTTTATAATATGATAAAGAAATTCAATCATGAAATTCTCAATCCTTTCTTAACTAATTCTACCTTGCTTGATGAAAAAGTAGATGAGCTTCAACTTTTACAATAAATGTTCTTAAAATTTCGTAAATTAGGAAGATAAAAACCTATGGGCTATATAAGCATAAAATTGATAGCTTTTCAGGCTTATTCAAATTGAATTAAGATTAAAAATTATAATTAAACTGAATTAAAATGGAAGAAAACAAAAGAAAACTGACGAGACAAACAGGAGCTCCTGTTCCTGATAATCAAAACGTTCAAACTGCCGGTCCCAGAGGTCCTATGCTCATGCAGGATTTTTGGTTTTTGGAAAAGATGGCTAATTTCGATCGCGAAGTAATTCCTGAGCGCCGTATGCACGCCAAAGGTTCAGGTGCGTTTGGTACTTTTACTGTCACGCATGACATTACTCAATACACGAAAGCAAATATTTTCTCGGAAATAGGTAAGAAAACAGAGATGTTTGCCCGTTTCTCTACGGTAGCCGGAGAGCGAGGAGCTGCAGATGCTGAGCGTGATATTCGCGGTTTTGCTTTGAAGTTTTATACTGACGAAGGAAACTGGGATTTGGTTGGGAATAATACACCTGTTTTCTTTTTCCGTGATCCGATGAAATTCCCGGATTTGAATCACGCTGTAAAACGCGATCCCAAAACCAATCTTAGAAGTGCAAATAATAACTGGGATTTCTGGACTTTGCTTCCTGAATCTTTACACCAAGTTACGATTGTGATGAGCGACCGAGGAATTCCAAAAGGCTATCGTCACATGCATGGATTTGGAAGCCATACTTATAGTTTCATCAATAAAGATAATGTACGTCATTGGGTGAAATTCCATTTCAGAACCCAACAGGGAATTGAAAATTTATCAGACGAGGAAGCTGCAAAAGTTGTGGGGATGGATCGTGAGTCTTCTCAACGTGATTTATTTGATGCCATTGAGAGAAAAGATTTTCCTAAATGGAAAATGTACATTCAAATCATGACGGAAGAGCAAGCGAAAACTTATCGTTTTCATCCGTTTGATTTGACAAAAGTTTGGTCTAAGAAAGATTTCCCATTGATTCCGGTAGGTGAATTTGAACTGAATCGCAACCCTGAAAACTACTTTGCGGATGTTGAGCAAGCTGCTTTCAACCCAACGAATATTGTTCCTGGAATTGGATTCTCACCTGATAAAATGCTTCAAGGGAGATTATTTTCATATGGTGATGCGCAGCGATACCGATTGGGGGTAAATCATTTCCAAATTCCTGTAAACAAACCAAGATGTCCTTATTTTGCTTTCCATCGAGATGGAGCTATGCGTGTGGACGGAAATTATGGTAGTACGATGCACTATGAACCGAACAGTTACGGGGAATGGCAGGAACAACCCGAAACCAAAGAACCACCTTTGGAGTTGTCGGGAGATGCTTATGCACATAATTTCCGTGATGATGATGAAGATTACTTCACGCAACCGGGAGATTTATTCCGTATCATCAAAGCCGACGGAAAAGCAGATTTATTATTCGGAAACACCGCAAGGCAAATTGGAGGAGCTGAAAAATTCATTCAGGTTCGCCACATCAGAAACTGCTACAAAGCAGACCCGGAATACGGTGAAGGAGTAGCAAAAGCATTGGGCTTAACGATGGAAGAAGTCAATAATTTTGATATGACTCCATATGATCGTTGGGCTCCAAAACCAAGCAATCATTAATAGTTTTAAGTTTAGAAGTTTTTTCAAAAGAGGCTGTCTTTTCAAGGCAGTCTTTTTTGATTCTAAGAAAAATATAATGAACTTAGTTTCTATTTAAATTTAAAAAAACATATTATGGATTCATACATAGTTCCTGCTCAAACTCGAATCGGTCATGTTCATTTAAAAGTGGCGGATTTAGAGCGCTCATTAGCATTTTATACAGGGTTATTGGGATTTGAACTAACCACGATGTACGGTGATCAGGCCGCATTTATTTCTGCAGGTGGATATCACCACCACATTGGTCTAAATACATGGCATAGCAAAGATGCGCCTCCAGCTTCCCGAAATGGAGTAGGACTTTACCACACCGCTATTGTTTATCCGACCCGTAGAGATTTGGCGGTAATTTTTGATCGATTGAGAAAAGCAAATTATCCCTTAACCGGTGCAAGTGATCATGGCGTTTCGGAAGCTTTGTATTTGAACGATCCCGATGGAAATGGCGTGGAACTGTATTGGGATCGTCCCAAAGAAGTTTGGCCTCAAAAACCCGATGGCTCACTGGAAATGTACACGCGCCCTATCGATTTGGTTGATTTACTCAAAGAATTGGAAAATAATTAATTATATATCCTTTATAAATTATCAATTCATTCTTTTTTTGATTTAAATAAAAGATTAAACTCATTAGAAATTCACGATTTAGTTGATAAAGATTAGGTTTTCGCAATAATTAAAATCGTAAATTTGAGGTTTTAATTCACCGCAAATAAATATGAATACACAAGATTTTTCCCTTCGCCACATCGGGACTTTGTCAGAAGATGCGGCTGAAATGCTTTCTGTTATTGGAAAGGATTCCATCGATGATTTGATAAACGACACCATGCCGGCTGAAATTCGTTTCAAAGACAAACTGAATTTGCCTGTTGCTATGTCGGAATATGAAATTTTGCAGCACTTGCAAGAGTTAGCTGACAATAATATCAAAGCGAGAAGTTATATCGGATACGGTTATTACCGCACGATTTTACCTTCGCCGATTCAAAGAAATATTTTAGAAAACCCGGGTTGGTACACTGCTTACACGCCTTATCAGGCTGAAATCGCACAAGGTCGACTGGAAGCTTTGCTGAATTTCCAAACCGTAATTTCGGATTTGACCGGATTGCCGATTGCCAATGCTTCTTTACTGGATGAATCCACGGCTTGCGCCGAAGCGATGCATATGATGTTTGAATCCCGACCCCGAAATCAAAATGATGCGAATAAATTCTTCATGTCCGAAGACATTTTGCCACAAAGTTTAGCAGTTTGTCAAACCAAAGCAAGCGGATTGGGAATCGAAATCGTGACTGGAAATCCGGCTGAATTTGATTTTGACGAAGGTTTCTATGGAGCATTGTTTCAGTATCCGGGCAAATCAGGAGAAGTTGTGGATTATACTTCTTTGATTGCTGAGCTAAAAGAAAAAGGGATGCAAGTTGCTATGGCTGCTGATTTGATGGCTTTGGTTCTTTTGAAATCACCCGGTGACATGGGAGCGGACATCGCAATCGGTACTTCCCAAAGATTTGGAATCCCGATGGGTTATGGCGGGCCTCACGCAGCTTATATGAGTTGTACGGAAGATTACAAACGTCAGATTCCGGGAAGGATTATTGGAGTTTCTCAGGACAGAAACGGAAAGTTTGCCTTGCGAATGGCTTTGCAGACGCGCGAACAACACATCAAACGTGAGCGAGCGACTTCCAATATTTGTACGGCACAGGTACTTTTGGCCGTGATGGCCGGAATGTATGCCGTTTACCACGGAAAGGGCGGACTGACGCATATCGCACAAAACATTCATCAGAAAGCGGTTCGCTTGCACGATGCTTTGAATGAATTGGGATATAAAATTGTTCACTCGAATTTCTTTGATACGATTCAGATCGAAGCCGAAGGAATTACAAAAGAGAAATTTGAAGAAAATAATATTTTACTGAATTTCTTTGAAGAAGGAAAAATCAGTATTGCAATGGACGAAGTGGTTTCGGAAGAAGAATTGGATAAACTAATTCAGATTTTCGCTGAAATCAAAGGAAAATCCATTGAGAAAAAAGAATTTAAAGAAGGAAGAATTCCTGCTGAATTGGTCAGAACTTCTGATTTCCTTTCGCATGAAGTATTCAATTTATATCATACCGAAACCGAATTGATGCGTTACATCAAACGTTTGGAAAAGAAAGATTTAGCACTAAATCATTCAATGATTGCTTTAGGTTCTTGTACGATGAAATTAAACGCTGCTACCGAAATGCTTCCATTGAGTTGGAGTGGATTTGGAGCGGTTCATCCATTCGTTCCAAAAAAATATGCAGCAGGTTATCAGGAATTGATTAAAAACCTGGAAGATCACCTTTCCGTCATCACCGGATTTGCCGCTACATCTGTTCAGCAGAATTCCGGTGCTCAGGGTGAATACGCCGGATTGATGGTCATTCGCTCGTATCAGAAAGATCAAGGAGAAGGTCACCGAAACGTTGTGATCATTCCAGAATCTGCGCATGGAACGAATCCTGCTTCGGCTGCTATGGCTGGAATGAAAGTGGTAATTGTGAAAAATTTGCCAAACGGTGAAACCGATATTGAAGATTTGAAACTGAAAATCGAGAAACACCGCGAGAATTTATCGGCTTTGATGATTACGTATCCATCGACTTATGGGGCTTTTGATTCCAACATTATGGAAGTAACCAAACTGGTTCATGATGCGGGCGGACAGATTTATATGGACGGAGCTAATATGAATGCACAAGTGGGCTTGACAGCGCCGGGAATGATTGGAGCAGATGTTTGTCATCTGAATTTGCATAAAACTTTTGCCATTCCGCATGGTGGTGGAGGGCCGGGTGTTGGACCGATTTGTGTGGCCAAACATTTGGCGCCTTATTTAGGTTCACATCCTTTGATTGAAACCGGCGGTGAGAAATCCGATACGGTATTTTCGGCTGCGCCTTATGGTTCATCTTTGATTTTGACAATTTCTTATTCGTACATCCGTATGTTAGGCGAAAAAGGTTTGACCAATTCGACCAAACATGCGATTTTGAATGCGAATTACATGAAATCCCGATTGGAAAAACATTACGACGTACTTTATACCAATGCAAACGATGTGGTAGCACACGAGTTTATTCTGGATTTTCGCCCGTTCAAAAAACTGGGAATTGAAGTTTCCGATATTGCGAAACGTCTGATGGATTATGGTTTCCATGCACCGACGGTTTCTTTCCCGGTTGCTGGAACTTTGATGATCGAGCCAACCGAATCGGAATCTAAAGCAGAACTGGATCGTTTTGTTGATGCTTTGATTCAGATCAAAGTTGAAATCGATGAGGTAGCAAACGGAGATTTTACGCAGGACAATAATGTATTGAAAAATGCGCCGCATCCATTGGATGTTGTAACGGCTGACGAATGGGAATTCCCTTATTCGCGCCAGAAAGCAGCTTATCCGTTGGATTGGGTGAGAGAGCGCAAATTCTTTACGCCGGTAGCGAGAGTAGATGATGCTTTTGGAGACAGAAATTTGGTTTGTACCTGTCCACCGATTGAGAGTTATATGGATTAATTTTTCGATTATTCTTAGTATAAATTCAACCTGTCAGGTTTCTGAAACTTGACAGGTTTTTTGTTTAGAACTAAAGCCAATAAATATCATACCTTTAAGTATTTAGATTCATTCTAAAATTATTAACTTTGGCGCATAATTAATTACTTAAAAATCAAAAATTATGACCGATATCGTAGCTGCTCAAAAGAAAGTAAAGCCCAAAGCGCCCAAAATTGAAGAGTTGATTGGGGAAGCTAAATCTGTAATTTTAGCTACTTTGAACGAGGATGGAACCCCGGCTTCCAGTTATGCGCCCTTTGTGCAGATTGATGGAGGTTTTCAGGTTTTAGTATCTTTCATGGCTCGCCACACTCGAAATTTGCGTGATAGAAAACGTGTTTCTGTGATGGTAATTCAAGATGAATCAGCGGTAAAACAAATCTATGCGCGTGATCGTCTGACCATGGATTGCGAAGCCGTTGTCGTAGATGAGAAATCCGAATTTTACGAACGCGCAGTCAATGCTTTGGAAGCTAAACATGGAAATATCGTGAAAATGTTAGCTGATCTGAAGGATTTTATTCTGATTGATTTGCAACCTATCAGCGGGTCTTATGTAAATGGTTTCGGAAGCGCTTATTCTGTGAATGCTGATTT
Source organism: Flavobacteriaceae bacterium (assembly GCA_012522185.1). Classification (GTDB taxonomy): domain Bacteria; phylum Bacteroidota; class Bacteroidia; order Flavobacteriales; family Weeksellaceae; genus Moheibacter. Next base: position 24,814 of record JAAYKY010000020.1, on the reverse strand, counting down.
GACTGTAAATGAACACAAAAAAGGTGCTCACGGTCAAGTTGAAGCAGAAGAAGCTAAATAATAATAAAATAATCAGTTTTTTTATAATTTCCACCTTGTCAGATTCGCTCTGACAAGGTTTTTTTATGAGTATGTTACAGAGTTTTGTACATTATTTTCTGCATTTAGGTTTTCCGGCCATTGTTGCTATTTTATTTTTTCGAAACAATTGGAAAAAGGTTTATCTGATTTTTCTATTGACTATGTTGGTAGATTTGGATCATCTTTTGGCCGATCCTTTTTTTGACCCTAACCGCTGCAGCATTGGGTTTCACCCACTTCATACCCAATGGGCAATTGGAGCTTATTTGTTGATGTTGTTTTCTCCCAAAACAAGGATTCCCGCGATCGGGCTTTTGATGCACATAGCAACGGATGGACTGGATTGTTGGTGGATGAATCTCGTGCGTTAATTTGCGTATTCGTCCAAAATATCTTCGATATTATCTTCAATATATCTTTCGACTTCTTCCTGGATTTCTTGTTCTCGAGTGAGAATCCTTTTGCCGGGAATATGAAAATACCTTCCTTCGGTATCGTATTCCAATTCTTCTCGCAATTTTTGTAATTCCTCATCGGAATAAAGATGTGGGTTGAAACGGTAATTATAACCCTTGTCTTCGATCCATTCTTCTTTGTTGTAATCCCAGCCGCGATACACTTTGCCATCGTCAGGCGGTGGCGACCAGATAAGGGATTCCAGATGTTTTTGTCGTTCTTTTTTTTCTTTTTGAACGTCGATATGTACCAGATAAAACAAAATAGCGGCGAGTAAAAGGCTGATCAGTCTAGAGGGTTTCATTTGATTTTAATAAATTGGTTTCTACAAATTTAATAAAGAAAATTCTATCAGTTAAACTTCGAGATTTCTTATTTTTAAATTATGGATTTATTGATTAGATTTGAACAAATCCTTTTCTATGATGAGAGCTCTCCCATTTTCAATTCTCTTCTTGTTTTTATTTTTTGGTTTTCAAACTCCATCTTCTTCCTTATTTGAACAAGCGGAGGAAATGTTTCTGAACGGACCTGTAAAGGGCGATAATTCCGAATGGGGGAAAGCCGACTCTATTTTTCTCAGTCTTTATGTAGAAAAAGGAAGATTGCAGCCCAAAGAAGAGATTTTGTCTGTGATTTATAGAATTTCAATGCGACAATCCCCGGGAACTTATCGTGCAGACATCGAAAAACAATCCGAGGATTTAAAATGGATAGAAGAAATTCTTAGGGATTATCCCGATTTAAAAAGCAATGAAACCGATTTGTATGTTCAGTTGTTGAATCTTAAATACCGTATTGAGTTATTACAAAATCAAACTGGCTCATTGGAGAATCTAAAAAAATTAGCAGAAAATTATTCTGGTTCAAAATCCGTTGAAACTTCAACCATTTCGGCTGTTTTTGAAACCATTGCCAAACATTTTCATTCCCAAAGAAATTTTCCAGATGCCTTGCATTACGGAAATAAATCGCTGAATAATTTAAATTCCGACTGGACTTTCAAACGAATTTCAATGTTGCAATGGGTCGGTGGTGCTTATTATAATGCCGATAAAATCGATAGTTCGCTTTATATGATGGAGGTAGCTTATGCTGAATTAAAGAATTTCCCAAATGAAACCCAGTCCATTTTTCAGCGACGTTCTCAGTTGGCTTTTAACATCGGTATGATTTTTCAAGGCAAAACCGGCGATTATCCCGAATCGGGATATTATTTGAAAGAAGCCATTGATTGGGAAATAAAAGCTCATGGTGAGGAAAGTCCGACTTTGATTACCTATTATTCGCTTTTAGCCGATACTTATTTTATTTTAAAGGACATTCAAAAAGCTGAATTTTATAGTTTAAAAGCTTATTCACTTGCCAATGATGTATTAAAAATTGAGTCTGTTTATCTGAAATCCTTGCCTTCTATGTCCTTGTCGCGGGTGTATGTACAGCAGGAAAATTATGAAGGCGCTCGAAAACTTATGAATCAAGTATTGGAAGAAAGTCTTGATTTTTTTGGGAAAGATGATAAGTTTACCACTCAAGTTTACATCGATTTGGCTTTCATTGAAAAAGAAGCTGGAAATTTCAAAGAGGCAGAAAAATATTATTTGCTTGCAGTGGATTCTTCTCGAGCAACCGGCAGAATTTATTCGATTTCTTCGGCTTACGATAGTTTGATTGATATGTACACCGAAACGGAAAACTATTCTGAAGCCTTGTATTATGCAGAACAATCGGAGGATTTAATCAATAAACATTTAGAAAACGATTTCAAAGTTAAAGCGATTAGCGGCTTAAGAATGGCGAAAATTTATCTGGGGTTAAATGAATTGAACCAAGCAAAAAATCATCTGGATCGAGCAGAAGATATTCTTTCCCTTCACCATAATACCGATTTGCTTGATACCGAAGCACTTTCAATTCGAAATTCTATTTTGTTCAAAGAATACCAACTGACTCAAAACCGAGAAGCGCTTGAAAAAGCATTTGAAAACATAGAAGAATTAATCGAAATCATTATCAAAGGAAAAACCGAATACAATTATCAGAATTCTAAATTGTATTATAGTCAGAGCGTGGCGACTTATATTGAAAACTCGATGGAAATTGCAGCAGAAATGCATAAATATTCCAAAGAAAGCAAGGTATTGAATACTTTGTTTCGACTGATGGAAATCAATAAATCCACGGTTTTGCTTGATGGAATGATGGATTTGGAAATCAAAACGGAGAAAGGAGTGTCGAATGAAATTCTCAACGATGAAAAACGTCTGAACCGTGAACTATCGCAATTGAACGATGCAATTTACTTGGCCCAAAGTGATTCCACAACCACGAATGCCAACCTTCAAAATATGTTGGACAAACAGATAGAACTGAATTATGAAATCGAGAAAATTCAGGAATATCTTCGGGAAAATCATCCGGATTATTACGAAGCCAAAAATTTATTATTGGCCGAAAACATTCGTTATTATCAGCAAAAAGCCTTGAAAAAAAATCAGGCATTTTTGGAATATTTTGTAGGCAAAGACAAAGTGTATCGACTTTATTTCAGCAAATCAAAAGTTCAGTTCGATGAGCTGAATAATTCAAATGACATTCAGATTTCAACGCTTCAACTGGTTGAAAGTCTATTGGAAAGAAAGGAAATTAAGAGTCTCTCAAAAGATTTAGCTTCAGAATTATTACCTGATTTTGAAGATAACATTGAAGATTTGATTGTGATTGCCGATAAAGAATTGAACCAAATTCCTTTTGAAATTTTAGAGGATGAAACGGGAATTCTTTTGGAAAAAATGAATTTAAGCTATGCCGGATCGGTTCAATTGTACAATGCGCAAAAGCAAATGTCAAAACAAAAAAGATCGTCCGGCAAATGGATGGGATTTGCGCCCGTTTATGAAGGAAATCCGCTTCCAAACAATCAGAATGAAGTTCAAAAGATCAAGGATTTAACCGATGGAATTGAAGTTTTGGGCGAAATGGCTACCAAATCGAAGTTTTTGGAAGAAGCGCCCGATGCCTTGGTTTTGCACCTTGCCACGCATTCTGAAATCGATAAAAACAATCCGATGCTGAGCAAAATGTATTTCACGGCAGCTGAAGATTCGGGTGAATTAACGGCTTCGGAAGTTTATAATTTAGATTTGAATGCGGATTTGGTTGTTTTAAGTGCTTGCAGTACCGGACTTGGAAAAAATGAGTCAGGCGACGGAGTGATGAGCATGGCAAGGGCTTTTACCTATGCCGGAGTTTCATCGGCTGTGATGAGTTTATGGCAAGTTTCGGACCGACAAACTTCGGAACTCATGGTGAAATTTTATGAAAACCTGCAAAAAGGCCAGGACAAAAATGAAGCTTTGCGCAATGCGAAATTGGAGTATTTGGCAAGTGTTCAGGAGCCGGAACTTCAACATCCTTATTATTGGGCTGGCTTTGTGATTTCGGGGGACATCACACCGATTTCAGAAAAATCCTATACATGGTTGTATGTTTTCGGAATTCTTATGATTTCGGGCATGATTTTCAGCTTTTTAAAATTCAGAGCTTCCCGAGCAATTCGCTGACTTGTTGGTTTCGATAATTACTCTCGTTTTTAAGTTTTTCCAAAACTAGTTTTGCTTTGGGTTTGTTGTCCAGTTTCAAATAGGCAAGTGCCAAATACCAAAGAGATTTGTCCTTGTAATCATCTGACCATTCGGTGTTTTGGAGAATTCTAATGGCTTCTTGGGTGGCTTCGCCTTTGTCCAAAATGGACATAGCCTTGTAAAAAAGGGCATATTCTGCATGACTTTTTTCGTATATGCTTGAAAATAAATCAATCGCTCGTTCGTGATCTTCGTTTTCATAAGCTTGAAAGGCAAGTGTTTCGGGTGATTCCTCGGTAGAGTCTGCACGAACAACCGGCAAAACCGTATTGGGATAAGTTTCATAATAAGCGGAATACAAATCTTCTGTATTTTGGAAATCATTGACCAAAAAATAAGTTCCAAATCCTAAAACCAAAACCGCTGCTGCAACGTATCGCCAATTGAAAACCAGACTTCTTTCCTTGGGTTTTCGAGCTTCGTATTCTTTTAATTTTTCTTTTAATTCTTTACGTTTATTTTGTTGAAGAGCCGATTTTAAATCCTTTCGAAGTTCAAATTCCTCTTTAAATTCAGCATCATTTTTCAATAAATCTTCAAAAACTTTCTTTTCCTCGTTGGAAAGCGAGTTTTCAAAATATCCGTTTAATAAATCTTCCTTGTTCATTGGTTTTTGTTTAACAAGTTTTTCAAATTCTTCATGCAACGTGACTTTTGACTTTTTGCCACGTCTTTGTTATCATAATTCATCAGTAGGACTATTTCATCCAGTTTTTTTTCTTCGTAATAGAAGTAGGTGAGAAGTTCTTTGCACTTTCCGCCCATTTGATTCAAAGCAATTTCCAGTTTTCTTACCGATGAATTCTCTTCCGGTTCTTCTTCTATACTCCAAGATTCATCAAACTGAAAATCATCGGCTGATTCCATATAAATGGATTTCTTGTCTTGTTTTAATTTGCTGTAAATCATGTATTTCCCAATTGCGAAAAAGTAGGTTTTGACATTACTTTTCAATTCATCGAGTTTACCTTTCAAAGCATTTTCATGCAAGACAATGAAAGCGTCCTGATATACATCGAGAATATCATCTTTCGGAAGTTCGTAGCGATTTGCAAATTGTAAAAATTCGGATTTATACAAGTCGTAAATCTTAAACAAAGCCTTATCCTGATTGCTTTTCAGATATCCTTTTACTTCATCCTCTGTCATTTAGTGTAAATATTTCGAATTGGTAAACATTTTTGGGACGGATGTTTACTTATTAGGTATTTCTTCACTAACGAGTAAATCGTCTGTTCATTGATTCTTTAACAAAAATACCCAAATTTTTAGGATAAAATTTGTAGGGAAAAGAATTTAGTGTTTTAAGAATGGATTGTTTGCTGATTTAAAAAATGAAGTTACCTGATTTACAATATGTTTTATATAGAATAGACAATCTTTCTCTGCAATGAAAATATCGGGTAGCTTCTTTTTTTAGGATGATTTGAAAAATAAATTTTAGAACAGATGTTTACTTTTTTTAATTGAATTCACTAAAACACATAAAACATATTTAAAACTATTAAAAAATGAAAAAATTGATTTTGTGCACTTTTGTGCTTTTAATGACTCAAGGAATTTTGAAAGCTCAACAAGATAACAACATCGGATTGATGTTTGGTTATGGGAGTGAGATTGAACAACCTGGGATTGGTGTGATTGGAGAATTCGCCATTGTGGAAAATCTTACAATTTCTCCGAATTTTCTTTTCTTCTTTCCTGAGAAATTTTCTTATATCAAAACCAATGTTTGGGAGCTGAATGGAAATCTGAATTATTATTTCTTCAGCAATGACCGAATGGGTGCTTATGGTTTGGGAGGTATTAATTATACTCAGATCTCTGTAAAAGCTGATTATTTAGGAATTTCCGAATCGGATAGTGAAGGAAAAATCGGGGCGAACATCGGAGGTGGATTCAAATTCCATTTGTCGGAAAGATTTGCGCCATTTGCGGAAGTTAAATACGTGATCAGCGATTTTGATCAGGTAGTGGCTATGATCGGGATGAAATATAAATTTTAATTAATCAATATATCTTATTATGAAAAGTAATTATTTAAAAATCAATAATATAAAGCATTTTTTTCTGCTTTTTATTTTATTGGGTCTTGGAGCTTGTACCTCTGATGATGAAGGTTCGGATCCAATTGTAGAACAATTCAATGATCCCATTGTTTTGGATTGTAATTTCTTCAAAGAAGCTCGGGTTTTGACCGATGACCCTTATGCTCCTGTAGACTACATTGTAACTTGTAGGATGCATATTACCGCTGCGATTAAAATCGAACCAGGCGTTGTGATTGAATTTGAACAAGATGCAGGTTTGGAAATTGACGATTTCCATACGGCAGATGGTTCACTTTCAGCTGTGGGGACTGCTGAAAAACCAATTATTTTCAGAGGAACTCAAAACAATAAAGGATGGTGGAGAGGAATCATGTTTGACAGCAACAGTACGCTCAACGAACTTACTCATACGCAAGTTTTAGATGCAGGCGGAAAACCTTTTAATAGTAATGGTGACAAAGGAGCTGTTCATGTATATGCAAACAGCCGACTGAAAATGACAAATTCTTTGATTTCCAATAGTGAGTCTTATGGTCTCAACGCAACCTATACTTCGAGTACACTTACTTTGGAAAACAATAGATTTACTAACAACAACGCACCTGCAGTTGTCAATCCGGGATACCTCAATGCTATCAACAATACCAATCTATATTCAGGCAACACATCAGATTTTGTTTTTATAGATCCATATGGTGAGGAAATTACGTCACCCACTACTTGGTCAAAAATAGATGTGCCTTATAGCGTGATTTCAAATGCTATAAAGAACATACGGGTAAGAGATGTTTTAACCATTCAACCGGGTGTAGTAATTGAGTTTGGAGCTGAAACTCAATTGCTTATTTACGAAGATGGTGGAGGGATTAAAGCAATTGGAACAGCTGCGGAGCCGATTATTTTTACAGGAGTATCAAAAGTACCTAAAGCTTGGAGGGGCATCAATATTAGTAGTAAGCATGCGGTAAACGAAATTGCTTATGCAGAAATTCATTATTCAGGATTGGACGCTCCTCAAGGTAACGTTTGGCTATGGTACGAAAGTTTGCTAAACATTCACAACGTGAAGTTTACAAATATCAGTGGTTGTGGAATTAATTATCGAGTCCTTACTGGACAAGGCTCTAACCCCAACCTGACCATTGGTGAAAATGTGACGGTGGACAACGGATGTGTAACCAATGTTTGGTAAAACGTTCTCTATTTAATATAAATTATCATTTCCAAAAGGCTGTGAAAGCAGCCTTTTGTATTTATTCTAAAACTTTTAGTATGAAAAAAATATTCTTCCTTCTTATCGGAATCAGTTTTTTTACTTCTTGTAAGAATGCTGAAACGGAGACCCAAAATGAAATCACCACAAAAACTTCTACCAGTCCCAATTTAAATTGTCTGAGTAAACTAGATTTAAGGTACGATGAACTTTTGCCGCTCGATGATGTAGCACGGATTTTAAATATGTCTCCTGACGAATTCAAAACCAAAACCATTGACCGGAAAGATTCTTACGGTGAAGTCTATTATTCTTGGGAAAGTGACCGTCCTTCACAGCCCAGTCCCGTCAGTGTACATGTGATGGTTCCCGATAATAATTTCATCGGCTTTTCGAGTTTGAATGCGTATGATGCCGATTTGCCGAAAGAAACCTTTTTGGAGCGATTTGATACCGCTTACAAAGAAATGAACGAAGAAGAAATAGCGCAAATGGAAGCCCGAATGGAAAAGCACCTTGAAAATAAAACCGAAGAGGAAAGGGAAACCGTAAAAGGTTTTGTCGGAGCTCGGAAATCTTCCGGATTTGAAAAAGTGGACAATCTGGGCGATGCGGCTTATTGGCGATTTAATACGGAAAGAGGGGGAGAGATGGTAACTCTTTCTGGAAATGAAACCTTTACCGTTTACACCAAAATCAGTCATGATGCCCATGAAAACCTTGAATTAGCTAAAAAATTAGCTCACTTAATCATGGACAACTGCAATTAATTTTTTGAGAAAAACCATGAAATAGATTTTAAGAGAAACCTTAATTTTTCATGGTTTTTTTTATTTTTTTCGTTCCGATTCATAAATTTGAATCCATTCTTCCATCGAGATTTTCTGCATCAATTCACCGATTAGTTCATAGGGAATTTCATCCAGATGCTTGAAACGCACACAGCTTTTTCCTACATCGGGTTTGCGATTGCTTGTTTTTTTTAATTCTTCCACAAACCAATCTAGGATTTCTGGACGGGAATACATTCCCATATGATAAAAATTAATGGAATGTTTTTGCGAAGCAATCCCCGCAAAAGGAAGTGGCTCCGAAGGTTTGCAGTGATAACCGTCCGGATAAACAGAGTGAGGCACTACATAACCCAAGCCGCCGTAACTTATCCCAGCTTCAAAACCTTTGGGTAAATTTGCAAGAATTATTTCGTGAAGCTTTCAAAAAGCTTCTGCTCGTTCCTCAGGAATGTTTTCCAAGATTTCTTCTACTGTATTACCGACTGCTTTCATATTTAATTTGTTAGGGTTTGAAACCAATTCGCCAAAAGCTCAGAGTCAATCTCCGATGTTTTTCGAAGTTTTATGTGCCGCATCATTTTTCCACTTCCTTCCAAAAGTCCATTCGGATCCTCTAAATTTTCAAAGCCCGAATAAAACCCAAGATTGACATGGTTTTTATTGGATTGAAAATAAGCAAAATCCTTTTTAGACCTGAAAACAGGACGACTTCACTTAAACTCTTCGGTTAAATCTTCCACATTTTCATGGATTAATTGGCGAAGTTCTTTCATGATTTCGGCTTGTTCTTCAGGAGAACTTTCAATGTATTTACTGACTTCTGGATTCATTTTCTCGATTTCTTCAGAAACAAATTTAATAAAACCATACCGAAAACCTATTGAGACTTTTGGACAAACCTTTTTACAGTTCGTATCTTTACGCGTAAAATGAATTAGATGATGTTTAATTCTCATAAAATAAGTCCATTTAAGCCTGTGATTTCTTTGCATAAAGTGGTAAAAGCACTTGAGGAAGAAATAGAAGAACTAAGTGATTTTCAACGGAATTATGTTGAAGATCTTTTAGAGGAAGTGAATAAATTCCCCGAGCTTTTGGAGGGCATTTCAGACATGGAAGAACTCAATCGTTATGAGTTTCACCTAAAAATATTGCTGAGCGATTTATTCCCATTTTTGTTGACAGACAATGAAATAAAAGCAGTAACGATTCCTTTTCATTTCAATATTTTAAATCTTTCCCGACGGTTTAAAAATATATTGTCCGATGCCGGAGGAGAATTCTCATTGAATCTTCGCAACCTTTCCGATCATAATTTCTATGTGATGAATTGCTGCGTCATCATCAAAACTTATTTTAATTATCCGATTGAAATCACAGATATCCCTTTGTTCATTGACATTCCCGATGCCAATGGTATCACACGCCACTATCGTGTAATGTTCAATGCTGATTTTCTGGACATCCTACCGACCGATCAATCCAAATTCCTCAGTCAAGAAGAAATTCGTTTGCTTCTGGACAATAAAGATAATTTGGATTTATGGTTGGAAAAGTTTCCGCCTCAAAGTTGGGTACTCAAAGGTTTTTCTATCATGACTCTTTTTGATGCCACGATTGAAAACGCCATTTCTAACTTTAAGGGAAATTTATTGTCCGATATCAATGAAAATCGATTTGAAAATGTAGAAATCATATTTAAGTCTATTTTCAAAGTTCCTCAATTAAAAATAGGATTTACTTTGATTGGTAATTTCCTTCAACGACTGAATCTAAAAGTCATCGAACAAAATTATTTCAGTCATCTGCTCAACGAATCATCGGTCAAAGATTGCGAAGCCCTCTTTGATGAAGGCGGTGCTTTGCGTGAAATTTTGAAGAACCGAACTTATTGGGCTGTCTCAGACATTGATTATTGCACAGAAACGCAACCGGAAGAACAGAGATTGCTCGAATTGCTAAAGAAGCAAGGCGTTAAAAGTTTCATTTTGGTACCGATTTTCGATCGGGAAAAACTCCTGGGAATTTTAGAACTTTCTTCGCCAAGAGTCGGGGATTTCAATTCTGTAAATGCAAGCAAACTCGATTACATCCTACCGTTTATTCAAGACAAATTATCCCATATCACAGTCGATATGGAAAATGAAATCGAAGCAATCATACAGAAAGAATACACCTCAATTCATCCCAGCGTTTTATGGAGATTCAAAGAAGAAGCTTTTGAGTTTATCAAAAATAGAAGTATGGGTCTGGAATATACTTTGAAAGAAATTGTTTTTCATGAAGTTTATCCGCTCTACGGCCAAATCGATGTTCAGGGTTCTTCCAATTCCCGAAATGCGGCCATTCAAAAGGATTTGATCCTGCAAGTTCAGGATCTTATAAGTTTGTTTGAATTAATTTTCGGCAAAGCTCCTTTACCGCTTTTCGAACAGAAAATCTACGAATTGAAAAATTATTTGGAGGAATTAAATCAATTGATTTCTTCGCATATCGAACAACGTTTACAAAATTACATTGTTTCAGAAATTCATACCATTTTAAATAATTTCAAATCCAATACTTCTGATTCTCAAATCAAAGGAGAAATCAATTATTATTTTGAAAAAACCAAACCTTTGACCGGCGTTTTCTATAAGGAGAGGAGAGAATTTGACCAATCGATTTCGTTAATCAACAAAAAATTGGCTCGAATTCTTGACGAAAAACAAGTCGAAGCTCAAAGTTATTTTCCGCACTATTACGAAAGATTTAAAACCGATGGGGTAGAGCACAGCATGTATATCGGCGCTTCGATTGTTCCTGACAAAGAGTTTCATGATTATTATTTGCATAATTTAAGACTATGGGAATTGCAGGTGATGTGTGAAATGGAGAATTACTTCCAAGAATTAAGACCAAGTTTGCCACATGATTTGGAAGTAAGCTCTTTGGTTTTGGTTTTTGGAACTCCGATTTCGATTCGTTTCCGAATGGACGAAAAGCAATTTGACATCGACGGCTCGTACAATGTTCGTTATGAAATCGTCAAAAAACGAATCGATAAGGCCAAAATCAAAAATTCAGATCAGCGAATTACTCAACCTGGTAAACTCACGATTATTTATCAAAGTAAAGAAGAAGAAAGGGAATACCTGAATTACATAAAACTTTTGCAACATAAAAATATGTTGGACAAGGAAGTTGAGAAATTCGACATCGAAGATCTACAAGGAATCATCGGATTGAGAGCTCTGAGAGTGGGAGTGATTTACCACGAAAACAAAGAGATTTACACCGATTTTAAAATGATGAAAACCTGATTAAATCACGCCAATATCAAACTTTAGGAAAGCCCAAACGAAGCTGATAACCGACAAGATAATTCCTATGGTAAAAATGCCGTATGTAATTCGGAGTAAATAGTATTTTCGGTTCAAAACTACACCGAGAAAGTACAGATCCCGTGTCAAGGCATTGTAGAGAGCCTCTCGATCCTTCATCAGATCGTCCATGGCCCATTCATATTCCGTAATCGGCATTTTGTGAAAATTCCCAAAAAACAATAAGTTTACTTGTCTTTTTTCGATTTGTTCACGTGTAAATGAGCCTTCGGTAACTTTGGGTCGAGTGGACATAATGGCAAAAATGATGGTAATCACACTCGAAATTAAAAGCACAAAAGTTGGCACGATCAAATGGAAGTTTCGAGGCGCATCCAACTTTGGAATCAAAGTTCCCAGAATGATCGAAATGATAATTGCATTGACCGACAGTAAAATATTGGCCTTGCTATCTGCGATTTCACTAAGTCGTGTATGATTGTTCAAAGTCACTCGAAACATGGTATCAATCGCACGTGAGAAACGATCTTCTTTCCCTTTCTTTGTACCATCAGACGGATTGATTTTTTGAATCTTTTTTTGAAGTGCAGCGATGTTTTCTTCTTTGCCTTTTGCCCAATTTTCTTTGGCGTAATCAGTATAATATCGATGTCCTTTGGAGAGCAAATTACGGTTGAGCAAAGCCCATTCTTCATCTGTATAAAAAGTGTTTTCGGTCAGTTCCCATTCCGCTTTCAATAGTTCTGCAATGGACTGATAATTTCCTTCCGAAAAATGAGAAGTGTCGGCATCTTTGATGATTTTCTCCAATAAATCCACAGGTTCATGTTGGGGTTGGGTAGCTAGAATAATTCTTTGAACTTCCTTTATTTTTTCATTGGGATAATTCTCTTTTCCCAAAAATTCTTCGGCAATTTTCGCACTTTTCACTTCATGATTTTCTCCTGAATCCGAATAACCGGAATCGTGAAACCAGGCAGCCAAAATCAAAACCTCCATATCCTCATCCGACAACCCATGCGCTTTCCCCAAAGTATTGGCCGCTCGTGTTACTCGAAATATATGTTGAAAATTGTGATACAGATAATCATCCGATACCTTATCTTTGAATAATTCGAAAATGAAATTTTCAGCTTTTTGAGTTATCATTTTTTGAGAATAAGTGATCGTACGAATATATGTTTTTTTTATGAGTAAATTTCAATCTACTTCTGTGTTAATTCTGGTGAATTTCATTTTGATTTTCACCATTCAATCCTGCACAACTTATTCCCCACAATACGGTAAAAACATCCAACAACCTATCGATACGCCTTCTGATTCATCTGAACTAAACCATCGCTTCTTCCTCATCGGAGATGCCGGAAACGCCGAAGAACCCGAAGCTCAACAAACCTTGAAGTTTTTTGAGGAAAAAGTCAAAAACTCAGATGGAAATTCAACCATTTTATTTCTTGGAGACAATGTTTACCCCAAAGGAATTCCCGATAGTTCCCATCTCGAAAAGAGAAAATTGGCCGAAGAGAAACTGTATTATCAACTCGAAATCGCTAAAAATTTCAAAGGACAATCCATTTTCATGCCCGGAAATCATGATTGGTACAGTGGAATTGAAGGTTTGGAAGAACAAGCCCGATTGGTAACCGAATACCTCGATGAGAAAAAGAGCTTTCTACCCCGAAAAAACTGTGGAATCGAAAGATTGAAAATCAACGAAGAAATCGTTCTTCTCGTTATTGATTCTCAATGGTATTTGGAAAACTGGAATCATTACCCCACGATGAACGACGATTGTGACATCAAAACAAGAGAAGACTTTTTCGAGGAGATCAAAAGTGAATTGAACAAATACCAGAACGAACTCATTCTTCTCGCTATTCATCATCCGCTCTTTTCCAATAGTTCTCATGGTGGCCAACATTTATCTTGGCGACAGCAATTATTCCCATTTGGAAACTTTCCCTTACCGGTTTTAGGGACTTTGTTTAATTTCCTTCGTACGACCATCGGAATTCCCCAGGATTTGCACAGTGCACCTTATCGTGAATTGGCCAATCGAATAAAAACTGAAATTACCGATCGTGAGAACGTTATTGTGGTATCGGGTCACGAACATAATTTGCAATACGTCGAACATGAAAATATAAAACAAATCATCAGTGGAGCTGCTTCTAAAACCGATCCGGCACGAGCGGTGCATCCCTATGATTTTTCGTATGGCAAACAAGGATATGCGATTTTAGATGTTTTCAAAGACGGCTCGGCAAGAGTTTCTTTTTTCGGAAATGACGATGGAGTAGAGGCACTGCTTTTTTCACGAAAAATTCAGGATCCAATTCCTGTTCATGATTGGGAATCAAAATTTCCGGATGAGTTTCCTGAAACCATCACAACTTCCATATATCCACCTGAGAAAACAAAGAAATCTGGAATATATAATTGGTTGTTTGGGCGAAAGTATCGAGATTATTATGGTATGTCAATCAGTGCCCCTGTCGCTCAGCTCGACACTTTGATGGGTGGATTAAAACCACTGAGAGCCGGTGGAGGAACACAATCCAATTCATTGAGATTGGCCGACAAAGACGGGCGTGAATACGCGATGCGCTCGCTCAAAAAAAATACAACCCGATTTTTGCAAACCCTTTATCCGGATCAATATGTCGAGAAAGATTTTGAAAACACCGGAGTTTCAGATTTTCTCTATGATTTTTATACTTCTTCCAATCCTTTTTATCCCTTCATTTTAAGTAAACTTACCCAACCATTGGGGATCAATCATACATTGCCTCAGCTTTATTATGTCCCCAAACAAGCGGCTCTTGGTAAATACAATCAGGATTATGGCGATGAATTATACATGATCGAAGAAAGGCCGATGTCGGAACATAGTTCACAACTTAATTTTGGAGAAGCCGATGATATCATCAGTACTTCTGATTTAATGGAAGACATTTTAAAAAATGAAAAAGCAAGAGTGGATGAAGCGGCTTTCATTCGTGCAAGATTGTTTGATATGCTTTTGGGGGATTGGGATCGTCATCAGGATCAGTGGCGATGGGCCGAACACGATCAGGGAGAATCTAAACTTTACCGACCCATTCCCCGTGATCGGGATCAAGTTTTTGCGAGGTACGACGGAGTTTTATTGAAACTCCTCATCAGCATTCCGCCGACACGACATTTTCAACATTTCGATGAGGAACCGAAAAGTCTGAAATGGCTCAACAAATCAGGAAACCCACTCGATATGGCATTTATACGTAGGGCGAAAGAAGAGGATTGGATCGCAGAAGCAAACTTCATTCAGGAAAACCTAACCGATGAAGTCATCGAAAATGCTTTTGCTCAATTGCCGGAAATCTTACAAGATGAAAATTCAAGACAAATCATCCAAGATTTAAAAATTCGAAGAGATAAATTGGAAGATTGGGCCAAAGAAAGATACCTTCAATTGCAAAAATTAGTCGTGCTGACGGGCACCGATAAAGACGATCGCTTCGAAATCAATCGACTTGAAAAAGGCCAAACTGAAATCAAAATATATCGAATCAAAAAAGAATCCGATGTATTGATTTTCGAAAGAACATATTCGTATGATTTAACCAAAGAAATATGGATTTACGGATTGGACGACAATGATGTTTTTGAAGTCAAAGGTCAAAGTGATAAATACATCAAACTCAAATTAATCGGAGGTCAAAACCGTGATGAATTCCATATAGAAAATGGAAAAAAACTGCGCATTTATGATTATAAATCAAAAAACAACAACTTTGATAATCCGGGTCGGGCAAAAATTCGTTTGACCGATAATTACAATCTAAATAATTACAATTATCTCAAACCTCAATACAATATTTTGTTTGCTTTGCCGGGTGTAGGTTATAATCCCGATGATGGAGTGAAACTGGGCGTGGATTTGAGTTATGAGGTCAATAAATTCAACCGCGATCCCTTTTCCCAAAAGCATAATTTCCGAGCTATGTATTATTTTGCTACTCAAGGATTTGAATTGGAATACGAAGGAGAATTTGTCAACGTACTATGGGATTGGAATTTAAATCTTCAAACGCGTTGGACAAGTCCAAATTTCAGTCAGAATTTCTTTGGGTTTGGCAACGAAGTGGGAAATTTTGATGATGAATTTGGGAAAGATTACAACCGTGTGAAAATTCAGAATTTATCGTTTTCGCCTTCTTTGATTCGAAAAGGGCGCTATGGAACTCAAATTAAATTTGGAGTGGATCTCGAGCAAATCAAAGTCGATGACACCGCCGATCGCTTTGTATTGGTTTCGGAAGATTTGAATCCATCGGTATTTGATAATAAATATTTTGGGACTGTGAATTTGGGCTATTCCTACGATAATTACGACAACCAAGCCTTCCCAACACTTGGTTTTACTTTCAATGCTAGGGCAAGTTGGACAATGAATCTGGAAGAAAGCGAGCGAAATTTCACCACCTTGGAATCTCATTTGGGCTTTACTCATAAATTAATTCCAAGCGGTAGATTGGTGTATTCTACTTTGTTCAAAGGAAAAATAATTCTCGAGGAGGATTTTGAATTTTACCAAGGAGCGAGCCTCGGCGGAAACGATGGTTTACGTGGATTTCGAAATGAAAGATTTTTAGGAAATAAATCTTTTTATCAGACTTCAGATTTGAGATTATTATTGGGTTCCAGGAAAGGATTCATTCCGACCAAATACGGTATTTCAGCGGGATTTGATTATGGTAGAGTTTGGAATGATTGGGAAAATTCAGAAAAATGGCATACTTCGTATGGCGGTGGAATTTGGTTAAATGCGGCGGAGTTAACGAGTTTGAATTTGAATTATTTCCATTCGAAGGATGGAGGTCGATTTAGTTTTGGATTAGGATTTAGCTTTTAAAAAATGAAGCAAATTTTTCTCATTTTATTTATGATTTTCTTTCATCTGAAAACATTCGGACAGGAAGACAGTCTGTTTTTTTCAACGGACTCCATCGAATTCAAGTCCGAAAATAAGTTTTGGAAGAATTTAAAATACGATGTGACAAGCATAGCCGGCGGAACGCTCAATGGTTTTACGCAGCCCGTTCGTTGGGAAAAGGACGATTTTGTCATACTGGGTGCAACGACGGCCGGATTATCAATTTTGTATCTGGCCGATGAGGAAAGCAGTCGATTTTTCCGAAACCAATCCGATGATATTCCCGGTGCTATCAAAGAATTTGGATGGGTTTTTGGCCGACCGGAAGCCAATTATAGTTTGACGGCCGGTGTTTATTTATTGGGCTTAATTACTGACAATGAAAAAATCAGAGAAACAGGCGTTTTATTGGTCACTTCATCGGTGATTGGTGGAATTGCCCAACAAACCATGAAAACCGTAGTAGGGCGGGGACGACCGGATTTGGAGAAAGGATCTAATCAGTTTCGATTGTTTCGGGGCGGGCATGCTTATGGTTCATTTCCTTCGGGTCATACCATTTTGACTACTACAACGATTTATGCATTGTCCAAACAATTTGAAAGTCCTTGGATCAAAGCAGGTTTATATACTGTGGGAATGGTGACACCGATTTCTCGACTTTGGGCAGGTGCTCATTGGCTGACCGATGTTACCCTAAGTTTGGTGATGAGTGTCGCCATTGTGGAAGGAGTGGATAATTTCCTCAAAAGAAAAAAAAGATATTCTTACCAGGATTCAGAGACAGAACTTCTAATGAACAACCACCGAAAGATCCAATGGAACCTCACATTGGGGCCGGGAACCATTGGATTTCTAGGGCATTTTTAAGGTTATTTAATAAAGTATTATTGATAAAAAAGCTGCCGAAATTTTCCCATCGACAGCTTTAAGTATAAATTTAATTAATTTCAGCAATCCACTCTAAACCACTTATATCAATTAATTTAATCGAATGTATTTCATCAGTATTTAAATCATTTAAATCGATTAGAAAGTCGGCTTTTGCGCCCAAGGGCAGTATCAGGCTATGTTTTCCCGGTTTGATTTTGGCGACATAATGATTTTTGATTTTCTCTATCGGGTATTCCGAAAGTTCCTTTTGCCCCAAGGATTTTAGGAGGTTTTGATTTTCGTCTCTAATTTCAATTCCGATTAAAAAAGAACCATAGACATCAGCGCCTTCGACACGATACAATTCGAGACTGATTTGGTTTTCCATAATTTGAATGTTTGAAATTTCCACTTTGGGTTTCACGGATTTATTATGAAGCGTCCCAAAAACACCGCCGTGAAAGTATTGGTTCGTGAACAAAGTCAATCCAAAAAGGAAAATCGAAGCGAAAAGAACTTTGGGCGCAAGATTTCGGATGGGTAATTCGCCTGAGCCCAAAAACTGAAACCATTTTTTATCGGTAAATGGAATTTTTTTCTTGCGTAGATATTGATCGATCGAATAGTTTCCACTGCCTGTGAGAAAGAGGACAAAGCCCGTGGATACGCCTAAAACTCCGATTTGCCATTCGTCCAAACAAGTGGTTCCAATCCAGCCGGAGCCCAATAAAATCCCCATTGCCAAGAAAAACACGCCGATGCTCATCAGACGTGTGAAAAGTCCCAGGATAAGAAATAATCCCACAATTGCTTCTACAATCGTAAAGACGACCATGGCAATTTGTAAAGCTTCGGGATTCAAAACCAAGTATTCGATGAGCGGTTGGATTCCCAACGCATTGGGCAGGAAATGGTTGAATTTCTCACCGATGTATCCGGCTTCTTCGGGTATGAGTTTGTTGTCGAGAATGAGACGACGCCAAAAGGCTGAAAAATATGTCCAGCCGATGACCCAGCGCAAGGCCATTGTAAAAAGTCCGGCATGAGATGCCGAAGTTTCCATATGATTTTTCATTGATATATATTTTAATTAAACTTGAAATTGATAGAATCTGAAAATTGAATTCAGATCAAATCGAGTTTCAATCGTTTGTATAAAATATATTTGGGTGGGCTTTTTCCACGAAAAAGAAAGATTTCTGTTTTACTTAAACTTTGATTTACATTTCCAAAGAAAGCTTCAAAATTGAACGGAGTTTCATCGAAAGGGAAATCCAAATCGGGAGAAACAGATACTTGGATTTGCTGTATTTTATCTTGTGAAAATTCACAATTCGAAGTTTGAAAATTAGTTTTGGCTTTATTCGAAGGTTTTACATATTCCAGATTTACAGCTTCAAACCAAGCGCCTTTGACAATGCAAGGGCTGAGCGCAAAGAAAACCAACAGTATCAGAGTGATCTGCTTTAAACTTTGAATATGGTTTGGTTTTACGCGCATTCGCACAAAGATATGGAATTTAAATAAGGCAAAACGATTTGGTTTATTTTCAATTCAAAATCAAATTTTTCAATTCTAGATTTCCGAAATTCTTAAAAGATTGAGGAGCTTCTATTTTTTCGGCTTTCATATCCAAAGTTCGTTTGGGCATCAAAATTTTAATTCCATTTTTATGAATTTGGTATTCCACATCGGAATTGACAAAGCTCAAAATCTTATTTTTTTTGTCATAAACGAAATCAAAGTAATAAAACAATTCGATTTTATCTTCCTTGTCTTTAAATATATAAAACAGAAAATCCTCGTAAGAATAACTTCTATAAATCTCCATTTTTTTTCCATTTGAAAAACTCATGCCATAGAGAAGTTCTATATCTGCGGCCTCGTCCAGTAGGCTATAATTTGTTTCAATCATTTTGTCACCCACACGGTTTTTCTCTACAAAATCCCATACCACACCGCTTAGATTCATTCCTTCTTCGATGATTCTTTCTGCAACGGGCGCATTGTTTTCCACTCGGAATTGAGAAAACTGATGCCAACAACAGCCGCTTTTGGTCATGGTATAAATTTTTTCTTCATCAGGATCTGTTTCAAACATTCCACAGTATTCATTGGACAGTTGCGAAAAAGCTTCACTGTAATTAAAACTCTGTTTTTCAGCCAAATAAATATCAAAAGAAGGACCACCATAGCAGCTTCCATAGCCATTCATCAAAGCCAAATCTTCGATACCATCAAAGTTAAAGTCCTCATAGATTAATACACTTTGGCTTCCGTAGGGCAGTTCTTTGAGGTTGGGAATGGCTTCGTTGTTTTCATCCAAAAGGTAGGTAGGGAAATCGGACATATAGGTTTCTAAAATGACTTTCTGATTGGATTTATTTAAAACCTGAATGATATATTCGGGTTGAAATACGTCAAATCGGTCTTCTATCAAAGTATCTTTTTTGTTCAAATCAATTTTGGCTTCGTATTGATCGGAGAAATGTCCGATTTTTATCGGAAAATGATCTTGGGCAGAGCTGTTGACAAAGATTAGAAAGAGGAGAATTGAATAAACTTTGATCATCATTGAATATTTATAAAATCAAATTTAATGATTTTTTCCGGGCAAGGATTTTTGTAGGTTTGACAAAAAGAAGGATGATATGAGGTACTTGAAGTTTCAATTCTTAATTTTTTCATTGGGAATAGGTCATTTGTTAAACGCTCAGATTTTGGGAGTAGGCGGGAAGCTGGACAAGGAAGTTATGTTTCAAGCTTCTTTCAATGTGCCGATTATCATGAGTAAAGATGTTCCTTATGACGTGGCTTTTGGGGTGGATTTCACGACCAAAAATAATCATATGCCATCGGGCTTGCAATTGCAATCTACGGGAATGTATTTTTTTCATGAGAATTCTTCACAATCCCGATTGGTTTCTGTAGGGTTGACGGCGGGTTATTTGTTTGATTTCAATACCTCTTTTGAAAATCAATTTCGATTGTCGCCACATTTCTATGCGGAATTTGGTTTTCTCTATTTCAGATTGGGTTATGATTATTATATGCCATTGGACAAGGGCGCTCCTTTTATTTCGATGGGTATCGGCGGAGGCTATCTTTTTCGGCATTTTAAGTTAATGTGAGGGGAGGATTTTATCAAAAACATTTCTAGCAATTTGTTCAGTATTTTGAACCCCCGAATCATCAAAAATATTCACAAATCCAAGCTTGCATTTTTTGCCTAAATTGTCATAATGAAATGTTCCAAAATTGCTATCTATCTGATTGGTTTTCGGGTAAAGCAATAATGTTTTTTCGGCTTTCCAATGCAGATTGTAAACAAACATTTGTTTTAAGTCGTCATCTGACGGATTATTGGCTTCAATGATTTTCCATTTGGTATCAATGACAAAAGTTTCGTCTTTGGTTTTCAACACAATGTCTGGACGAATGCGTTTGTTTTCCCAAAATTTGTCGGAATTTTGAAATGAAATTTCCATTTCATCTGTTTTGTGCTTGTGAAGAATACGGAAAATATATTCTTCCCACAACGCATTCATATCAAATAAAAGCGTGAGCAAATTCTCGCTTCCGTAATTCAAACTTGGCGAATAATTCAGAATGATAATTTTAGCAATATCAATGGCTTTTTGATAATCATGATTTTTTCGGTCAATGATGATTTTATCGAAATGCTTTTTCTGAATGTTGATATTATCAAAATCCTGAAATTCAAACAATAATCGGTTCAATTTGTCTTTCAAAGAATCATTTACAAAAGTTTTTAAAACCAATAAAACTTTGTAAAGGATTTGATGCAACAAATGGTTTTTATCATAAATCTGATGTTCGCAATAAAACCGTTCTTTATGCACAACATTTTGTTGTATGTTTTGAGCAAAAAGCAATTTGCCTTTTAGTGCCTTTTGATTGGATTGATTTTTTCGGTATTTCTTAATCAATCCTTTTTTTACCAATCTTTCAATTTCGTTTAAATACAACTCAAAATAAACATCTAAAATCGAATGGTATCGTTTTTTAAGTTGGGTTTCTGAAATGGATTCAACTTGAATTTTCTTGCAAGTTTTCAGCATATTCAATAAGACATTTTGCCAAAGATTTTTGTCTGCATCTTCGTTGTTATCGGCTTTTGGGAGAATTTCAATCGTTAAGCCACCGATTTGAATTACACCGACATAATTTCCAAATCGGATTCCTTGATGAATTATCGTGAAATATTTGTTTTGATGCAATTCATTGAATTTTACCATTGCATCAAAATGATGTTTTCGGAATGTTCCTGAATCATCGTATCGCAATTTCTGATATTCGAATACTTGTATGAATTTTTTATGATTCATTCGTTAATCCTCGTAAACCGAAATAAATGTGTTTTCATTCCAAATTTCAAAAGGCGTGAAACGATAGACTTTTTTGTCTTCTAAAAAGTCGTTTTCGTAATTAAAATTCTTTGGAAATTTCGCATTGTTTTCTTCCTGATAAATAAAACTTCCGCCTAAAACCAAGCCGATTTTTCCAAAATCTCCGTAAAAATATTCTTCCAAAAGTGGAATGATTTTGTCTTTAAACGTTTGTTTTAAATCTCCCAAATTTTGAATACCGATAAAATAGGAATGACCGATTTGATGGTCTTTGTCAATCAAAACTTCAATACGTTGATTGATTGTTTCCAGCAATTGTTTCAAATCCACGTCTTTGTATTCCGAATTCAACAAGATTTCAGGATTGGGCTGCATTTCAATGAATGAAAAACGTCTTCTCAAAGCGGTGTCCAAAGCCTCCACACTTCGGTCGGCGGTGTTCATTGTGCCGATAATATCCACATTTTTCGGAACTCCAAATTCTCTTTTTGAATAAGGAAGTTTAACACGAAGTTCGTTAATGGCTCCAATCCTTTTATCAGGTTCGATGAGTGTAATTAATTCTCCGAAAATTGCTGAAACATTTCCACGGTTGATTTCATCAATAAAAATGGCGTAACGATTTTCTGGATCGGTTTGAGCCTTTAGACATAATTCTTTGAATATTCCATTTTCTATCTGATAAGAAATGGTTTCTTTACCTTCCTCCATTACTGGTTTAATTCCTTCAATAAAATCTTCGTATGAAAAAGATTGATGGAAAGTTGTAAAAACATAGTGTTTAATTTCTTTTAATGGATTGGGCTTGAAATTATTCACTGACTCGAGAATGTCATATACTTCAGGTGCTTGATCTTTTAGTTCAATTTCAAGTAATTCCCATTTTTTATCTCTTGTTTTATCAAAAATATAAGGCGTTTGTCTTTGGGTATAGTTGACTGTTTTTGATTCAATTACAGTATGAAATTGCAAGTTTCCCCAAATTGTAGCACGGACATTTTTTGACTCGGATAAAAGTGCTTTTTTAGAAACCCAACGATTTTCTAAAATATCATTGACTTTACTTGTTCCCATTTCTAAAAGAGCTAAAGCTATGGTTTGCCACCAAGTCAATCCACTGACAATCTCCTCAAAATAAGATTCTGGGCTTATGCTTTGTTCAGAAATTGTGTACTTAGGAAAATATTCATTTCTCAATGTATATGTTTTTCCTGTTCCCGGAGCACCGAAAAGGATTTGATTTAGCGGAGTTTTTTTATCGGATTTTGTATTTTCCATTGGTTTTTCGGTTTTTGTTTGAGTTTCCAATTGACTTAAAATTTCATTTCTGAAATCTATGTCAAAAGCCATTCGTTCCAATTCTTTTTTGTTGTACTTGGAATAGCTTGATATTTGAGACCGATTAAGTTCTTTTTCGATCGCATTAAAAACGGATTGAGAATTCCTCAAAATCTGATTAAAATCTTGAATTCTGTTTAAATAAGCTTCTGGGCTTCCATCGAAATTTACATAATCATCACAAATTGGGTTTTCCGAAATCACTCTAAATTTATAATCAGTACTTTTAGCCTGTTTAACATATAAGATATACCGCTGTCCGATTGTGAACACAAGAATTTTATTTGTGAAGTTAAAAACCAATCTTTGGTCATTTTGCTGTAAATCGAATTCTTCAATGATTTTGTCCAAAAACTCATAGTATTCCTCCAAATCTTTTCGATTAAAATTCTTTAGCAACTTGACCAAATCCATTTCTTGAAAATCATCTCTAAAAACAACATACAATACATTCTGAATCATCAAATATTGATCATCCCATTCAGGTTTTTGATAAAATTTCCGATAGGTTTTGATGAAATTTTCATCCAATAAATCTTCCCGAATAATTTGATTGGCCAATTCCTGCAAATGCAAAAAACACTCTCCTGTTTTCTTTGGTTTTATATTGAGTTCTTTGCAGAAATTCTTATAGTAGTCATATTTATATAACATATATTTTTCAGGAAATCGAAAAGCCAAATAAACCGAAATCGTCCTTTCGTCTTGTTGAGCATTAATATTTTTTCGATTTAACTCCTCTCTAACTTTTGGCAATAATTTTTCTGATTCGGTTTGAAAAGTTTTGATTCTTTCTGTAATTTCTACCGATTCATCATATAGATTCCGAAACATATCTCTAACTTCTTCAGGAAAAAGTCTTGCTGATTTTTCGATAAATCCCCAAGAATTTTGATAAAGAAGATTGGAAACTTTACCAAAAGAAGCCCGAAACATCTGATAAAAATCGTCCGCTTCTAAATTCCAATTTTGTTGAAATGTATTTATTGCTAAATATTTGTAAGCTTCATTAGGTTCTCCGTTTTGGTTTAAAATATCCTTATATCTTTGAAGCAAATCAAAGGTAGTAGTTGACATAATTACATTTTTACGCAAATTAAAACAAAATTAATAAAAAACTCCCATCAAGCATCAGAACTAATTTCAACTAAATAATTTACATTATGGCTATTTTAAACAGTTTCAAAAACTCAGTAAAGTATTGGTATTTTCCCTTCATACTTGGGCTTCTTTTAGTAATTTTAGGATTCTACATTTTCAGTGCTCCCTTCCAAACCTATGAAGCATTGGCGATTTTGTTTAGTATTTCTTTCATTGTTTCAGGAATTTTGGAACTTAGTTTTGCCATTAGCAATCGAAGAGAACTCAGCGGATGGGGTTGGCATCTGGTAGCCGGTATCCTCAGTCTCATCATTGGTTTAATCCTAATCAGTCATCCTGGATTGGACGCTCTGATGCTTGCCCTTTACGTAGGACTTAGTTTATTATTCCGCTCGGTTCATGGATTTGGGTTTGCCATTGAGCTGAAGAATTTCGGAAGCAGAAACTGGGGGTTACTTGCCTTCACAAGCGGGTTGGGAATTCTTTTCTCAATTTTATTGATTCTCAAACCCATTATTGCAGGACTTTCGCTGGTCGTAATGACCGCTTTGGCATTTATTTTCACAGGAATTCTAAGTATGGTTTTGAGTTTTCAACTAAAGAAACTCAAAGACCGAATGATGGATTAATTTCTAAAGCAGGGGTGAAATCA
>JAAYKY010000019.1 GCA_012522185.1 Flavobacteriaceae bacterium | reverse complement strand
TTAGATTTTCGTTTGAATCGTACCAATTATAGGTTTCAAAAGGTCTTAAAAACTCAAATTCTTTATCATCATAATTACAGAAAGCCAAAAATTCAGGTAATTCAAATTCTGGAACGGGAAGAACTTCCACTT
The DNA here is from genome assembly GCA_012522185.1 of Flavobacteriaceae bacterium. Classification (GTDB taxonomy): domain Bacteria; phylum Bacteroidota; class Bacteroidia; order Flavobacteriales; family Weeksellaceae; genus Moheibacter. Next base: position 8,973 of record JAAYKY010000019.1, on the reverse strand, counting down.
GGAATTCTACAATTCCTGCGCAACCTCCGTTTCCATCTGTGGCTCTTGCATAAATCGTTTGTGGTGAAATTGTATTTTGGAATTGGGTGGGATCTGCAATTGCATTGATATTATTCAGAGCTTCGTCAAAGTCTGTAAAATAGGTGATGGTATAACTGGTTCCGCCCAGAGAATTCTCGACTTGATTTTGCATTTGAGTTAAATCAAAACTGGCGATTCCATCATTTGGCTCATAAGGACCATCACATACCGTAATGATTTCCTGTAAATCATTGTGAATTAAATGGGTTTCTAAAAGAACTTCAGCGATGTTGAAACATCCGTTTTCATTTTCCACTCTCACATAAATAATTTGGTCGGGAGTCGTATTGGTATAGTTTTCGGGCAAAGCATTTTCGCCATCGAAAGCTTCATCGTAACTGCTGTGATAGGTGAAAGTCAAATCAGAAACATCGGTTACTAAAAATTCATTTACCGAAGGTAGATTATAAATCGCAAATTCATCTATGCTACATTCTTCGTAAATATGAACGGTATTGATTACTTCCGGCGCTTCATTCATGTGGATGGTCAATTCGGCAAATTCCTCACAAGTTCCGTCTTGGTTTCGTACGAGAACATAAATAATCGTTGGGGAATTTGTGATTTCAAAATTTTCTGGATTGGTAATTTCCGTTCCGCCTATTTCAGTGAAATAGTGTAGGGAAGTGGTGAGTCCTTCGGTCACGACAATTTGATTATCTGTCAAATCAATGAATTCGGAGTCATCGGCCAAATCATCACAAATTATAATTTCATCAAATTGAATTTCAGGGAATTCCCAAACATTCAATTCCAATTCTTCTAATTTTTCACAGGCTTGTTCTCCCAATGTAGGATTGTAAATTTTCACATAAACCGTTTGGTTGTATTCCTCTTCGTTGGTATAAGCTTCTGGGTTGGCAATTAAATCTGTTCCCGCCTCATCACGATAAAACTCAAAAACCAAATCATCTACTGCGCCTACGACCATGTTTATCGATGCAAAATCCATCATATTAAAAATCGCAAAACCGTCTCCGTCTTCATCACAGAGAGCGTAAGTAGCCGAAGTGGTTTCTGGTCCAACACCAACTTCTAAAGTTAATTCTGCTATGGAGATACAACCTTCGTTTTCGACACGAACATAAACCGTAACGGCTCCCATATCGCTGGTTACTTCGAAATTCTGAAAGTTCAAAATCTGATCTGCTCCTGTTTGATTTTCAGCACCTTCATAGGTGTTGTAATACGTATAATCATATTCAGGCAAACTTATTTCTTCATTGAAATCGGATAAATCATAAATATAGGTTCCATCTATCGAACATTCAAATGTTTCCTTATTTTCTACTTCGGGAGTCGAACTAAATACCAAATCAACTCCTACTTCGGTGGAACAAGCTCCCGAAATGATTTCCACTTCATAATAACCGGATTCCGTTGCTGTATAAGTTCCGGAGGTAGCTCCAGGGATCTCAACCCCATTAAAAAGCCATTGAAAAACAGCATCAGGTGCTGTGATATTTACGATTAATGTATATTCTTCTACGTCACAAAGAAGTCGATCCTCCCCAATTTCAGCTCCACTTAAATCCACCAAAGTCCCACCTAAATCAAAGGAACCTGCTTCGAGAAATACTGCAGAATCATATTGGTGATCTCCGGCGTCAGTCACAATAAGGCGTATATGGTATGTTTCACCGGGAATTACTTCAGAATAAGCAGTTAAGGGTGTGGTTCGTCCACCATACTGAATGTCATTAAACGGTCCGGGAACATAATAGGTATCATCACCACAATATTGATTGTTCACATTGTTGATGGTTACCCAATCGCCATTTGGAAGCGTTGCAATATTTTTTCCGCTTAATCCTGGGTCGGGTGTAATGCCCGGCCCACTGATGATAAACCCAAAAGCATCATTGAAAGAACTGCTACATGAAAAAGTAGGATGTTCTTCCGAAGCAAAAATATAATTGAATGATATTTCATTACCGAACGGAACAAAATCAAATTCAAAAACGGTTGTATTTTCTGTAGCCCATTCGGCAAGAGTGCTGGCATCTGGGTCCATTGGCTGACCTGCCGAACCATCTGCCCAACCGGTGCCAGGTCCATCCGAAACAATATCTCCGCTGGGTCCGACTGCACGTCTGGCAAAACCTGAAGTCATAACAATTCCGCTTTCAAAAGGAAAATCGGAAGTTCCTTTTTCAAAATAGCCCCAGCTTCTGTTATTATTTGGAAATTGTGCTTGGGGATTGTCTATGATTTCAAAATTACTTATATCTGAACATTCTCCACCATCAATCAGCACCTCTCTTGTGAGATTTTCTGCGTCCAGAGTGGATTCAGGAGCTCCAGCAGGATTCACTACAATCGATTGACTGTACAAAGAAATGCTTATTACAGATAATATAAAAAATAGAATTGACCTCATGTTATGTGTGCTAATAAACTCCCGAAATTAACGATTATTTTTTCTTTAGTCAAAAAATTAACTTAGTTGAATTATTTTTGCACTCATGTTTGAAGTATCTATTTTAATTCTATCCGTGCTAATCGGGAGTATCATGGGGCATTTTCTGACCGGAAATAAAAGCCTGTTTAAGTTTTTATTGATTTTCAGCGGTGCTTTTTTTCTGGCAACTGCCGTTCTTGAAATATTCCCAACTATTTACGAAGTCCACGACCACAACATCGGACTTTTTGTTTTGGCCGGACTCTTTTTTCAAATGATTGTAGAGTCGCTCAGTAAGGGAGCCGAACACGGTCATGTGCATTTTTCGCACAATAAAACTTTTCCGATTAGTATATTTTTAGGATTGTTTCTCCATTCCTTTTTCGAAGGAATGCCTTTACTGCATCAGCATTCACATAATCTTCTCTGGGCAATTTTTATTCACAATATTCCCGTCGCGATGGTATTGTACGGAGCTGTTTCTCAAATGAAAATCTCCAAATTCTATAAATGGGGTTTCATGCTGGCTTTTGCATTGGCAGGGCCTCTGGGTGCAGTCTTCGGAAAAACGGTTTTGGCCGATTACCATCATTATGCTTCGGCATTTGTTGCCGGAATTTTTATTCACATTGCAACTGTGATTTTGTTTGAAAGTACCGACAGCCATAAATTCAAAGCCCAAAAGGTTTTGACGGTCCTTTTGGGCTTTGTGATTGCTTATTTGACCATTTTAGGTCACCAGCACTAATTAATTAATTATTTTTCGAATTATAAGCGTCGATGCCTTTTTTCATCCAATCGTAATAGCGATTAACATCGTAAATAGCGCCCAAAGGTTCGGTGTAATTATTTAAATGCTCATCGACAATGATGTAATAAGGTTGCGCATTGTTATGGTATTTTTCAATTTCAAATGCTGTCCATTTGTTTCCAATCGTTCTCAGATTTCTGCCCAAAGCTTCTGAATAAACTTGTTCTTCTTTCGGCAATTCGGTACGTTCATCAACATAAAGAGAAACCAAAACTACGTCGTTTAGCAATAGATTTTTAACTTTGGGATTGGACCATACACGTTCTTCCACTTTACGACAATTCGCACAAGCATGCCCCGTGAAATCAATCAAAATAGGTTTATTGACTTTTTTAGAATGCTCAATTGCGTCTGCCATATCAAGAAAGGCAGGAATCTGATGCGGTCCGTATTTTTGTCCGGGCAATAATTCACCGAGGGATTCTCCGCTACCTATTCCAACAGAGGCTTTCCCAACTCCGTTTGGAGATTCCGCATAGTGAATCGGAGGTGTAAGTCCGCTTAATAAATTAACCGGAGCGCCCCACATTCCAGGAATCATATACATCACAAAGGAAAAAGTAAGAAGGGCGAAAAATAATCTCGGAACGCCAATTCGGTCTTCGGGAGCGTCCATTTTTAATCGGAATTTTCCTAAAAGATAAAGTCCCATCAATCCAAATATCGCAATCCAAATAGCAAGGAAAACTTCTCGTTCCAATAAATGAGCTTGCCATACCAAATCCGCATTGGAAAGAAATTTAAAGGCAAAAGCCAATTCCAGAAATCCGATGCAGACTTTCACTACGTTCATCCATCCGCCTGATTTTGGTAAGGAAGTTAACCAGCTTGGGAATATCGCAAACAATACAAAAGGAATGGCCAAAGCCAATGAAAATCCGAGGGAACCGACTGTCAGTGACATATAATTTCCGGTTCGGACGGCTTCGCCCATAAGTCCCGCAATAATGGGAACCGTACATGAAAATGAAATCAAAACCAGCGTAAGAGCCATGAAAAAGATTCCAATGTATCCACCTTTATCGGCTTGTTTATCGGTGAAATTGGCCCAACTCGAAGGAAGTGTAATTTCAAAAGCACCGAAAAAGGATATAGCAAAAACAATAAAAATGGCAAAGAACCCTAAATTCACCCAAGGATTGGTTGAAAATTCATTCAAAGCTGATTGTCCTAAAAATCGGGAGGCAAGAAAAGCAAGACCAACGAAAATCACGATGATGGAAAGCCCATAAATTAAAGCTTTGAAAATTCCCTGACCTTTTGAGTTACTTTGTTTGGTAAACAAACTTACCGTCAAAGGTATCATCGGAAAAATACAAGGCATCACCAAAGCAAGCAATCCACCGGAAACACCCAGCCAGAAAATCCCCCAAAGACTTTTCTTTTCTTTGTCCTCCAAATCTTCTTCATAATCTGAAGTTTCAATTGAAGTTGCTACTATTATATTTGTCGTATCGCTTGCCGCATCTAATTCATTTGCATGAACAGTTAATGTATCTTCAGGCTCAGTAATTTCTTCAATTGGAAGAGTGGTTTCTTCTTCCTCCGATTTTACTTCGACAACTTCTTGTTTTTTTGGTGTAATTTTAACCGAAAAGTCCAACCAATCCGGTGGTAAACATTTCTCAGCGTCACAAACCTGAGTTTCTGCACTGAATTTCACCGTGGTTTCTTTCGGGTTTTTTAATTTAATTTTCTGTTTAAAACTAACTTTGTTTTCGTAATATTTCTCCTGTTGTAGAAAAAGTTCACTGTACGCATCAATCAACTTTCCGATTTCTTGAGTTTTTCCTACCAACTGGACGTTGGGGTTTTCCTCAAAACTAATCGTAGCCGGGATACCGATCCCATCACCGGGATGTTGCTGCGAATACATATGCCAACCATCGTCAAGCTTTGCGTGAAGTAAAACTTCATATTCATCATTTCCCAAATCTTTGGTTTCAGTACTCCATTTGACGGGCGTTAAAACCTGTGCATTTAGGAAAAAAGGAAGAAATAAAAGATAAAATAAAATCCTCTTTTTCATAAATAAATATTTAAGTATTTGTGTGTGTGTTCTGTAACTTTGAAACGGTCATCGATTCTTTTTCCCATGACATATAAAATTCGATCTTCTGCATCTACCAATAGCCAAGTATTTTCTTTTTCAGGTTTTGAGAATTTCTCATCCTTGAAATATTTGCTCAGCTTTTTGGATCCATTCAAACCCAAAGGATAAAAAACGTCTCCCGTTTTCTTTTTTCTCAATCGGAGTGGAAATTTAATTTGCGCTGAATCCAATGTCTCCTGAGCAGCCAAATCTCGAACCTCTGATTTCGAAACTTTCAAATATAATGGTTTTTGGAGGATTTCATCGAGATTTAAATGAATTTCAAAATTTGAAGTATTTGCCTCTCGTTTCATCAGAATTAAATTTTTACGATTTCTGATCAAACGATGCGTTTCCGATTGAATTTCACCGTTTTCTGAGCTTACTAATTTCTGAATCTCAAACGGATGCTTGAATCCATATTCACTGAACAAATAAAATAGATAGGTTTCTTGGGGTTGAAGTTCATTCAAATCCGAAATCGAAATGACTTCGGTTTCTTTGGATTTATGAAAGATTTTCTCTCGAACAAGTTCAATATGATTTTGAATTAATTTGAAATCATTTTGGAGAAATTGAAGAGTTTTGGAAAAATTGGTCAAAAACTCAGGATGAATTTGTTTCAAAATCGGCGTTAATTCTTGTCGGATTTTATTTCTCGTGTATTCAGTATTCCAATTCGAACTGTCTTCTCTCCAATTTAGATTATTTTCCTTTGCATAATTTAGGATTTCTTGTTTGGAAAAGGGGAGAAGGGGACGAATGATTTTCTCAGTTCTTCGAATTCCGATCAAACCACGAATTCCGCTCCCGCGCGAAAGATTGATAAAAAAAGTTTCTACCGAATCATTCAGATGATGTGCCGTCATCAAATAATCAAATTTGAATTCTTTCATTAATCCTTCAAACCAATGGTAACGCAATTCCCGTGCGGCCATTTGAGTAGAATAATTTCCCGAAGCTTTGAAATTTTCTACGTCGAATTTTTTTGAGTGAAATTTTATCTGATGAAGGGAAGCATAATTTTGAATGAAGATTTCATCTTGATCGGAATCATTTCCTCTCAATTGAAAATTGCAATGTGCAATTTCGAATGGAATTTGAGCTTTCCATAAAAGGTCGCAAAGAACCATACTATCAACGCCTCCACTTGCTGCCACAAGAGTTTTCTTGTTTTTCAGTAGGCTCAACTCTTTTTTAATGATTTCCTTCATGATTAACACAAAATTAAAAAATAAAAAAAAGTGCAAAGCAGAACTTTACACTTTAATAGTATTTTAAAACATCAACTTAATTTCTTGGTACAACTTTGTGCAATTCAAAATTAAAAACAAAACTTCTGTCACGGAAAGACCGGTTGTCCATACCCGAACTTGTATAAACAAAGTCTCTCCCAAAAGCGGCTCTCGATGGTACGATAATCGCTCCTTGGAAATTATACAAATCAGCTCCTGAAGTTTGAGTCGAAGGGAAATGTTTGATACCTTCTGTAAAGCCTTCGATGACAATGTGCGAGAGATTTACGTTATTATCTTCCATTTCTGGGGTGATTGGTCGGTAATAAAAACTGGGATCCCACTTTGGTGTTCCTTGATTATTAATGGTACTTTCAAATACTGAATATCCTAATTGATAGGCTCTTTGACCAGCGTTTACATCATTGGAAGCGACAAATGAGAAAGAATGCATGGAAATCAAAATACTGTCTTGGGTATTATTGTTGGCGATAGGTCCTTCAGCTGTAACTCCAGGACGTTGAACTACCCAAACACCTGAACCAAGCTTTACACCTAAGGATTTCAAGTTTGGATAATTATCATCGCTCTCATTTTCGGGATCGAATTTTTTAATCAATCCTCTTTCCGGCTCGAAATAATGGTCTTCCAAGTATTGTAAGATGGCTAAATCATCGACTTGGTTTTGTTCGTCTTGTGGCAATTCATTGAAATCATCGTCACTTTTACAAGCTCCGAAAAACAATCCTGTTACAAGAAGGCAGATTCCCCATTTTTTCATCATAAATTTGTTTTATTAATTTGCGAATTTACAAAAATTAAGTTCCTTAAAATAAATTTAACAATGCGTTTAGATAAACTTCTTTGGTGTGTGCGGTATTTCAAAACCAGAAGTTTGGCTGCAGAAGCGGTCAAGAAGAACAGAGTAAAGGTGAATGGAGAAGTTGCCAAGGCATCTCGAGAAGTTGGTCCGGCTGATTTAATTACAGTTCGCAAGGATCAGATTGATTATTCGTTTGAAATCTTACAACTCCCCAAAAGCCGTATTGGCGCTAAACTTGTTTCGCTTCATATAGTGGACAAAACGCCAAAAGAAGAACTTGAAAAAAGAGAGCTTCGAAAAATGAGTCAGGATTATTACCGTGAAAAAGGGGAGGGAAGACCTACCAAAAAAGATCGCCGGGATTTGGATGATTTTATTTCGGGAGAGGAAGCATAGAAAATATTTCCTTGCTTATTTCTTCGGTATCTTTCTTTTTTACCTCAACTACCGATTTTGCCTGTTCATAGAAGTTCCTTCGTTCGAAAAGATGTTTGGCTATGAATTCGGGCATTTCAGCTTCGTTTAGATGTGCGAGTAGAGGTCGTGTTGATTTTTCGTTTTTTAATCTTTCAATCAATTCTTTTGGGGTTAATCTTAAATAAATGGAATGCGTGTTTTGATTGATTAAATCCATATTGTTATAATAGGCAGGTGTACCGCCACCCAAAGCCAAAATGAAGCTTTCCTCGGATTCAATGATTTCTTTCAAAGATTCGTGTTCATACTTACGAAATTTAATTTCGCCTTCGGTTTTAAATAGTTCTTGAATCGATTTTCCATATTTGGAAACAAGATAGGTGTCCAAATCGATGAATTTGTAAGCGAGCAACTGGGATAATTCCTTTCCAACAGTGGATTTTCCACTTCCCATATATCCAATCAAAGAAATTTTCATTTTTTTTTTAATGTTTACAAAGTTGCAAAAAATTTATAATCAATCGGTTAAATAAAGACTGATAAAACTTCTCTAAAAAAACTTGCAAAAGGGTTTTGGTATTTAATTCTTATTTCTATATTTGCACCCCGTTAACGTTACAACAACAGTTAATGTGACTGACCCGGTAGCTCAGTTGGTAGAGCACAACACTTTTAATGTTGGGGTCCTGGGTTCGAGCCCCAGCCGGGTCACTTAAAAGCGAAATCAAAATGGTTTCGCTTTTTTTGTTTTATAGATTTAATTCGGAACAAGCCCAGAACTTGGGGGCTAAGCAAAAATATTTTGTAATCTGAACAGGAAAAAAGATCTATCAGTTACCCCTCTAAAGTTACTTCTGAACTTTTTTATTTTGGCATTGAAAGACTCTGCAGAAGCATTTGTACTTCTTTGACTGAACTCAATCTTATGAATTCTCCCATAGGATTTAGATTTAAATGAACTCAAGGTTCACTTTGAGTTGAAAATAAAAGAAGCCGTCTCACAACCGAGGCGGTTTTTTTATATAAATAATGGATTGATTATTAGGTGATTAATATAGAATTCACTATATTTAACTACTTAATTGTCAGCGAAATGAACTATAGAATTAAAGA
>JAAYKY010000018.1 GCA_012522185.1 Flavobacteriaceae bacterium | reverse complement strand
TGGTCCCATTGCAGGAGCAGCCTTTGCCGCACTCATCTATTTTGCGTTGTGCTGCAATTTTTAAGTTTTTGAAAGAATAAGAGAGATTTCCTTTGCATTTGGGAAAGGATTTTTTAAATTTGCCAGGGGGCTGTCTCAAAAGTATTTTGAGGCAGCTTTTTTTATCAAAACATTTGGTGATTTGGGAATAAATTTGTACTTTTATATCTGATAATCAAAGATGTAGATCCAAATGAAACCTATTTTCAAAGCGTATAGTCAAGGCCAGGCAACTCTGTTTCCTGTAAGTTTAGATAGCAAAATACCGCAGGATTCTCCTGTTCGACTTGTCAATCAGATAGTCGACAATCTGGACATAAGCAAGATTGTTGACACTTACAAGGGGGGTGGGACAAGTTCCTATCCGCCTCGGATGATGCTCAAAATCGTGATTTTTGCCTATTTGAGCAATATCTATTCTTGCCGAAAAATAGAGGACGCTGTAAAAGACAGAATAACTTTTATGTGGCTTGCAGGTGGACTTGAACCCGACCACAACACCGTCAACCGTTTTCGTTCAAAACACTTGAAGGATACTATCAATGAGATATTTACGCAGACTGTTATGATGTTGGTGGAAATGGGTTATTTGAGTTTGGATATAGCTTACATTGACGGCACAAAACTGGAATCGCGTGCTAATCGTTATACTTTTGTCTGGCGCAAAACGGTGGAAAGAAACAAGGCAAAACTCGAAGCAAAAATCCATAAAGTGCTGAAATATATCGAAGAAGGCATTATGCAAGATAACCGCCCGGATGATGAGCCGCCCACTCCCATCAACAGCGAAGAACTAAAAAAACGCATAGCAGAAATTAATCGCGAAAACCGCAGCAAAGCAGAACAGAAAGAGATAAAAATGCTGGAAAATAAGTATTTGCCAAAATTGGAGGAGTATGAAAAACACCTTGAAACACTCGGCAACCGCAATTCTTACAGCAAAACCGACCCCGATGCTACTTTTATGCGACTGAAAGACGACCATATGCAGAACGGGCAGCTCAAACCCGCTTACAATCTGCAAATTGGCACTGAAAATCAACTTGTCAGCCACTTTGATTTTTTCCCCAATCCAACCGATTTTTTAACATTCAAACCCTTTGTAAATGGCTTTAGAGAGCGTTTCTGTACAAATTTTGATACAGTATTAAACAGGGTAGTTGCCGATTCAGGTTACGGAAGCGAAGAAAATTATGATTTTATGGAGCTGAATGAAATCGAGCCGTTTGTAAAGTTTCCCTATTTTCATAAAGAACAGAAAAAAGCGTTCAAAAACAACGCGTTTATTGCCCAAAACCTGTTCTATAACGCCCAAAAAGATTATTTTGTGTGTCCAATGGGGCAACACATGGAAAAGACGGGAGAAGGAACCCGCAAATCGGACAATGGTTTTATCTCGAACGTAAGTTACTATGAGGCAAAAAACTGCAAAGGCTGTCCTCTTAAATGTTTGTGTTACAAAGCAAAAGGTAATCGTCGAATTGAAGTTAATCATAATTTGAATCGCCACAAAGAACGGATCCGGCAACTTTTAACCTCCAAAGAGGGGCTTTATCATAGAAGTAAGCGTCCAATAGAACCTGAATCGGTGTTTGGACAGGGAAAATCAAACAAACAGTACTACCGCTTCCGACATTTTGGTAAAGATTTGATAACGATGGACTTTGCTATCTTCGCCATTGCCTTCAACATTGGAAAAATTTACAACAAAGGGGAAATTACGCCCAAAAACAGCCAAAAATCAGCTGATTTATTAAAAATCAATCTCCTTGTTCTAATTTTTACCCAAAATCATAAAATT
>JAAYKY010000017.1 GCA_012522185.1 Flavobacteriaceae bacterium | reverse complement strand
TGTTGAGCCTTTGTGAAATATCCAAAAACTGCGAATGCTATAATTAGTATTTTTTTCATATTGTTAATTTAAATTTGCTTTCAGGAACTTCCTTCTGATAAATCTAGGGTAGGGAGGTCGCTGATGAGGTATTGTAGAAAACGCTTAGCTGAGAAATTAGAGTTGGCATAATTAAAGTATTAAAGGTTAATGATTTGCAATATCATATTTTAATTGAAATTAATAAAATTAAATACTGACAAAAATCTTATTATTCCTTCGTTTTTAATCAGTTGATTGGCTTATATTTGCACGAAAATTTAAAACACTTAATCATTATACAATGGCAAACCAAAGCAAAGGTAAAATCGCGCAGATTATCGGTCCGGTAATTGACGTGGTGTTTGAAAACGCAGAAAATCTTCCAAAAATTTATGATGCACTTGAAATCCCAAGAGCCGGAAAAGAGTCTTTGATCCTTGAGGTTGAGCAACATATCGGTGAAGATACGGTTCGTTGTATCGCAATGGATTCCACAGACGGATTGCAGAGAGGTCAGGAGGTTATTGATTTAGGTCTTCCTATCACTATGCCAATTGGCGATGCGGTAAACGGTCGTACATTTAACGTAGTGGGCGATGCCATTGACGGATTGGGGAACATTGATAAAACAAAAAACGGATTGCCCATTCACAGATCGGCTCCGAAATTCGAAGATTTATCGACTTCATCCGAAGTTTTATTTACCGGTATCAAAGTAATCGACCTGATTGAGCCTTATGCGAAAGGAGGTAAAATTGGATTGTTTGGGGGTGCCGGAGTAGGTAAAACCGTATTGATCCAGGAGTTGATTAATAATATTGCAAAAGGACACGGTGGATTGTCAGTATTTGCCGGAGTGGGTGAAAGAACCCGTGAAGGAAATGACTTGCTTCGTGAGATGTTGGAAGCAGGAATTATCAGATACGGTGACGATTTCATGCAGTCGATGGAAGAAGGCGGATGGGATTTGTCAAAAGTGGACAAAGAAGCAATGAAAGAATCCAAAGCTGCTTTCGTGTTTGGACAGATGAACGAACCTCCAGGGGCACGTGCGCGTGTGGCTTTGTCTGGATTGACTTTGGCCGAATATTACCGTGACGGAGATGATGGTTCAGGTCAGGGACGTGACGTACTTTTCTTTATCGACAATATTTTCCGTTTTACCCAAGCGGGTTCCGAGGTATCGGCACTTTTGGGTCGTATGCCATCGGCGGTAGGTTATCAGCCTACACTTGCAACGGAGATGGGTGCGATGCAGGAAAGAATTACTTCGACGAAAAAAGGATCGATTACTTCCGTTCAAGCGGTTTACGTACCAGCGGATGACTTGACAGACCCGGCTCCTGCAACGACGTTTGCTCACTTGGATGCTACAACCGTATTGTCGCGTAAGATTGCTTCTTTAGGTATTTATCCGGCGGTGGATCCATTGGATTCTACTTCAAGAATTCTGACACCGGAAATCGTAGGTGAGGAGCATTACAATACAGCTCAAAGAGTAAAAGAAATTTTACAAAGATACAAGGCACTTCAGGATATCATCGCAATTTTGGGTATGGAAGAGCTTTCCGAAGAAGATAAACAAGTGGTTCACCGCGCAAGACGTGTTCAGCGTTTCTTGTCTCAGCCGTTCCACGTGGCCGAGCAGTTTACAGGAAACCCAGGAGTTTTGGTGGATATCAAAGATACTATCAAAGGATTTAATATGATCCTTGACGGGGAAGTAGACCAATATCCAGAAGCAGCATTTAACCTGAAAGGTACCATCGAAGATGTGATCGAACACGGGGAAAGAATGTTGGCGGAAGTTAATGCTTAATTCGTTTAAAGTTTCAAGTTTAAGGTTTCAAGTTGAACTTTAAACATTGAACCTTAAACCTTAAACAAGATTTAGAAATGAAATTACACATCATAACACCACAACATGTGATTTTTGAAGGAGAAGTGGATTCGGTGTCGGTTCCCGGCAAAGATGGATCTTTCCAGATGTTGGACAATCACGCACCGATTGTTTCTTCGCTTGACAAAGGAACCATCAAAATCAAATTGCATTCTAAAACAATCGCAGATTTTGATAATCTTTCCGGTAAATTGGAAAAAGCCCCGGGTAACGAACTGGTTTACCTGTTTGAAGTTTCAGGCGGCGTAGTGGAAATGAGCAATAATGTGGTGACAATTTTGGCGAATTAATTCAAACCAAAATAGAAATACAAAATCCCGAAAGACAACTTTCGGGATTTTTTTTCGTCTGTTTTTATGAGTCCTAACAGGGTTTCCTCCTACGGCGGACAAGTCAAACCCTGTTAGGGTTAAAGGAGGAAGGAATACACCGCATAAAAAAAACCTGCCAGAATTTCAAATCCTGACAGGTTTTAAATTATCTAAGCGAACGAACTTCGAACTTCGTAAATCGATTAATATCTATAATATTCCGGCTTGAAAGGTCCTTCGACTTCCACACCGATGTATTTCGCTTGTTCAGGGGTCAATGTTTCCAATTCCACACCCAATTTAGCCAAATGCAAAGCTGCCACTTTTTCATCCAAATGTTTCGGCAAAGTATAAACTTTGTTTTCGTATTTGTTGGAATGATTCCACAATTCGATTTGAGCCAAAGTTTGGTTCGAGAATGAATTGGACATCACAAAGGATGGATGACCGGTAGCACAACCCAAATTCACCAAACGACCTTCGGCCAAAATGATGATTTCGTTTCCGTTGACATTGTAAACATCCACTTGTGGTTTTACTTCGTATTTGGTTGAACCAAAGTTTTCATTCAGCCAAGCCATATCGATTTCATTGTCGAAGTGACCAATGTTACAAACGATGGTTTTGTCTTTCATTTTCTCGAAATGTTTTCCCTGAACGATGTTGAAGTTTCCGGTCGTTGTGATGATGATATCGGCTGTTTCCACAACGGTATCCAGTTTTTTCACTTCATAACCTTCCATCGCCGCTTGCAAAGCACAAATCGGGTCGATTTCCGTTACGGTTACGATCGAACCTGCTCCACGGAAAGAAGCCGCAGTTCCTTTGCCCACGTCACCGTATCCACAAACGACTACTCTTTTTCCGGCCAACATCACATCCGTTGCACGACGAATTGCATCCACTGCCGATTCACGACAACCGTATTTATTATCAAATTTGGATTTGGTTACCGAGTCATTTACGTTGATGGCCGGCATCACCAAAGTTCCGTTGACCATTCTTTCGTACAAACGGTGAACACCTGTAGTGGTTTCTTCTGAAAGACCTTTAATTTCAGTGGTTAATTCCGGGTATTTATCAAAAACCATATTGGTCAAATCCCCGCCATCGTCCAAAATCATGTTCAATGGTTTTCTGTCTTCACCGAAAAACAAAGTTTGTTCGATGCACCAATCGAATTCTTCTTCATTCATTCCTTTCCAAGCATAAACCGGAATTCCGGCAGCTGCAATTGCAGCCGCAGCATGATCTTGAGTCGAGAAAATATTACAAGAAGACCAAGTAACTTCAGCGCCCAAAGCAACCAAAGTTTCAATCAGAACAGCTGTTTGGATGGTCATGTGCAGACATCCGGCGATTCTTGCTCCTTTCAGCGGTTGTGAAGGCCCGTATTCTTCACGGATTGCCATCAATCCGGGCATTTCGGCTTCCGCCAATTTGATTTCTTTTCTTCCCCAGTCAGCCAGCGATATATCTTTTACTTTGTAAGGAATGTATTCAACTTGTGTACTCATATTCGGTTTATTTATTATAATTTTGAAATGTTTAAGTTTTCGGAGTGCAAAGGTACAAACTAATTTTACAAAGTTAAAATGCCCCTTATCAATTCTTTACATCATGATGAATTCACACGGATCGTGGGTTGGAAAACTACGGAGTCCGATGAGGAATTGCTGGAATATCTTCAGTTGAGTCCGTATCGGATTATGAAATACCTGACTTTGGGTCCGAAACAAGCCAAAGAATATTTGGGACTGCGCGCTTGTCTGAAAGAATTAGATTTGGATTTTGATGTCTATTACCACAAAAACGGAAAACCTTATTTGCCGTCGAGCAAACAACTTTCCATCACGCATTCATTTGATATGGTATGCATCGGGCTTAGCAAGTTCAACATTGGGATTGATATTGAAAAAAGCCGTCCGCATAAAATTTTAAACATCAAGGAGAAATTCATTCGTGAGGATGAAGCCGATTGGATTCCCAAGGAAAGAGAAGAAGAATACCTGCATGTGATTTGGGGAATTAAGGAAGGATTGTACAAACTAAACGGCGGAAACCTCTGGAATTTCCTGCATCATTATCGCGTGGAACCTTTTGAGTTGAAAGAAAACACACCGATTTCAAGTTGGATTTCCGATGAAAGGAAAAGCGAGAAATTTATTTCCTACTACACCAAAGTGGAGGATTATTACCTGGTTTGGGTGCTGGATGTAGAATGAATTAAAAACTTATTCACATCTGATTAATTTTTTATCTTTAGCAAAATTTAACTAATGGAATACACTAATAACCCTATTCTGGTAGCCCAAGCTACTGAGATTGAAAAAGCAACATTTTATAGAAAAACATATTCACATGTGGCGCTTGGGGTAGCTGCTTTTATTCTTATCGAATCGTTTTTCTTACGATCAGAAACCATTGTCAACATGATGTTGTCTTTACAAGGATACTCATGGTTGCTTTTATTGGGTGGTTTTATGGCCGTGACTTGGTTTGCTCAAAATTTAGCTTACAAAACCGCCAATAAAAGCCAGCAATATTTAGGTTATTTACTCTATATCGTTGCCCAAGCTTTGATTTTTGTTCCGATTCTTTATATCGCAATGTATTACGGCGGTGGCCCTCAAATGGTGATGCAAGCCGGAATTATTACAGCAGGTATGTTTTTAGGATTGACAGCGGCAGTTATGTTAACCAAAACCGATTTCTCATTTTTACGAACCGGACTCACCGTTGGTTTTTTTATCGCCTTAGGTTTAATTGTCGCAGGCGTCGTTTTTGGATTTAATTTAGGTTTATGGTTTTCGGTTGGAATGGTTATTTTAGCCTCGGGCAGTATTTTATACTCAACTCATCAAATCAAAAATGAGTATTCAACCGACCAATATATCCCCGCTTCGCTATCATTATTTGCTTCCTTGATGCTATTGTTTTGGTACATCTTGCGTATTTTTATGTCTAGAGATTAATTATTTAATAATACCTTAAGCTCGACTACTGTCGGGCTTTTTTATTGGATTTATGAGTGAAATTTTAGCGTATTTGATAGAACCCTACAAAACCTACGAAACCTTTCAAATCATTCTGGAAAGCATCGCGGCATTTTTGGGAATTGCCAGTGTTTTCTTTTCCATGAAACGAAACATTTGGGTATATCCGACTGGAATTGTTTCTACGTTTTTGTATATCTATTTGTATTTTAACTGGGGATTGTACGGAGAAAGTTTGATTAATTTCTACTATACGATTATGAGTGTTTACGGTTGGATTCTTTGGCGAAAAAACACGGAAGAAGACCATGTACATGTTCAGGTATATTGGGCTACTCAACAAGATTATCTGAAAGCAACCGGATTATTTGTTTTCACTTTTTTATTCATACTGGCGGTTTATTATTATCGCCCTTTGATTGACAGCGGATTTAACTTCGCACTCGATCATGAATTGGGTTTCTTTTATACAGCAGTGGATTATATCGATGCTTCTCTGACCGGAATTTTCTTAATTGGTATGTGGATGATGGCCAAACAAAAAGTAGACAACTGGATTTTTTGGATTATTGGTGATTTAATTATGATTCCTTTATTGCTCTACAAAGGTTATGCGATTTCGTCTATTCAGTATTTGGTGTTCACCATTTTAGCGGTAAAAGGACTGATCGAATGGAAGAAAAACGCTCGGATGAGCCAATAATTTGTTTTCAGGAATTTATTGGCTAATTTTAGACTACCCAAAACCTGAAACAAATGAATTACCAAGAGAAATCCATTAAAAATTGGGCGGAGGATGACCGTCCGCGTGAAAAACTTTCACTAAAAGGAGAGCGTGCACTTTCCGATTCGGAACTATTGGCCATCATCATGGGAAGTGGTTCCCGGGAAGAATCGGCGGTGGAACTTGCCAAACGAATTCTGAATTCGGTCGATAATAATTGGAATAATCTTTCACGGCTCAGTATCAAGGATTTGTGCAAATTCAAAGGAATCGGTGAAGCCAAGGCCATTAGTATCATTACGGCCCTTGAAATCGGTCGACGAAAAGCCATTCAGGAATTGCCTGAAAAACCCAAAATTACCCGAAGTCGCGATATTTTCCAGGTCATGCAGAGCATCATTGGCGATTTGAATGTGGAAGAATTCTGGGTTTTGTTCTTAAATCAAGGAAATTTCGTAGTGAAAAAAGAACTCATCGGTCGAGGTGGCATCAGTTATGTGGCGGTGGACGTTCGGATTATCATGAAAATTGCCTTGGAAGAATACGCCACCGGAATTATTCTGGCGCACAATCATCCGTCCGGGAATCTCAATCCCAGCCGTGACGATTATAGACTTACCGAAAAAATCAAAACGGCAGCCCGAACTTTGGACATCGAACTGCTCGACCACCTGATTTTAAATCAGAAATCGTACTTTAGCTTCGCCGATGAAGGGAGGTTGTGAGAGAGAGCAAAGAGAATAGAGCAAAGAGAATAGAAAAGTCTCTACTGTGGTGGCAGATAAAACTAAACTTTGAACTCTAAACTTTAGACCTTAAATTTTAAACATCAAACTTTTAAATGCAGAAAATCCTGATTTATACCGAGAAAATCACTCCACGTGTTCAGTATATTTTTGATTTTATATTGCGTGAATTCTCGGGATTGGATTTCGAATTAACAAGCAATGTCCAGTTTTTTGAAGCATCGGATTTGCCTAAAATAAATTATTCAAAAGATCAATTTTCCGATGCGCTTCATTTGAAATCCGATGAGTTTATGCAGGAAACCGGGATTTTTGGTTCGGTGAAATTTGAAGCATTGCATCCGGTCGGGAAACTGTTTTTTGCTTTGAGTCGTTACGAAGAATATTTACCGCAAGAACGAGATCTACACGGTCGGATTTCCGGCAAAGGAAAAGTGTATAAAACGCCTTTTGTGGACAATTGGATTTTGGAATTTCAGAAAGAATTGAAATCGAAACATCCGCGAATGGAATTTAAAAAAAGGGAATTTGAACTAGTTTTAACTTGTGATGTTGATCAGGTTTGGAAATATCGGAACAAAGGTTTCAAACGAACCTATGGCGCTTTTCTGAAAGATTTGGCTAAACTAAATTTCAAAGAATTGGCGAAGCGAAGAGAAATCATTTCAGGAAAAGAAAATGATCCTTTTGATACATTTGAATTCTTTCAATCTTTTTTAGATTCCTCGATTCCTCGGAATGACAAAAAAGACAATAACATCAGAATGATTTTTTTTTGGTTGATGGCCGATTATGGAAAGTTCGATAAAAATAATCCGGTTGGGAATTTGAATTTTGCACAAAAAATAAGAGAAGTTTCGCAGTGGGCGGAATCAGGAATTCATCCTTCCTATGCTTCCAATTCGCAGCCTGAAAAACTGAAAAAGGAAATCGAAAGATTGGAAAAGATCCTTGGTCAGAAAATCAAGAAATCCAGACAACATTATATCATGCTTCGTTTTCCTGAAACTTATCGAAACCTGATTCAGAACGGAATCTGGGAAGATTATTCGATGGCTTATGCCGATGAAACCGGATTCAGAGCCGGAACTTGTACACCGTTTTTCTGGTATGATTTATCGAAAGAAATTAAAACCGAATTAAAAGTTCATCCTTTTTGTGCGATGGATGTGACGTTGCGCAACTATATGAACTTATCGGTAGAAGAATCGATTGATGAGGTTCAAAGATTAAAATCGGAAATCGAAAAAGTCAATGGAGAAATGGTTGTGCTTTTTCATAATTCCAATTTCCGCGAGCAGTGGGAAGGTTGGGGAAAAGTGATGGAAAGTTTGGTTGAATAAAAATTTAGTAACTTTGGGAGGATTGAATTCCATGAAAAATTTAAAAAATGAACTACAAAATCTCATTTTCGGAAATGAATCGAAAGGCAGAAGCAAATCTTTCAAAAAATTCCAGCTATACCTTAGAAGAAATGAAAAAGCAAGTTCAGTTTCTTCAAAAGAAAAGTACTTCAAAAAAGAAGAAGCAATCTATTTATCAGAGTTTATAACTAAGGAAGACTTTTGGTTTGAGTCAGAAATTTCTTCAGATAATTATTTAACAGAAGGTGCTGAGCAAAAGGTTTATCGGCTAGATGATCAATATGTTATTAAGCTTAATGATGCTATTTTTTATGAGTCTTGGTCAGATTATTTCAACAGCCTACTAATTCACAATTACTTTTTTCCTTCTACTGAATATGAACTTTTAGGATTTAGAAAAATAAATGAAGAATTACATTCAGTTGTAAAACAAAGATTTATAACTTCCACTGAAATGGCTGATTTGAAGCTTGTTGAGCTATTTTTGTCACACAATCATTTCGAGAGAACCCGAAATAATGACTATTTTAATAAAGAAATTGGATTAATTTTCGAAGATTTGCACGATGAGAATGTGATCTCGAATAATGGAATATTATATTTTATTGATACAGTATTTTATTTAACTCCGGAATTTTATCAGTCATAATGTTCAAACTCCAAAAAATAAAACGCAAAGATTTAGATGTAGATAAATATTCGAAAGCCTTAAATGATGCTTCGAATTATAGGATTTACGCCGAACATTGGTATTTGGATATTTTGACCGAGGAAAAATGGGAGTGCTTGGTGTTTGGTGATTATGAGGTAATTATGCCGATTCCTTTGCAATATAAATTCGGGATTAAATTTGTTTTACAACCGATTTATTGTCAGCAATTGGGCGTTTTTTACAAAGAAGAAATTTCGGAAGAGATTTTTAGAGAATTCGAGAAAAAATTACATAAATACAGAGTTCGGGCCTATCATTTTAACGAGGAAAATACGGAGAAATTTAGTCCCGAAGGAGAAAGAAGAGTGAATCAAATTTTA
Source organism: Flavobacteriaceae bacterium (assembly GCA_012522185.1). Taxonomy (GTDB): domain Bacteria; phylum Bacteroidota; class Bacteroidia; order Flavobacteriales; family Weeksellaceae; genus Moheibacter. The sequence continues at coordinate 15,134 of JAAYKY010000017.1, read as the reverse complement.
AACATCGATAAACCTTATGAATATATTTTTAAAGAATACCGAAAAGGAAGAAAAAGTGATATAAATGTTGCGAAGAAGGCAAATTTAAATTTAGTTAAGAAGCTGAATATAGATGAACTCATTACTCTCAATAGAGAAAATCAAGATGCTTTTATTTCTGAGAAAAATAGGAATAAACTAAAATTGCTTTTTGAGTCATTAAGAAGAAACGGGAAACTTATAGGTTATTCGTTGAGAAATAATGGAAATGAAAATATAGCGATGTGTCTTTTATCTGATTCGGGAAATAGAATTATTCTAATTTTTTTGATTAGAAACAAATCAAAGAAACCTTGCGGTGAAATCTCTTTTCTTTTGAATGAAATATTTAAAGACTTTAGTCAAGTAGTGAAAGAGTTTGATTTTGAGGGTTCTGCCATTCCGGGCGTGGCGAGTTTTAATGAAAGTTTTGGGGCTGATAAAAGGCTTTACACGATTTTTTCAAATATGCCTAATCCAAAATTATTAAATGCTTGAATTATTAAGAAAGATTGCTAAACTATTTTTATTAGTATGAAAAGGAATCAATATATATTTTCGTCAGAGAAATTGGAAGTGCTTCCAGAAGGATTTTCTTCCCATGAGTATGGACAATTCTTTCTTTATCGGGATGAAAATTTAAAAAGTTTTTTTGCGAAAAATGGAGATGTTGAAATCATATTGTTAGGACTTATTATAAATCCTTTTCAACCGGAACAGACGGGACAAGAAATTGCGAATTTGTTAGTTTCTTTTGATACCAAGCAAAGCTTTTTGAAGGAATTAGAGAGTTTTTCAGGGAGATATGTGGTTATATATAAAAACAATTTTGACTTCATAGCATTAACAGATTTTATTGCTCAAAGAAATATTTTTTATTGGTTTAATTCTGATAAAACTTATTTGTTTTCTTGTGAGAAATTACTTTTGGATATATTGAATTTAGAGCCAGTAATCAGTGACAAAAAGATGACGATGCTTAATGACAATGTCTTTTCAAAAATTAAGCAGCAGTTTTTGTTGGGAGAGGATGAATGGGATGACCGATTTAAAAAATTAATTCCCAACTATTATTTAGACTTAAATACCAAAAAGACGAAAAGCTTACCTATTTATCATTTAGAAAACTTATCTCATGAACAATTAATAGAGCAATCAGTCAATATGCTCAGGGGAACAATACATGGAGCAATCATTCATTTTGATAAAGTTTATCAGGCACTTACTGCGGGCTATGATTCGCGATTGATCCTAACTGCTTCTTTTCCTTTCAAAGAGAAAATTCAATATTTTTTATTTGATAGAAGTACAACAAACATTAGTAATGATATAAAAATTGCGAAAAAGCTCTCAAAAAGGTTAGGTTTTGATTTTCAGACGATAAAGCCTAAATTTGTTTCCGAGAGTTTCAAAAAGGAATTTGACCAAGAATTTGTAATTGCGAGGGATTTACCCAAACATCAAAATATACAGTATTTTAAAAATAACGCACCTTTCAATTCGGTTAATATCACAGGAGATGGAGGCGAAATGATTCGTAGTTTCAGAAGTGCAGAAACTTTTTCTTCGATTGACAAGTTGTTACAGAGCCTATTGTACAAACCTTTTGACTATAATGTTGAATCATTGGAACAATGGATTTCTAAATCCAAAAATTACCGAGAACAATATGGCTTAGAGATTGGAGATCAATTTTTTATAGAAGTTTCAATGCCAAAATGGGGCGCAAAATGGACTTTAGAGCAAGATTTTTCGGGTGTAGAGGAATTAAATCCCTTTAGTAACAGAAGGCTTATTTATTCAATATTGCTTAATATAGAGTTAGAAGAAAGATCAGGGCCAAATTTTAAGTTTGTCAGAGAATTGATGGAAACCATGACTCCAAATTCTACATCTATTGTTTTTAACCCACCCACTTGGAAAGACAGAGTTAAAAAGATAATATATAGATAACTATTTCTTTATGTGAAGTTTAAGAAATGATATAAGATATAGTTTTTAAAATTCATATCATTATAAAGATTACAAAACTAAATTATTATGAAAACAAACTTTACTTGCATTATTTCTTTCTGTACTTTCTTTAGCTCAGTATTTTCAGCCATCTAGTAACTTAGCACACTTATCAGCTAATTTTAGAACTGGTATTAGAGCGTGATTAATTAACCCCGAAAATCATAAATTTCAAGTATTTTAAATTCCAAAATCCTACGAGAATAACCTTATCAAACGGGCAAATGAATTTTTTTAATTTTCTTGTAAAATAGAAGAATATAAATCCCGACAAAGACCAAGGCTTCAACAACTGCATGAAAAAAACCAAAGTCAATACGCTCCCGAATCGTCAAATCAATAATCCAGAATGCAACCATCAGCAAACAAACTTTTATGAGGTCGTTCAGATAAGCTTTGTTTTTAAATATCGACATAGAATCGTTCCATAAAAAACAGCTGATCATAAAAATATAGGTGAGAAGCGTAGTATGTGCGGCCGCCACATAACCGTAAGTAGGAACGAGTAGAAAGTTCATAATCAGATTTAGGACAAAAGAAATCCCGAGAATTCGCACAATCCAAGCTGTTTTATTGGCAAATTTTAATTTATTCTCATAAAATTTGACGGCACCGTATATAAATGCACTGAAGAAAACAGAAGGCATGATGACGTAGCCCGCCCAGAAATCTTCACCCAAGAGAATTTGAATGATTTCCCTCGAATAGATAGAAGCAAGGGTCGTCATCGGTATTCCGAGCAGAAAAAATGTATAAAGATATTTGACCAAAAGTTGATCGGAATTCTTGAAATTATAGGTCAATTCTTTGATCATTCTAGGGTTGATCGTACTAAAAAACACAAACACAATGGCCATGATGCTGAGTTGGGAAATATCATAAACTTTGGTGTAAATCCCGACGTTACTAATCGTATCATACATGGCGATGATATAGCGGTCGCTACTCACAATCAGCATAATGAACAAAGCCGCAATCAAAGTCAGGGAACCATATCCAAATAGGATTTTAATGATTCTTCGCGAAACAAAACGCAAGGAAAGTGTTTTTAGTTTCTTTTTGTCCACCAGCTTGATCCCAATCAATACAATTAGCGCCAAATCGACGAGAAATGAACTCAAAAGAATCGAAGTTATGTCCATGTGCAACACAAAAGCAAAAAGCATAAGAAGTACAAAAGCCAGAGCTACCTGAAAAATCAGGAGGAAATTGTACATTTTTGCAAAGCCTTTGATACGGATGATGACCAGATAAAGCGCAAGCAGTTCTTTGGTGATAAAATGCAAAAAAGCAATGAATGTGAGCTTGATGAGCAGATAATCCATTTCCTGGTAATGAAACACAAGACCCAAAATCAAGCTGAGAACCAACAATAAAACCGAGGATACAACAAATAAAAACAGAATATTGGAAAACAGAATATTGAGTCCAATTCTTTTGCTGAATTCGTTGTAATAGCGCCAGATACAACTGGCGAGCCATGAAAATGAAATGGTGGAAAGGTAGCCAAACGTCGTCATCATCAGTCCGAGATACCCAAAGTCATCGGTGGTATAATGACGGGTCAGGATCGGTGTTTTAATCAAATTAAGAAGCATTGGAATCATGGCGCCTACCATGTACCAACTCAAATCATGAAAAAATAATTTGTTCTTCTTAACTTTCTCCATGATCGGTCAATAAAGAATCATAAATTAGTAATAATTTTCGCTCCATTTCATCCCAATTGAATTTTTCGTCCACCGCATGGATTCCATTGCGTCCCAATTCTTCCATCTTTTCGGGTTGGGAAAGCAAATTCATAATGGCTTCGGCGAGTTCTTTTTCGTCAAAGGGATTGACTGAAAGGCCCGTGTGATTGTTCAGCACATAATTTTGCATTTCCCCAAAATTACTCGTCACTATGGGCATCCCAAAATTCATGTATTCAAAAAGTTTAATCTGAATGATTTCCCGAAAAGCATCCGAAGGATACAATATGTTCAAACCTATTTTACTTTGATTGTAATAATCGCTCACCTTATCGAAACGAAGATGATTCATCCAAATTATGTTTTTCTGTAAATGATTTTCAGAAATAAATTCAGATAAATAATCTTTTAATTTCGGGTCAAATATATTTCCAAGCAATAAAACTTTATACTCCGGGAATTTTTTGATTATCTGTTTTGTGCTTTTCAAAATCGGATAAAAACCGCGCTCTTCGCTGATGGCTCCACAATAAATTGCATCAAATTCTCGCTCAGAAAAGGGGAGGTTTTTTCGTTTGTCCTTTAAATTTGTGTAGTTATAAACGACTTCCACCTTTTTGGCTTTTGAATTTTCAAGAAATCTTCGTTTCAAGCCATCGTCCACAGTGATTACCGCATCGTAAAGTTCCACTTTCTTGTATTCGACTTTCTGCATATAATCGGCATAAAAATGAAGCAGTTTTTTTTTGAATCCTTTTGCTTTGACAAATAGTTTCAAATTATTGTCGATTGGTTCTCGCGCATCGTAAAGTAATTTGGGGCGATGAGGAGAATTTTTTAGTTTTTGAATGAAACGATTGGGACGTGAATCCGGGACATGGTATAGATCCGCTTCAGAATCAATGGCATATTTCGCCATTGCCCGGTGGGTGGGATAGTAAAATAATTTGATGAAACGATTCAAAAGAGAAATCTCCGAAAATTTTGTTCGTTTTACTTTCCGAAAGGGAATTCCATGCTCAGTAACGCCCGATTCATCTTCCCGATCTGCGACCACCATGGAAACATCGTAACCGTTTCTCTTCAAAGACAAAGCCTGTTTCCAATACATCCTGTCGTCATAAAGCTGATGACCGTCCGAGACAAAGCATATTTTCTTTTTTCTATCCATTATTTTCCTTTCAAATGTTGAGCGGTTGAAAACAAAAGCCATTTTTTAGCCGGAGTATCGGCCCATTTTACTAAATCTTTTTTATCAAAGAAATCCTTTAATCCTGAAATCTCCGAATGAAAATCTATCTGATTTGTCCACAATTCCCTCGGAATGGAAAAGCCTTTTTTCGGTCCCGATAAGACCCTTTCGTCCAGAATTCCTTTTGCGTGTTTTCGTACAAAAGGTTTGTTGTTTTCATAAGTCAAACCTTTGTGAAGGTAGGATTGATTGAAATATTTCTGAACAAATAAATGATCTAAAAAGGGAAAACGCATTTCCACACTATTTCTCATCGAAGACTGATCCGAACGGAAGGCATGATAGGAGCTGATGTAAAAATGAAAATCCATCCAAGAAATCTGTTTGATCAAAGGCATGGATTGGAAATCTGCCGGAACTTCTCGCATGATTTCCAAGATCGGATGTTCCCAATTCTCACCAAAAATCTCTTGGATTTCTTGCCAGCCAAAGGAACTTTTGGAAATCAAAGGAAGCGTAGCGAGACCCATTTGGGTGAGCTCATCGTATTTGTATTTTTTTTTGTCTTTCAATAGGTATTTGAAAGAATTGAGAAGTAAGGCGTTAACCTTTTGAATTTGAAGGGCTTGCGTGTAGTATTTGTACCCATAAAATAATTCATCCGGGCCCAATGCATTGTGCAAAACTTTGATGTCAAATTCTCGTATCGCTTCCCGGGTTAAAAAATAGGTAGGTTCCCGGGTATTGCTGGGTTCTTCTTCCGTAGTAGCAAATTCGTAAATTTCCTCTTTGCTTAAATCCTGGGGAATTTCAATGGGCAGAAAATCGATTTGATTGCGTTCTGCTGTGCGTTTTGCCAAATGATATTCATCGACCCGACTGAAATTTTTATTGTAAATTGTAACGGCCTGAATTTCAGGAGTAGTTTTTTTGAGAAAATAAGCGAGCATTCCAGAATCCAGTCCTCCGCTCAACATAATCGCTTGTTTCACATCGGAAACACTTGCCAGTTTCACAATTTCTTCTAAATCTGCATGAAATTCTTCTTTTCCGATTTCACGGTCTTGGGGTTGATAATTTAAATTCCAGTATTTTTCTTTTTTCAATTCAAATTTCTCCAGATTTAGCTCCAGTCTTGTTCCTGCTTCCAAACTATAGATGTTCTCATACATCGTATGGGGAGCGAAATTCGATTGCAAATAAAACAGATGAGCCAAATGTTTTCTGGAAATCTTTTTTTCGAGTTTTCCGGTTTCGAAAATACCTCGCATTTCAGAGGAAAAAATAAAATTCTCAGGTGAAATATGATAAAAAAGAGGTTTGATCCCAAAGCGGTCACGCCAAATTTTTAATTTCTTTTTTCCGTATTCTACAATGACGATGGTAAACATTCCGCGAAGCAGATTTACAAAGGAATCACCGTATTTCAGATAAAGCCGAAAGGCAACTTCTGTATCGGAATTCGATTGAAAAGTCTCGGATTTTAATTCTTTTTTTTTCAGTTCCTTGAAGTTGTAAATTTCCCCATTGAGCATAAAGGCCGTTTCTGAGTTTTCATCATAAAAAGGTTGCATGGCATTGCTGCTCAGGTCGATGATGGACAGTCGGTTGAATCCAATCCAATTCTCAGAAAGGATGTTTTCGGCGGAAGGGTATTTTAATCGGGTTTCTTGGCGGGACAATTCATTTGAATAATAATTGAATTTTCCTTCTTTGTAAGTTCCGGAAATTGAATCATCCGGCCCTCGATGATGTATGGATTTCAGCGAACGAGTAATGGAGTTTCCGTCCATTTCTTGCTTTGAAAATATCCCACTGATTCCACACATTTTTTATTGAAAATTTAAAGCAAAGCTAATGAAAAACATAAAACTTAACCCTTCTGAAAAATGTTATAAGATTAAACAAATGAAAATTTTAATAAATAGTTGTTTAGAGCTAATGCGAAGGGCGTAGTTTCTTGGGTGGGTGAGTTAGAGGTTAGAAGTTAGAATGTGTGTATGCCTAATTAACGTTGACTGATTTTTAAACCACATAGTTACAGTAGTTTTTTTAGTGAGCGTGGTATAGTGTTCATAGCTACTTGCGTAGAACTTAGGAGGGCGAAGTTCGAAGTACAATATACAAGAATACAATATACATTTTACAGCAAGAAAACCTGAGACTCTTCGCTTCGCTTTTCCAATCTTCCACTGGAAGATTTTTCTGTTAATATCAAATGTTCTTGATGACAAGGAGTTTTGGCAGACAAGAAGAAAGAGGTTAGTTGTCATTCCGAAACCTCGAAGAATGAGTGTGAAGAATCTCTACAAAGTTTACTATGATTTTAACCATTAAGGAATTAAGAGAATTAAGTTACAAACTCGAAAGAAGTTAGAAGTTTGTGTGGTGATTTTTTCTTTATCTCTGTCCGAATTTCGGAGGTAAATCTTCGTATTTTTAAGTTAAAATGAGGTCTGGATTTTGGCTGTTTTCGAGGCTGAAAAATCGATGCTTAAATTTCGCCGTTTTGGGGTATTGTCTTTTTGGTATTTATGGCGTTTTTGTCCTATTATGGCGTTTAAATGCATGTATGCCATGGTTTTTTGGGGTTTTCTGACTGGGAGTATACTGGGGGTTGACTGGAAGTATACTGGGAGTATCTATGGAGTATCTATGGAATAAGGGGGTTTTTTTCGCCGTTTAGGGGTATTTTTATTTTTGGCATGGATGTTTTTTTGATGAGTTTAGAGGATGGAATTTAGAGGTTAGAAGGTAGAGTTGTGTGTTTTTTTTAACCACAAAGGGCGTGAGGATTTTTCACTCAGGGCGTAATATCTACTTCGGAGGATTTTTTAAGGGTTTCGTTGTCATTCCGAAGCCTCGAAGAATGAGTGTGAAGAATCTCTAGAGGCTCCTTAGATCCATCCTATCGTCTGGATGACAAGGGGCTCGAACTTCTAACCTCGGAAAATACAATATACAAGAATACAATATACACTATACAATAAAGAAAAAAGCCCGCTGATGACGCGGATGTACGAAGACTTTTTTTTTATCGCTTTCAGGACGAGGACAAACCAATGAATGCTTTCCATTTCCTTTCAAAACCCATTGCTTTTGCGGGTAATTTACCAAAACTTTAATGTTTAATCTCTTTTGAACCGTATAAATCTTAGTAATTTTGCCGGCTATGGAAAACATCAAACATATATTTTTCGATTTAGACAATACACTTTGGGATTATAGAAGAAACGCCAAAATTACTTTGGCGAAGCTCTATGAGGAATTTCAAATCAAAGATACCTATGGATATAGTTTCGATGAGTTTTATCCGCATTATTACGAAAGCAACGAACAGCTTTGGGCGGATTATCGCGACGGTAAGGTCAATAAAGAAGAACTTCGCAAACGTCGTTTCCCGGAGGCTTTTGAAAACATGGGAATTCCCAATGCGGAATTTGCGATGGAATACGAAAGAAGGTTTGTGGATGAGGTGACCGATACAAATTATGTCGTAGAAGGAACCGAAGAAATTCTCGAATACCTGAAAGATAACTATCGATTGCACATACTTTCCAACGGATTTGAGGAAGTTACGCACCAGAAAATCCAGGGTTGCATCATCAAGGATTATATGGAAACAATCACGACGGCAGAAGAAGCCGGCTCACCCAAACCCGAAGCCAAGGCCTTTATGACTGCTTTGGCCAAATCCGACGCGAAAGTGGAAGACTCCATTTACATCGGTGACGATTGGATTGCCGATATGGTCGGGGCGCATCGCCTTGGGATGAGAGCGATTTTTTTCAATCCGCTCAAGGAAAATCATATGTGGGTAGAAGAAATTCCGGTCATCAATCAATTAATCGAACTGAAAAAGTTTCTTTAATTTTTGGGTGTATCCCTTCGGGTCGGGCTCTCGGCACTCGCTTTTCTGTTTGCTTGTCTTCGAGAGCCTCAGGCAACATCGAGAGCCTCAGTCAAGAAATAGCTTAGACAAATGCCTCCATCCCTTACACAATTCTAATATTGAGTACAAAGTATTAAGATTTCATAACACCCAATATATCACATTACTTTCTCGCTTTGAATGCCATGACAAGGAGTACAGCAATAGGAATCAACATTCCCAAAATATAAATCATATTCTGCTCCAACAGATAAGGTGCAAAAATCAAAGGGAAAATCAAACCCACGATTGCCCCACCCAAATGCGCTTCGTGCCCGATGTTTCCCAATTGTTTCTGAACACCATAAACCGAATAGCCCAAATACAAAATTGCGAAAATCCAACCCTTCATCGGAATGGCAAAAAACAAATAAAGTTCCAAATCCGGATACACCACAATCGAAGCAAAAAGAATTCCTGAAACTCCTCCCGAAGCACCTACTGCCGAATAAGAAGGATTGTTCTTTTGAAACAAAAGAGCCAATAAATTTCCTCCAATGATAGCCAAAAGATAGAGGACGGCGAAAATCACTGAGCCGGTCGCTACATCATTACCCATCAGTCGGGCAAAAAAGTTGATGACCACATTGGCAAAGAAAAATAGCGTCAGCATATTAAATAGCAAATGCGTCATGTCCACATGCAGAAAGCCTGAAGTTAGCAAGCGGTCGTGTTGTTTCCCTTGAAGGATGGCCTGCGGCTGAAATTTAAAACGGTCAAAAACTGCGTAATTATTAAATGCCCTCAGACTAAATAGAACTGTGGCGGCTATGATGATGATGGTAATTAATGCCATTTATTTTTTTTTATGAGTTTGTATTTTCTGGATTTTCCGGCTCCTCTTTTTCGATTGGCAAATCAAACAATATGGCTTGTTCGCCCACCACTCCGTCCAGTTCATCGCTAGGGTTTTCCATGGTTTCTGGTTCTTCTTCCGGTTCTTCTGGTGCGGGATGCAGATTGATTTGTTTGATTTTGAAAGTGGTCAATTGATTTCCTTGGGCTTTGATTCCTTTCACCGAAATGAATTCTTCCAAATCAATGGTTTCAGATTCCCGTTCCACTCCTTTGACTTTTGCGAATATCAGATCAACGACGGGAGTTCTTTGGGTGGTGACCATTTCCACAAAGGAATTTGGATTTTCTGAAAAATAAAAAGGCTGTGGATTCAAATGGTCTTCCAATAAAAATCGTTTGACGTAATATCTTTCTTTGTCGGCGTCGTAATAAATACAGCTAATCGGTTTTTCGGGGTTCCATTTTTCCAGAATCAAAAGTTCAGAATCGTATCGGTTACTGAGATCAAAACTGGTCAGTCGAGCTTCTCCTTTGTCGTCCACCGTTAGGATTTTATCTGTGCCTTTAAATGCACCGAGGAGTTCGCCACGTCCATCGGCATTTAGCCTTCTCACCGTATCGTCAAACCAGATTTTACGTGGTGCAAGTGTAGAAACGCCTTCTTCTTTTAATTCCACTTTTTTGACTGGGTATTTGGTCACGAGATTTCCTTTTGAACCTCGACCTTTGACGGCTAATTCCGAAAAGTCCACATCGAGTTTGAGTTTTTTCAATCTCTGATTGGGTTTGAGTAAAACCTGAACTACTTCGGCTTCACCATTTGGGTTTGCGGAGAAATAGAGGATTTCTGAGCCTTTGGTTCCATTGGTCAAATCGTATTCGCGGTCACGTGTGATGGCGGTCACGGCAAATCTTTTCTGATAAGACGGTCCATTTTTGCCGTCTCGATAAATCAAATTATAGATGGTGCGCTTATCGTTTCTTTGCCAAATTGCGACGTGAATAATTCCTTTTCCGACAAATGTTTTGGCGTCCACTTTGGTGACCATCATCACGCCATCGCTTCGAAATACGATGATGTCGTCAATGTCCGAGCATTCAAATAAGAATTCGTCTTTTCGGAGAGAAGTTCCGATGAAGCCTTCGGTTCTGTCCACATAAAAACGAACGTTGGCAACCGCTACTTTGGTCGCATCGATGTTATCAAATACTCGAATTTCGGTTTTTCTTTCGCGCCCTTTTCCGTATTTGGTTTTTAATTTTTTGAAATAATCTACGGCATAATCAATTAGATTTTCGAGGTGGAATTTCACTTCTGCGATTTTCTCTTCCAGTGATTCCAAATATTGCTGGGCTTTATCCAAATCAAATTTTGAGATGCGTTTGATCCGAATTTCAGTTAGGCGTATGATGTCTTCCTCGGTTACTTCACGCAAGAGGTGACCGGTAAATGGTTTTAATCCTTGGTCAATGGCACGGAGGACTCCTTCCCAAGTTTCTTCTTCCTCAATGTCGTGGTAAATTCGATTTTCAATGAATATTCTTTCGAGTGAAGAAAAATGCCATTGTTCCTGCAATTCATTTAATTCGATTTCGAGTTCGCGTTTCAATAAATCGACGGTGTGATCGGTATTTCTTCTGAGAATTTCCGACACATTTAAAAACTCAGGTCGATTGACATTGATGACACAAGCGTTGGGCGAAATGGATATTTCGCAATCGGTGAAAGCATAGAGTGCATCGATCATTTTGTCGGGGGAAATTCCCGGTGTCAAATGAACAAGAATTTCTACATTTTCTGCCGTATTGTCTTCGATTTTTTTGATTTTGATTTTCCCTTTGTCATTGGCTTTCAAAATTGAGTCGATTATACTTCCGGTGGTTGTTCCAAATGGGATTTCTGTGATTTTCAGCGTCAATTTATCTTCCTGCTGAATTTTGGCACGAACCCTGACTCTCCCGCCTCTTTGTCCGTCATTGTAATCACTTATATCGATATATCCCCCTGTGATAAAATCTGGGAAAAGAACGAACTTTCGTCCTCTCAGATAGGAAATCGATGCGTCGATGAGTTCGTTGAAATTATGTGGAAGTACCTTGGTGGACAATCCAACTGCAATTCCTTCGACTCCTTGGGCAAGCAGCAAAGGGAATTTTACCGGAAGGTTTTCGGGTTCTTTGTTTCGCCCGTCATAGGAGGGAAGCCATACCGTTGTTTTGGGGTTGAATACCACATCCAGTGCAAAAGGAGTAAGTCGCGCTTCGATGTATCGAGCGGCGGCGGCTCCGTCTCCGGTATGGATATTCCCCCAGTTTCCCTGCATATCGATCAGGAGTTCTTTCTGCCCGATTTGCACCATTGCATCTGTGATAGCCATGTCTCCGTGAGGGTGGTATTTCATGGTGTTTCCCACGATGTTTGCCACTTTATTATAGCGCCCATCTTCCAGTTCACGCATGGAGTGCATGATGCGGCGTTGTACGGGTTTTAAACCATCAAAGATGGACGGAATGGCGCGTTCCAGAATTACGTAAGAGGCATAATCCAGGAACCAGTCTTCATACATTCCCGATATTTTCTTAATCGTTTCTTCGTTCTGATGTTCGTTCATTATGGATTAACTTCTTGGTTTTCTATAGGAACTTCTTCCTTATTTCGTTTCACAATTCTATTTAAAGACCGTTTCAGGTCAGAAATTTCTGAATGACTCAAAAAGGTAATGTTAAACCGAAGTTTGCTAATTCCTGTTTGAGAACGTTTGCTTTTGATGGTCAACTCTAAATGCTTTAAAAATAAGCATTGTTTGATTTTATAGGAAATAAGTTTTCGTTTGGGGAAATCAACCAATCTTCGCATTTTCGGAAAGTGTTTAGCCCAGAAGGCATCTTGGGTTTTTATATTCAGAACTTCTCCGTCACTGTTGTATTCTACATGCTGTGGTCCCAACCGATATACGATGTAAATTGCCAAGATAAAAATTCCGGACAAAGCAGCTGGTGAAATAATCTTTGTGAGGAAGTGTATTGGCATGAAAAGATGCAAAATACTAAAGAAAAATCCTATCAAAAGCAATGTGTTAATTACATCAAAGTAAACATTTATCCTCTTATTGTTAATTCTCATTTTACTTGGGGTTTTCCTGAAATTAAATCAAACTAAATATCTGTTTTTAAGTTTTTGACAATAAATTCTTGTCGGTCAGGAGTGTTTTTGCCCATATAAAATTCCAATAATTTTTCAATGGTGGTATCTTTGCCTATCATCACTGGTTCGAGTCGCATATCTTTCCCTATGAAATTTTTAAATTCATCGGGAGAGATTTCCCCCAAACCTTTAAAGCGTGTGATTTCTGGGTTTTTGCCTAATTCATTAATCGCATTTATCCTTTCTTCTTCGGTGTAGCAATAACGGGTTTCTTTTTTATTTCGAACTCGGAACAAGGGCGTTTGCAAAATGTACAAATGCCCTTCGCGAATTAAATCCGGAAAAAATTGCAGGAAAAATGTAATCAAAAGCAGTCGGATGTGCATTCCGTCCACGTCGGCATCGGTTGCGATTACCACATTGTTGTAACGAAGTTCTTCCAGTCCGTTTTCTATGTTTAATGCGGCTTGTAATAAATTAAATTCTTCGTTTTCGTACACAATTTTTTTGGTCAATCCATAGGAATTCAAAGGTTTACCGCGCAAGCTGAAAACTGCTTGGGTTTCCACATTTCGGCTTTTGGTAATGGAACCACTTGCCGAATCACCTTCGGTAATGAAAATGGTAGTGTCTAATTTTCTTTCTGATTTCTGATCGTTATAGTGTTGACGACAATCTCTAAGTTTTTTATTGTGTAAACTAACTTTTTTGGCTCGTTCACGCGCCAGTTTCTGAATGCCGGAAAGTTCTTTTCGTTCTAATTCGGCTTGTTTGATTTTTCGTTCGAGATTTTGCGCCGCTTCTGGATTTTTATGTAAATAATTATCCAGATTTGTTTTGACAAAATCATTGACAAAAGTTCGAACGGTTGGCAATCCGGGGCCCATATCGGTGGAGCCTAATTTGGTTTTGGTTTGGGATTCAAAAACCGGTTCTTCAACTTTGACAGCAATGGCTGAAATGATCGATTTTCGGATATCACTCGGATCGTAATTTTTATTGTAAAACTCCCGAACGGTTTTCACAATTGCTTCTTTGAATGCGGCCAAGTGCGTTCCGCCTTGTGTGGTGTTTTGACCGTTTACGAAGGAATAATAAGTTTCGGAATAAGATTTCCCACTGTGCGTAAGTGCGATTTCGATGTCGTCTCCCTTGAGATGGATGATGTCATAAACAATTTCTTCGTCGATATTATCCTGAAGCAAATCTTTCAATCCGTTTTCCGAATAAAATTCTTCGCCATTGAAGATGATTTTAAGTCCGGGATTTAGATACACATAGTTTTTGAGCATCTTTTCCACATATTCCTTTCGGAACTTATAATTCTTGAAAACCTCCGCATCGGGAATGAAAGTCATTTTGGTTCCTTTGCGAACGGTGGTGTCTTTTTCGGGTTCTTCATTGATGAGGTTTCCATATTGGAATTCGGCAATCCGGGTTTTATTGTCCCGAATGGATTGCACTCTGAAATAAGAAGAAAGTGCATTTACTGCTTTGGTTCCGACTCCATTGAGTCCGACTGATTTTTTGAATGCGCGCGAATCGTATTTACCTCCGGTATTCATTTTCGAAACTACGTCCACCATTTTTCCCAGTGGAATTCCACGTCCATAATCCCGCACTGTTACTTCAGTTTCCGAAACCGAAATTTCGATGGTTTTACCGGCGCCCATTACAAATTCATCGATGGAGTTATCAATGATTTCTTTCAGTAAGATATAAATTCCATCGTCCTGAGAAGATCCATCACCGAGTTTTCCAATATACATCCCGGGGCGCATACGTATGTGTTCGCGCCAGTCAAGGGTTTTGATATTGTCTTCCGTATAATTTGCCGTGGTTGGCGATAAAGTTTTTTCCGCAAGATTTTCAGTCATAGCTACAAAAATAAGAAATTTACCCCTCGTTTTCAACTCGTTCAAAAATGATTTTTCAAAGCTTTTTCAATAGGCACTGAAAAATCTTACTTAATTTAATCAAAATTTTAGTTTTCGTAAATTTGAGAAAAATTAAATTTTGGAAATCGCATCTAAACTCCCAAAAGTAGGAACCACTATTTTTACTGTGATGTCACAACTGGCACAGCGACACAATTCGGTAAATCTTTCGCAAGGTTTCCCTGATTTTGATTGTTCGCCCGAACTTGTCGGATTGGTGAATTCTTTTATGAAAAAAGGTTTTAATCAATATTCGCCGATGATGGGTGTGAAAGAACTTCGGGAAGCAATTGCTCAAAAAACTGAACATTTATACGGTTCGGTTTATCATCTCGAAAAAGAAGTAACCCTAACGGACGGCGGTTCCGAAGCCATTTTCTCGGCGATTGCTTCCGTGATACATCCGGGC
>JAAYKY010000005.1 GCA_012522185.1 Flavobacteriaceae bacterium | reverse complement strand
TATAAAGTCTGCATAGACTTCATGCAGTTCGGCGGGCTATTTAGCATAACCCCACTCCAACCATTCGTCGGGAATTAATTCAACCAATTCATGGATGAATTCGTCCGTAATCAAAGGTTTTAAATCGGCATCTGCTTTTTCGATTTCGCTTGCTTCGCCCAATAAAACGTGGTCTTTGATAAACGAAAAAGGACTTTCTGCCTGTTTTTCCCAATTGTCCCAACTGTGGTGAAAATAAAAGCTAGAACCATGGTCAATCAGCCATAATTCCTTGTTCCACATCAGCATATTGGTATTTCGGAAGGTGCGGTCCACATTGGTAATGAAGGCATCGAGCCAAACAATTCTCGAGGCAGTTTCTGCATCTATTTTCATGACATTCGGATCGTAATTGATCGCACCTGAAAGGAAATGCAAACCCAAATTCGTTCCTTGGCTGGCCTGTAATAAATCCTGAATTTCTTCATCGCCTTCGGTTCTGCCAAAGGCTTCGTCCACATTTAGAAAGACGAGTTCGGGTACTTTGAAACCTAAATTTCTGGCGATTTCACCACCCAGAAGTTCGGCAATGACGGATTTCTCGCGGTGCCCCGATCCTTTGAATTTGACCACGTATTTGAAATCATCATCGGCTTCGGCCAAGGCAGGAAGCGAACCTCCTTCGCGAAGCGGCAAAATATAGCGCGTCAGATGAGCAGAACGTAATTTCATATTGAATTAAATCGGGTTTAATATTACGATAAATTTTTTAATCTTTTGGAGTTGCTTTGTTCAATCGTCCAAGATAAACAATCGCTGTCCGACTTAATTCAGCCATGATACTCAAAAAGTTTCTGCTGTCATAATAGGTAGGGATTTGAGAATTGTTGAAAGAAAAATAAATAAACTCTCTAATTTTCTCTTCTGGAATTCTCAAATCTTTTGTGAAATATTCTTCACCGAAATAGTCACGGATCTGAGTGATTTTGTACTCAGTTCCTTCATACGCATAAAGATTTTGTCTTCTTCTCAAATCGCCACTTATAACATCATAGAGTTTCTCAACATTGAGATGGCCGATACTGATGTCTTGTCCAAACTTGAAATTTGAAGAATCCCGGAGTTTACTTGCATCGGGATTTACGCCCATTTCCTGATAAAGTTTATCGACCACGTCAAATTTACTGCTGTATTTGGCATCTTTGTCTAGAAATCCTGTTAATTTTTGAGTGATTACTGCTTCTTCAAATAAGATGGGTTGTAGATGTAAATGAATGTTGATGAATTCTTTCTTAATTAATTCTTCTGATAAGAAAAAACGGCGGGATTCATAAAAAGCCGAACGAATGAGCAAAGTGTCGCCTTGACTTGCTCGTATGCTAAAACTTCCTGTCAAATCGGTTATAGTACTAAAATCTGTACGTGAATTGGTGATGTAAATACCTTCAGGGTTGGCATCGTCCACGTCGATAATGATTTGGCCATTGACAATTTTTTCCTGTGCATGTGCATAAAAACTGAATAGAAATAGAAGAAAGAAAATACTAATGTTTTTCATTCATTGCGTGGCTTTTGAATTAAAAATAATTGGACAGGAAATATATTGAGAATTAAATTCTTTCAAAGAATTCAAAGGTTTAAATTTCGCCTTTTTTAAATCAATATTTTTAAAGACGAATGGATTTAAAACGAAGTAGACGCTTCCCGGGTGTTCTTCTGGCTCGCCATCTGTAATGACAAGAACTTTGAGATTTTTTTTCTGAGCGAGAACAACACCCAAAAAGCTAAAAAAAACTACTAATATGAGAATGTTTCTCTGCATAACTAAACGACAAAGTAATGGATTTAGTATGTGAGTGTTTTTCAATTTAACAAATGATTAAGCACGATTTACCAATCTATTAAGAATCCCTTTCCATCTATAAGAA
This sequence comes from Flavobacteriaceae bacterium, assembly GCA_012522185.1. Taxonomy (GTDB): domain Bacteria; phylum Bacteroidota; class Bacteroidia; order Flavobacteriales; family Weeksellaceae; genus Moheibacter. The sequence goes on along the minus strand of JAAYKY010000005.1, from coordinate 38,360 downwards.
CGTATGAATTTCCCTTCTTCTTTTGTAACTATTTTAGAATGAGAATTCTGCCTCGCCTTGTAGTAGCCTTTTAGCATAGAAATAAGAACTGAAAAACTTTTTTTGTTTGAACTAGCTTTTAAGGAAGCTATCAATGAAATCCAAAAACCATAATCCATCTTATAGAAACCCTCACCGGTTTTCTCGCTGTGAATTTTTTGATAGTTTTTTCCGGTTGGTTTTTGAAGTTTGACTTGTAGTTCGGGCAAAACTTTGACATCAAAACCATAATATCTCGCCAGAAGTTCGTCAACTGTGTCCCAACCAATTGATTTTTTCAGTCCGCCAATTTTTTCAAAACAATCTTTTGAATAGGATTTAAAAGGTCCGCGGACTTGCTTTTTGTTGCCAATCTTTTCATAAACCCAATTTCCGTTTTCTTCGATCATTGCAATACCACCTGCAATTCCGGTTTTTTTATCGGATTGAAAAGTCTGAATGATTTTCTCGAAATAATCAGGAGGTAAAATTACATCGGCATCGAGCTTTGCAATTACATCCCAATTTGGATTTAGTTTTTCAAAACCTTTGTAAAAAGCATTGACAATTTTAGTTCCCGGCTCGTGCGCTTCCGAAGGATTTCCGGAATCAATCGTTTGGATAAAAGGATATTTTTCTACAAATTCACGAATGATTTCCGCAGTAGAATCCGAAGAATTATCATCCACAACGATTAGTTCCATCGGTAAATAAGTTTGGTTCACGATGGACTCCAACGCATTTCCAATGAATTTTTCTTCATTGTGCGCAGGAAGAATGATGCTGTATTTTAAATTATTTTCGTTCGGCATAAACCGCGTAATAGCGTGGTGTAATTCTTCTCAACAAAGGCCGAATTCCGATTTTGCCGGAAGGATTTGTCCATTTCTTTCGGAATTTGATTTCCCATCCGGCTTTATCCAAAAGTCGGTCTAACTGCCAATCGGTAAATTCGTGGTAATGCCAGTCGCGGATGTCGTCCATATTTCGATAAGGGTCGGCAAACCAAAGTTTCAAAGGAACCGTCACCAAAAGTTTTTTTCCGGGTAAATTTTTTAAAACCGAATAAGGATTGAGCAAATGTTCCAGAATTTCAAAAGCTGTAACCGCATCAGTATCAATCTCTTTTAAATGTTCGTAATGATCGTCTAGATCTTCACCATCTGTATTGGTCACCTGAAATCCTTTTTCACGAATCAGGTTGGATAATGGATTTTCAATTCCTAAATCCAGGATTTTTTCATCAGGTGAGAAAAATTTATCAACCAAATCCAAAGTATGTTGATAACGTTTTTTGGGAACAACTTTGTACATAAGCGCAAAATTACGATTTTTACCAAAGATGATTAACCAAAATAATAAATACCGCTTACGACTCAACAAACGGATTATCGGTTATGCCGAAGAAACGGTCGACGGACTTTTGTTCAAAGGTCGCGAACCGCTCTGGTGGATGCGCGGCAAACCGAATTACAATCAGATAGACAAATTTGTAGGGATTCAGGATAAATTTCATCGTGATATTTATGAAAATGATTTGGTAAATTACCGCTTAAATGCCAAAGCACAGATGCGAAAAGGTGTTATTTTGAAAAATGATGCTACAGAAAGTTTTGGGATTTTGGATTTGGATTCACGGCATTTTACAAGTTTGTTTCTGGAAGAAATTTGTTTGTTTAAATCCGAAAAAATGGAGATTTATTCACATTTGTTCAATCATCCAGAGTTGGAGGAATTGCTGGAGATTGAATAAAAATAGTATAACATCCATTTTCCAATATTATTCATCCAACAAAATTCTTTACTTTTGGAATTGATTTAAAATTTAAGAATATGTCATACGGATTATTAAAAGGAAAGAAAGGAATTATTTTTGGTGCGCTTGACTCCAATTCGATTGCTTGGAAAGCTGCTGAAAGATGTCACGAAGAAGGAGCGGAATTTATTTTGACCAATGCGCCTGTAGCTCTCAGAATGGGTGAGCTGAACGGACTGGCAGAAAAAACAGGTTCGGAAGTAATCGGAGCCGATGCGACTTCTATGGAGGATCTTTCCAATTTGTTTGACAAAGCGATCGAAAAATTTGGCAAGATTGATTTTATCTTACATTCGATCGGGATGAGTGTCAATGTGCGAAAAGGAAAACACTATACCGATATGGATTATAATTTCCTGACCAAAGGTTGGGATATTTCGGCGGTTTCTTTCCACAAAGTGATGAAAACCGCTTGGGACAAAGATGCGATGAATGAGTGGGGGAGTATCCTGGCTCTGACGTACATTGCGGCGCAGCGAGTTTATCCGGATTATAACGATATGGCCGATAACAAAGCGTATCTGGAGTCGATTACCAGAAGTTTTGGCTACTATTGGGGAACTGAAAGAAATGTGCGTGTTAATACGATTTCTCAGTCTCCGACACCAACGACTGCCGGACAAGGAGTGAAAGGATTTAGTGGATTTATGAAATTTGCCGATGAAATGTCACCGCTTGGAAATGCAACGGCGGATGATTGTGCAAATTACATCGTTACGATGTTTTCCGACTTGACTAAAAAAGTGACGATGCAAAATCTTTATAACGATGGCGGATATTCTACCACAGGTGTTTCACAGCAGGTGGCAGATCGATTTTTATAAGATAAATTAAACTAAAATAGAAACCTCAGGATTGATTTTCTGAGGTTTTTTGTTTAATAAAAATAATGTTGTCTGGATTTGTTTTTCCAGCCGGCTTCGCTTTTCCAATCTGTGAAAAATACGATGACATCAGCTTCGGATTTCCACTCGGTGAAATAAATCTTCTTTTTGGCTTCTGATTTCCATTCGGTAAAAAACCAGATTCCATTGTTTTGACCGGCTTCGGATTTCCATTCGGTGCTGTAAACGATTAAATCGGCTTCGCTTTTCCATTCGGTTACGAAAACTTTTACGTCGGCCTCCGATTTCCAGTCCGTTGAGAAAATGATTTGTCCGAATGCGAAGTTTAACCCAAGAAGGAAAACTAAAAAAGTAAATCTTGATTTCATATTGGGAGTTAATTGGGGCTTAAATTTAAAAAATAAATTACAATAATTTAATTTTACTTGGTGGACTATATTTTATATCTTGTTTGCTTTAACCTATTAAATATACAAATATGTTTGAAATGTATCAGGACAAAGCCGGTGAATATCGGTTTCGGCTGAAAGCCAAAAACGGGCAAAACATCTTGGCCAGTCAGGGATATTCTCAAAAATCAAGTTGTCAAAACGGAATTGAATCCGTGAAAAAAAATTCACAAGACGAATCTATGTTTGAGTTAAAGCAAAGCGGAAACGAGAAATGGATGTTTAATCTGAAAGCTACAAACGGACAAGTGATTGGAACCAGTCAGATGTACGAGAGCGAGTCGGGAGCCAAAAACGGCATCCAATCTGTGATGACCAATGCACCCGAGGCTTCGGTAGAAGAAGTGGAGAGCTAAAAATTATTTTTAAACCTGAAATTCCGGTTTTTTCAAAAATCGGAATTTTTTATACCTTCAAAATTGCTCTAAATCCTCGTGCGGCATAATAGGAATCTGCCCCGTTGTGATAGGTGAAAACTTTTCCATAGCGACGATCACAAAATATGGCACCGCCTTTGGATCGCACATCATCGGGCGTTAAAATCCAACTCGAAGTTTTTAAATCAAATTCACCGGTTTCTTGCAATTCCCGATATTGGTTTTCGTTAAGAATTTCAATTCCCATTTCATTTGCTAAATCCATAGCACTGTTGGAAGGTTTGTGTTGTTTACGCGCGTTCAATGCTTTTCGGTCATAGCAAAGACTTCTACGACCTTTGGGGCTTTCGGCGGAGCAATCCATGAAAATATAAACCTTTTCTTTGGAGTCAAATTTCACCAAATCAGGTTCTCCTTCGGTTTTTTCCATTTGAATTAATGCCTGAAGTTTGTTGGGATTTTTTTCCAGTTTTGATTGGATTTCCTCCCAAACCAAATCTTTGTTACGATTCCTATTTTTTTTAAAACGTTCTTTGAGAATTTTTAAAATGTCCTCTTTCCCTTTTGCAGTAAGCGTTTGATTTGATTTTGCCATAGAATTTGATTAATAAAAAATAAAAATACCGATTAATGAATTGATTCTCCATGGTTTATAATAAAAAAAAAATAATAATTTAACATTTTTTTATAATTTATTGATTCACCAGTAATTACGTCAGTTTTAATTTTTAATAATTTAATTTATTGGTAGTTTTTTATTGTAAAACTTTGAAAATCAAAAAAAAAGGATACTTTTGCAACTTATTTTAAACAAGAACAATTTTTAATTAATTAACATGAAAAAATTAACATTTATTTTATTGGCTGTAGCAGGATCTCTTGCTTTCGTTAACTGTTCAAGTGATGATGACAAAGGAGGGAAAGATTGTTTTGATTGTAATATGATCGTTACAGCAAAATACTGTTATGAAGACGGTAATGATTATTACACAGTTGAAGTAATGGGACAAAGTGAAAACATTCCATTGGAAGGAGAGTCTTGGGCAAATATCAAAGCCGGGTTGCAAGAGATTTGTGACTAGTGCAAGTTCAGATAATGTAAGCCGGATTTTCCGGCTTTTTTATTTAACCAAATATGAAAATTTCTCTTTTTCTCATAGCAGTACTATTCGGAACGATGGTATGGTCTCAACTAATTCAAGTGGATACTCTTCCAGTTTATCATGGCTGCCATCGCAAGGATTCCAATGAAAAGCTTAAGTCTTGTTTCCGCGATAAACTTATTTATGAATTACGGGATTTATATTCTTTAAACAGAGACGAGTTTCAAAAAGAAATTAAAAAGAATCACAAAGTTATAATTTACTTTACAGTCAGCCGAGACGGAACCGTAAAAGATTTTAGCTATACGGAGGACAGTAATCCCTTCATTGCTGTTAAAGTTTTAAAAAGATTAAATGAGGTGTTTAAACATCAAAATAATAAAGGAAACTTTATAAAACCTGCCACTTATAAAGGGAAATTGGTTAATTATAAATTTACAATTGATTTATCACAAGATAAATAAAAGCCGAATTCTCTCGACTTTTTTTGTAACCAAATTTTTCTAAATTCTTTATTGGAACTCAAATATCTGCATAGATGTAACTCAATTCTGGTACTTTTAAATTATCATTAAGTTAAAACTGGATATTTAAAATTAATTATAATTCTATCAAAGTGCTGAAAACTATGATTTTATAAAAATGAGTATAGTTTGTGTTCTCAAAGCATATTTGTGCATTGAATAGAAAGCACTAATTTCGCGTTTCATAAAATATTAATTCACATGAAGAAGATCGTAATTATTTTACTACTAGCCTCTTCCTTTTTTAACGTGAATTGCTCAAATGATGATGACAGTGGCAACTGTTTCGATTGCCGAACCAGCGGAATTAAAATTCAATATTGTAAATCTGGAGATAATTATACCGTTACCACAATAGGAATGGGCGTGACGCATGAATATCCATTGGGCGATCAGTCTTGGGAAGAATTTAAAGCTGAAATGGAAGAGCTATGTGAGCAGTACTGATTTCTTACTATTTTTGTGAAAAGATAATTTTTTAATTTTTGAATGTTTACTTCTGAGGAATCCGGACACTAAGTTAGAGACTGTGAATCGGGTTTGTATTCAATCCAATTCACTTATAAAATTAAATAAATTATCATGAAAAAAATTGCGTTTATCTTATTGGCTGTAGCCAGTTCTCTAAGTTTTATTAATTGTTCCAAAGATGATGACGGCGGACGAGATTGTTTTGATTGTAACTTGTTTGTCAAGATGCAATATTGTTACAACGAAGGGGATGATTTTTATACAATTTCCTTTTTGGGAGAACATGAAGAAGTCTCATTGGACGGAGCGACTTGGGGTGAGGTTAAATCCGGATTGCAGGAAGCTTGTAATATGGGATTATAATAATGTCTAAAATAAGAAAAGCCGTTTCAAAATAAAACCTGAGGCGGCTTTTTTAGAAAATTTAATGAAAATCCTTTAATTTTTTTCTCTCATTGGAGAATACTTTTCTTTTAAACTCAGGTTGTTTTCCGAAATTGAGCAGTAATCCAACTTCTATAGGAGTCGCACGTAGATAATTTACCAATTGCCATTCAAATTCTTCAATATTAAAATCTGTCGCCTTCAATTCGAGTATAACTAAATCATTTACGATTAAATCGGCAAAATATACTCCAACTTCAAATCCTTTGTAAAATACCTTAATCTGACTATGTGCTTTCACATCAAAACCTCTTGTTTTTAATTCTAAATAAAGCGAATTCTGATAAACCTTTTCTAAAAATCCATACCCCATCTCGTTATAAACATCGTAGAATGCTTTAAGAATTTGATCTGTTAAATCTTTGTGTAATAATTCCATAGCAATTTTTAGCTGAAGATAAAATTTTTTGAAGATTAGTTATATAAGTTTAATTACTCGCGTTTAATTTTACAAGTTTTTTTTGAACGCTGACTGCGGATTGCTAAAACAAATCGCTGATGTACACGGATTTTATTATTTTCAATCTGCAAAAATCCGCGGTTCCGCTTGCGGATCAGCGGTATCCGCGTTCTATTTATACAGGACTTTTTAGAACATACTTAAACTTGAAATCTATTACTCAATCTCCACCCGAATTCCTTCGCTGTGGGCGCTTAGCTCTGGCGCATACATATTTTGAAGCGAAGTAATTCCGTTGGAGAAATTCCCGGCGTTGTTGGCTCTCACATCGTATTCAAAAACATAAGTTCCTTTCGGCATGCGGTCAATGAAGAAATTGGTAGCCGCATCGCGGGTGCTTTCATAATAACCCATTCCTTGCTGCCATTTGTAAGTCGAGAGCACATTGGTCGGTTCAAATCCGCTGGCACGCATGTCCTTGATATGCACAAATTCCATTTCTCTGTCGGTTTGGATTTCCAATCGTACCGTAACCAAATCTCCGATTTGTATCGGTGTATTTTCGGTAATTTTGGTCAAAACCGGTCCGCTATCTGAATTCTTTTTCAGGAATAATTCTTTACGGAATTTCACGCCTGTTTCAGCCGAGGTAATTTGATCTAAATCTTCAAAATATTGCCAATACATCGCGCCCCAAGCCACGCCCGGAGAAGTTTTCTGAACATTTACTATTGCCATTTCCGGTTGGATTTCTTCTTTGTCCCAACTTGTTTTTACATAACCACTTCCGCTTTGTGGTGCTTTTTCCAATTTTTTTAAGTCTAAATTTTCGCCACCAATTTTCACTGAAATTCCTTCTTCGGCATTGGCCCAATCTTTTCCGGTACTCATTAGGGCAAAAACCGCTTCGGTAGTGGATTTGGTAGAACTCCATTGATTGGTTTGACGATTTTTCAACAACCAAACTTTCATACTTTCTACGCTCTCAACATCGCTTAAAACTTCGTCAAATGCTTCAATCAACATCGCCTGTGTTTCAATCGGTGCTTGGTACCAGAACCATCCGGCTACATTGGATTTCCAATACATTCCCATTTCGTCACTTTCCACCGAATTGTCTTTGATTGAATTTAAAATTTTGACGGCCAAATCTTTTTTTCCGAAACGATTGAAAATCATCGCCAACATCGCTTGGGTTTGTAAGCCTTGTTCAAATTTTCCTTTGTCCAATTCCTTCAGGAAATAATCTTTTGCCTGATTGGCTTTTTTGCTCATCGGATATTTCTCCAAGAAATAACTTCTCGCATACAAATATTGAATTCCATTGTAAACCGATGGTGTCAATTTATTGTTTTTCAAATATTTGTCAAATTCTTTTTCCATTTCATTGTCGATGAACTCAATGGCTTTTTCCAAGATTTTTTCGGAATTGATATCGAAATTGGATTCATAATCAATGCCCATTTCTTTCAAATGTCCGAAACCGGAAACGATGTGCGTGGTGATGTATCGATTATCATCGCCGCCTTCAAACCAAGGAAATCCGCCCGAACCGCTTTGTTTGGCTGCTAATTTTTGATACGCAGATTGAAGTTCGTTTCGCATTTTATTCAAATCAAACAAAACTGCAATTCGTTTCATTTGTTCTTCTTCGCTTTGCGCATCGCGCACCCAAGGCGTTTCTTCCAAAAGAAGGGATTTCAGCTCCTGATTTTGTTCGAGTTTTGAAACCAATTCACCTTTGGCGTTCCAATCATCAAAAACCGCTTTTATTTTCGGATTGGAATGGATGATGTGCTGCGAAATCATATTTCCGTAAAGCCGCGCAAAAACCTGTTCCGAACATTCGTATGGATATTCGCGCAAATACGGCAAAGAGAAAATCGCATACCAAATCGGATTGCTTGTCATTTCAAAAGTCAATTTAAAATGGTCTAAGCTTTCCGACTGATTGTTTTTTAATTTATCCAAAGTGAAAGTTTTGATCTGACCTTCGCGCACATGAATCGGCAAAGTTTCGGTTACCATCATACGGTTCGATAAAATCGGTAAAGCCGATTCTTCGCCGTCCGAAAAATCGCTTGCCGAAGCCACAACCCGATACACAATGGCCTGTCGGGTTTGCGGAATGTTCAGTGTCCAGGAAATTTCTGTGCTGTTGCCTTTGGAAACGGAGATGTTTTTCGTCGCATTTGTATTATTAAATTCCGCATCCACCGGTTGCATTGTAAACGCATCAAACAACATCAGTTTGGCTTGTCCGCTCAGTTCTTTGTCGGAAAGATTGGTGATTTTGGAAGAGAAAGTAATTTGATCGCCTTCTCGTAAAAATCTCGGCGGATTGGGAACAACCATCAATTCTTTTTGGGTTCTGACGGTGGTTTCGAAATATCCGGTGCGTAAGTCAGGTGTATGCGCCGTCGCCATAAATTTCCAGGAAGTCAGGCTTTCGGGAGTGGTGAATTGGATTTTCACATTTCCTTTTTCGTCGGTGCGCAAATTCGGATAGAAGAAAGCGGTTTCTTGTAGATTACTTCTTGCTTGTACTTGGTTCAACTTTTCTTCTGCCTGTTTGGTCGTAATGATAATAACTCCGTTTGCACCACGTGCACCATAAATAGCAGTAGCCTCGTCTCCTTTTAAAACATTTATATTAGTTACACTTTCTGCTTTAAAATCTTCACGATTTACGATTACTCCATCCACCACTATTAAAGCATTTGGATTATCTTCTAAAGTAGAGTTTCCTCGAATTGTTACAACATTTGCACTTGAATAAGCTGTTGTTGTGACAACTTCCATTTCCACAGCACTTTCCTCCAAAGCAATTCCGGCAACTTGACCTTGAAGTGCATCCGCTACATTTCCAACCGGAGCCACTGATTTCATCATCATATATCTTCTCTGCTCGTATTGGTTCCAACCAAACCCAAACCAATTGAGTTCATCAAAAGCCAAGTAAATATTTGGGTAATAATATTGATAAGGATTTTGAATTAAATAATTGAAATAATTCGTTCCGAAACTCTGATAGGTATTCCAACGAAAGGATGAATAATTGGTTTTGATGCCCATCGGGAAGTTGATGGAATTCGATTTGAATTGATCCAAAGAAGCATCGTACATCGTCGCCAGCATTTCGGCCAGGAATTTATCTTTTCCTTCGCCGCTCACGGTCAGTTCCCAAATTTCTTCCTGTCCGGGTTGTAATTTATCCCGAAGTGTTCCGGCGGTGATTTTCAGCGAAGTATCGACCTGCGGAACATTTACCGTAATCGTTCCGGATTTTGCGGTATTGAATTTCCCGAAATAATAATGTAGAAAGACATTTCCACGGTGTTTTTCATCAATCGGAAAACGGAAGTTATTTACATTGTTGTTCAATTTAATTTTTTCCGATTTAATGATTTTTCCGTCTGCTTCCAATTGAACCAAAACTTCTGAATTTTCCGTTGCGGAAGTCAAATTAAGAACGGCTGTTTCACCGGGTTTGTAAGTCGATTGGTTCAAAGTCGCATTGAAAATCTCGTTGTCCACGGGCGATTTCTTTTCGTTTCGGTAGAGATAAACCAATCGTTCGTGCGGAATGCTGTCTTTTCCGTCCAGAATAAATCCACGCAAAATATAAGTTCCTTCTTTCCAGTTTTTAGGATTGATTTTCAGGGATTTGGATTTTTCTGTGTCGAAATTTTCATTCAAAACCGGAGTTTCTTTTGCCCAGTTTTCTTTTTGGTTTTCATCGCCATAAGCTTCGTGTGGGAAATAATTGATGAATTCATCTTTCGGATACAATTCATAATCGGTTGGTTGCAAAGGCGAATCGCGTAAAACCCTTGAAGGCGGATTGATTTTGGTCAGCGTGATTTTTCCTTTTGCCGGAACAAATTGTCCGTTGAGATTATTCGTCACAATCGGAATGGAGTCGAATTCTGAAATTTCAATTCGATCCGCCACCGGAATATTCAGCATAAAACGAAGATCGCCCACGGTAATCGACTGCTCGGACGAACGGGTTTCGCCATTAAGGTCGATGATGTCGGCAACGATGCGATAAGTATAGGTTCTGGGGCTTCGAGTATCCTCAGCCCCCGAACTCCGGTCGTTGAGGCTACTCGAAACGACCGGAGCAGCTTTTGCATTGAATTTTACCTCAAATTTCCCGTCTGCGTCGGTCATTGTTTCGCCGTGCGTGATTTCTTCTGCCGGTTCACTTTGAGGGAAAGAGCCGCGTTTCCACCAAGGCCAATACGGATAAATCGCCTGGCGATACACTCTGTAAACGACTTTGGCATTGTCGATGTTGGCGCCCGAATAAGCCGTGGCTTTTCCTTTGGCGGTGATTTCTTCTTCGAGTTTGAAAGTGTCTTTTACATCCTCAAATTCCACTTCAAATCGTGGGCGTTTGTATTCTTCCACGCTGAAATAATATTTCGCACTATTTGTATCCTTGATGTAATATTGCCCTGTCAAACCCCCAGAAGGTAAAATAAATTCACCTGAAACAGAACCAAAATCATTTGTTGTCAATTCTAAATAGGTAATCAATTGATCATTTACATCATATAAACTCACATAAGTTTTAAAATCTTTAAGAACGGTTTTAGTTTCGTCTTTATTCGTTTGATAATGAATTACTTTGAAATAAACAGTTTGTCCAGGACGATAAATGGCACGATCCGTAAAAATTTTTGAACTTTTACCAACTTGTGGTGAATTATCGGAATGATTTCTATAATAATAATTATGATAGGAAACTTCTTCGCCGACCATTTTAAAAGCAAGAGTCCGATAATTTTCTTTAGAATAATTTACATCGGCTATTCCAAATTCGTTGGTGGTGAGTGTTTTAACTTTTGATTCCTTGTTGTTTTTCGTTTCAAAAACATCTACTTTTTGTTTGACCGCCGGAATTCCACTTTCCCGTTCGGTCACCAAAATTTCATTTTCTCGGAAAACAATGGAATAAGCCGAAACATCCAGAATTTGGTACTGAAAAACAAAGCCTTCTGAACTGACTTGGAAATCCGCATTATTGGAAGCCAAAACCAGATAACGACCGGATTTCAACGGATCGAGTTTGGCGATGGTGGAATGTTCCTGATAATCGTCAAAGGTTTTTAAATCGAGTTGGAATTCTTTTTCTAATTGTGACTTTTTAATTCCTTCGTCTAAATTTTGTTGTTTATATTTTTCAAAGTCATTTGGCAAGCGTCTTAAAATCATTAGCAAATCTTCGTTGTATTTCAATACTTTAAAATACAATTTGTCCAGATTTTTATGCGAAACCCGTATCGGCGTATTCAGATCCGGAGAAATATAAGTTTCAACCTGAATTCTAAAATCCGACGAAAGAATTTGTTTTTGAAGCTTTTCTGCTTCAATTAAAATCGATGATTTCGGGTATTTGGTTTGAATTTCATTCAGCACCGATAAAGTTTTTTCGGTTGATACTTTCTTTTTATCAAAGGCTTTTGGCTCTTCGTTGGCCGCTTTTGTCAAATGAAAATTGGCAATTTCAAACAAGATATAAGCGTTGTACTCCGTAGTTGGGAATTTCTTTGACAATGCAATTAATTCATTCAAATATTCGTCTGAATTTCTATCATTTGTTTCGGCTTTTAATAATTCAAATTGGTTGTACAAATACGCATCTTGGTTGTTTTTTTGGAGATGGAATGCGGAGAGGTCTTTCAGTATTTGCCATACTTTTTCTTTTTTCTCCTCGTTTGATTTTGCGTCGTAATTTCCACGGTAATAATAATTGTTTTCCGTTTGGAAAAATTGAATCGCTCGGTGCGCCAGAAAATCATACAAAGTAGGACGAAGCGAACGGCTTTCTTCGACTTTCGTCAGCAGATAATCCCAATTCCCAATCGGTTCATTTTGCAATTCTTTTTGATTTTCAATGGATTGCAGATATAATTCAGCGGATTTTTGCTGAAAAATATTTTCAGTCCAGAAGCGGAAATCATTTCCGGTGCTTTCGGCAGTTTCGGTTCTTTGGTTGATTTTCCATTGATTTTCCTGGTAATAATTGAAATACAATTCTGCCAACATAGATTGCAAAACCGATTTCTCCATTCCTTTGGCTTCGAAAATTTCTTTTTGGAAGTTTTCAACTATCTGTAATTCAGTATCATCATCATCGGAAGTGGCAATTGCAATTTTGGACTGATAAAGCAAAGCCCGAATGATTTCCTGCGAATTTTTGTCTTTTTTTGCTTGCGCATAAATCGAATTGACCGCAGGTAAAACGCTTTTCAGTAAGCCGTCTTGTTCCTGCTTTTCGATTTCTTTCCATTTGGAATTATAATCAAATTTTTTCTGTGCCATTGAAAATGAGAAGGTTAAAATTATGATGAGAAAAAGAAAATTTTTCATAAATGGGTTTTTCTATATAGATGTAATTTAATGCAAAAGGGTTGGTTAATCAATTAAATATTCTTTTAAAATTGATTTCAGAACTTCTGTTTCCGAATTTGAAAGTTTACTGATTTTTTTAGTTAACCTTGATTTATCGACACATCGAATTTGATCCAGACAAACAATTCCGGTTTTATTTTCTAAATTTAATTCAAATCGCATGGGCAAATTCCGAAGGGTAGAAGTTATAGGAGCAATCAAAACCGTATTCAATAATTTATTGGAAACATCCGGTGAAATGACCACGCAAGGACGAGTTTTTTTGATCTCACTTCCGACGGTCGGATCTAAATTAATCCAGTAAATTTCATATTGCTTTACCATTCCTCGAAATTTTCATCCTCAAAAACATCCGGTAATTCATTGACCGGAACACCATTTTTCTCAATATCCGCGAGAATTAATTCTTCCCAACCTTCACGCGGATTTTTAATGGGTTCAATCATGATTTTATCGTCCAAAACTTTGATGCGAGCTTTGTCGGTCAAACCAATCATTTTCAGAAGTTTTGACGGAATGATAATTCCTTTGGAATTTCCGACTTTAATAATATTGGTTTCCATACTTGATTTTAAGCAAAGTTATCACATTGTTATAACAATGCACTAATTAAATGTGATTTTTTTGATTTAGTTTCACCTAAATTTATTGCGAAATTTTCTTTTATTTTCTCATTTAGAATTCTTCGCCTCAATCCACAAACTCATATATTTCAAAGCATTTGTGGCATTGGATTTCAGAATTTGTCCGATGAAATTTTGTTTTCTGTGCTGGGATAAATTGGATTGAACTTCAATGATTTTTTGGTTGAATTCTTCTTGAAATAAATTTTTATCGAATTTTTTATTGAGAATTTGAAATCCGATTTCTTGTGCATTATGCCAAAGACTTTCCTTTTGATACAATTCTATTGTTTTGGAAATAAAAATATTTTCGTTGTCTTCAATAATTCCCGGAATTACATCCGAAAACATTCCTTCCGCACCGATGGAAGTTGTGGCAATGGGCGTTCCGGCCTGCATCGCATCGATGAATTTCCCTTTTTGTCCGGCACCAAAAGGGATTGGAGCCAACAAGATCCTTGCTTTTGAAATGACTTCGAGCGCATCTTTTGCTTTTCCTTGTACTAAAAATCCTTGTTTCTCATTGTGTAAATCCCAGACTTTTTGAGAAGGATAAGCCCCGTAAATTTGAAGATTGGCGTCTGGTAATTTTGATTTGATTTTTGGCCAGATGTTTTTCTTCAAATGCAAAACCGTTTGCCAATTGGGTTCGTGGAGAAAATTTCCGATGAAAATGAAATCTTTTCTTTCATCAAATGATTTGGCTTCGACTTCGCTCAGCCACCGCAGAGAAGTATTTTCCAAAAAAGGCAAATAATGAAGAAGTGAAGGCGTTATTTTAAATTCATTTTGAAGTAAATCCATTTCAAATTCCGAAATCATCAAACTCAAATCGGAACGTAAGATGGAAGCAATTTCTCGAGTAGTTATCTCATTGTATAAATCAATTTCTTCTTGTTTTTTATAGGCTTTTTCTCTTGCAGCTCTTAAAAAATGCAAATCTTCGGTATCTAAAATCTGCACAGCATTTGGACATTCTTGAGTGACGCGCCAGCCGAATTGTTCTTCCGAAACGAATCGATCATAAACCACAATATTGGGATTGATTTTTTTTAGGAATTCATGAAAAGAAGAATGATTGAGTTGAACGGGAACTTCTTTTACGTTCCATTTGTTCAATTCAAAACTCGCCTCCGATTTAGTAGCAGCGGAACTGAAAATGACTGCATCGCCGCGTTTGAGGAAAAATTCCACCAATTGGAGAATCCTTTTTCCGGCGGCGGAAGAAGTAGGTTCCGGCCATACGAGTCCGATGAACAAGACTTTATTTTCTGTCATGGTTCAAATATCCGATTTTTAATGGATTCATTTGCTTTGACTTGGCTATCTAAATTCCTTATCTCAATCAAAAGTTCTAACTTTGTCGGTATGGAAGAATTTGTGGTTTTGATTAATGAAAAAGACGAGCAGATCGGTCTAATGGAAAAACAACAGGCGCATGTAGCGGGGTTGTTGCACCGTGCTTTTTCGGTTTTTGTATTCAATTCAAAAGGCGAAGTTTTGCTTCAGCAACGTGCGCATGATAAATACCATTCGCCGGGTTTGTGGACCAACACTTGTTGCAGTCATCCGCGGGACGGAGAAACTTATGAACAAGCTGCGCATCGTCGTTTGGTAGAAGAAATGGGTTTTGATTGTGAAATTGAACCGAAGTTTCATTTCATTTACAAAGCACAGCTCGGGGAACAATTGTTTGAGCACGAACTTGATCATGTTTTTACGGGATTTTATGAAGGCGAAATAACTGTGAATCCAGAAGAAGTGGCAGATTATAAATGGATTTCAATGGAAGCCCTGATTGCTGATATAAATGAAAGTCCTGAAAAATATACCGTTTGGTTCCGTATTATTTTTGATGAATATTTAGCAAAACTTGAGTATGCAGGTAACGATTAGCAGAAAAGCGCATTTCAATGCGGCGCATCGGTTGTTTAATCCCAATTGGAGCGATGAAAAAAACTTTGAGATTTTTGGGAAATGTTCCAATCCGAACTTTCATGGTCATAACTACGAACTTATCGTAAGTATAACTGGAGAAATCAATCCTGATACGGGTTTTGTGATGAATTTGGATGAGTTGAAACAAATCATTCAGGAACAAGTAGATGACTATCTCGACCACAAAAATTTAAATCTGGAAATCCCTGAATTTAAAAATCTGAATCCTACGGTTGAA
The DNA here is from genome assembly GCA_012522185.1 of Flavobacteriaceae bacterium. Classification (GTDB taxonomy): domain Bacteria; phylum Bacteroidota; class Bacteroidia; order Flavobacteriales; family Weeksellaceae; genus Moheibacter. The sequence goes on along the minus strand of JAAYKY010000005.1, from coordinate 22,691 downwards.
AATATTTCGGTGGTCATCTGGAGTCGAATTCGTGAAAAATTAGATGCTAAATTAAAACTGAAAATCACTCTTTTTGAAACGCCAAGAAATTTTGTGGAGTATTCAGGGTAAACTTTGACAAAGTTCTCAGCGTAGTGCTTCTACTTTGTCAAAGTTAATTTGATTTTGTGGAAAAACTTTGTCAAAGTGAGTTTCGGTTTGAATAAAACTTTGACAAAGCTAGGTTTTAATTTAATTCTTCTTTGTTTCGCTTTTGATGCGTTTGTAGTTGTCTTTGTAATTTTGGATGGATTTGGTAACGATTTCCTTGGCAATTTCAGCATTTTGGAATTCCTCTACGATTACCACTTTGTTTTCCAGCTTTTTATAATCTTCAAAGAAATTCTGTAATTCCACAGTCAAGTGGGGCGGAAGTTCAGAAACGTCATTTATGTGGTTGACACTCATGTCGTTGCTCGCTACTGCGATGATTTTATCGTCGCCTTCACCGTTGTCAATCATACGCAAAACACCGATTACTTTTGCTTCGATGATACATAGTGGATCCACAGCGATTTGACAAATCACAATGATATCTAACGGGTCATTGTCTTCACCCAAAGTCTGCGGGATAAATCCGTAGTTGTGCGGATAAGAAACTGAGGAAAAAAGTACGCGGTCCAGTCGCAAAAGTCCGGAGGCTTTGTCCAGTTCATATTTGGCTTTACTTCCTTGCGGAATTTCAATGATGGCTTCTACGGTGTCGGGTTGATTTTCGCCCACCGATACGTGGTGCCAGGGATTAAATTTCATTTTAATTTATTATTTTAGTTAAGGTTAATCCTCCAAAAACTGCCAGTAATCCCAAAAGGAAACTTCCGGCCGAATAGAGAAAAAAACCGATGTAATTCTGATTGTTCAGCATCGATAAATTCTCGTATGCAAAGGTGGAAAATGTGGTAAATCCGCCACAGAAACCGATGGTCAGAAAAATTCTCAATTCTTCATTCATCCATTCGGATTTTTCCGATAAACCAAAGAAAATTCCGATAAGCAAACAGCCTAAAACATTGACGATAAATGTGCTGTATGGAAAATTCAGTGGAAAAATTTTGGAAAAACCCAAACCCAATCCGTAACGGGCAATGCTCCCGAGAAATCCACCCAATCCGACCAATAAAACCATCCTACCCATATTCTTTTTTAGGTTAAACAGAGCAGGAGTCATCAGCCAGTGGCGGTTTTGAATTCAGGGAAGACCCCATTTCCCGCTGCAAAGATAGGTTAAACCCTACTTATAAATCACCGATTTTTATCAGTTTTTCAGAAGCGGCCATTCCGTTTGGGTTGCAACCGGGTTGTCCTTCGGGGATTTCCATCCCCAGGTTTTCGTAAAATTTAACCCAGCCGGGATTAAATTCAGTTTCTCCTGGATTTTTAAAAGTCATCGGGTTCATTTCAAATATAGAATCTTTGGCAAAGGAATGGTAAACAAAATCGGAACAATAATAGGCGGTGTCGCTCAAAACATAGGAGAAATTATAGGGTTTTCCGAGCATGGTTTTAGCGGTTTCAATGGCAGTGTCAAAGTCGGGTTGATATTGGGGTTTAATTCGGAAAACTTCGATTTGAGAACCGTCTTTTTTTTGATTTTGGATAAATTCTTTCAGTGGAATCCGTTCGGAACCGTTTTCTGGAGCGGCGTGTAAAACCCAGAAATCTTTTCCTGATTTTTCGAGAAGTGCAATGTGAGAAAAATTTGTTTGTTTATCGGTTTGAGTTACTTCATCAATTGCTTTGGAAAGATTTCCCGATGAATTGCCTACAAACAATAAATCACCGTTTTTTAAGTCAGGAGAATTGATGGTTTGGCAGGAAATAATCAGTAAAAAAGAGAAAATCAGTAAATTTTTCATGGGACAAATATACTCAGATTTGAAGTTTGATAGAAGATTAGTACGGTAATTTTCCTGAATGAATTAAGGATTTTTCCTGTTTTTTTACACTTTTATTTCGTGTAATCATTTGATATACAGTAGTATTTTTGTTTTTTTAAGAAGGAAGTGTTTGTTAAATTATTATTATTCCTTTACTTTAGCGTTTTACATTCTTTAAAACTAAAAAAACATGAAAACTCTAAAATTATTTGTGCCAGTACTGATTGTGTTGGGCATGATTTCTTGTAGTCAGCAGACGGAAAATTCAGCAGAGGTGAAGCCGCCTTCGAATTTAATTAGCTATGAAAAGGCGTTTGAGCAATTAAACAATTTTAATAGTGCTCATCCGGATGTGTCGGGTGATGAGTATGCACTTCGGGTTTGGGTCTCGATTGAGGATTTGGAAAATTACATTAATTATGTAAAATCAGAAGGAAAGAGAAGTGGAATTGAGGTAAATGGTATGGAATTTATTTATACGCAATACCAGAATTCAAAACCTAATATGCCGAATGAATCAAATAAGGATTATGAGTTGACGCTTATGTACGCTCCTACTTTTAAAGATAGTGAAAGCGGTAAAAATGAAGCTTTTGATCCTATGAATTCAGAGGAGAATAAGATTGTCAAACTGAGAGATGTTTTTGCCAAAAAGGAAGTAGGCGATTCCATCAATTCAGATTCTGAAAATAAAGCTAAAGAACAAAGTTCACCGAATGGTAAAAGCGGTATTGCGAACTCTTTAAATGCCTGTCCACCTATTTGTCCTTAATCTAATATAATTGGCTTTGGAGACTCTTCAATTATTCATTGGGCTGGCAACCTATATACAGGTCGTAACTTTTTTAATAAGTTTACTGACTTGGAATAAGTATAAGCATACCCGTTTGAAATATTTGCCTATTCTTTTGGGGCTAAATGCTTTTTTGGAGTTTTTTTGTTATCACTTCTATAAGCAGGATAATGCTTGGCTTTATAATATCAAATCTTTATTTGAGTTTAATTTTCTTTGCTTTATCTTCTTTGGCTATTTAGCTGGTTTAACCAAAAAAATCAGTTGGGGCTTAATTGTCTTGTACAATCTTGCATTTCTTTTCATTCAGACAATATCTCAAGGTTTCCAACCTTTTTTGATGCCCTATACTTATGTTCTGAGCAGTATAATTTTCATTATTATTATCATGATGGTTTTCAATGAAATGCTCAAACTTGAAGGAATTGAAGGAATAACTAAGAATCTACTATTTTGGATAGCTGCCGGTTATTTTGTGTTCTATGCCACTTCTTTCCCAATATTTTCGATTTCTAATTTAAAAGAAGTTTTGGGTAGTTTTCAGGTTCAGGCTGTCAAAGTATTATTGTTTGCAGTACTGATTATGCATACAATATTTATTATAGGATTTTTATGGAGCAAAAAGAAATATTCTTATTGATTGTCTCGGCATCTGTGACCTCTTTGGTATTCAGTATTTCGCTGGTTACATTGTTTATTCTTTATCATAGAAGAAAGGATTATTATCGTAAAGAAATAACAAAAACTCGGATTGAAATTTCAGAACAGACACTACGGAATATTTCTTGGGAAATTCATGACAACATAGGACAAATCCTGTCCACACTCAATTTATACAGTTACAAAGTTCAGGAAGAGGCTCCTACGGAATTAAAGCCTAAAGTCGATGAGCTTCAGGATTTAATTCAAACGGCGATATCCGAAGTAAGGGGGCTTTCCAAAGCTTTGAATACAGATTACATAAAAAATGTAGGGTTGATTAAATCGATAGAACTGGAATTGTCACGTTTCGAAAGACTTAAATTCATGGAAACAGAATTAGTTTTGGAAGGTCAACCTTTTATAATTTCCGATGATACGGAAATAATTTTGCTAAGGATTATACAGGAATTCTTTTCCAATTCCATGAAATATGCACGTGCAACCAAAATGGAAGTAAGATTTCGTTTCAATGGAAAAGAGTTAAATATTTCTGTAAAAGACAACGGAGTTGGTTTTGATGGCAACGTAGTTTTTGGAACAGGAATTATAAATATGCGGAATAGAGCGAAACTTATCGGAGCTTTTCTTAACTTAGACTCAGAAATTAACAAAGGTACCCGACTCGAAATCACCTACCGAAAAAAAACTACTGACAATGTCGCATAAAATTGTAATAATTGATGATCATTACCTTTTCACAAGGGCTTTGGAAGACATGGTTAATAATTTTGAGGGATATGAAGTTCTTTTTTGTGCTGAAAATGGAAAAGACTTCATCGATAAACTCTCCAAACAAAAAGCAAAACCAGATATTGTTTTGCTTGATTTGAATATGCCCATCATGAATGGCTTTGAGACCCTTGCTTGGATCAAAGCAAAACAAACTGATTTAAAGGTGCTTATCCTTTCTATGAACGATGAGGAAAGAAATATCATTCAGGCCGTAAGAAATGGAGCCAATGGTTATTTACTGAAAAATACCACACCAAGTGATTTGAAATTTGCACTGGATCATGTACTCGAAAATGGTTTCTACCACAATGAAGTCGTAAGTTCTGCATTGCTCAATAGTGTGAATGCCAAACCTCAAAAACCGCATGAAGCACTCAAAGAACATGAAATTCGTTTCCTTAAACTTGCTTGTACTGAAATGACTTATAGGGAGATAGCAGAGGAGATGTCGCTTAGTCCTAAGACCATCGATGGATATCGTCATGCTTTATTTGACAAACTCAATATAAAAAGTAGGGTAGGTTTGGTTTTATTTGCTATGAACCAAAAAATTGTAGAATGATTTAAATCGCAAAAAAGCTTGGCTTATTTTAATACATTTGTAAGATCCATTAAAAAAAAATAGAATTAAGTTATGAAAGTTACATCCTTCAATCAAATTCATAAAGATTTGGGTGCCAAGATGGTTCCTTACGCCGGATTTGAAATGCCGGTTCAGTATAAAGGAGTTAATCACGAACATATGATTGTGCGTGAGGGAGTGGGCGTTTTCGATGTCAGTCATATGGGGCAATTTTTTGCAAAAGGTCCTGAGGTTGAAAATCTTTTACAGTTCGTTGGAACAAATGATGTTTCGAAAGTAGCAATTGGTCAAGCTCAATATACTTGTATGCTCAATGAAAACGGCGGAATTGTAGATGACTTAATCATTTATAAAATTTCTGAGGATGAGTGGATGCTTGTGGTCAACGCAGCCAACATCGAAAAAGATTGGGAATGGATCAATAGGCAAAATAGCTGGAATGTTCAATTGGAAGACCGTTCGGATGAAATGTCTCTTTTGGCCATTCAAGGTCCTAAGGCGATCGAAGCCATGCAATCTTTGACGGACATTAATCTTTCGGAGATTCCTTTTTATCAATTTGTTATTGGAAAATTTGCAGGCGTTGAGGATGTGATTATTTCGGCTACGGGTTATACCGGTTCGGGTGGATTTGAAATTTATTTCAAAAATGAAGCAGCCCAAACGATCTGGGAAAAAGTGATGGAAGCCGGTAAGGATTTTGGAATTGAACCTTGTGGTTTAGCGTCCAGAGATACACTTCGCCTGGAAAAAGGTTTCTGTCTTTATGGGAATGATATCAATGATGATACAAACCCATTGGAAGCAGGTCTTGGGTGGATTACAAAACTTAACACCGAGTTTTTGGGGAAAGAAATTATTGCCAAAGAAAAAGAAGAAGGAATTAACCGAAAATTAATCGGGTTCAAAATGATTGAAAAAGGTATTCCGCGTCAGGGATATAAAATCGTCGATGAATACGAAAATACCTTGGGTGTAGTGACTTCGGGAACCCAATCACCTATGTTGAAAGAAGGGATTGGATTGGGATATGTTGCAGTAGATTTCTCGAAACCTGGTAACCGAATTTATATTCAGATTCGTGACAAAAATGTTTTGGCTGAAGTGGTGAAAACTCCATTTGTATAATAAAACAAAGAATTAAAATAAATGAAATTCCTTTCGTATGAGAGGAATTTTTTTTGAATTAAATTTCGTATTGAAAAATTTTAAAAATGATTTCATAAAAAAGCCCCGGAAATCCGGGGCCAAATAGTTAAGTTGGAATAAAACTTAATTCTTTATGACTTTGAAAGTTTCCACTTGACCACCTTGCAGTGTAGCGCGGAATAAATAAGTTCCGGGTGCTAGAGCTGAAAGATTGATTTCACCGTTTCTGACTTTCATATTGTTTATCACGGTTTGGCCTGTCATATTGTAAACGGTAACTGTTTCAACTGCCTTTTTGGATACGATATTCAATGTGTTTTTCACCGGATTAGGATAATAAGCAAAATCTGAATGGCTTAGTTCACTCAATCCCAGTGTTTCACATTCGCCTTCAATGCTCATCACTCCTTCAAACTGATCGCCTAAGTCCTGGTAAGGGAACCAAGTTGAGCCGTCGTTTTGCCAAGTAGGCTGCTGACTACTTGAAGCGAGATAATCATAAGCAACCCAATAAGTGAATCCACCACTTGCATCAAGTGCCGAAGAGATTACGACCCAATATTTCTTATCCTCCGTCATCGTAGCTTCGAAGGTTTGAGAAGTTGGCAAGTCAATTTCCACTGTGTACATCGGATAAAACCCAAAGAGATAACCGTTGGGTGTAACTGCCGTAGGTGTGATGTTTGTAAAGGCATCGCCTACTTGGGTTTCTACTCCTGATTCACCTTCGTAGAAAGAAATATCAAATGTTGTGGGATCACCCATAACCGTGGCTACATCAAAAGATATTTTTTCTACTGTAAATTTAGTTTCTGCCAAAACATTGAAATCGTTTGCGGCAGAGTACCCATCACTGAAGCCTACCCCAACAGTTGGTTCGCCTGTATGTACTGGAGAACAAGGGTCGAATACCGGAGGGACCGAACAACTAACATTGATTTCATAATCTCCTCCATTGCTTCCATAACCTTCTACCATGATGTAGTAAGTGCTTGTTCCGTCAGATATGAAATTAAGTTCTGATTGAAGCCCACAGAAATCATCATTGAAAGCAATTTCATTGGAAAGTGAACAATCAGTGAATACTCTTAGAGCTGTATCGAAAGTAGAACCACATAGTGATACGGTGACTAATTGTTCTGTTCCATCTCCTGTAAAGCTATAGAATACATCTGGTGCTAAATTTCCACCTGAATCCGTTGCGCTGATTGTTGTTCCGCTTGAAGAATCTCCACAAGACAAAGGAGTTGCATTTTCACAATCGTCATTGTCTGGAACTGGAGGACAATCCACTGATAATACATTCATGGTGTATTCGCCAAGTGTATTATAGGTTGGATCCACAATTACGGGTAAGTAATAAGTTCCGGCGGGTAGGTTATAGAATCTTACGGTTCCATTGCCATCGCCACAAGTGGAGAAGTCATAATTACCAATTACGAATTCATCAGCGGTACAGGAGTCTGTGTAAATTATGAACATTTGTCCGTCCATTACACCTGCTGTAGTTCCGCAATAATCAACCGTTAAATTATTACAAGTTCCTGTAAGTGTTACTGCTTCCCAAACTGCGGGATAGCCCAATACATCGATTTCGTAATCGCTGCCTGTTGCTCCTTCAGTAGTTCCTGTGAAAGTTGTGGTGACGCCGTTTGTAAGTGTAGTTGGTGTAATGTCTTCACAATTGTCATTGTCCGGAGCAGGTGCGGGTAAATCACTACATAATAAATTGGAGAAGGTGAGTTCATTTCCGCCTGAAATTGCGTTATTTAAGATAATTCCATTTCCATTTGCGATTGTAAAGCTGGCAGAATTGTCATTGAAAGTACCCATGGACTCAATGTAAAACTCTACGGGGTCATCGGCCGTAATAGTTTGCGTATCCACATAAGGGAAAGAAGAGTAGGGGCCACCTGAGAGTAAGGTATTCCCGTCTGCATCACGGAATTCCCAAGAGATTTCATCGCCAAAACTACTACTAAATACAGACACCGTCCATTCACAATTTCCTCCGCCGCCTGTGCTTTCGGTTTCCAAAATTTCCACATCCCAACCTGTGTGATCGACTACTGTAGATGCTGCAAATTCAAAGGTCATGGCTCCTGAAGTTCCAGTAAATACAGCCGATCCATGATAGGCAATCATCCCTGCGAAGCTATCGGTGGTCGAGTTAGCGTTACTATCATACAAAACTGCACCGGAAGTGTCCGTTCCATCATAAACCTTTAGCCAGTCCCAATCCCCGAATACTTCAAATTCGTGAAATTGAATTTGGGTTACACCAGCCAAAGTAGTGGTTGTAGTACAGCCACAGTTTAAATAATTTCCTGGAAGTTCTGTTCCGTTTCCACCACCAGCATTTAACCCCCCACCACCGGGTCCTCCCGTATCATAGAAGCGGTCACCGACTGCGGGTGTAAAAGTTTCAGTGGCACCAGCAGTTGGTATAAAATCTTCATGCGTGCCATCTGTACCAAATGTAATCACTTCGAAAGGATTCTCAAATGATAAGGATGTTTGAAAGTTTGAAGCTTGAATTGAGGCTTCAATTTCCTCTTGTTCAGTTTGGCTATAGACTTGAGCATCTATACCAAAGGGAAGCCACAATAGAATGCAGCTCAGAAAATAAAGTTGTCTCATAAAAAAAGTGTTAATTTATCCCTAAGTTAGAAAAAAAAATTAACACTTTCTCAAAAATACATGATATTTAACATGTAAACTTAAACAAACATTGTTATTGGGTTTTCTAAATACATTACCAAAGTCTGTAAAAATTGTGCACCGGTAGCTCCGTCCACTGTCCTGTGATCACATGCCATACTTAGCATCATCGTGTTTCCGACTACAATTTGACCGTTTTTCACAACAGGTTTTTGAACGATAGCACCTACAGATAAAATCGAGGAGTTGGGTTGATTGATAATCGAAGTAAAGGATTCAATTCCAAACATTCCCAGATTGGAAACAGAAAATGTGCTTCCTTCCATTTCATCGGCTTTCAATTTACGATCACGTGCTCGTTTGGCCATGTCTTTGACTTCGGATGATATTTCAAAAAATGATTTGAAATCGGTGTTTTTAATTACCGGAACCAAAAGTCCATCATCTACAGCTACTGCAACTCCGATGTTGATGTCGCCATGAATCACGGTTTCATCCCCTTTCCAAGTTGAATTTACCTGCGGGTGTTTACGCAAGGCGAGTGCGCATGCTTTTACAATGATATCGTTATAAGAAACTTTGAAATCCGGATTGGCTTTGTTGATTTGCTCGCGCGAACTGATGCAATTGTCCATATCTACTTCCACATTTAAATAATAATGCGGTGCGGTGTATTTGGATTCCGAAAGTCGTTTGGCGATTACTTTTCTCATCTGAGAATTTGTAAGAGTTTGGCTTTCGCGTTTCACATAGTTTTGTGTCGAAGCCGAAACCGCTCTTGGTGTAAAATTCTCAACGTCTTTTTTGATGATTCTTCCGTTGTCACCTGATCCTTCGACCTGACTCAAATCAATTCCTTTTTCTTCTGCCAGTTTTTTAGCAAGTGGTGAAGCGAAAATACGTTCACCGGAATTAGCTGCAACGGGTTTGGGTTTTTCTTCTTTCGGCGTTTCAGCGGGTTTCACTTCCGGTGCTTTGGTTTCTTTAATTTCTTCTTTTGGTGCTTCTACTTTCTTTTTGGGTTTGTCAGCAGAAATGCCTGAAACATCTGTTCCTTCTGGGCCGATGATAGCTAGAATGGTATCTACTGGAGCTGATTTGCCTTCTTCCGAACCGATGAACAATAGTGTTCCGTCGTATTCGCTTTCGAATTCCTGAACTGCTTTGTCGGTTTCGATTTCTGCCAAAATATCTCCTTCCGAAACTTTGTCTCCAACCTTTTTATGCCATTTGGCCACAGTTCCTTCTTCCATGGTATCACTTAAGCGTGGCATAGTAATTACGTTGACACCTTCCGGGATTTCATTTGAAACTTCGGTTTCTTCTGTGGTATCGGATGGAGCTTCTGAATCTTCTTCAGTTTTTACTTCTTCAGTTTTTACTTCTTCGGTTTGGGAATCTTCAGTTTCGATGGAGAATTCTTCTCCTTCTTCCCCTATGATGGCCAGAATAGTGTCTACTTTAGCTGATTTTCCTTCTTCGATTCCTTGATGAAGAAGCACACCGTCGTATTCACTTTCAAATTCTTGAATTGCTTTATCGGTTTCGATTTCTGCCAGAATATCTCCTTCCGAAACTTTTTCGCCGACATTTTTATGCCATTTTACAACTGTTCCTTCTTCCATTGTGTCGCTCAACCGCGGCATTGTAATTTTTTCAGCCATAATTTATTTGTTTTCGATTAGATCTATAAAAGGATAATCGTCTTGTGAATAGGTGTATTTATACATGGTGTCCTGTGGTGGGAAGTTGGATTCTTCTGCAAACTTTTCACATTCTTCCACGTCAGCTTTTACTTCATCTACTATTTTCTCCAATTCTTCTTGAGTCGCCCAATTATTTTCAAGAAGTGTATGTTGTACCAATAAAATAGGGTCTTCGTCTTTGTATTTGGCAACTTCTTCTTTGGTTCTATAAGGTTCCGCATCGGACATGGAGTGTCCGCGGTAACGATAAGTTCGGATGTCCAAGAAAGTCGGTCCGTCGCCACGTCTTGCTCTTTCCAATGCTTCGAAAGCGGCTTCTGCTACTTTTACCGGATCCATTCCATCGACCGGAAGTGAAGGCATTTCGTAGCCCAATCCCAATTTGTAAATATCGTTGTGATTGGCAGTTCTTTCTACGGAAGTTCCCATTGCGTATCCGTTATTTTCACACACAAATACCACAGGGAGTTTCCAGTTCATAGCCATATTAAAGGTTTCATGAAGAGTTCCTTGTCGGGCTGCTCCGTCACCAAATAAACAAATGGTTACATTGTTTTTTCCGTTGTATTTGTCTCCGAAAGCAATTCCAGCTCCTACGGGAATTTGTCCCCCTACAATTCCATGTCCACCATAAAAATGGTGTTCTTTACTGAAAATGTGCATAGAACCTCCCAGTCCTTTGGAGGTTCCGGTTTCTTTACCGCATAGTTCGGCCAGAACTCTTTTGGGGTCAACGCCCATGGCCATGGGCCATACGTGACAACGGTAGGCAGTGATGACTTTGTCCTCGGGCTTCATTGCATGAAGGAATCCCGCAGGAAGTGCTTCCTGTCCGTTGTATAAGTGTAAAAAACCTCTGATTTTTTGCTTTAAATAAAGTGAGCGGCATTTGTCCTCAAATCTTCTCCAGAAAGTCATTTCTCGGTACCACTGGAGGTAAGTTTCTTTTGTAATCTTTTCCATAAAAACTTCGTGAAAGGCAAATTTAGTCGTTATAATTTATTTGTGCAAACCTCTTTTAGCTTAACATCTCATTGTTGAAATGCAGAGGCAGGAGGGAAGCGGCTGATGGAAGAACGATTACCGATCCACTTTGGTTGTGAAGAAAGATTTCAATTGGTTGTGATTGAAGTGCTTCGTATTCCAAAAGGGTTTGTCGGCAAAGCCCACAAGGTGAAACGTCCTTATCGGTATCAAGTACGGAAACAGCTAATTTTACTTTTTTAAATTCCGGATAATTGGCATGGGCAAATGAGAGAAGAGTTCTTTCGGCACAGACTCCAACCGGATAGGATGCATTTTCTTGATTGCTGCCTTTTAGGATTTCTCCATTTTCCAAAAGAATTGCAGCGCCTACACGGAATTTTGAATAAGGTGCATAGGCTTTTTCGGCTGCTTTTTTGGATTCTTCGATTAGATTTTGAACTTCTTGACTGAGTTCGCTTGGATTCTTATATTTTTGATATTCAAATTGATATATCTTTTTGCTCATAAATAATGATTAAATTACAGCCAATTTAGAAATTATTATTAACTTTTAAATCTAAAACTTGCTTAAATGTTGGTAAAAGTATTTGGAAGTGCTATTTACGGAGTTTCTGCGAAAACGATCACTATAGAAGTGAATGTGGATACAGGTTATGGGTATAATCTTGTAGGGTTACCGGACAATGCGATAAAAGAAAGTAATTATAGGATAAGTACGGCACTTTTGAATACGGGCTATAAGATTCCGGGAAAGAAGGTGACGATCAATATGGCTCCGGCGGATTTGCATAAGGAAGGAACTGCTTATGATTTGACAATTGCCATGGGTGTTTTAGCTGCTTCCGAACAGATTTTATCGGAAGGAATTTCTGATTATTTAATTATGGGTGAGTTGGCGTTGGATGGAGGTATACGTCCTATCAAAGGTGTTTTGCCGATTGCGATTCAGGCGAGAGATGAAGGATTTCGGGGATTTATTTTGCCCAAACAAAATGCGCGTGAAGCTGCTATTGTAGATGAATTGGAAGTAATTGGGGTGGAAAATATTTCGGAAGTCATTGAGTTTTTCAATGAGAAGAAAGCCATTGAACCTACAAAAATTGATATTCAGAAAGAATTTTACGAGCAGTTGAATTCTTTTCCTTTTGACTTTGCGGATGTAAAGGGTCAAGAGAATGTGAAACGTGCTTTGGAAATCGCTGCGGCAGGTGGGCACAACATAATCCTTATCGGTCCGCCTGGAAGTGGAAAAACGATGTTAGCGAAACGAATCCCTTCTATACTTCCTCCATTAACTATACAGGAAGCTTTGGAAACCACGAAAATCCATTCGGTTGCCGGGAAATTAGGTGAAAAGACGGCTTTGATGACCGTCAGACCGTATTCTTCTCCTCACCACACGATTTCGGATGTCGGGCTTGTGGGCGGTGGGTCTTTTCCCCAACCGGGAGAGATTTCATTGGCACATAATGGGGTTTTGTTTTTGGATGAATTGCCGGAGTTTAAACGAAGTGTACTTGAGGTAATGCGTCAGCCGTTGGAGGATCGTGAAATTACGATTTCCAGAGCGAAATTTACCGTGACTTATCCGTCGAGTTTTATGTTGGTAGCTTCGATGAATCCAAGTCCGAGTGGTTATTTCCCGGATGACCCCAATAATACTTCGAGTTTGCAAGAGATGCAAAGGTATATGAACAAGATTTCAGGGCCATTGTTGGATAGAATTGATTTGCATATCGAGGTGAATCCGGTTCCTTTTGAAGATTTATCGGCCGAAAGGACAGGTGAGAAAAGCATTGAGATTCGAGAAAGGGTGATCAAAGCCCGAGAAGTTCAAACGAAACGATACAAAGATTTGCCCAAAATCCATTACAATGCACAAATGGGACCTAGACAATTGGATGAATTTTGTCAATTGGATGAGACGGGTAAAAACCTGATTAAAGTAGCGATGGAAAAACTGAATCTTTCCGCGCGTGCCTATGACCGGATTCTAAGGGTGAGCCGTACGATTGCCGATTTGGAAGGTGTAGAGGATTTGAAAAGTTCGCATATCGCCGAAGCGATTCAATATAGAAGTTTGGATCGGGAAGGTTGGGGGATTTGAGTTTGATTTTGGGAGTGAGATGTTTGAATGGTAAGGTATTGCGAAAATATAGTGTATGGCCACAATTCTATGAGTTGTAAATATTTATCGACATCGGAATTTAAAGGATCAAATGAAAATTTTAATCAAATTATGGGTGTGCTTATAATAATGATGAACCAATTTGAAAAATGGACATCTTTTCAATCAGTTGAATGATTTAATTTTCACAAACTTTCAAACCTATACTTTCTCAAATGTAAAATCCCGCTTGAGTAATTCGAGCGGGATTTTATTATTTATTTTCAGAAAGGATTTATTTTCTTCCTTTGTACATCTGTTCGGCTAATTGAACGGCTTTGTAGGCATCTACCACGCCACCTGTAACTGATATATCTGTCAGTTGAGGGTTTTTGTTCACTGATTGTAAAATGATTTCTTTCACTTCTTTGGCGGTTAGTTTTGGATAGTGTGACCAAACCAAAGCGGCAACTCCGGCTGTGATAGGTGAGGCCATGCTCGTTCCTTGTTCTTCTTTGAATTCATCGTGCGGAACGGTCGAAAGGATTTCTGTTCCGGGTGCAAATACATCTACTGATTTCTTTCCGTAATTGGAGAAACTGGCTTTCAGTACTTCCGCATCGGGGGTAGAAGCTCCTACGGTAATTACTGCATCGATTACTTTCTTGTCTTCGTCGTCGAAATTGCTTGGGTAATGTACATCCACGTCGATGTTTAGATCATCGTTTCCGGCTGCTTTCACCAATAAAGCTCCTTTTTTCTCTGCATATCTCATCGCATCCCAAACAAGTTCTCTCTCGGGCGAATGGGATTTTCCGAAAGACATATTGAGGATTTTGGCGCCGTTGTCCACTGCATATCGGATGGAGTTTGCAACGTCTTTATCGCGTTCGTCACCGTTTGGAACGGTACGCACGCCCATAATTTTCACATGGTTTCCTGCGATTCCATCGATTCCTTTATCGTTTCCTCTCACGGCTGCGATTACGCCTGCTACGTGTGTTCCGTGTCCGGCATCAGGACCTTCTACGTCAGGGTTTCCATAAAATCTTTCTTTTTTGTTGCTGTAATCATCGCCTACGATGTGACGTGATTCGAAATCCACATTGTAGTGGTAATTGATTTGTGCATTGAAATAATCAAGTCCTCCTTGAAACTCATCGGACAATTCGTTGTAAACCTGTTCCATGGTCATTCCTTCCCAATATTCTTTTGGGATGAAGGCAAAGAACTGAAGTGCCGGCATGGTGTTCTCGTTGGGCGTGTATTGGCTCAAGCTTTGTTCGGTCACTAATTTGGAACCAAATTCTTCAATCAAAGGAGGGAAGCCTTGATCGAGTGCATCTTTCATCATTTGATACTGCGCCAAATAGGCATTGGTTTCTTGCAGTTTGACTTGAATTTCCGCTTTGATTTCTTCGTAATCCGCAAATTCTTCTGGATGTTTAGCTTTGTTGTCTGCGTTTTTATTTGCGTCGTCTGATTCAAACATCGGCATATAGGTATAACGCAGGAGTCTAACTTTCTCAAAAGTATCACCGTCCACGTTTTCTCCATCGGCACCTCCTATGAAGTTCCATCCGTGAATGTCGTCGATGTATCCGTTTTTGTCGTCATCTTTTCCATTTCCGGCAATTTCTTTTGGGTTTACCCACATATTATCTTTCAGGTCGATGTGGTCTGCCTGAACTCCTCCGTCCAATACCGCAGCGATGAGTTCCACGGGTTTTCGGTTATTGTCTTTCAGGAACTGATGTGCTTTTTCGGTATTTACTCCGTACACTCCTGTATCTTCGAAGCTTTTATTGTACCAAGCTTTTTCGGTTCTGAGCAGAATGGAGTCCTGAGCAGTTATGGTCGCGGACAGCGTAAAAGCCAGTCCAAATGTTAACCAGAATTTATTCATCTTATTTAATTTTATTATTGAATTCACGTAAATAGGTCGCAGTTTCGGGGCCTTTGTTACAAAGCAAATCGATTATGCTCAAATCGGGCATAAATTCGAATTTCTCATCAAAGACTTGAAAGTATTTTGGAAACTCCCCGATGGGTTGAGCTTTGGCATCGAAATGGTTTCGAAAATCTTGTTTTTCATCCACCTTTTCATAGGTTTCTGTTAATTCCAATTTCAGATTTAGTTTGAGTTTGGACGAAATGAATTCGATGGTTTTTAGATTGAAATCCAGTAGGTATTTTTCTTTTTTCTCGAAAATCGGCCAAAGGTCATCTTCATAAAATTCAAAATAGGGCGAACTTTTATAAGCCGAAACCAAGGATTTGAAATGTTCTTTTTGCCAGTTATATTCTTGCGAAATTTGAATTTCTTTCATGATTCTCGCTCCATCGTGTTGGGTAGGGATTCCCAGTCGAAGTTTTCCATTTGCTCCTTGAATGTAGCATCGGTTCCGGTAGGTTTGCTTGGGAAAATGTTCACAAGCTTCTAATTTATATTCTTCTGCATTTATCAATTCCGCAAAGTAAGAAATCGGTCCGAAATAAAAGGCTGGAAAAATCATTATTTATACTGATTAAATAGTGGTTTATAGTTTATTATGAATTTTATTTGAAGTTGTAATGTAATTAATTAGATTCTTTTAATTTTCTTCTTTTTCTTTCTTCTTTTTCACTCGGAAATAATCCCATGTGAAGAAGGCAATCAACCCAATGACCACATAGACGAGATATGATTTTTTGTCGGGGTTATCATTGTTTATGGATGTCATAAATCGGCTCCAGATAAACTTTTTGGGAGCGGGTTCAAACATTCCATTCATATTGGCCCAAACCAAAACGGGTCTTCCGATGATGTGGTCTTCGGGAACCGGGCCAAAGAAACGAGAGTCAAGGGATTGGTTTCGGTTGTCTCCACTCATGAAGAAATAATCTTGTTCGATGGTGTATTCATTTGCTTCTTTTCCGTCAATGAGTATTTTTTCGCCTTCGATTTTTAAATCATGATTTTCATAAGTTTGAATGATTCTTTTGTAAAGTTCGATGTTGGATTTGTCTAATTTTACCTGATCTCCTTTTTTGGGTACATAATAAGGTCCGTAGAAGTCCTGATTCCAATTTCGGTCGAGTGGGAAGGAGTTTTCTTTGTTGGGACCGTATTCTTTTTCACCTTCTTCAGATTTAAATCTTTCTACCTGAATATTGGGATTTGCGTTTAAATCTTTGGCCATGGCTTCGCTCAATCCTTTGAATATATAGACCAGCTCGTCTCCATTTTTAGCCATTATGTAATAATCCGTTTGATCGAATTGGGAAGAATAAACCAATCCGTATTCTTGGTACAATAATTCCGGACTGAACATATTTTTGGTGGTGACTTTGTATCGGTTTTGAACGATTGCATCTTTTTTGGGAATAAATGGTTTTCCGTTTACAAATAAGTCTCCTTGGTCAAATACTACGGTATCGCCGGGCATCCCCACGAGTCTTTTCACATAGGCATCTTTTCGGTCAATTGCATCGAAAACGGAGTCGGTCGGATAGCTGAAAACGACGATATCATTTGATTTCAAATCGCTCCATCCGGGCAATCGCATATAAGGAAGTCTTGCTTTGTCCACATAAGCTTTTCGATTGATGAATTCCGAAAAAGGAAGTCCAATGGGCGTGAAGGGTACTCTTACGCCATAGCTTAATTTATCGACAAAGAGTGCATCTCCAATTTTTATGGTATTTTCCATGGATCCGGTTGGTACGACCATGGGTTGAATGAACCATGTGTGAACGAGTGTTGCCAATACGACGGCGAATAATAAGGCTGCGATAAAAGTTCCTTTTCTTTCTTCCGGCCCTTCGTAATCTGGTTTTTCTACATAGTTCAAATAGAAGGCATAGAGTCCCACGGTGATAATCATCAGAATGGCATCTGTCCAAGTTCTTTTTCCGAAGCTTCTTGCGAAATCGACCCAAAACACCCACCACATAATGGGTGCGACGATGGGGGTAAAGAAAAGGATGATCCACCATTTGGGTCGTTTGATGAGATCCAGTCCGATCCAGAAGTTGTAAAAGGGTATAAAAGCTTCCCCGGGTTTTCTACCGGCTTTTTTATAGAGTTGCCAAGTGGAAGCTCCGTAAATGAGGTTGTAAATTAAAAATCCGATCAGCCAATTGACTAATAATTCCATTTATTCTGATTTAGTGTGCTAATTTAATGTTTTATGATAAGTCGTAACAAGAAAATTGAGATTCAATTGAATTTTTACTTTTTTTAATCGAAGCGGTTCAGTTTAAGGGCTACTGGGTAGGGCATAGGGTTTGGGCCGGAGATTAGAAGGTAGAAGTCAGAAGTCTGTTTATGCCTAATTAACGTTGACCGTTTTTTCAACCACAAGGAATCCAAAGATTTTTCACTAAGGGAGTAAAGTTTTTTTTACCATTAAGGCATTAAGAAAATTCAGCTCAAAATACAATCTACAGTTTACAGCAAAAAAAACCTGAGACTCTTCACTTCCTAAACTCAGCTCTGAGTGACATAGTGCAACTGTAAAAAAAAAAGATGTTGTCTCCCGAAGCCTCGGGACTGAAGCAGAAGAATGAAGGTGAGGAATCTCTAGAGGCTCCTTAGATCCATCCTATCGTCTGGATGACAAGGAGCTTTTCCAATCTTCCACTGGAAGATTTTCCTCTTAATATCAAATGTTCTGGATGGCAACGAGCTAGATGTCATTCAGAACACGAAGAATGAGTGTGAAGAATCCGAATTTTTAAGTTAAAATGAGGCCTGGATTTTGGTTGTTTTTGAGGCTGAAAAATCGATGCTTAAATTTCGCCGTTTTGGGGTATCGGCTTTTTTGAATTTATGGCGTTATTGTCCTATTATGGCGTTTTTATCTCCGTATGTCATGGTTTTTTGGAGTTTTCTGACTGGGAGTATACTGGGGGTTGACTGGGAGTATACTGGGAGTATCTATGGAGTATCTATGGAATAAGGTGAAATTTTTCGCCGTTTAGGGGTATTTTTATTTTTGGGATGGGTGTTTTTTTAGATGAGTTTAGGGGTTAGAAGTTATAAGGCAGAAGTTAGAATGTAGAAGTTGTTTGTGCTTACGTTAACTGTTTTTTAAACCCCAATGAGCAGGAAGATTTTTCACTAAGGGGGCAATGTTTTTTTTAACTATTAAGGTATTAAGAGAATTCAGCTCAAAATACAATATACAAGAATACAATCTACATTCTACAGTAAAGAAAGCCCGCTGATTGCGCGGATGTTCGCTGATATTTTTTTAAACCACATAGTGACAATAGTTTTTTTAGTGAGTGTGGTATAGTGTTCATAGCTACTTGCGTAGAACATAGGAGCTCGAAGATCGAAAAAAATACATCCTACAAGAATACAATCTACATTCTACAGTAAAGAAAGCCCGCTGATTGCGCGGATGTTCGCTGATTTTTTTAAAACACATAGTTTTTTAGACATCCGAAATGAGTGAACATAGTGTTCATAGCTACTTGCGTAGAAACATAGGAGGGCGAAACTCGAAGTTCGAAATACATTCTACAAGAATACAATCTACAGTTTACATCAATAAAATGGGATTTAAATCACGAAAGTGCTTTGATAAATGTGATAGACTGCACGAAAGTCCTTTGATAAATGTGATGTAATGCACGAAAGTCCTTTGAAAAATGTGATTGTTATTGTATTTTTGTGGAATGGAAAGAGCGATTTTAACAAAACTGAACCATTGGAAACAAGCGAAAACCAGAAAGCCTCTCTTGTTGAAAGGTGCTCGTCAGGTTGGTAAAACTTGGGTTATGAAAGAATTTGGTCGTAAATATTATGAACAGGTGCTTTACATCAACTTCGAAAGAGATAAATTATTACAAAATTTATTCAAAACCGATTTTGATATTTCTCGAATTTTATCTGCTTTACAAGTTCAATCAGGAATCGTCCCAAACGCTGAAAATACACTTATTATTTTTGATGAAATACAAGAAGCGGAAGGTGCATTGACCGCCTTAAAGTATTTTCAGGAAGAAGCTCCCGAGTATCACATCATTGGAGCCGGTTCTTTATTGGGAATTGCATTAAACAAAACGTCTTTTCCTGTTGGTAAAGTCCAATTTTTAGAGATGCATCCCATGAGTTTTTCTGAGTTTTTAGAAGCAATGGGAGAAATTTCTATTTTAAACTTATTGAAAGTAAAAGATTGGAAATTGATGCAGACTTTTCATGAAAAAATTGTTGCTTTATTAAAGCAATATTATTTTGTAGGAGGAATGCCAGAAGCTGTTAAAAATTATGCAGATAGTCGAAATTTTGAAGAGGTGAGGGAATTACAAAAAGATATTTTAGCAGCTTACGAACTTGATTTTTCAAAACATGCTCCGGCACAAATTGTACCAAAAATAAGGATGGTTTGGAACAGTTTACCTTCGCAGTTGGCAAGAGAAAATAAAAAATTTATTTATGGTTTGGTAAAAACGGGTGCAAGGGCAAGAGAATATGAAGACACACTGAACTGGTTGGTGGATTACGGTTTAATTCATCGTATTTATAGAATCACCAAACCTGGATTTCCGATTCGCTCGTATGAGGACCTAAAGGCTTTTAAAATATTTGCTTTAGACACTGGTCTTTTAGGGGCTTTGTCAGGCTTGGATGCTCAACTATTGCTTCAAAAAAACAAACTTTTTACAGAGTTTAAAGGTGCGTTGACCGAACAGTTTATTTTACAGCAACTGATTAGCGAAAATGGAATTCATCCCAATTATTGGTCGAATGACACCTCAAGCAATGAAGTCGATTTTATCATAGAACACCAACAAAACCTGTATCCGTTAGAAGTGAAAGCCGAGGAAAATCTACAATCAAAATCCTTAAAAAGCTATCACCAGCAATTTGAGCCTAAGATGAGTATTCGAACTTCTCTGTCTCATTTCAGAAATGAGGATTGGTTAATGAATATTCCGTTATACGCCATTCGAGAAATTCGGTCGATGATTCAGGGGGTGGAATGATTCTTTGTCGGATACTTTTCAAATAATTTTGCACACATATTAGATAAAATAAAATTATCTTAGCACCAACAAAAAACAATAAAATATAAGAAAAAAATAAAACTAAACATATAAAATATTAGCGTTTCGCTTTAAAATTTCCCGCAATCGAAATACGACCAATTTTTCAAAAAGCACGGGGAAGTGAAAGTGGAAACGCCTACGATTATGCGTGGGCGTCCCTTTTGCTTTGTGCTTTGCCTTTGGTCGGGCTTCGATTGCAAGCAACTTAGGAATTGCCCACGTTGTTTTTTAGGGATTTTTGAGCGTTTCAAAATCCTGAAAAATAAATGAAATTATACCAAACATTAGAATCTCAACTCAAAAAAGAACCCAATTACGTTTCCGATAATGGCGAACTCAAAAAATGGGTAGTCATTGATAAAGCGCAAAACTTTGATGAAGAACTAATTGAACTTTTATTAAAAGAACCTACCGTTAAATCATTTTTTTTTAAAGAAATTGCAGGCATTACAGTATTTAATCAGTCTTTGTTTTTGCAATTTTTAGAGCAAAAGAATTTTTTAAATGACAGTTATACCCAATTTAAAAATAAAATAGGCTTAACCATTGATGGTAAATACCTCAAACAACGCAATGAAGTCGCTTTGGTTTGGCCATTTAAAGATTGTGTTTTGGAAGGAGGACAAAGCAGAGAAGAAGACAAACGGGAAGAGATTTTCTTTAATGAAATTTTGGCACAGGACGAAATCACTCAACTTTTAGAGCCAAAGGTTCTAACCAACGCCAAGCATATTGATAAAGAGGGTGAAAACTCGTTGAGAAAATTCAACCGAGATGCCGAATTAAACAAAAATCGGGGATTGCCAGAAGATACGATTACTGATAACTTGATTATCAAAGGAAATAATTTATTGGCTTTACATTCCTTAAAAAAGGAATTTACGGGAAAGGTAAAACTCATTTATATCGATCCTCCTTATAACACAGGAAATGATGGTTTTAAATACAACGACAATTTTAATCATTCGACTTGGTTGACTTTTATGAAGAATCGACTTCAGGTTGCAAGGGAATTATTGAAGGATGATGGAAGTATTTTTATTAGTTGTGATGACAATGAACAAGCTTATTTAAAAATAATATTAGACGAAGTCTTTGGTAGAGGAAATTTTGTAACAAATTTTGTTTGGAGAAGAAGGAAGACACAAGCAAATCTTGCTAAGAATATAGCACCTGTCCACGATTTCATTATTTGTGTAGCGAAGAATAAAAGCGTCCTAAACATTAATAAAGTTCCCTATTCAGAAGATTTTATAAAAAAGTCTTTCTCCAATCCAGATAATGATGAACGAGGGTTATATCAAACAGGTCCTTTAGCGAGACCAGCAAATTCAAGTAATAAAGAATATGTTTTAACAATGCCTAACGGCAGAGAAATCAAAGCCAAATGGAGTTGTTCTCAACAAACGTTTGATAGATACGTAAAAGAAGACAGATTGGTTATTCCAAGAGGGGGAGAGGGAATGCCTAGAATAAAAATTTTCCTTTCCGAACTTGAGGGGCAAATACCAAATACTTGGCTAGACAACATTGCGACAAATGACGAAGCGTCTAAAGAAATTGAACGATTTTTTGGAACAAATGCAGCATTTTCATTTGCAAAACCTACAAAATTGATTAAACACATAATCCAAATTGGTTCAGATAAAAATGACATTGTTTTAGATTTTTTTGGTGGAAGCGGAACAACAGCCCACGCGGTTTTGGAATTAAATAAAGAAGATGGTGGAAACAGACAGTTCATTTTAAGTGAACAAATGGATTATATTGAAACTGTTACTACAAAACGTGTTCAGAAAGTAATCGAACAAAATGAATCAGGTTCTTTCGTTTACTTAGAACTCAAAAAATACAATCAAATTTTTATCGAACAAATCCAAGAAGCAAAAAACACAGAGGAATTACTAAAGATTTGGGAGCAAATGAAAGTGAAATCGTTCTTAAATTACAATGTAGATATCCAAAAACAAGAAGAACATATCGAAGAATTTAAAACCTTGACTTTGGCAGAGCAAAAACAGCATTTGGTTGACATTTTAGATAAAAATCAGTTGTATGTAAATCTTTCAGCCTTGGATGACAAAGATTTTGCTTGCACTGAAGAGGAAAAGAAAGTTGCCCAAGATTTTTATGGAAGAAAATGATTATGTTTATAAACCACATAGATACATAGAAAAAAACTATGTTACTATGTGGTTTAAAATAAAAAAACAAAAATCATGCTGACAAAGAAATATTTAGACGAATTGACATACGAAATAATTGGAAGCGCAATCGAAGTTCACAAAATAATGGGGAGAGGTTTGTTAGAAAG
>JAAYKY010000016.1 GCA_012522185.1 Flavobacteriaceae bacterium | reverse complement strand
TCTTTAATTCTATAACTCATTGTGCTGATAATTAGATAGTTAAATATAGTGATTTTTGCATTAACATCCTAATAATCAATCCATTATTTATATAAAAAAACCGCCTCAGTTGTGAGACGGCTTCTTTCTATAAATTGAAGTTTATTTTTTATTTTGCTAAGCGCTCCAAAGCATACTGAATCATCTTATCAATGCTTTTGTAAGAGTCTTTACTGAATTCACCCAAAGCACGATTGGCAACGATGCAATTCAGCGAAAGTGCTTCGTGTCCCATCAGAGCCGCAAGTCCATAAATTCCCGAAGTTTCCATTTCGAAATTGGTAATGCGGTGACCTTTGAATTCAAATGCAGCTAATTTTTCGTTGATGTCAAATGGGTTTGGCCGTAAACGTAAAAACCTTCCCTGTGGTCCATAAAAACCATTGGCCGTCGCCGTAATTCCAGATTTTGTTTCTTCCGAAGAAAGCTGTTCCAGCAATTCTGTGGAACCTTTGACAATATAAGGAACGGCCTTAGAATCGTCCCAATCCGTTTGTTCATAAAAAGCTTCTTCCATATCTAAATCACGCACCATCAACGAATCTTCATAAAAATGTAGTAAACCGTCAA
This sequence comes from Flavobacteriaceae bacterium, assembly GCA_012522185.1. Lineage (GTDB taxonomy): Bacteria > Bacteroidota > Bacteroidia > Flavobacteriales > Weeksellaceae > Moheibacter. The sequence continues at coordinate 7,603 of JAAYKY010000016.1, read as the reverse complement.
ACCCCAAACCATGCGAACTCAAAACATAGGAATCCACCGGAATATCGGCATGCAAAGCCCCCGAAGTTCCCAAACGAACGAATTGTAACGCTCGGAAATCTTCCTTGATTTCACCGGTTTTCAAATCGATATTAGCCAAAGCATCCAATTCACTGAAAACGATGTCGATATTATCCGTTCCCATTCCGGTCGAAATCACCGTAATTCGTTTGCCGTTCAGACTTCCTGTATGAGTTACGATTTCTCGCTTTTGGGTTTTGAATTCGATTTCATCAAAATATTGGGAAACTTTTTCTACACGATCAGGATCACCTACCGTTATGACCAAATCGGCTAATTGCTCAGGTAAAATATTGCAGTGATAAACACTTCCGTCCGGATTTAAAACCAATTCCGATGCTGCTTTGCTCATGATATTCTATCTTTTTTCCAAAGCTAATTAATCCGATTCATATATCAGAATAAAATTCGCTCAAAAATAATTGTTAGTTTAAGCTAACAATTTTGTAGATTTGCATAAATTTAATGAATGTTCCAAAACTTAGTTGAATATTTTGAAAGCATTTCCCCTGTATTGGCCGCTTTATATGCGACTTTATTTACTTGGGGATTGACCGCTTTGGGTGCTTCTTTTGTTTTCCTATTCAAAACGATGAATCGCGTAGTACTTGACGGAATGCTCGGCTTTACCGGTGGTGTGATGATTGCCGCGAGTTATTGGAGTTTGCTGGCGCCTGCCGTTGAAATGAGTACAGGCGAAGGCGTGATGAGAATTTTTCCGGTTGCTTTTGGATTTATTTTAGGAGCGCTTTTTCTTTTTGGGTTGGACAAACTTTTGCCACATTTACATATCAATTTCAAACAAGCGGAAGGTGTGAAAACGCCTTGGCAACGTACGACTTTACTCACTTTGGCGATTACGTTGCACAATATTCCCGAAGGTCTGGCCGTCGGCGTTTTGTTTGGTGGTGTAGCAGCAGGAATTCCCGAAGCGACCATTGCTGGCGCTTTGACTTTGGCCATCGGAATAGGAATTCAGAATTTCCCCGAAGGAATTGCAGTCGCCATGCCGCTTCGCCGAATGGGACTTTCGCGCCGGAAAAGTTTTATGTACGGACAAGCATCCGCTATCGTGGAACCGATTTTCGGCGTTTTGGGCGCTTTGGCAGTAACTTTTTTCACACCTATTCTACCATATGCATTGGCTTTTGCGGCGGCGGCGATGATTTATGTGGTGATTGAAGAAGTCGTTCCCGAAACCCAACAAAGCGGAAATACAGATATTGCAACTTTGGGTTTTGTCGCCGGATTTGTGGTAATGATGAGTTTGGATGTGCTTTTGGGGTAATAATTTTGAATAAATGAATTAGTGAAAGAAAGAGTATTTTCATCACTCACTCATTCAACCTCGTACAATTCAATGGGCAATCCATCGGGATCGGAAAAGAAACTAAAACGTTTGCCGGTAAATTCATCTACTCGAATTTCTTCTACTGTAACTCCTTTTTGAATTAAACTTTCGATGCATTCCTCCAAATTATCCACTTCAAACGCCAAATGACGGAGTCCTCTGGCTTCAGGTTGGCTAATTCTTTTGGGTGGATTGGGAAAGGAAAACAATTCTATGATATAATTCCCATTCAATGCCAAATCCAATTTGTAGGAATTTCGTTCTTCTCTGAAAACCTCACGTATGATTTTCAATCCTAAAATTTCTGTATAAAACTGTTTCGAAACTTCATAATCCGAACAAATAATGGCGATGTGGTGAATTTTCTTGAGTCTCAATTTTTGATTTTTTGTATTCAAAATTAAGGAATTGGTGTAATAAAAAACCCAAAATATATTGGTTTCTGGGATTTTCTTTTACTTGGATTTTTTCTTCTTTTTCTTTTCTGTTTTGGAATCAATTCGTTTATGAAATTCCTCTAAAATCGAATTATTGCTATCGTGACAATTCATCGATTTGATTTCTTTTAGAATTTTTTTAGCCATTTTAAAATCGCACAAAACTTCTTTTAACCAAACTTTTTTCAAAAGAATGGTTACTTTGTCCATTCCTTTCAAAGTCAAAGCAAACGCAATCAGTTTTTCTGCTTCATCAAAATCTTCGTTTAGTATCAAGGTTTCGATGTAGTAGGGATAAATTTCCAATGCATGAAGATTGTAAGAAATAGCTTCCTCGAAATATTCTTTTGCCGTTTCATAATCCATTAATTGCTCGGCATAAATCCTTCCCAGCAAGCAAATTGCCATTGTGTTTTTTTCATTGTACGAAAGGGCATATTCCAGCGACTCCATTGTTGCCATTAATGAATATGGATAATTATCCAAAGCATTCAGTAAATGTTTATCGATAGTTTTCATTTTTTTTATTCTTACTCCAAATCTTTACCCAAATCCCGTTTTAGTTTCTGGCGTTCCGATTTGTAATTCTTTTCCTCTTTTTTTGGTTTTTTAAAATCCGAACCTTTAAATGTACGTGTCGGATTTCCTCTTTTAATTTCAGTCTGATTGTTCCATTCCGACTCCATTTGTTCCTGAATTCCTTTCAGGTTTTCTTCATTTAGTTTTGCAAGCAAACGTTCGGTCGCCAGTTTTTTGTTCTGATGTTGCGAACGACTGTCCATTGCCACTACAGCAATTCCGGTTGGTTTATGGATTGCCCGAACTGCCGTATTGACTTTGTTTACATTTTGTCCGCCCGAACCCGAACTTCGCATCGCCTGAAATTCAAAATCCTTTTCATTATAAATCACCGGTTGAAAATCTTCCAGTTCAAAAATTCCGATGAACCAATTCTTCCGTTTGTGTAACTTCCGAAACTGACTTTGTCCAATCCACTGAATTGTACCTTTCCAGGAATCCACAAATTCCTGTACGGTTTCGCCTTCCAAAATTACGCTTGCCGATAGAACCGTTCCATTGTGATTGCCCGGTTCCCGATGAAGCACAACCGGATTTAATCCTTTTTGCTGTGCTTCATCAAGAAGAATTTTCAGCACCTGAGCCACCACCCAAGTGCATTCTTCCGGACCTCTTCCGGCCGTTATCTGAAGTATCTTAGTCATTTTTCTAATTTTAATTTAACGATCCATTCGTACCACTTTCGGTAAGAAAGTTCCTAAAACACGTACCAGTTCCTGTTGGGAACTCATCACTTTTCGGATGTCTTTATAAGCCATCGGTGCTTCATCTACATTTCCACCGATCAGGGATACATTGTGCTGTTTCAAAACATTTTGAATATCCTTCCGAGTAAATTTCTGTTTACTTTTAGTTCTCGAATACAATCTCCCGGCGCCGTGTGAAGCTGAATTCAGACTTTCGGAATTTCCCAATCCTTCTACGATGTATCCGGGCGCAACCATCGAACCGGGAATAATTCCTAAAACGCCTTTCGCTGCGGGCGTTGCACCTTTTCGGTGGACGATTACTTCGCGTCCGTTCCAGGTTTCTTTCCAAGCAAAATTATGATGGTTTTCAATATTGAAAACGGCTCTGTGTCCGAGTGCTTTCGCAATTCTACGGTGTATATCATCGTGACAGGCTTTCGCATATTCGCCCGCCAAATTCATTGCTTGCCAATATTCCTGACCGTCGTGCGTATCCAAATCCAGCCAAGCCAAATGTTGAACTTGTTTCGGAAGCGGTGTTTGCCGAGATGCCAATTGGGTATAATGTTTTGCAATATTGGCACCCAAACCGCGGGATCCGCTGTGTGATAAAACCGCCACGTATTTTCCCGGGTATAATTTCCATTCCGGACGAACTTCGTTCAGTTCCACTACGCCAAATTCTACAAAATGATTTCCGCCACCCGATGTTCCAAGCTGTGTATAAGCTTTGTCAAGTAAACCTTTCAGCAAAGGAATTTCTCGAAATTCAGATCGGCTGAAAATTTCGTGATCTGCCTTGTCTTTATGAACTTCTTTCATTCCGAATTTGGTATGTTCGCTCAGAATTTTTTCAAGTTTATCCGATTTTCCATTCAGAAATCCGGAGGGTAAATCGAAAACTGAAAGGCTCATTCGACAGCCAATGTCCACGCCTACACCATAAGGAATAACCGCATTGTCCGTAGCAAGTACACCGCCGATCGGAAGTCCGTAACCATAATGCGCATCGGGCATCAAAGCGCCACCGACTGCAACCGGAAGTTTCAGCGCATCAAATAATTGAAATTTACTGGCTTCGTCGATTTCATTTTCACCGAAAATAGAAAAGGGTGCTCGTGTAGCTGAAAGTTCGTGGCGTTTGACTTCCACAGGCTGGATGAGACTTTCGGCTAATTTTCCCCAAACCCCATCCTGACTGTATTTTTCAGGATTTAGAAGTACGTCTTTGGCTTCGTTCAGAAGGCTGGCTTTTTTGTCCTTTTTGCGGTATTGGCTGATTTGTCCGAGTGCAATATTGATTGCATTTGTTTTCGGAAAGCCTAATTTAATCAGGTCTTTTCCGGAAATTTTATTTCCCATTGTTTAATTTTTAAATGAATTTTTAGGATGACAAAGATTTTCTTGGTCATCTTTTAATCAATCCGGGAAATTTTTTGAAATGCTTTTCAAGAAAAAAGCCCGGAGATTTTATTTCTTCGGGCTTTGCATATTTTGATGAATTTTAATCAATAAAAATTGAAAGCACGAAGAAAAGCTACACCGTATTGAGGTGTTTCGCTTAGCTGATTTTTAATTAATTCAAACATTTTTTCTTCGTTTTTTGTTGTTAAACTTTCCTTTTGAGTTTGCAAATATCTAAAAAAAGAATTCAGAAAAACAAATTTAAATTTTAAATCATTTGTTTTTAGTTAGTTATGAAAAGTTAATTCCTGACAGCACTCAGAATTTTCTTTCCACCTGAAACCAAAAAGAAAGTGAGAAATCCTGCAATCAATCCGAATGCAATTTCTTTTACGATGGACGGCAAACCAGGCAAAAGATGATGGAAATAATCAATCTGATGAACGAAAATTCCGCCTGAAACCAAAATCAAAGCGATGGTTCCGATAATCCCCAAGGCTTTGATGATGACCGGAAGTGCTTTTACCAAAAAACTTCCCAAAGCATTGAAAAATCCTTTTTCGCCCGATCTTTTGATGAGTTTATAGCCAGCGTCATCCATTCGTACAATCAAGGCTACAATTCCGTAAACTCCAACCGTAGCAAGTATTGCCACAACGGAAACCGTCAGAATTTGCGTGGCCAAAGGAGCTTCTAAAACGGTGCTTAGCGCGATGATGACAATTTCGACCGATAAAATAAAGTCGGTCACAATGGCCGAACGGATTTTCGTTTTTTCAGCTTCCCGATTAACTTCCGTGTTTTCTTCAATAACTTCTTCGCCTTTTTTTTCTCGGTGAGTGAAATAATGGACCATTTTTTCCACGCCTTCGTAAGCCAGATAAAATCCACCAATGATCAGTGCAATTTTGGTGGCAAGGGGAAGAAAAACATTGAGCAATAAAACAATGGGAACGATGATGAGTTTATTGACAAAAGAACCTTTTGTGATGGCCCAGAGAACCGGAATTTCACGTGAAGAAAGAAATCCGGTTGCTTTTTCGGCATTTACAGCGAGGTCGTCACCGAGAATTCCAGCTGTTTTTTTGGTTGCAATTTTACTCGCGACTGCTACATCGTCCATTAATGCTGCGATATCATCCAAAACTGCAAATATTCCTGAGGCCATTGGTTTTTATTTGATTGTAAAAGTAAGGGTTCAGGATTAATTTTGGAAGTTTGAATTTGAGAAATATAAAAAATCTTTTCAAAGTTTTATGCTGATTTCGAGCTTAGTGAATTACTTCGTTATTCTGAGAATACCGTCTCCCAATAATTTATTTCAACTACTCTAAACATTGATTATCAGTGATTTATAGTTTTCATTTTTCATCACCCACACATCTGGAACATTGCCACTATAAACCACTGTTTTCTTTAGTTTTTGTCCTGTTTCATGATTACATTTTTACAGCAAATTACCCCGTGACCGAAGTAATTTGCCCCCCCGCTCCCGCGCGATTGTATCGCGTGGTATCTCGCTCCCTCGATCCCGAAAGCTTTCGGAATAAAGATAAGTAATTTTGTCATTCGTTCCTTCAAATTCTATCTGCGTAGGCAGGTTCAGGTAGTTGTACGTTATGTTGGAAATTCCTTTGTTTCTATCCTTTATCATATTTCCATTGGCATCGTACTCATAATCATCCAGGTTTGGGTCGGTGTTCCCGTCTTTGAAGCCTTCGTTACTGCCTGTGGTTACCGCATCCGCTACATTGACCAAAAGATTGGACAGTCCGTTTCCGTTTTGGTAAGTATAGGTCAAATTATCCATATCAATGTCGTTGTCGTTGGCATCGCCTGTGGTTTGAAGCCACACGATACGCTGATGCTAATCGTGCGGCAGCGGGGGGCACTTGAACAGCTCCAGCTTATCAACGAACTGGACGATGAAGAAAAAAACATACTGCTAAAACTTATCGAGACTTTCGTTTCTAAAAAACGTTTCAAAGAGTATCTGCAAAATAATATTGCTACATTGTAAATGAAAAATGCCCGCTAAAAGCAGGCAGTTATTATTTGATATTTCTCAATCTTTAATCCAGAAAATTCTTAATAGAATCTTTAGGAACAGAAACAGGCAATTCTTCCCAACCCTCCGCAGGGATACTATCCAAGTTGATCTCCGCAGGTACTGCCGGATATTTGATCAGCATTTTTTTATCATGATTTTTTGGATCAAACATTACAAAATAGATACCGCCTACTGTCATTCCTGAATCACCAAGATTAAAATTAATGACCCCTTCATAGGTCATATTACTTACCTTATAATTGTACTTAAATGCCCATCCTGTTCTCCTTTTCTCTATTTCTTTTCCTATTGCTATGGTATACCATCCATTTTCCTTTAAATAAACAAATCTTTTATTTTGTGAAGAAAATATAATATAGCCAACGAGTAAGAAACCTATAACACAGGATACAATAACTTTAACATGAAAATTAACCTTCATAAATTTAATGTTTTAGTGAATTATCTATTATTGCCCCTTGTGCATTATTATGAACGGCTTCGACTACCGCTCCTGCGGTTTTATTGGTAACGGCTTCCATCGCATTACCCGAGGCTGTACCCATAGGACTGACCATAAAGGATTTTATACCTGCTGACCAATAATCATTCGTGGTTATATCTTCACCCATTGCAGTCTTTGTCCCAAGTCCGGTCGTTTCAGCAACAGCTCCGGAAGCAAACCAAGCTTTCCCCGGCACAAGAGCGCCTGCCAGAGCAGAAGTCACATCACTTGTCGTTATATCACCCCCACTGAACAGGGCTTTTGCGCTCATATCCAGTGCAAACTTACCTGTGGATTGCATAATGTAACTACCCACCTGCGTCTCCGCATAGATAGAACCGTAAGTTATAACGGCAGGAGCTGCAAAAATCGCAACAATACTCCCACCTAAAACACCCACTGCAAACCATTCCCCCTCCCGCTTAGCTTGGTACATTTTTTTGTAGCCTGCGAACCAATCAGGGTCATTATATAAGTCAGAATATTTTTCATAATTATACCCAAAAATATTTCTTCCAATAGAAAAAC
>JAAYKY010000015.1 GCA_012522185.1 Flavobacteriaceae bacterium | reverse complement strand
CATCTTTATGTACATAGAAACGAATTACTTGATCCACTGGAGAAGTCCATGTTACAGAACCAGTACCGGTTATGAAAGCGATTTCTTGCGTTTCATCTGCAATAGTGATAAAGTCAGTTGGAACAGAACTTGAGAAGGTGTATTCTACTCCTGCAGTTACTTGAACTTTAGAGAATTCTCCTGCCCATCCAGCAGTTGTGATTGCCTCAGGTACTCCTAAACAAGAAGGTACATAAGTCGTGGAAGGCCACTGATCGAAAGTTCCGGTTACGAAACAACCTTCTCCAGGTTCTTCCTCTTCCCCTGTACAAGTTCCGATAAGCTCATATACGTATTCAGAAGTTCCAATCATCCAAACACCTCCTGTATTGTTATTGAAAAACGCACCCGCTGATCCGGTTACAGCAGCAGTTGTAGATTCCCATCCATCAGCATCGGATTCTACTTCCATCCAGAATTTAGCTCCGGTTGCACCTCCTTCCAGTACCAAGTCCTCAGCTGAGATATCCAAGGTATGGGTATAGAAGTCAAAACCAAAGTTGGATCCTACAAATTCACTATCGATGATACTAACATTATTGAAAGTATGAAGTGCATCACCTGGTATGCCGGCTACATCTTCACGAATAATAATATTGATGTAGGTTGGAGCAGCGTCTTGAATTAGATTCAATTTGATTTGATCAATTGCAAATGTAGATTCAGTATTTACATTGATATCAATTGCCAAACGCTGGTTGGTATCTCCGCCAATGAATCCTCCGTTTTCCATGTTATTGGAAGCGACGGATTGAGAACAATCATATCCAGGTTCTCCTGAACCATCTGGTAGAATTACTCGGTAGGTTCCAATTAATGTAGCTGTATTTCCAACATCAGATATATCATCGGCAGGGAAATGTAGATTTCCACTTTCTGGTGCCGTTATCAAGGCATTGTAAAGCGCTTCTGAAATATTCCAAGTAGCTTCTCCAGTAAAGGCTTGTTCACCTTCTGTAAAGGTAGTGGTCGATGTGCCGGAATAGCTGTAAATATTCATTCCTGGGTCGGCACTTGATCCACCTCGGTATAGGGAAGGGCTATTATCTGTAGGCACTGAAGCAGCAGTCAAAGTCGGAGTTCCCTCATAAGTGGTAGTTCCGATGGCCTGAGTTCCGGCATTTGATAATAAATCTTCAAAATAGAATCCAGTGGTTGTAGATCCACTTACAGTCGCAACCGAAGTAGCATCTGTAGCGGTAATTGTTACTTGATTTGGAACTGTTAAGTCCACAATTAGTAAATCTTCTTCTTCTACTGGAGTTCCTTCTGAGAAAGCAGGTCGAATCATAAGTGCGCGATAAGTTGGCCACGTAATTGCAACAGATGTCCAGGCTTCGTCTAGGTCATTCCACCAATAGGCTTGACCTACTGGAGTTGTAGTGGATTGATCTGCAGCGATATAATGATTGAGTGTGGAAGGGGAGAATTTCACTCCAACGTAAACACTTCCTTCTGTGATTTGCCAGTTTTCGGAAGAAGTATCGGCAGATTGCCATACAGCCTGACTACCTCCTGAGTAAACAGGAATGTCGTTGGCGGTTAAACCTGTCATAGTACCGATTTCCGTTCCTGGTTCACCTTCGGTTCCATCATCGTCATAAACCACAATCTCATAATCCATAGAAGGCGTTGCTCCTGATTGCATTGCAAAAGCAGCACAAACACTCTCAACAGTTACTGGATAAGATGTAGGTGTGAATTTCTCAACAAATACTACTTCAGATACAGATGCAGGGTTTCCACTGAATCCATTATCAATTATTCCATCATCGAGTTTGACAATTCCCGGTCCGTCCTCACAATCAATCTCATCTCCAGGTTCTGTGGATCCATCAACTTCTTGGATTTGGATATCATCTACATGTAGATAGAATTTATTGAATTCAGAATAAGCGTTGAAACCAAAGTAATACACACCATCTGCATCTGGAGTGAATTCTACTGTATTGATAAGCGGCGTATTATTGGTAATCGTTGGATGATCTGCCAAGGTCGTGGTCATCGCCGTACTTTCTGCTGAAGTTCCATATGCAACTTTCATGCTTTCTACGAAAGTAGTTCCCGTTCCACCGTACTTATAAGAGATTTCATAAGTAGTTCCTGCAGTAAGGTTGATTCCTTTTGTATAGAACCAAGTGTCTGCATCTTCTGTGTTATGCCAACTGTATCTTAGGAAAGTACCTGTAAATCCATAGTTTCCTGTGGTTGCTGTTGCAGTAGTCCAGTCGTTTCCACTTCCAATATTTTCAGTGGTAGTACACTCTGGCATACCAGGAACCACTGCTAATTCAAAGTCTTCCAAATAAGGAACGTCAACAGCACTACATGGATCTTCTCCACCGTCTTCACCACAAGTTCCAGATACAGTGAAAATCATACTATAGTCACCGTCTGCCAGCCAAGTTGCTCCCGAATTGTTTGAGAGTTGCATATTGGCTCCATGGCTGGACTGATAATCAACAAGCGCAAGCCATACATAGTCATCACCTGACATAGTAGGTTCGATCCAATAGATTCCTTCATCCAGTTCAATAGGTGTATCAAGGTTGAATGTCAAATGGTGAATAGGATCACCATAAGCAGATCCAACTACTTCTGAACTATCGGGAGCTCCTGTTACCGTATGTAAAATTGTACCTGGTGCACCCGCATTATTTGCTCGAATGTTAATCACTGCGTTCGATGGAACAGCTTGGTTATTAACATCAATTGTAATTTTGTTCATGATAAATCCTCCTGCACCCACTACAAAGTCATCTGCAACTCTATAGTCTTCACTACTGTCAATTCCATATGCATTTGGAAGGGTAGAAACAGAAGCGATTCCTTGAGAGCATTCTTCACTTGGCTCAGGCTCTCCTATATCGCCTGGGATTGTAACTGCTTCTCCGCTTGGGTCGTAGCAATAATCAATAACAGTCGCGGGGTATCCTCCTCCACTTGTAGTTGTCATATGAACATATCCATAACAAGTTCCTCCAGGAGCATCACAAGGGAATCTTATTCCAAGATAGCCGTCCGCACCACTTTGCCAATTAACAGCTTGACCAATCGATCCACCGTAATTAGAATCAGGCCCAACAACATCTCCAGGACCTAGGACAAGCCATGAGGTTCCCCCCGAAGGAGAAGAAACAGCTCCACTACCCGTACTGAAGTAGAAGCTTAGAGTTGTACTTCCATAAGGATTAAAGTGCCATCCTGTTATAGTTGTGTTATCACTAACCAATCCCTCATCCCATTTGAAGTATGTACCATTGAAATTGTTTAAGATAGGGTGATTCAAAGTATAACACTCCAAGTCACTTGGTTCGGTTTCACCCATTGGTTCCGGTCCAGAGAATGTCATAAGACCTCCATCAGAACAAGGGCTAGCTGGAGGAGCCCAACTGTCAATCCAAATAAAATATTCAACACCCTCAGTAGCATCAAATGTTACTGTTCGGGTAGTGCCAGATGAACGCTCGGCGGCTACACAATTGCCTTCTGTAGGACAGCCTTCATACACCATGATAGCAGCCCAAGATTGGTTATTAACAGTAATCGTTACGCTACCATCCTCACTAGGAGTATAAGTATAGGTAGCCTCGATGCCTGATGAATAATTAGGGCCGAATGTACCCAACGATGAGCAAAACACGGTAACATTTGTAGCATTTAATAAATCTTCCGTTCCACATACAAGCGGTTCGTTCACAATATTACCCGACGTAATGGGTAATGCATTCTCACAAGCAGCGTCCGAAACTCCATCTAACCCAAAAGGGTTTGTGAAATTTACAGGATTATTGCTTTCCATTAGGGCTCTTTCAGCCTCAAGCTGTTGATCGGTTGTTAGCGAAATCTGCCCAAAGGCGGTCGAGGACCAACTTTGAACAAAAAAAAGCGCCAAAAAGCACATCAACGAGCAAAAATAAATTTTCCTCATAATTTTTTAATGTTAATTAATAGTTCGCACTAATTTATAAATTTGTTTTGAATCCTTAACAAAATTTTAAAATAAAATCAAGAGATTCATCTATAATTCTTTTTGTATGGTATTTAATTTCAAACCTTTTCAACTTATTTTTAAAAGACCAGTCGGTACTTCACGTGGAACTTTAATCGAAAAAGAAACTTTTTTGATACAACTTCATTCCCATTCCAATATTTTCTTTGGCGAAACTGGATTGTTTCGGGGTTTGAGTTTTGATGACCGTCCGGACTATGAAGAAAAGTTGAAATCAATTTGCGAAAATTTTGACTTCAATAACCCCGACTGGTGGGACGAACTTCGTGAATTTCCATCCATCCAGTTTGGATTGGAACAAGTTCTGAAAGCAAATGAAAATTATAATCAACAAAAACTAGAAGACAGTCTAACTCCCGTTTTATTCCCCTCGAAATTCACCGAAGGCAAAACCGGAATTCCCATCAACGGACTGATCTGGATGGGATCTCCCGATTTTATGAAACAACAAATTCGAGAGAAAATCAATCAGAATTTCCGCTGTATCAAATTGAAAATAGGCGTAAAATGGGATGAAGAACATGCTATTCTCAAAGAACTTCGAAAAGAATTTTCGATTTCCGATATGGAAATTCGCGTGGACGCAAACGGAGCTTTTAGTGTTCAAGAAGCTCAAACCGTTTTAAAACAGTTGGCAGAATTGGGAATTCATTCCATCGAGCAACCAATTAAAGCCGGTCAAATTCATGAAATGGCGCAACTTTGCGCCGAAACGCCTACGCCCATTGCTTTGGACGAAGAACTAATTGGCGTAATCCAAAGGGAAGAAAAATCGAAACTCCTGCAAACCATCCAACCCCAATACATCATTCTCAAACCAAGTTTAGTGGGCGGCTGGAAAGGCAGCGAAGAATGGATTGAAATCGCAGAAACACAGAATTCCGGCTGGTGGATTACATCGGCATTGGAAAGTAATATCGGGCTAAATGCCATAGCACAATGGACCTATACGCTTGGAAATCCTTTGCCGCAAGGACTTGGAACGGGCGGACTCTTTGAAAATAATTTTCCTTCGAGACTAAAAGTCATCGAAGACCGTTTGTTTTTTGTTTAAATTTGAACCATGCCCCGAATTATTATTTATTTACTGATTGTCCCACTTTTTATTTCCTGCGCCGGCTATAACCTCGACGAAATAAATACTTACCAAACCAATCTCAAAAACGAATGGGAAAATCCGGAAACTACTCCGTTGAAAGAAGATGAAAAAGACTCATTCCAAGGAATTCAATTTTTCCCGATTGATAAAAAATACATTGTAAATGCCGATTTTACTCCGATTGAAAACGGAAAAACCATTCCTTTTCCCACTTCGGCTCAGAAAATTAAACATTACAAAGAATACGGAAAATTAAATTTTAAACTCAATGGAAGTTTCCATGAACTGACTATTTATCAGTCCGATCCGCCGATTGAAGGCTATGAAAATTCCTTGTTTCTGCCGTTTATGGATGAAACTAATGGAGATACATCTTACGGTGGCGGACGTTATTTAGATTTTGAAATCACTGATATTCAATCCAATAAATTGAGAATTGACTTCAATAAAGCCTATAATCCTTATTGCGCTTACAGCAAATATTATAATTGTCCGATTCCGCCGGCCAATAATTATCTCGAAACCGAAATCAAAGCCGGAGTAAGCTATTTAGAATGAAACTATTAGATTTTTCAAAACAAATATTTGATGAATTAAATTCAGCAATTCCTTGGCAAAAAAACATCTTGGATTTTCTTGAAGAATGGAATTCCGTTTCCCCTTTTGTTCCAAGCAAAACTTCCGGCTCCACCGGGACGCCAAAGGAAATTAAACTTCCCAAAGCTTCGATGAAAATGAGCGCCCAAATGACTGGAAATTTCTTTGGACTGAAACCCGGAGATACCGCTTTGCTTTGTATGCCAGTCAATTTTATCGCCGGGAAAATGATGATTGTCCGAGCCATGGAATTGAAACTCAAACTCTATTGCGTGGAACCAAAATCGAAAATAGATTTGAATTTTGCTGACTCTCTCGACTTTGTTCCGATGACCCCGATGCAGGTAGAAAATTCTTTTGATGAATTATCCAAAATCCGAATTTTGCTGATCGGTGGCGCGCCCCTTTCGGAACCTTTGAGAAAAAGATTGCTTGAAATTCCGACCCAAAGTTTCGAATCCTATGGAATGACCGAAACCATTACGCACATTGGTTTGAAGAAAATTTCAGAAGAATTTTTTACCATTCTAAAAGGCATCGAAATCCGGCAGGATGAAAGGGAATGCCTGATTATTCAAACGCCTTATTTTGAAGAGGAAATCATCACAAATGATATTATTGAAATTAAGGATAAAAACCAGTTCAAATGGTTGGGAAGAGCCGATAATGTCATCAATTCCGGGGGGGTGAAACTTTTTCCTGAACAAATCGAAAAGAAACTGAAACCCTTTATCGAAACGGAATTTGTCATCAGTTCCCTTCCCGATGAAACTTTAGGTCAAAAGTTAATTCTGATTGTGGAAGGCCAAAAAAACGATTATTCCGAATTGCTGGAAATGCTTCCGCCCTCAACTTTGGAGAAATTTGAAAAACCCAAGGCAATTTATTTTCTCGATAAATTCCCACGTACCGAAAGTGGAAAATTGCAAAGAGAAAAAATCAGGGAAAAGATTATTTCGTTTTTAGCAAAATGACCGGTCTTTCGTACCAATAATTACTTTGATTTTCATTGTAAAGAGATCGGTTTATTGATTTAAATATCAGCTTTATGCGATATTTGCCCAAATCTCCTTCAAAGGATATTTCATCAATTTCCTGAAAAGGTTCCTCGGACTCGTATTTCTTAAATGTCTCTTCCAGAAACCCTTTAAAATTCAATGAGTCACTTTGGTTCAACAACAATTTATATTCAGGACTATCACCATTTTTGAAAATCATCCGCAGACTATCGGAATCGATTGCTACCGGAGTGTCTTGGTAGTCAGGGAGAATGACAAGTCGGTCAAAACCTTGAAGATCATATTCCGAAGTTTTAGAAACCAAGTTCAAATAGGATTTATCGGCCTGGATTTTTCTCGTATAAATCCGTTTGCTAAACTTCTGAGGCAATGACCAATAATATGCGTTTGGAAAATCTTTTTGCATTTCTTCGCTCAAATAATTATGAACATAATCTTTTTCAAATCGTTTATGCAGAAACTCAAATTTATCGGCAATTTCATAAGCAACAGTATCCGGAACTTCCTGAGTGAAATCAATTTTCCCATTGACCAATAAATTGTTTTCATTCAGAATTTTTTCCAATTCATTCTTCTGACTTCTTTTTGCTACCGAAAACGCATTGAAATAAGGAAAAATCAAGGCGAAAAGTCCGAAGCAAAAAAGCGAAATCGGAATGAATTTAATCGTGGGATTTTTTCTAAAAATAAAATAAGCTACTACCGTCGAAAGCCAAAGTGCAAGTAGTAAAACATAATACCGTGGTTCGGTGTATCCATATTCCAAAACCCTTGTGAAAATCGCGATAAACAAAAGAAAAATGAGCGGAATTAGTGTAAAATAAAATAGTTTTGAAAATATCCGTATCCAGGATTTGTCAGTGTTTTCTTTCAGCGGATGAACCAATAGCAAAGCCAGAATTCCAACAATCGAATAAGCCAAAACCAGATAGGAAACCCAACCGCGCGGAAGTTCCCAATTGATCAGAATTTTCCCCGAATAAAAATACAAAATGACCACATAAATACACAAAAGCGGTATCAAAACATATTGGGTAAAAAACTTTAAAACCACCGGATATTTCCCTTCTTTTTCCAGGAAATCAAGTCCGGTTTCATTGAAAAGTAAAAAGATAAAACTGCTGCCAAAAATCAAAAGTGAAACAGCTATCTGTCCATATAAGTTATCTCTAATTCCTACATTGAAGAGATTGTCGACTGCCAGTACCGCAAGTAAAACGCCACCGGTCAGTACGCCGGTAAAAACCAATGTGAGAAAGAAATTCACAAAAAGATTTTTATTGTATTGCCAGAAATTTATTTCCAAATATTTTCTTCGCATAAAAGCCACAAAAGAAACCAGTAAATGCGAAAGAATGCAAACCGGAATCAGTAAAAAGGCGTAAAATTCAGTGAAATCGTCCTCATTTTTTGGGAGAATGAAATAAAATCCGACGAGAAATAAAATTCCTAAAATTTCCGGTATGAAATTCATTTCCCGGCGTTGGGAAAAGATTTTCAGCGCAAACATCAGCGAAATCCCGATGGAAGAAACAATCATGATTTTGATGAGAATGAAACTATCATCCAAAAAGTCTTCAATCAGCATAACGGCCGCAAGCGACATGATGGCGGACATCAATAAAACAAGCGGATAACGGAAAATAGCTTCTTTTGCGTTTAAAAGAATTTCGTGTAATTTGTTTTTCATGTGTTAAGTTTTTAGTGAATCAGGAATTCAGCTTTAAAATTTCATGATCGGGCTCATAAACCCCAAACTGAACGGGAATGATGGTATTTTCAAAAACGCTTTGGGCTTCTTCCAGCAAAACGTTCGTATTTTTATATCGGTTGGAAAAATGTCCGAGAATGAGTTTTCCGGCATTAGCATCACGGGCGATGGTTGCGGCTTCGCGAGCGGTGGAATGTCCCGTGTACTGCGCCATTTCCTGCAAATCACTCAGAAAAGTCGCTTCGTGATAGAGAATATCCACATCTTTTATGATGGGGACGATGTCCGGCTTGTAACGCGTATCGGAACAGAATGCATAACTGAAAGATTTTTCCGGCTCCAGGGTGAGAGCTTCGTTGGGAATAATTTCTCCATTAGATAATTCAAAATCACGTCCGCGTTTCAGGTTTTCATAGTCACAAATTTCAATTTCCGGATAATTCCCAACGGCCTGAATATTCAGTTTTCTGGGTTTTGTTTTTTCACGGAACAAATAGCCATTGGTGTAAATTCTATGATCCAGCGGAATGGTAAAAACCTCCACTTTATCGTCTTCAAAAACCTTAACGCTTTCTTTGCTTTCCAGTTCTTTAAATACAATGTCAAAAGTACATCTCGCCTGCGTATGTTTCAGTTGGTTCATAATGAAATCCTGAATTCCTTTCGGCCCGAATATATACAAAGGCGTTTCCTTGCCCAAAAGTTGTAAAGTACTGATGAGTCCGACCAATCCGAAAACGTGATCACCGTGTAGATGCGAAATGAAAATATGATGGATTTTGGAGAATTTGGCTTTAGCTTTTCGAAGTTGCACCTGGGTTCCTTCGCCACAATCAATCAGGAAATTACGCCCGGCGATTTCGAGAAGCTGAGCGGTTGGTGCCGATTTTTTCTTAGGTATGGCCGAGTTAAATCCCAGTATGGTAAGTTTCAAAGACAATGCTATAAATTTCCGATAAAGTTAATCAATTTCTGTACCGCTTTGAACCTGTGACTGATTTGATTTTTTTGCGCAGGATCTAGTTCACCAAAGGTTTTTTCGTGTCCGTCCGCGACAAAAATTGGATCGTATCCAAAACCCTGATTTCCTCTGGGTTCGTTTATGATTTCTCCGTGAACTTCTCCGCTTACATAATGAATTTCTCCGTCGATAATTATACAAAAAACCGATTGGAAATAAGCTTTTCGAATCTCTTTTGAATTTAATTCATTCAATAATTTTTTAATGTTGTCTTCTGAATTTCCGGTTCCGGCATAACGCGATGAAAAAACACCCGGATCTCCGTTGAGCGCTTCCACAAAAAGTCCTGAATCATCAGCAAAAACATTTTTCCCGGTTTCTTTGTAAATGGTTTCGGCTTTTATTTTGGAGTTTTCTTCCAGCGTACTTCCCGTTTCTTCGATTTCTTGGTGAAAACCAATGTCATTTAAGGATAAAAGCTGAATTGAATCGGGAAGAACCGAACGTATTTCTTTGACTTTATTTTCGTTATGCGAAGCAAAAATTAATTCCATTTGACTTTATTTTTCGTGATTTTATAAATACTCCATCCCAAAAATAGGGCAATTGCAAAAGAAATCATCACAGAAGTATAATCATTTGGGTTGGTAACATTTTCATCCATGGATTTATACCGCAACATAAAAATAAATGAAACTGTATTATTGAGTGCATGGAGAAAAATACAAATCCAGAGTGCTTTGGTTCGATAATAAACAAATCCGAATACTGCTCCGAGAAGCCCTGCACCTAGGAATTGCCAGGGGTTCATGTGTGCAATTCCAAATAATAAGGAACTCAGTGCGATGGCAATAATGGGTGAAACCCCTTGTTGAAACAATCCGCGAAGGATAATTCCCCGAAACAAAATTTCTTCGAGAATGGGCGCCAAAATACAAACCGTGATAAATCCGGCGATTTTGTAATCGAGCATCATTTCAAATGCTTGAATGATTTGTTTGTAAAATTCTTCCAGCCAGGGAATTCCTTCGGTGGGAATCAAGGAAGTTAGAAATTCCGCAAAGGGCAACATGAAAATGTAAAAAAGCGTGCTGAGGAATAAAACACCGATGCTCGCCGGCTGCCAGATGTGCGCCAAGATAGCTTTCCAAGTTGTTTTTACATAAGGGATCAGAATGAATACCGCCAGTACGCCGCCGACCAAAAAGGAAAGCGGTAAAGTAATATGATAGAATTCCTCTCTGAAATAAGCCGGGATATTGATTACCGAAGATATGAGCTGAAGGCAAACCGCGACAATAAAAGCTGCGACTATGGATTTTAAAATGGAAATTTTAAACTGCGAAGTCTGTGGTTCTGTTCCGAATTCCTCTTCCTTTAACTGGTCATTCATGATGATAAGGTTTGCCCTGCAAGATAGCAAATGCACGGTAAATTTGTTCGATTAAAAACAATCGGACCATTTGGTGAGTAAAGGTCATTTCGGAGAGGGAAAGTTTGCGGTTGGCGCGTTTATAAACTTCATCTGAAAAGCCATAAGGCCCTCCAATCACAAATGCGATTTGTTTTATGGATTGGTTCATCAGCGACTGCAATTCGCCGGCGAAAGCGGATGAACTGAGTTGTTTTCCTTTTTCGTCCAATAAAATTACATAGTCGGAATTGTTTAATTTGGAGAAGATTAGTTCGGCTTCTTTTTCTTTTTGTTGTGATTCCGAAAGGTTTTTCCGATTTTTGATGTCGGGAATCTCCATTCGCTGGAAATTCCAATGGGAGGGAAGTCTCTTTTCATATTTCTGGATCAGTTCTTCCAATGGTTTTTCATCGGTTCTTCCAATGCAAATCAGGGTAATATTCATTTTGAATTTATCAATTTGACAACAAAATTATGGCGATTCGATCAAAGTTGAAAAAAATATCCAATGATAATCTTTTTGTAAAGGTAGGGAAGCGAATTAAATTTAAGTCGCTGAACAATACTTCTCTTTATACTTTGATTGGTTATTTGATGAAAGGAATTTCCAACCGGATTTTCGCTTTGCGTGTGGGAGCGGTTTCCTGGGCTTTCTTTTTCAGTGTTTTTCCGTTTCTTTTGTTTTTGTTCAGTGTTTTGCCATATGCACCGCTTTACCAGGAAATTCAGACTTTGTTATTTTCGGAATTCATTCCACGGATTTTGCCTGAAAGAATTACCAATGAGGTCATCGGTTATGTTTCTCAAACAGCGGATGGAAAGGGTGGGAGGAGCATCGGTTCCTTGTTTATCATCCTGACGATTTTACTTTCGTCAAACGGGATTACGGTTATGATCAATGGTTTCAATGCTTCGCATTATGGATACGCTAAACGGAGGAAGGGTATTCACAACCGATTTATTTCTATCATTCTGACTTTATTTTTCGTCGTATTTATCATCGCACAATTGATTTTGACCTATTATACACATTTTATGTTGCGGTATATTGAGGATTATGGTGCTTTGTTGGAGGTGCCGACTTTGGTTCAGGTACTAAATTTCGCATCGGCCACATTGTTTTATTTTACTTCGCTTGTGATGTTGTATTATTATGGTACAAATGTGAAACAAAGGTTTCGCAACGTTGCGCCAGGTGCTTTGATGGCTACGGTTTTATTCTTCGTTACTTTGATGGGATTTCAGTATTACATCAAGAAATTCAACTATTATGATTTGCTGTACGGATCGGTTGGATTGGTGATGATTATGATGATATTTGTTTATATCAACGTCTTATTAATTATGATTGGTTTTGAGCTGAATGCGGCTATTCATTATGCGAAGACAAGGAGGCTTAGATAAGATTCTTCTAAGTAAAGGGTAGAAGGTTTAGGGTTTGAGGAAATTCAGTTGGGGTTAAATTAAAGCTATTCTTAGTTAAGTTTAAATTAAATTATTCTTTTGAATAAGAGGATTCTAATTTATTGAATAAATGTATAAAAAAGAAAAAAGCCATCTCGGTTGAACCGAGATGGCTTAAAATTTTTAATTGAAATTCAATTATTTTTTAACGATTTTAGAAGTAGTTACGTTTCCTTTTGCATCTACTACTTTTACGATGTAAACACCACTTGGTAGAGTTGAAACGTTTACAGAAGCAGCTTTTGAAGAAGCAACTACTTGTCCGTTCATGTTAACGATTTGAACCTCTTTTACGTCAGCATTTTTAGCAGAAACATTTAAGATATCTTTTACGGGATTAGGGTAAACTGCTACTGAAGAAGAGTCGATTTCAGAAATTCCCATCACAGAACAGTCTCCAATTAAATCATACGTAAATGAAATATTGTCTGGTTCTGAAGCATTAAATACATTCCAATCTTCAATTAAGTCATCCCAATAATATGTCAGTCCACCTATTGCTGATAGAGTAAAGTTTACCGCCATTGCGACTCCATCGTCATTAGCTTTGTGAATTTTAATCCATTTCATAGTTTCTCCTGGTTCGGGAGTAACCGCGTCCATTCCAGATAAATCAAGTTTAACTTGATACATGTGAATTACTGCGCCACTTGTCAAAGAAATCGTCTCTAAAAAAGTAGCTTCAGAAGGTGAAACAGTAACTGAGGAAATAGCTTCAGTACTAGGGAACATAGAAGAGTCATCATTCAAAATTGTAATTTCAATTTCAGCAGAAGTCATATCATAAGATAAATCATCATATATTCCTAATGCGATATTCATTTCACTTGGTTGAAATGTTTCCCCTTCAGTAAATTCAATTACAGATGCGAAGCTAACAAGCTCCCCTCCAGCGTAATAGGCATCTGAAGGATAGCCGAAGTTACAAATTGCATCTGATGACACTGGTGCAGGATAGCTAATTACTGTATTTGCAGTTTGCAAATAATTAACCTGACCAAAGCCAACTGTAAAAGCCAATCCGGCTAAAAGAAAAGAAAGTTTTTTCATTGTTGTTAATTTTAAATTAATATTAATTACAGCTCCGAAATTAAAAATATTTTTCGAATAATAAAGTTAAAATGTAAAATCTTTTATAGTTTTCCCTTGTTTACAGTAAGATTTTAACTCTTTTTCTATGTGAGTTTCTATCTCTTTTTCATTTTTTTGTGGATAAAGTAGATGAACATTGGCTCCAGCATCCAGCGTGAAAAACAAAGGTAAACTTGTTTCTTTTCTAAACTCCCAAATTTTTTCAATTACTTGAAGCGTATTGGGTTTCATTAATATATAATAAGGCGTAGAAGTCATCATCATGGCATGCAAACTGAGTGCTTCGTGCTCTACGATGGTTCCGAATTCATCTAGATTCCCTTCTTTTAAGATGGGAGTCAAGCGATTTAGATTTTCTTCGGCGGATTCAAATCTTTTTTTCGCATAAGGATGCCCTTCCATGAGTTGATGTCCCACTGTACTTGAAACTTCTTTTTGGCCTTCATCAATCAACAGAATTTGATCTCGGAAATTTCTGAAACTCTCATGAATTTCATACGGATAAGGAACGGCATACAAGTCAGAACTACCCTCGACTGCAGATGTTTCGCCCCAAACCGTAATGCCCGGGTAAATCGATCGACAAGCACTTCCCGAACCCAATCTTGCTAGGAAAGATGATTTCACCAATCCTTCGTTTTCTGTCATCTCAGCGCCCAATTGGTTTTCTAACTGGGTAAGACAAAGCGCCAAAGCACCCATTCCCGACGCCGAAGAAGCGATCCCACTGCTGTGAGGAAATGTATTATGAGTTCGAATTTCAAATTCGTAATTCCTCAAAAAAGGAATGAATTCTTCAATTCGTTTAAAAAATGTAATGATTTTTGGAGCGAAATCCTCTTTCAATTCATTGTCGAGATAAACCTTTACTTGAAATTCTCCTGAAGTTTGGGGGGAAAATCTAAGCTCCGTTTGGGTATTGCTTTCGTTCAGAGTGAAACTTAAAGAAGGATTCATCGGAATTTGTACTTCCCGTTTTCCCCAATATTTTATCAGGGCAATGTTGGACGGGCATTTGGCAGAAACGCTCCCGGAAATATTTGGGAAAATTGAACTTAATTTTGATTTAAATCTTTCCATGAAAAGAACTATTGTGTGTTTTGTTTCATTTTTAAATAACGATCACCATGAAAAATCAAGGCTTCTTCTACAGATTGGAATTCAATTCCGATTGCATCTTTTATTTTCTGATTAGAAAATTTTGATTTGCGGATGAGCGCAAGGTAACTGGACTGACTTATGTACCTACTGCCAAAAATTCGGCTGATTTGTGATATTGCTTTAATGAATTTTAATTTTCTTTTGGTCAAAACTTTTGTGCTTCCTAAGCCCCATCGGTTTCGAAGAAACTCAAAAATTTCCAAAAAAGATTTTTCCTCAGAGTTAAGTAGGAAAGACTGATTGAAGTGTTTTTTTTCTACGAGTTCAGCCAAGCAAAACACAACGTCACGAACTTCAACATAGCCAGTAATACCTTTGGAAGCGAATGCTTTTTTACGATGCGCAAGTTTGAATATATTTTCACTCGCACGGCTTCCGTCCAAGCTTCCAATGACGATGGAAGGATAGAGCACAATCACATTGAGTCCTTCTTGAGAGCCTCGCCACACAGCCATTTCGCCTTTCTTTTTTGAAATGGCATATTCCGAATGAATTTGCTGCGGATCCCAACCTGAATTTTCTGAGATAATTTTGTTGCTTGGGTTTTTGTCCAAAACGGAAATCGAACTTAGGTAAACTATGTTTTTGACATCGGAATCAATGGCCATATTTACCAGGTTTTCCGTTCCGGTCACATTAATTTCGTGGATTTCTTTTCGCTTTCTTTCATCAAATCCTACCGAAGCAGCTGTATGGTAAATGGTTTCAATTCCTTCAAGGGATTTAGAAAGTTTGATAACGTCCAACAAATCGACTTCTACCCACTCAATTTTGTCGAATAATTGGCTTGCGCCAAATGCAGTGAAAAGATTTTTCACCGAATTGAGATTGGAAGTTTTTCTTTTTAGAGCTCGAATTTTCTTTCCACGTTTGGATAGCTCCAGTAATAAATAACTCCCGATTAGTCCCGTAGCACCTGTTACATAAACCATTTTGCGAAGATAGATTTTATATATGAAACTCGAAATTCAATCATCAAATCAAAACCGGCCGTCTGGGTTTTTCATCTTCCAAAATTTTGGCAAGTGTAGGTGGAAGTACGGTGATGTTGTTAAAGAAATCATCAAAAAAACCTTTGGTTTCTTCGGATAAAAGTTCAGAATATTCTTCGATGAAACTTTCTCCATAGACCATGGGCAATTGCACCAATTTATCGTTCTTGAAAATTCCTACCAAATGATATTCCTCGAGATCATCCAAAGACTTCCCACTTGCAATGCAATGATTTAGTAGGAAATCCATATCGATTTCAACTTCTTCTGAACTCTTCAGACGTGGCATTGCACCCATGTTCATTGCAAAATCTTGAATGTTTTGCATGGATTCTTTGGAAATACTTTTCATCATATCCGTTTTGCATCTTTCGCAAACCGCATATTCAAATGTTAATTGGAATTCGGTTTTATCGTAGGTTTTTTGAAATGCTTTTTCGATGAAATAATGATCCTTGCCAAAACCATTTCCACAAACTGAACATTCGGTATGGGGCTGATGGTTTTCTGAGGAATGAAATTCTTCTGGTATGTCTTCGCTGAAATTAAAAAAGAAATGCACTATGAATTGATTTATCCGTAAAATTAAGGATTTCGAATGTTAAAATTTAAAAATCTTTCCCGGATTCATGATGTTTTTTGGGTCAATTGCTTTTTTGATGGTTTTTTGCAACTCCAAATTTGTTTGACTGAAAACCACCGGCAAATAAGGTTTTTGGATCAACCCAATGCCATGTTCGCCTGAAATCGTTCCGTCGAGGTCTTTGACAATTTCAAATAATTCTTTTAAAATGAATTGAATCTCAGGGACATTGTAGGAATTTTTATGGAGGGGATGATTGATTCTGACATGTAGATTTCCATCGCCGGCATGGCCATAACAAACCACTTTGAAACGATGTTTATCGGCCAATTCATGCATTCTTTCCACCAATTTAGAAAGATTGGCACGTGGTACAACGGTGTCTTCTTCGATGGTGTATCCATTTCGTTTCACAACTTCCGAAACTTTTCGTCTGATTTGCCAGATTCTTTCCTTCTCGATTGGGTTTTCGGCAAAAAGAATTTCTCCAATGTTAAAATTAGAAACCGTATCTACGCAAGTTTTAAGTTCGGTTTCGATGTTTTCATCCAGAGAAATCAATAAATGCGCTTCAGTGTCTTCTTCAATTTCAATAGAGGAGCCACCCATGAAATCAACCGTTGCATCAATCGCTTTCTTTTCCATAAATTCCATAGCTGCCGGTTGAATTCCGGCATGAAAAATAGCCGAAACTGCTTCACAGGCCTCCGAAGCATTTCGGAAAGGAACCAATAAAGAGACATCCTGAATGTGTTTGGGGAGAACCTTTAAAACCGCTTTTGTAATGATGCCCAAAGTCCCTTCGCTTCCGGTGAAAAGTTGGGTAAGATTGAGTCCTGTGCTGTTTTTTAACGTATTGGCTCCGGTCCAGATGATTTCTCCGTTGGGTAAAACTACCTCCAAATTCAAAACATAATGAGAGGTTACACCGTACTTCACGGCTTTTATTCCGCCGGCATTGGTCGAAATATTTCCACCAATAAACGAGCTTTGCCAGCTACTTGGATCGGGTGGGTAAAACAAATTTTTCTCAGCCAAGGCTTCTTGAAGTTTATAATTGATGACACCTGCTTCTACTTTTACCTGAAAGTTTTTTTTATCAATTTCAATCAGTTTGTTTAGTTTTTCAAGTGAAATCAAAACACCTCCTTTGATGGCGAGCGACCCTCCGGTCAGCCCGGTTCCGGCACCGCGTGGCGTGATGGGAATCAACTCACGATAACAATGCGCTACAATTTTGGAAACCTTTTCGGTCGAATCGGGTTTGAGTACAACTTCCGGGAAGAATTTCAGTCTTTCGGTCGAGTCCGAAGCATAGGTTTCAATTTGGGAAGTAAGCACATTTTTTTCTCCGATTGTTTTTCGGAAAAATTTCAAATCATCATCCGTCAGAACTTTGTATTCCAAAATTTAATCTTGTTTTACTCAATTATTTTTGTCGGAAATAAATTTCAATCGGCACACCTGTGAAATCGAAATTTTCACGTAATTGGTTTTCAATAAATCGTTTATAAGGTTCCTTTACATATTGCGGCAAATTGGCAAAAAAAGCAAATTGCGGCGTACGGGTCGGTAATTGGGTAACGTATTTGATTTTGATATATTTTCCTTTGATGGCCGGTGGTGGCGTGATTTCAATAATGGGAAGCATCAATTCGTTGAGTTTACTTGTTTTGACTCTTCGGTTTCGGTTTTCATTGACTTGCATCACGGTTTCAATCGTTTTGTGTACGCGTTGTTTGGTCAAAGCCGAAACAAAAAGAATCGGAACGTCCGTAAATGGTGCGATTTTGTTTCGGATTTCAGCTTCGTATTTTTTTATGGTATTGGTTTCTTTTTCTACCAAATCCCATTTGTTTACTAAAATGACAATTCCTTTTCGGTTTCGTTCGGCAAGAAAGAGAATGTTGAGATCCTGAGCTTCGATTCCTCTTGTCGCATCAATGATCAGAACGCAAACATCACATTCTTCCACAGCCCGAACGGCTCGCATCACCGAATAAAACTCCAGGTCTTCGCTGACCTTTCCTTTTTTTCGCATTCCGGCGGTATCAATCAGGACAAATTCATGTCCGAATTTATTGTAAAGCGTTTCAATGGAATCACGGGTTGTACCTGCAATTTCTGTTACTATGTTCCGCTCTTCACCAAGCAAGGCGTTTGTCAGGGTGGATTTACCGGCATTGGGACGGCCTACGATGGCAACCCTTGGTAAGCCTTCAAATGGATCTTTATGTTCGGTTTCGTCAAAATGTTTGATTACTTCATCGAGAAGTTCTCCGGTTCCACTTCCGCTTTGGGAAGAAATCGTGAAGAAACTCTCAACGCCTAAATTATAGAACTCGTAGCTGTCATCCAGATTTTTATTCGTATCAACCTTGTTCACAACCAGTAAAACCGGCTTTTCACTTTTACGAAGTAATTGCGCCACCTCTTTGTCCATGTCTGTCAATCCGACCTGATTGTCCACCATAAAAAGAATGACGTTGGCTTCGTCGATGGCAAGTTCAACCTGTTTTCGGATTTCGACTTCAAACGTATCATCTGAACCCACAATGTATCCACCGGTATCAATCACCGTAAATTCACTGCCATTCCAATCGCTTTTTCCGTAGTGACGGTCGCGTGTTACGCCCGAAACGTCATCAACGATTGCCTGACGTCTTTGAACCAGTCGGTTAAATAATGTGGATTTCCCGACGTTAGGTCGGCCTACAATTGCTACAATATTTGCCATAAAAAATGTTTAATAATCCTTAGACACCATGCCTACGGCAGGTAAGAGCTCAGGATGAGTGATTATTAATGGGTAACTTTTGAGAAACCATTTCTCAAAAGCCCAATTTTTTGGCAAAGGTACTACTTCAAAACTAGAAAATTAGAAAAAATAAGAGTGCAGATTGAGAATAAAGAAATTCATAAAAATTTCCGGTTTAGTTTTTCTTTGCTTTTTTAAGAATCAAATACAAAATCAAAACTAAAAGTATGCCGGCAAGAATCCACTGAAATCCTTCCAGCGATCCCGAAATCGTCTTTTCCACTTCTTCGTTCATTCTTTAAATTTAAAAAGAAATTTCTTAATCCCGATTGATTATATTTGAATAATAAAATTTCGGATGAAAATTAACTACAATCTCTTGTTGTTCCTTTGTTTCTCAATGTTTCTGCTACACCTCAATTATCTGTTTGTGGACATAATGGAAGCCAGAAATTTTGTGACGGCGCGCGAAATGGTAGATGACGGCAACTGGCTTTTCACTACCATGAATGGCGAACCGCGCTATCAGAAACCGCCACTTCCGACCTGGCTCAGTGCAGGAATGGGCGCTATCTTCGGAACCAATTCGATTTGGGCATTGCGTTTTCCAGCAGCTTTAGCTTGTGTAGGATTGATTTTGGTTTTTTATCGATTTGTCAAAAAAGAAACCCAAAACATAAATCTGGCTTTGACAATCGGGCTGATTCTCACTACCACTTATCTGGTTTTATTTGTTGGAAAAAGAGCCACTTGGGATATTTTCTGTTACAGTTTCACCTTGATGGGTGTTTATTTTTTTTACCGAACTTTTCAATCCGAAAAAAATAATTTCCTCCAATTCACATTGGCCGGAATCTTCCTCGGACTTTCAATCCTCAGCAAAGGACCCACCGGATTTTATGTGATTGCCGCACCCTTTTTTCTTGCTTATTGGATTGCATACGGATTTCCGAAAATCAAATGGGCAGGTTGGATATGGATGGGAATTCTGACGGCAATTGTAGGATTTTCCTGGTATGGCTACGTATTTCTTTTTGACAAAGAAACCCTGATTCATACGCTTGAAGTAGAATCCACCGCAAGGACTAACCGCGAAGTAAAACCTTTTTCGCGCTATTTCAGCTTTCCGGTTCAAATGGGAGTTTGGGCCGTATTTGCTCTGATTTCATTGGCTTTTCCTTATGTAAAAAGAAAAGTCGAGCTACCCAAATCCTATAGTTTTTTCTTTTGGTGGACCCTGATTTGTTTTGTTTTATTGTCATTAATTCCTTCCAAAAAAGAGCGTTATCTCTTCCCCTTAATGATTCCATTGGCTGCCACCACCGGATTCTATCTTTATTACCTCATGCAGAATCAAGATTGGAAAAAATGGGAGAAAATGCTGGTGAAATTTTCATTTGGACTCGTAGGACTAATTGCTATTGCTGTTCCGGTAATTTTGTTTGCAATTTTCAAGGTGGAATGGGGAATTTATGCCATTCTCTTTTCTGTCTCCGGAATTCTTGTCGGCATATATTTAATGAGAGAAGTATTTAAAAATTTCAACCTCAGAAATGCCTTTTTGGGAACGGTGGTCTTTGTGGCTTTGGCAATGTTTTTTGGAATTCCGGTGATTGACGGATTGTTTAACAGCAATCCACATCATCATTCGATTTTGACTAAAAAAGAAGAAATCGAAACATCCGGCTTAAAATTATACGGATTCGATGCTTATTCGCCAGAAATCATGTTCAAATACGGAAATACTATTCCGGAAATTTATCCCGACAAACCGGAAACTTATCCAAAAGAATCTGATTTTTTTCTGATTTCGTCAGACAATGAACCCATAGAATCTATTATCAATCAATTGAAAAATTTAGGTTTTACGGCCAAATTCATCGAGAAATTTGACGATAATGAAGAGAAACCCGGAACCAAAAACCATGTGGACAGAAAAAGGATGTTTTTATTTAAGGTGAATAAAAATTAATTCATAGAAATTTCGCATCCGGCATATGGTTATTGGTAATGTATTTAATCAGGAAACGATTATCGCGTCGATTGAAGAAAATATACCAATTCGTTCTTTTATTGGACGAATAAGAAATATAAAATTGACCGTGTTTTTTAAGTTCGGCAGGAGCTTGTTTATGCGTCTGGTTTTCAATTAATTCCGGAATGAAGTCATAAATATTTGAAACATAAGTTTCAGCACTTTCTAAAAAGCCAAAATATTCGTTTTCATAAAGTTTAATAATCAGCTCGTCTAAATAATCAATGACGGACGGAAGAACATTTATGACATTTTTTCCCACCAGGATCTGACTTTTTCAATTGATTTTTCTTTGGCTTCATCAAGCGTCAAAGCAGTTTCCCATTCTTTCTCAAAATCATCTTCCAGCAGACCGACTTCTTCCAGAAATGGCTGAAGTTGTTTGCCGAATTTCTGAAAATCAATCCGGATAAATGCATCTTCGCCCTGCGAATTTTTCTCGATTTCTATGCCTTTGATCTTTTGCATACTTCAAATTTACGAAAATTGAGAATACAGAAATGAACCGAATTCAAAATAAATCCTCCTTCCGCCTTCAAACTTCTTTTTTCGCTTCTTATCTTTGCAATCCAAAAAATTAATTCAAAATGAGTAATCCGAATCGATATACACTGACTGCTGCGCTTCCTTATGCCAACGGACCGCTTCACATCGGGCATCTGGCGGGCGTTTACATTCCTTCCGATATTTATGCGAGATATTTGCGCCGAAAAGGAATGGACGTGGCATTTATCGGCGGTTCGGACGAACATGGAATTCCGATTACCATTCGGGCAAAAAAAGAAAATACTACCCCACAGGCGATTGTCGATAAATACCACGAATTAATCAAGGAAACCCTGGAGAAATTCGGTGTTTCTTTTGACCATTATTCGCGCACTTCCAATCCCAAACACCATGAAGTTTCCTCGGATTTCTTTTTGAATTTGTATAAAAAAGGAAAGTTTACAGAAGAAGTTTCGGAGCAATTTTACGACGAAGAAGCCAAAGAATTTTTGGCCGACCGATACATCGTGGGCGAATGTCCGAGATGTCAAAATCCAAATGCATACGGAGACCAATGTGAAAGTTGTGGTTCTACTTTGAGTCCAACCGAACTGATCAATCCGCGTTCGGCTCTGAGCGGAAATACGCCTATCCTGAAAGAAACCAAAAATTGGTATTTGCCTTTGAATGAATACGAAGACTTTCTGAAAGAATGGATTTTGGATGGCCATAAAAACGATTGGAAATCAAATGTTTACGGACAAGTTAAATCCTGGATTGACGATGGTTTGAAACCTCGCGCTATGACGCGTGACCTCAATTGGGGCGTAAAAGTTCCTTTGGCGGAAGCCGAAGGAAAAGTGCTCTATGTTTGGTTTGATGCACCGATTGGTTATATCACTTCAACCATCGAATGGGCGGAAGCCAACGGAAAAAACTGGAAAGATTATTGGCAAAATCCCGACACGAAATTGATTCATTTCATTGGGAAAGACAACATTGTTTTTCATTGTATCATTTTCCCGGCGATGATTAAAGCCCATGGCGATTATATATTGCCTGAAAATGTTCCGGCCAATGAATTCATGAACCTGGAAGACGATAAAATTTCAACTTCACGCAATTGGGCGGTTTGGGGACACGAATATCTAGAAGAATTTCCGGGTCAGCAAGATGTTTTGCGTTATGTTTTGACTGCGAATCTGCCTGAAAACAAAGACAATAATTTCACTTGGAAAGATTTCCAAACCAAAAATAATTCGGAATTGGTGGGAATTCTGGGGAATTTCATCAACCGCGTGATGGTTTTGACGCATAAATATTACGATGGAATTATTCCCGAGAAAACCATCGAATTCGAAGAATTAAACCAACTAAAAGATTTCGCCCAAAAAATCGGTGCGCATCTGGAGAAGTTTGAATTCCGAAATGCGCTTATGGAATACATGAATCTGGCGCGATTGGGCAATCAGTTTTTACAATCTCAAGAACCTTGGAAAAAACAAGATAATCCGGAAGAAGTTAAAGGAATCATGTATGCAGCGGCTCAAATCGCCGGAATGTTGGCAGAGTTGGGCGAACCTTTTCTACCGTTTACTTCTGAAAAATTATTCAAAATGTTGAATATTTCGCCGATGAATTGGAACGAATTGGAAAATGCAAACGAAATCATTCCAGCAGGTCATCAGTTGAATCCTTCGGAATTGGTTTTTGCCAAAATAGAAGACGAAGCCATTGAATTTCAAATTAATAAATTAAATCAAAATAAAACCCTGAACAATATGACAAATCCAAATGCTGAACCGCAGAGAGAAACCATTCAATTCGATGATTTTATGAAAAACGATATGCGTGTGGGGACGATTCTGGAAGCGGAAAAAGTAGAAAAAGCCGATAAATTGTTGAAACTGAAAGTCGATACCGGAATTGATATTCGTACGATTGTTTCAGGAATTGCAGAAAGTTTCACGCCAGAAGAAATCATCGGCAAACAAGTGACAGTTTTGGTAAATTTAGCTCCGCGAAAAATCCGAGGCATTGAAAGTCAGGGAATGCTTTTGCTGACTGACAAGGAGGATGGTAAATTGACTTTTTTAGCACCGGAGGAAAAGACGGAAAACGGAGTGAATATTGGATAAATTGAAACTGAAATAAGACAAAAATTGCCGGATTTAATCCGGCAATTTTATTTGGGTACAAAGGAATTGCGTTCTTCTTCCTTTATATTCATCTTTTATTTTTCTAAATTTGGAAAATCCACAAAAAAACAAGTAAACGAAATGAAATTGAAACAAATCGCATTAATGGGCCTTGTTGTTTTTGCTTTATGGAATTGTAACAGCAAGACAACGGATTCATCCGCAACGAAAACTTACACAGCAGAAGAAATGAAAGACAATCCCCTTGTTCAGGAAAGCAGTTTGCCTTATTCGGCACCGGATTTTAGTAAAATAAAGGATGAACATTTCCGACCTGCCTTGGACTATGCCATTCAGGTAGAGCGTGAAGCCATAGAGCAAATTGCAAACAACCCCGAGGAACCTACATTTGAAAACACTTTGGTGGAAATGGAAAAAGCAAATGAACTTCTCAGTCGAGTTTCGAGAGTTTTTTATGCTTTGACAGGTGCTCATACCAACGATCACCTGAAAGAACTTCAAGCTGAAATGGCGCCAAAGTTTGCCGCGCACAGAGATTTTATTCTTTTAAACGAAAATCTTTTTCAGCGAATTAAAACTATTTATGACCAAAGAGAAGAATTCGGACTGGAAGGAGAAGATCTGAAATTAGTTGAAGTAAGGTATCAGAATTTCATCAAAGCAGGAGCGAATTTATCGACTGAAGACAAAGAAACTTTGAAGGAAATCAATGCTAATTTGGCTTCTCTTGAAAATGAATTTGGACAAACCTTGTTGGAAGCCGGAAATAATTCTGCGTTCATTGTAAGAGATACGACGATGTTAAAAGGGTTGACAGCCAATGAAATCAATTCGCTAAAAGTAGAAGGAAAATCAGAATGGAAAATACCTATTCACAATACGACGCAACAGCCTTTGACACAATCTCTGGAAAATCGACAGACACGTGAGAATTTATTCAATAAAGCTTGGAGTCGAACCGATGGTGGGAATTATTCCACCTTGGATATCATTAATCAGATTGTGAAACTTCGAATCGAAAAAGCAAATCTTTTGGGATATCCGACTTATGCTTCATGGAATTTGCAGGATACGATGGTGAAAAACACTGAAACGGTTGATGATTTCTTTGCAGAGTTAATTCCACCCACGGTGAAAGCCATCGCAAAAGAAGCGGAAGTACTTCAAAACAAAATCCAATCCGAAGGAAATGATTTTGAATTGAAGCCTTGGGACTGGACCTATTATGCAGAACAAGTTCGTAAAGAAAAATACGATTTGGATGAAGGTCAATTGAAGCCTTATTTCGAATTGAAAAATGTATTGGAAAAAGGAGTTTTCTATTCCGCCACGAAACTATTTGGAATTACATTCAAAGAAAGAACCGACATCCCGACTTATCATCCCGATGTTTTGGTTTATGAGCTTTTTGAAGAAGACGGAACGCCACTTGGGTTGTTTTACGGAGATTTTTTCAAAAGAGAAAGTAAGAGAGGAGGAGCTTGGATGAGTAATTTTGTGAATCAATCGCATTTGTTGGATAAAAAACCGGTGATTTACAACGTATGTAATTACACCAAACCAGCTCCGGGTGAACCTGCGCTATTGACTTATGACGAGGTAGAAACTTTGTTCCATGAATTTGGACATTCCCTTCACGGATTTTTCGCCAATCAGAACTATCCATCGCTTTCAGGTACAGCCGTGGCGAGAGATTTTGTAGAATTGCCTTCTCAAGCCAACGAACATTGGGTTTTGCATCCGGAAGTTTTGAAAAACTATGCTATTCATTATGAAATCGGTGAGCAAATTCCACAAGAGTTAATCGATAAAATTAAAAATGCTTCTCAGTTCAACCAAGGATTTGCTTTTGGTGAAGTATTGGCAGCAGCTGTGATGGATTTTAATTTCCATAAATTAGGAATGATTGAGAAAGGATTCAATGTAAATAATTTTGAAAGAGAGTCCTTGATGGAAGATAATCTTTGGGTGGAAAATGTTCCGCCACGTTATCGTGCTACTTATTTCAACCATGTTTTTGGCGGTGGATACGCAGCGAGTTATTACGCCTATTTATGGACAGAAATGCTTGCCTTGGACACTGGGAAGTGGTTTGATGAAAACGGGGGACTTAATCGTCAAGCGGGGCAAAGATACCGAGATATGATTCTTTCCCAAGGAAATACATTGGAATACAAAGAAGCGTACAAAGAATTCAGAGGAAGTGAACCTTCTGTCTCAGCGATTTTGGAAAGCAAAGGATTTAATTAATCCCAATTAATAGTATGAAAAAGCCCGGAATTTCCGGGCTCTTTTGTTTTAATTAAATAGCTAAACTATTTCCGATTTCGAGTAGAATTAATTCTTTTCCTTTGGATTTAAAAAATGCTTTGGCTTTTTCGTGGTCGATTTTTATGGGTGGGAAAGTGTCGAAATGATAACCCAAAACCCGATTGCATTGTACAAAATCACTCGCCAGGCAAGCGTCTTCAAAGCCCATTGTGAAATGATCGCCCACCGGGAAAATCGCCAAATCAAGTTGTCCGATGGTTTCCGGGATCAATTTCATTTCATAAGTCAGGGAAGTATCGCCTGCGATGTAAATTCGTTTGCCGTTTGCTTCCAAAATATATCCGTTTGGATTTCCACCGTAAGTGCCATCAGAGAACGAACTCGAATGAAAGGCAATCGTGGATTTAATCATAATTTCGTCAAATTCGGCTTTTCCACCCGTATTCATTCCTACAACATTAAAACCTTTGTTGCCGTAATAATATGACATTTCGGCATTGCAAACGATGATGGCTTCTGTTTTTTCTGCAATGGCTTCCACATCCAAAACATGATCCTGATGTGCATGCGTAAGCAAAATATAATCCGCTTTTAAACTATCAATATTTATATGCTTCGCTAATTCATTAGCCGAAATAAATGGGTCTACAATTATATGTTTTCCGTTTGCCTCAATTCCCAGACTGGCATGTCCTAAATAAGTAACTTTCATTTTTCAAATTTTCAATTAATTCTAATGCTTAAAAAATCAAACCAAATCCTAAAATTAAGGAAAAAGCCAGTGTTAGCAAAGCCACTTTCTTTAATTCTTTGTCAAGTAAACGAGGTTCGGAAGTGTTGAAAATTGTTTTGACCAAAAGAATTGCAGGTATCAATAACACCAAAAACAGAAACCTGAACCATTCCGTCTTACCAATTTCGAATAAATAAATACTACTTAAAATAAAAGGAAAAATAAGTAAAATCGTTTGATAAATTTTTGCTGTTTCAAAACCCATTCGAAGGGGTAAAGTCAACTTTCCGGCTTTTCGATCAGTTTCGATATCTCGCATATTATTTAAATTCAAAACGGCTGTACTTAATAGGCCAATGGCCGCAGCTGGATAGAAGATCGAAATTTCAAAGGTTTGATGTTGGTAAAGCGTGTAGCTTCCCCAAACTGAAATAATTCCGAAGAAAATAAACACAAAAATATCGCCCATTCCGGCATATCCGTAAGCGCTTTTCCCCACGGTATAACGAATCGCTGCCCAAACACAGGCAAAAGTCAAGAAAATAAACAGCAGAACCCAACCGAAATTCTCCCGAAACGAAATGAAAATCAGAAGAAAGGCTGTGATAGCCGATAAAACACTGAAAATCACTACCGCGTTTTTCATTTGTTTGGCTGAGATTTCTCCTGAAGCTACGGCGCGTTTTTCTCCGATTCTTTCCGCATCCGTCCCACGAATTCCATCGCCATAATCATTGGCGTAATTCGATAATACTTGTAAAAATAAAGTTGTTAAAAACGCAAGAATAAAAATCACCCAGTTCCAATGTTCTTCGGACAAAGCAATGAGTGAACCCAGAATAATCCCGCTGATGGACAAAGGTAAAGTCCGAAGTCGCGCGGCTGCAATCCATTTTTTCATAGGTTACAAAGATACATATTTCCTTAGCCCTAACAGGGTTTGAAACCCTGTTAGGGCTAAATTTATTCCAATTTAACCCGGCGAATGGCTTTAATCGAAATAGCAATCACAATTACGGTGATAAGCGTCATGGAACCGCCGAATAAGATGGCGGGGATTAATCCGATTAAACTTGCTGCCACTCCGCTGTAAAAGGCTCCTAATTCATTGGAGCTACTCACAAAAATACTATTCACCGAAGACACTCTTCCTTTGAGATTTTCGGGTGTTTTGAATTGTAAAATACTTTGTCGAATGACCATGGAAACGGCATCGAATGCACCGCCAAACATCAATACGAAAAAAGAGAGATAAAAGTTTTGAGACAAACCAAAAATGATGATACAAACTCCAAACATGGCTACGCTTCCCAGTAATTTGAGTCCGACTCGACTTTTGAGAAGTGGGAGAGAGGAGAGAAAAAAGAGCATAATCAATGAGCCGATGCCATGAGCCGATCGCAACCATCCAAATTCGACTGAACCAGCATTTAGAACTTTTTCTACCACGGCAGGCAAAAGGGATTCGGCTCCACCAAAGAAAACTGCAAACATATCGAGCGTCAAAACGGCAAGAATTATCGGCGTTGCCAGAATGAATTTAAATCCTACTTTGATTCTTTGCATTGGAGTTTCTCCCTCGATCAAGTCTTCTTTAGGAACGGGCTTGGGCGAAATTCTCAAAATCATAATCATGGAAACGCACATCAGAGCGAATGCAGTTCCCACAGCGGCTTCGATTCCAAAAGCAGCTAAAATAACTCCACCGGCCAAAGGGCCAAGAACCGAACCAATCATAAAAGCCGATGAACTCAGCGGGATTGCCTTTTCGTAGTTTTCTTTTCGTACGACTTGTGCCAAAAGCGAGAAAAGAGCCGGTCCGCTGAAAGCTCGGGTAAGTCCCAAAATAAAGAAGGCAAAATAGCAAAGCGCCAGGTAAACGGTCGTCCCAACTTTTTCCTGAATGCCCGGGAAATTGACAATCATCAGAACGAAGGAAGCCAACATAAAGGAAGCAATGGATCGCACGATGACCTTTCGTTTGTCGAGTCGGTCCACGAGTTGTCCGGCATAAAAAGCAGTGAATAAAATCGGTGCGAATTCAAATAAGCCGATTAATCCCAGGTAAATTTCTTTTTGGGTAATTCGAAATATTTCAAAAGCCACAGATGTACTTTGAATGAACAAAGCGAAAATCAGTGAAAATCTGAGAAAAATAAAGGCAATAAATTCTTTGTTTTTCCAAACCGATGGAATTTCTGGGTTTTCCTGCATTTTGATTGAACTTTAGTAATGCCCTAAAGCGGAAAGAATATGGACTGTTTTGGGTTCTTCATCAATCTGATAAACCAAACGATCTTTTTTGTTGATTCTCCGAGACCATTTTCCACTGAGCTCATGCTTTAATTGTTCGGGCTTTCCTGTTCCTGTGGTAGGATGTTCCTGTAATTCTTCGAGTAATTTTGCAACTTTTTTATAAGAAGAAATATCGCTTTTTTTCAATTAAAGCAAATCTCTTTTAGCCCGTTCCGAAAATTCTAGCTCATAAAGCATTTAAAAAAGCTTTTAATTCTTCTTTTGTTTTAATTTTTGTGCTTTTTCCATCTTTGATTTGCTGCTCAGATTCTTTAATCTTAGCCACAAATTCAGGATTGTAAGGACTGGGTTCAAAAGGAATATTAAAGGCTTCTAAAAAGTTTTGAAGCGCTTCCCTTTGTTTTTTGCTTTTCGGATGAATGATAATGGATTCCATAGCACAAATTTAAGGATTTGAATTAACTAAATATATTTATCAGAAATATTAAAACATCAAATTCTACCGAAACTTATCAAAATTTCGTTTTCTTTTTTCCAGAAATGCATTTCTTCCTTCTTCGGCTTCGTCCGTTCCGTAGGCAAGTCGTGTTGCTTCGCCGGCAAAAACCTGTTGTCCGACCAATCCATCATCGATTAAATTGAAAGCAAATTTTAACATTTTAATCGCCGTAGGAGATTTAGTTAGAATTTCTTGTGCCCATTCAAAAGCTACTTGTTCCAATTCATCATGTGGAACAACTTTGTTGACCATTCCCATTTCAAAAGCTTCTTGTGCCGAATAATTTGCTCCTAAAAAGAAAATTTCTCTTGCCCGTTTTTGTCCGACTTGTCTTGCCAGATAAGCCGATCCAAATCCGCCGTCAAAACTTGCCACGTCGGCATCGGTTTGTTTGAAAATCGCATGTTCTTTGGACGCAATCGTCATATCGCAAACCACATGCAGCGAATGTCCGCCACCCACAGCCCAACCGTTTACCACGGCAATGACCACTTTTGTTGAAAAACGAATCAGTCGCTGTACTTCCAAAATGTTGAGTCTTCCGACTTTATCGCTTCCTTCGTAACCTTTTTTTCCGCGCACTCTTTGATCGCCACCGGAACAAAATGCCCATCCACCGTCTTTGGGAGAAGGTCCTTCGCCGGTCAGTAAAATCACACCGATGCTTCGGTCTTCTTCTGCGATGGTAAACGCATCGAGCAGTTCAAAAACGGTTTTCGGACGAAATGCGTTTCGAACTTCGGGACGATTGAAAGCAATTCTTGCAACACCCTCTGATTTTTTAAAAGTTATATCCTCGTATTCCTTTATTGTTTGCCAATTGATTTTCTCCATTTTTTGAAATTTTTGTAAAAATAGCCAATGATAATTGATAGAAACAGAAAACCCCGAAAAACTTCAGGGTTATCATATATCTTAATTTTTCTCTGTCTTTGAAAGGTAGGAAAGCATTAGTTAAACATTTCTTTCACTCTGTCAAAAAAGGACTTTTCATTTTTGCCCGGATGTGGAGAAAAATTCTCGTCATCTTTCATTTTTTCGAAATAGGCTTCCTGTTCTTTCGATAATTTATCGGGCGTCCACACATTGATATGGACAAATAAATCTCCATTTCCGTAGCTATTTAGGCTTGGAAGTCCTTGGCCTTTCAGTCGCAAAACCTTTCCGGATTGTGTTCCTTTATCGATTTTGATACGAACCCGATTGTTTACGGTCGGAATCTCTTTTGAAGTGCCCAAAATGGCCTCAGGAATAGAGATGTATAAATCGTAATGAAGGTTGTTTCCGTCTCTTTTCAGTTCTTCGTGTTGTTCTTCGTCGATGACCACAAGTAAATCACCGGGAACTCCGTCAAAAGGTGCATCATTTCCTTTTCCAGCGACTTGCAATTGGATTCCTTCTCGGACTCCGGCCGGAATTTTAATATCAACTGTTTCTTCTACTTTGTTCAGCCCTTGGTTATTGGCACCCGGCGGGATGTGGTCGCCTACTTTCCCAACGCCCGAGCAACTGCCACAAGGAACGGTGGTTTGCATTTGACCCAGGAAAGTATTTGTCACTTTGGTCTGATAGCCAGATCCGCCGCAAGTCGGACAGGTTTTGAATGTAACGCCCTGCGCTTGTTTAAAGCGTTTGACTTTGACTTTTTTGGTGGTTCCATTCATCATTTCTTCGAGGTTCAATTTTACGCGAATGCGCAAATCGGAACCTTTCATTCGACGAGGACCTCTTTGCTGTCCAAATCCACCGCCAAATCCGCCTCCAAAATGTCCTCCAAAAATATCGCCGAAATGAGAGAAGATATCTTCCATGTTCATTCCGCCACCACCGCCAAATCCGCCGGCACCGCCTACACCTGCATGACCGTATTGGTCATACCGCGCTTTTTTCTGCGGATCGCTCAATACTTCATAGGCTTCGGCCGCTTCTTTGAACTTTTCTTCGGCTTCTTTGTCACCCGGATTTTTGTCAGGGTGAAATTTTATCGCCTGTTTGCGGTAAGCTTTTTTGATTTCCTCGGGGCTTGCCGATTTGGAAATTTCCAATATTTCGTAATAATCTCTTTTTGCCATTGTATTTCATGTGTAAAGCACCCTTTCGGCACTTTTTTATTTCTTTGCCGATCCGCCTTATTTTCCTGTAACTACTTTGGCGTATCGGATTACCTTTTCGTTTAACGTATAGCCAGTTTCTACCACATCGACTACTTTTCCTTTCAAATCTTCGGAAGGGGCTTCGATTTGGGTCACGGCATCCATTTCATCGGTGTTGAATTCATCGCCTGATTTGATTTCAAGTGCTTTCAGGCCTTTTCCTCTCAAGGTTTCAATGAGTTTATTTTGAATGAGTTGGACTCCTTTCAGCAATTCATTGTCATCTGCTTTTTCAATTTGTAGAATAGCTCGTTCAAAATCGTCCAAAACCGGCAAAAGGGCAGTGATGGTTTCTGCATTGGCTGTTTTAAAAATTTCGATTCTTTCTTTTGCCGTGCGCTTTTTGTAATTGTCAAATTCTGCGAAGAGTCGTAAAAACTGTTCTTTTTCTTTCTGAAGCTCTTGTTTCAGTGAATCGATTTCTGAAAGCTTTTCGTCTGTATTGGTTTCATTTTCATTGATTTCCGCAGATTCGTTGACAGCGGAAATCTCTTCATTCAATTCCTCTTTTGTATTGTTTTCTGACATTTTTAGCTCTGATTTTTGCTTTTAATTTCAAAAACATTGCCAACGGATAGATTTGTGACAGTTTGGCAGAAATGAGTTGGATAATAAATTTAGGGAGTTTGCGCTTTGACTTCTTCTGTTAGGAAGGAAATAGAGCTTCTTAAAATTCGTATGAACAGCGAAAAGTTTTGTGATGAGGCTCAGCCCTAACAGGGTTTTAAACCCTGTTAGGGCTTTTAAACTAGTTTCAAATTACCCGTAGTGCATTATAAGAAAGGTTGCCCAAATCACTAAAAATTAGTATATTGTATTGACTGACAATTAAATACAATTATGAGCAACCTAGAAGCAAGTTACAAATTAATTTTAGAAGAATTAAGCAAAATATCAGATTCTGATAATTTCTATTTTAAGCCGATTACCCCAAAACTATCTGATTTAGAGTTG
>JAAYKY010000014.1 GCA_012522185.1 Flavobacteriaceae bacterium | reverse complement strand
GAAGTCGAGCAGAGTCTGTTTCAATTTATGATTTAAACGGCAAAATGCTTTTGTCAAATTCGGTTTCCTCAGAAGGAATCGTCTCCACAGCTCAATTACCCAAAGGGATTTATATCATTCGGCTGACAGATGAAAACGGAAATATTTTCAGTAAAAAGCTCAGAAAAAACTAAGTCTAATGAAAGCCGGGCTGAATTGCTCTTATTTTTCATTTGCTAACTCAAAACTTTTTGTAAGTTTACCATACTAATTAAAATTAGTGTCTTTATTAAATCTGGAACTTAAATATTTGAAACGAAGTTCAGGCGAATAATTAAATTGGTTTATCAAAGAAAAATAACATGAAAAAAAAGATTCTCATTTTAGTAAATATGAGTTTAGCGATGGGTCTTATGGCACAGGAATTTAAAGGAGAGTACCCGCAAACGAGAAAAGGAAATCAAGTCGATGAGTTTTTTGGAGTCAAAGTGGAAGATCCTTATCGATGGCTCGAAGATGATTTGGCGACCGAGACAAAAAAATGGGTGGAAGTTCAGAACGAAACC
This sequence comes from Flavobacteriaceae bacterium, assembly GCA_012522185.1. Taxonomy (GTDB): domain Bacteria; phylum Bacteroidota; class Bacteroidia; order Flavobacteriales; family Weeksellaceae; genus Moheibacter. The sequence continues at coordinate 18,021 of JAAYKY010000014.1, read as the reverse complement.
ACTTTCGGCTATTTGGATCAAATTCCTTTTCGAGACAAATTAAACAAACAACTCACTGATTTATGGAATTACGAAAGGGTTTCAGCGCCTTTCCAAGAAGGAGATTATACGTATTTCTTCAAAAACGACGGTTTGCAACAACATTCGGTATTGTACCGTCAAGGAAAAAATGGGAAGGAAGAAGTGTTCATCGACCCCAATAAATTTTCCAAAGACGGAACTACCTCCTTGGCAGGCCTGAGTTTCACCAAAGATGGTTCACTTTGTGCGTATCAGATTTCTGAAGGAGGTTCGGACTGGCGAAAAGTAATCATCATGAAAACAGCCGATAAACAACAAGTAGGCGACACCCTTCGTGATGTGAAGTTTAGTGGGATTTCATGGAAAGGAAACGAAGGATTTTACTATTCAAGCTACGACAAACCCGAAGGAAGTGAGCTGTCGGAAATGACCGATAAACACAAGCTTTATTTCCATAAACTCCATACCAAACAAAGCGAGGATGCATTGATTTTTGGAGGAGATAAAACACCGAGAAGATACATCAGTGGTGGTGTGACGGAAGATCAGAAATTTTTGGTGATTTCAACTGCGATTTCAACGACTGGAAACGAATTATACATTCAAGATTTAACCAAGCCCAATGCGCCAATTGTTCAGATTCTGGATAATTTCGAAACTTCTACTGATTTTGTGGACAATGAGGGCGATGAATTGTATTTATTAACGAATTTAAACGCGCCCAATAACCGTTTGGTTAAAGTCAACGTTAAAAATCCACAACCTGCGAATTGGGTGGATGTAATTTCAGAAACAGAGAATGTTTTGTATATTTCAACGGCGGGCGGATATCTTTTTGCGCATTATATGAAAGATGCATTGGACGTAGTTCAGCAGTATGATCATTCCGGAAAAATGATTCGCGAAATTCAACTTCCCGGACAAGGTTCAGCCGGAGGTTTCTCAGGCAAAAAGTCTGAAAAGAAGATTTATTTTTCATTCAGCAATTATGTAACTCCGGGAACGATTTATGATTATGACGTAGAAACCGGTAAATCCAGTTTGTATAAGAAACCGGCGATTAATTTCAACCCCGAAGATTATGAGTCCAAACAAGTATTTTATACGTCCCACGATGGAACCAAAGTTCCGATGATGATTTCTTACAAAAAGGGAATCAAACTGGACGGGAAAAACCCGACGATTCTTTATGGATACGGTGGATTTAACATCAGTCTGACGCCTTCTTTCAGTGTAGCAAATGCTGTTTGGATGGATAATGGAGGAATTTATGCAGTTCCGAATCTACGTGGAGGAGGTGAGTATGGTCAGAAATGGCACGATGGCGGTCGTCAGCTCAATAAGTTAAATGTGTTCAAGGATTTCATTGCGGCAGCAGACTATTTGAAAAAGGAAAAATATACTTCGACAGAGTATTTGGCACTATCGGGTGGATCCAACGGTGGACTTTTGGTAGGCGCTACGATTACGATGAAACCGGATGTTGCCAAAGTAGCTTTGCCGGCGGTGGGGGTTTTGGATATGCTTCGTTACCATACTTTCACGGCAGGAGCCGGATGGGCGTATGATTATGGAACAGCCAATGACAACAAGGAAATGTTTGATTACCTGAAAGGATATTCTCCTGTTCACAATGTGAAAAAAGGAGTTTGTTATCCGGCAACGATGGTAACGACGGGTGACCACGACGACCGAGTAGTTCCTGCGCATAGTTATAAGTTTGCTGCGGAATTGCAAGATAAACAAGGATGCGGCAATCCGGTGATGATCCGAATCGATACGAAGGCCGGGCACGGTGCAGGAAAATCAACAGAAGCGATTATCAATGAAGCTGCCGATAAGTTTGCGTTTACGCTCTACAATATGGGCGTTAGCTTGTAAGAATATTTAGATAAGAATAGAAAACCTGTCAGTTGGCAGGTTTTTTTTATTCAAAGATTTCTGATTGTTTCTCAAGGGAAATGATCTAATTTATTATTGCCTACGATGGATAATCGTATTTGGTTGAGAAAAGATTTAGTCTCGATTATCAGGCAGAATGGGATTCATCATTTCTTCAAGATGTTTTTAGGAAGAAATCGTTTCCAGCCTTTTGGGTTTCGGGTGGCATAACCTCCGTAACCGTATCCATAGCCATACCCATAGCCGTAGCCATATCCGGCGTTTGAGCCGACGTCATTTAGGATTAGGGTCATATTGGGCAATCTCTGATCGCGATAAAGCTCTTTTGGCATTTCCAGCATTCGTTTGTCCAGATAATTTGCCCTTAGGATGTACAAGAACAAATCGGCATGATGTGCGATGATTTGAGTATCGGTCACAAGACTTGTAGGAGCTGTATCTACAATTACATAATCGTATCGGTCTTTTACACTTTCCATTAATTCTCCAAACCTACCGTTCATCAGTAGTTCCGAAGGGTTTGGTGCGAGTGGTCCCGAATGAATGATATCGAATGAAAGTTTTGGAACTTCTATAATGACATCCTCAATCGAGGTATCGGAGTCGCTTAAGAATTGGGTCAATCCTTTGTGTTTGGAATAAGAAGTAAGATCGAGTGTTTCCAATAATCTTGGATTTCGGATATCGCCTCCGACCAATAAGACTCTATATTTTTTCGCAGCAGATAAAATCACCGATAGGTTACTTGCTGTAAATGTTTTTCCTTCGCCACTTACGGTTGAGGTAATGAAAATATTGCGTGATCCTGATTTTTTGTTGGATAAATAGAAGCCAATGTTGGTTCGTAGCATTCGGAAGGATTCTGCCAGAACACTTCGGTCGTTTTCTTCTATGACCACATCGCTTGATGTGGAAGGTATATCGCCAATGATGGGAGCTCCGAGGGATTCGATGTCTCTACGGGTTTGAATTTTATTGTTCAATAAAAACATCAGATAGAGAACTCCGAGAGGGATGGCAAGTCCGGCGGCGGTTGCCATCAGGTATATCATTTGACGATTGGGTGCAATGGGTGCATAATTACTCTGAGCAAAATCGACGACCTTTACAGGTGAAGGAGTTGCTGAGTTGGTGATTTCATTTTCTTCTCTTTTCTGAAGCAAGAAAAGATAAAGTGCTTCTACAATTTGTTGCTGACGCGATATATCCTTAAATTCTTTTTCTTGGGTAGGAAATTGATGGATTTTGGAGGCGATTCTCCCTCCTTCACCTTGTACGCGATTCAGTGCGATTTGGGTGGTACGTTTGTAATTATTCAAACTTTGGTTGAGGTTGGTTCGAATTTCCTCAATCTGGCTGTTGAGATTTTGAACGAGCTGACTGGTTTCCGGTGAATGTTTGAGCATGTCCATTTTGGTCAGGATCAACTCATTGTATTTAGCGGCATTGGCATTGACCGCACCGTCGGAAAGACCGATGTTTTCTGGGATTAAATCATTTCGGTTGTTGTTCAGATATTCTTCCATGGAGTGGATGAGGCTCAATTGGGTGGATTGTGCCAGGATTTGCGAATGATTTCCAGAGGCTTCGCTCAAACTGATGTTTCCTTCTGCGCTCAGATCGATGACTTGATTGTCTTTTTTGAAAACTTCGACATCGCGGTCTTTGGATTGTAAATCTTCTGAAACTTTGGCGAGTCTTTCTTCGATGAAATTTGTTGTTTTTTGTCCGATGATTCGTTTGTCATTGATTGCATCTTCGGTGTATTGATTGATGAGTTCATTGACCACGGTTGCGGCTCTTTGGGGTAGATTGTCCACCATAGAAACGCTGACGACGGAAGTTCCTTCTCCCAAAGGAGCGACTTGAATTTTTCCTCTGTACATTCCTGTCGCCGATGAATTAGGCATCAGAATTACTTCGATGGTTTTTCCGATGTTAGCTCTTGAAGAACTTCGAGGGACTATGATAAATTCGGTATTGTTTAAAGTGATTTTTTCTCCGAAGGAGGAATTGAAAATATTGTCGTTATGATTGATTTCCAGTTCGGTTTCGGACTTTTGGGTTACTTGGAAACTGATATAATTCGGTTCTTCCGACAGTACTTTCAGTTGGATGGGAGATTGATCGTTGAGTATTTCCTGTGTTTTGACTCTTCCGGTATAGAAATAACGAACATTGAGCTGTAGATTTTCTACTACTTTGCTGACGATTCGACGGGATTTCATCACCTGCATTTGATCGGCAATATTGGGAGTTGCATCTCTAGCCAACCCTCTCCCGGTCAGAAGGCTCAGTTCCGAGCCGATTTTACTTGGGTCTTCTTTGATGAGGATTCTCGCTTCGGAGCGATAGGTGTTGTGGGTGTATCGAAGATAGATATAAGCGGCGGTCCATGCCATGAGCAATCCCAATGCAAACCAGTACCAGTTTCGGCGAAATTTTTCCCATAACTCAATCAGAGAAAAAGAATTGGTTTCTTCCTGTGCTTCAATCAGATTTTGATTGCTTTCTCCTTGGTTATTTAATTCTCGGTATTGCATTTCGAAATCCGTTTAGCGCGTTAATAAAACGATAAGGGTTGTTAAAAAGCTGGCAATTGATATGACAAAGGAAGTGTTTCGCATGAAATTGGTGTCCCTTGATGAATTAATTTTATTCTGATTGGGTTCTACGTACACCACATCGTTTTGTGTCAGATAGAAAACCGGAGAATTAAATATTTCTTCGGAAGTTAAATCAATCCGATGAAAATTTCTTTGTTCGCCTTCTTCTCTGATGACCAAAATATTTTCCCTTACCCCGTTGATGGTCAGATCACCTGCCATTCCGATAGCTTCTAGAATAGATACCTTTTCATGCTCCATAGAGAAAGTACCTGGATTGCTGACTTCTCCCAAAACGGTAATTCGATAATTATTAATGGTAATGGAAACTCCCGGGTCGATGATTTCATCGCTTAAGAGTCCTTTCATATAATGGATGGCTTCGTTTCGGGTCATACCGCTGAGTTTGATTTTCCCAAGTACGGGAAACTCTATGTAGCCTTCCTGATCTACGAGATAGGTGGGGCGGTTTCCGGTAACGGAGTTTGACATTCCGAGATTGGCTTCTTGATTAAAGATTCGGGTTGCTTCTTGGTTTCTTGCAAATATGGTAATGGAAAGTAAGTCATCGGGCTGGATTCTTGCCGAATATTCTCCCGCCATCCTTTCCATGGATTCAAGGTCGCCCTGAAAGTAAACAATCCTTTCGCGGGGTACGCAGGAAGTAAATAGAATTCCGGCTAAGACTAAGACCATGAACCTGAAATATATATAGGGGCGGTTTATTTTCATTTTTTTTGCCATTGTTGCCTTGCAAATATAAAACTATTCTAAAGTTGACAATTAGATTTGAAGTTTAATTAGCCAGGGATTCTCTGTTGAATCCTTGATTTCATAGATCTTAAATCTGAATTGAATTCATTCATGGGGTTTTTGTTTGGGAATAAACCGAATTATTGGGCGTGTATTCCGGTACAAGTTCTTTGATTTTCATAACCAAGCTTAAATTCGTTTCCATCGGACTATGGGAATTGGGTATTTCTAAGAGGCTTATTACTTTTTGAACGAAGTCATCGGATGAATTGTTCACTTTTGCAATCATAATTTTGGGGTGATGGGTTTGAATAGCGGTTTCATCATCGGTAAGCAATTCTTCATAAATTTTCTCACCGGGTCGAAGTCCTGTGATTTTGATTTCGATATCGTCTGGGTATTTGAGTCCGCTGAGTTGAATTACCTTTTTGGCCAAATCAAATATCTTGACGGATTTCCCCATGTCAAATACAAATACTTCGCCTCCTTGTCCCATTGCGCCGGCTTCTAAGACGAGCTGACAGGCTTCGGGGATGGTCATGAAATACCTTGTGATGTCGGGGTGGGTTACTGTCAGTGGGCCTCCTTCTTCGATTTGTCGTTTAAAAGTTGGGATGACTGAGCCGTTAGATCCGAGTACGTTTCCAAATCTTGTGACGATGAATTTGGTAGCAAAATTTTTATTGAGTTGTGTTACATAAAGTTCTGCTAATCGTTTGGTAGCACCCATCACATTGGTTGGATTCACGGCTTTGTCCGTTGAGACCATCACAAATTTTTGTACATTGTATTTGACTGCCAGGTCGGCTAGTGTTTTGGTTCCTTTCACGTTGGCCATTACTGCTTCGTAAGGGTTTTCCTCCATGAGTGGAACGTGTTTGTAGGCGGCGGCATGGAAAATGATATCGGGTCGGTAATGATTGATCATGATTTCCATTCTTTCGGTATTTCGCACATCACCCATCACAAAATCACAAGATTCACAATTTAGTTTTCGGGAAGATTGTTGCAATTCAAACAAAGGAGTTTCGGCTTGATCGACCAATACCAATTGTTTAAACGGATAGCCCATCAATTGCCTGGAAATTTCACTCCCTATGGATCCGGCGGCTCCGGTCACCATGATGACCTTTCCTTCGACTTCTTTTCGGATTTCTTCGTTGTCGAGCTTAATGGGTTTTCGGCCCAAGAGGTCTTCAATTTTGATGGTTTTAATTTGTTGAGCGGTCAGGTCGCCTTTCAACCAAGTGCTGACAGCGGGAACGATTTTCAAGGTGACAGGGAAATCAGCCAATCGATCTACGATTTCGGTCAGTTGTTTGGGGGGTAGGTTTTGAATGGAAATGATGATTTCCGTGATATTGTGTTTTTCGACAAAATCTTTGGTTACTGCCTTTGGATTGAATACGGTGACTCCGTTGATTTTCTTTCCGATTTTTTTCTTCTTATCGTCCATGAAACCAAATACGGTTACTCGGCTTTTTTCGTCATTCTTGAGTGCCTGATAGGTGATGACACCTGAGTCACCTGCTCCATAAATCATTACTTTTCGCTTGTAACGGTTGCCCATGACGTAGTAATTGTACATTCCTTTGTAAAGAATTCTCAGGAAAGAAAGTGCGATGGTATTTAGTAGGAAATGCACCAAAATCAAAGCTTTTCCCGGAATATAATTTGGATCTGCACTGGTGCTGGTCATGAGCCATGAGAACATCACGATGAACAAAGTATAAAGCACATTGGCTTTTAGTACGTTGAACATATCCTTGAAACCCGTGTGTCGGACGATTCCTTTGTAAGAGGAAGTGATGATGAAAGCGAGGAAAGCGAAAAAAACAACGGTGGGAGCTTGATGAATCATCATTTGATAGAAGCTCTGTTTATTTCCGATTCCCATCAATTTAAGAATCCCAAATGCGATTGCATAGGTGTTGAGTGTAATGTATAAATCTACTCCCAATACCAGCCAGCGGGAAGTTTCTTTCTGCAATGTTTTTTTAAGCTGATAACTTAGAAATGGATAACTAAAAGGTCTCAATGATACGATTTAAATCTGATGGTGTTAAGTCTGATCCACTGGGTAAACACAGTCCTTTTTCAAACAATTCTTCGCTTGTGCCGTTCGAATAGTTGGGACAATTCCTAAAAACCGGTTGCAAGTGCATGGGTTTCCACAAAGGTCGGGATTCGATGTTTTGCTCTTGTAATTTCAAACGAATTTCTTCTCTTCGCTCAAATGATTCGGTTAAGATACAACTTAACCATCGATTGGAAAAGAAGTCATCGGGTTCTTCGATTAGGCTGATGTTTTTCTGGTCTTTCAATTCGGACTTATAGAAATCAAAATTTCTACGTCTTGCTTTTACCCGATCGTCGAGGACTTCCATTTGGCCTCGTCCGATACCTGCTACGATATTGGACATTCGATAATTGTATCCAATTTCGGAGTGTTGGTAATGCGGTGCGGTATCTCTTGCCTGCGTAGCCAAGAAAATTGCTTTTTCTTTTGTTTCTCTGTTTTTAGTGACCAATGCGCCTCCGCCGGATGTGGTGATGATTTTATTTCCATTGAAGGAAAGAATGGACAAATCGCCCAGTGTGCCACAGTTTTGTCCTTTGTATTTACTTCCCAGCGCTTCTGCAGCATCTTCGATGATGGGGATTTCAAATCGGGAAGCAAGGGCTTTGATTTCATCGTGTTGATAGGGCATCCCGTAGAGATGAACTGCCACGATGGCTTTTGGTTTTTTGCCTTTTGCCATTCGGTCTTCGATGGCTTTTTCCAACATTTCGGGGCAGATGTTCCAGGTTTTGCTTTCGCTATCCACAAATACGGGAGTTGCGCCCAAATAAGCAATGGGATTGGCTGAGGCTGAGAAAGTCATGGACTGACAAATCACCTCATCGCCTTTTTTGACACCTGTCAAGATAAGTGCTAAGTGCAGAGCAGCGGTGCCGGCACTCAACGCAGCTACATGAGATTGATGACCGAGATAGGTTTCGAGGTCTTTTTCAAAGCCTTCGACATTCGGACCGAGAGGAGCAACCCAATTGGTGTCGAATGCTTCCCGGATAAATTTCAACTCATTGCCTCCCATGTGAGGAGAGGAAAGCCATATTTTTTTTGAGTTCATTTCTGGGTTACTGAGTACGCAACAAATATACAATGTTTTGGAATTTCAAATTCGAAATTGAGTTTATAATTAGCCGTTTGTGTTATCATTAGGTTAAGCTTACTGTTTAGGACAAAGCAAATGAAGGACTTGCTAAATTTTTCCTAAAAAAAATTCCAAGCTGTTTAGATTTGGATTTCTCATTCATTTATTTCGACTTATTTTGGGTTTTGTGATTTAGGAACATGGGCTGACCGTTTAGATTGAAAGTCTTAAGTTCTTCAAAATTATTTAATAGGTAGAATCAGTTGGAAGAGGACTTTTTATTTATCAACAACGACATATTTTGACGAGTAGGACTCGTAAATTTGTCAAATGTTTGCTTTGGTTGATTGTAATAATTTCTATGTTTCTTGTGAGCGGATTTTTCATCCTGAACTTGAAGGAAAAGCTGTGGTGGTATTGTCGAACAATGATGGGTGTGTGGTTTCTCGAAGCAATGAAGCCAAGGCTTGGATTCCGATGGGTGCGCCTGCCTTTCAGTTCGAAGAGGTGTTTCGGGAAAAAAACATTGAGGTTTTTTCATCGAATTATGCGCTCTATGGCAATATGAGCAATCGTGTCATGAATACTTTGCTTAGTTTCACGCCCGATGTAGAGTTTTATTCGATCGATGAGTCTTTTCTTTGGTTTCCTAATTCTGATATGGATTTTCAGTCCAAAGGAATTGAGATTCGGGAGAAAATATTGAAGCATACTACCATTCCTACTTGCGTGGGCTTTGCGCCTACCAAGACTTTGAGTAAGGCGGCTAATTTGATTGCGAAGAAATTTATAGATCAAACGCAAGGAGTTTATGTCATCGATTCGGAAGAAAAAAGAATCAAGGCACTTCGGTGGTTGAAAGTGGAAGATGTTTGGGGAATTGGCCGGCAGATTTCGAAAAAGCTGAAGGCGAGAAATATTTTGACGGCTTATGATTTTACGCAACTTCCTGATTCCTATCTTCGGAAGGAATTTTCGGTGGTTTTGCTTCGTTTAAAAAAGGAGCTTTGTGGAGAGCCTTGTCTGGGTTTTGAGGAGGAAGTTCCGCGAAAGAGCCTTGCTACGACTCGGACTTTTGAGTCCAATCTGGGAGAGTGGGATGAAATAAAGGAAAGGGTTTCTACTTTTTCGTCTTCTTGTGCCGAAAAATTGCGTAAGCATGATTTGGTAGCCAATGCGGTGATGGTTTTTCTGAAAACAAACCGCCATCGAAAAGATCAGGGGCAATATTCCAATAGCATTGTGGTTCCCCTTCCTTCGCCCACGAATTCGGATATTCTTCTCTCCAAATATGCCACGAATGGGCTTCGGCAGATTTTCAAGCGGGAATTTCTTTACAAAAAGGCCGGAGTGATTATGTTGGATTTGCAAGCCGATGAAAACTTGCAACTCAATCTTTTTAGGCCTAAGGCATATCAAAATGAAGATAAACAGCGGGAGCTTATGTCGGTGATGGATCGCCTCAATCGTAAGTTGGGGCAGAAAAAAGTAAAATTGGCCTCTCAGGACTTGAGAAGGACTTGGAAAATGAAACAAGAAAAATTATCGAAAGCATACCTGAGCAATTGGAACGAACTTTTAGAAGTAGAATGATGAAGAAGCGTATTGTACCTGCCTTTGATGATGAATTGGAGTATATTTCATTGAAAGTGAATGATGAGAAGACTTATGTTAATTTTTTTCAGGAGGAGATTCAGGCCGGATTTCCTTCGCCTGCTGAGGATTTTGTCGAAAAAAAACTAAGTCTTGACGAGCGATATTTATCGCATCCCGATTCGACTTTTTTGGTTCGGGTCAAAGGGAATTCCATGTTTCCAACTTTGCTTGAAGGTGATGTTTTGGTGGTTCGAACGGATCTTGATACGGTTCATGACAAGATTGCCATCGTTTCGCTCAACAATGCAGCTTTTACAGTAAAGCGTTTGGATTTAAAAAATCAAACTTTGGTTCCCGATAATCCTAAGTTTCCGAAAATTCGGATTAGTGAGCAGGATAGTTTGAGAAGTTTGGGATTGGTGGTGGCGGTTTTTCGGGATTTATAGGTCGCAAATAAATTGCGGAATCCAAAAATGAATGACTTGAATTAAGAAAATTATCTGACTGTTAATGAATGGTTTGTTGGTTGAGTTTTTGGTGAAGAGCTAAAAAGGCATTATTTTGCACCCCAATATCAAAACTATCAGCATGGATTCCCTCCGTATTGCTTCCCCCAGGAAGAGTTTTAAATTATACAATCTTTATTTTTCAGTGGGTCGATCACCCAAGTATTTAGCGTCTAAGTTAGAATCTTTCAGGTTCTAAAGTAAGACTATTAGTCCCTTATTCTCCTCTTTTCTATTACTTGTATCTGCTTAAACTCATTGGTTTAAACAAATATTCTATACACCTAATTTTGATTTTAAAATGCAAAAAAAATCACTTTTTTAAATTGTCCCAATCCTTACTTATCCTTATTTCAATATTTATTTCCAGCATAAGCTTTGCTCAGACCCAGTCTGAGGTATATGATTTCGGGACGGCTACGGAAACTCATTCTTCCGGATCCAAGTCAGGAAACTTGAGTTCGTTTAGGATTCAAGGAAATGCGGATAGCGATTCCAATGATTCACCTATCATTCTTGATAATTTTCATACTATTTCTCAATCTTACTTGCCTTCACCTTGGGAGGAAACTTTTCTTAATGATGTATTACCGCCTTTTTGGTCTACGGATGATTCTGAATTTGTAGCAACCGGATGGTTTATAGCAGAGGGTTCTCAAATTATCCCCAATGGAACCGGTAAATACCTTAATAAACAAATTTAGTTTCTAAAGTCTTCTTGCTTAGAATAAATTGAGTGAAAAAGGAGTTTTTGGGTTTGTTTTGACGCAGCATCTGAGCGACTGACTTGAGAAGAAGGGGAGATGTATTTCATGTTGAAATTCAATCGGATACACCTGTTGTTTCATGTACCATTTTATGGAAATTGGTAATGGTTTTCCTTTTTATTGAGATCTTCAACAGATAAATTTGCAGTTGGTTATAAATTTTAGTGAGAGAGGTTAATAGCTAATTACTTTGACCAACCTATTATAAAATTGCGGGATGCCTTTAATTCCTATTGCGTCCTGCAATTTTAAACCTGTTCATTTTAATCAGCTTTACTGAAATAATAGTTAGGGGGATGAGTGTGAAAGAGTTTCTTGCCTTTGTGCGGAAGCTCTTTCTTTTGTTTAAGCAAAACCCAAGTCTTTATTTTGAGGCTTCTGAAACTGAGTCATCTTTTTATTCAAGGTGATTTGAATACAAAATATTTTCTATTAAAAATCAACGCTTCTAATTTAGAATTTCGAAGGTTTAATTTTAAAATACTTTGTAACTTTCAAGCTTCAATAAAAAAATAGAAAAACAAAATATGTACCTCATTTACGATACCGAAACCACGGGATTACCTAAAGACTTCAGCGCACCACCAACCGATACCGACAACTGGCCACGTATGGTTCAGATTGCCTGGCAATTGCACGATAAAACCGGGAAATTACTTGAAAATAAATCTTATATCGTTTATCCAGATGGTTACGATATTCCCTTTAATGCGGTTCAAATTCACGGAATTACCACCGAAAAAGCGCAGAAAGAAGGGCTTCCTCTCCAAGAGGTTTTGGATAAATTCCGGGAAGCCTTGAAAAAAACCGAAATCCTTGGAGGACACAACCTCAGCTTCGACCAAGGCGTAGTCGGTGCGGAATTCGTACGAATGGGTCTTGATTACAAAGAAATTGACCTCCCGATTGTTGATACCATGGAACTTTCCACCGATTTCTGTCAACTGCCGGGTGGACGAGGTGGCAGATTTAAATCACCCAAATTAGGTGAGCTTCATGAGGTTTTGTTTGGAAATACATTTGATGAGGCTCACAATGCCGCGGCTGACGTAAATGCGACGGCAAGATGTTTTATGGAACTGCTTCGGATTGGTGTTTTTACCCACGAACAAGTGAAATTATCGGTGGAAGAATACGCAGCATTCCGTGATTTATATACCGGCCCGATTCAGCCTTTCGAAATTGTTATAGAGTCTCAGGTAAAGGATTATCAGGACTCCCAAGTTCATAATGTGAAATTAAACGAAAAGGCAAAGTCCACGACCGATGCGCCTTATTTTCATTTTCACAACCATACCTCTTTTTCGATTTTGTCGGCCACAACTTCGGTTGAAGCACTTATTCAGAAAGCAATCGAGGAGAATATGCCGGCGGTGGGGATGACCGATATGGGAAATCTCATGGGTGCTTTTAAATTTACAAGTGCCGCTAAACGAATGAATGCCGGACGTGAAAATCCGATCATCCCGATCATCGGATGCGAAGTTTACGTTTCGGAAAATTATACCCAAACCAAATTTACAAAAGACAATCCCGACCGAAGGTTTACACAACTCCTGATTGCGAAAAACAAGGAAGGATTTAAAAACTTATCCAAAATCTCTTCCACCGGATTTATTGAAGGCTATTATGCCGGTTATCCGCGTGTGGGGAAGGAAGTCATTGAAAAACATAAAGAAAATCTGATGGCTACGACCGGTAGTTTATCGGGTGAAATTCCCAACCTCATTCTGAATGTAGGTGAAATGCAGGCGGAAGAAGCTTTTGTTTATTGGCACAACCTTTTTGGCGATGATTTTTATGTCGAATTAATTCGTCACGGATTACAGGAAGAAGAACACGTCAATCAAGTTTTACTTCGGTTTGCCGAGAAATATGGGGTTAAAACTTTGGCTCAGAACAATACATTTTACATCCATCAAAACGATGCGGAATCCCATGATATTTTGCTTTGCGTTCGCGATGGCGAGAAAAAGGATACACCGATCGGGCGTGGACGTGGAACGAGATTTGGTTTTCCGAACGATGAATTTTATTTCAAATCCCAGGAACAAATGCGTTCCCTTTTTCACGATGTCCCGGAAGCCATTGAAAACCTCTCTGAATTTTTAAGTAAAATTGAGCCTTATGATCTGGCGAGTGATGTTTTACTTCCCAAATTTAATATTCCCGAAGAATTCCGTCATCCCGAAGATGAATTGGATAATGGAACCCGTGGGGAAATGGCGTATTTGCGCCATATTACATACGAAGGTGCTAAAAAACGATACGATGAAATCACTCCAGAAATCAAAGAGCGATTGGATTTTGAACTCGATACCATCGAAATGACGGGTTATCCCGGCTATTTCTTAATCGTTCAGGACTTTACTTCACAAGCTCGAAAAATGGGTGTTTCGGTGGGGCCGGGTCGAGGTTCGGCAGCGGGCTCGGCAGTGGCTTATTGCACCGGAATTACCAATGTCGATCCGATTAAGTACAACCTCCTTTTTGAGCGTTTCCTCAATCCGGATCGGGTTTCATTGCCCGATATCGATATTGATTTCGATGACCGCGGACGCGATAAAATCATTCAGTGGGTGGTAGATAAATACGGAAAAAATCAAGTGGCTCAGATCATCACCTATGGAACGATGGCAGGGAAATCGGCAATTCGCGATACGGGAAGAGTGTTGGATTTACCACTTCCTGACACCGATCGGATTGCGAAGAAAACCCATATTAAACTCAATAAACTGTTCAAAATGGATGAAAAGGCTTTGAAATCTTCCTTGGGAGGAGATGAATTTGCCGATGCCATGGAATTGAAAAAAATTGCAGAACAAAATACACTCGAAGGAAAAACTTTACAGCAGGCTACAGTGATTGAAGGTTCTCTTCGAAACACTGGAATTCATGCTTGTGGAGTAATCATTACGCCAAAGGACATTCGTGAATTGGTGCCGGTTGCGGTGGCAAAAGATGCGGAATTATTGGTGACCCAATTTGATAACTCGGTGGTGGAAAACGCCGGATTATTGAAAATGGACTTTTTGGGATTGCGGACTTTGACCATTATCAAAGATGCGATTGATTTGATTGAAAAAAATCATGGAATCCGAATTGATCCCGATGAAATTCCATTGGACGATAAAAAAACCTACGAACTTTTTCAACGTGCCGAAACCGTGGCGATATTCCAATATGAATCGCCCGGGATGCAGAAACATATGCGTGCACTAAAACCGGATAAGTTCGATGATTTGATTGCGATGAACGCTCTTTATCGACCCGGGCCTTTGCAGTATATCCCGAGTTTCATTAAGCGAAAACATGGACAGGAAGAAATTGTTTATGACCTTCCCGAAATGGAAGAACACTTAGCGGAAACCTATGGGATTACGGTTTATCAGGAGCAGGTGATGCTTTTATCTCAGAAACTGGCAAATTTCACCAAAGGTGATGCCGACGTACTTCGAAAGGCGATGGGTAAAAAGCAAAGAGATGTACTGGATGAAATGAAGCCGAAGTTCTTAGAAGGTGGAGAAGCGAACAATCATCCGAGGAAAGTATTGGAGAAGGTCTGGAATGATTGGGAAGCCTTTGCGGAATATGCTTTTAACAAATCGCATTCCACTTGTTATGCACTGATTGGCTATCATACCGGTTATTTGAAAGCCAATTATCCGGCCGAATTCATGGCGGCGGTTTTGAGTAATAATATGGGCAACATCAAGCAGGTAACTTTCTTTATGGAAGAATGTCGTTCGAAAGGAATTCCTGTTTTGGGACCCGATGTGAATGAAAGTTCGTATTCCTTTTCGGTAAACGAATCCGGGGCGATCCGTTTTGGGATGGGTGCTGTAAAAGGAGTGGGGAGCGGAGCCGTGGAGTGCATCTTAAAAGAGCGGGAGGAAAACGGAAAATACGAATCGATTTTTGATTTTGTTCAAAGAGTTGATTTGCGCCAAGCTAACAAAAAAACGATTGAAAATCTTGCTTTGGCAGGTGCTTTCGATGCTTTTGAAATTCATAGAGCTCAATTCTTTTACGAAGAAGACGGAAGTTCAAATTTGGAGAAATTGATCCGATACGGAGCCTCGTTTCAGGATTCGAAAAACAGCGCACAGGCTTCTTTGTTTGGAGATTTAGCCGATGAAATTGAAGTAATGCGACCGCATCTTCCGACTTGTCAACCTTGGAACTCAATTCAGCAGTTGAATCGCGAAAAAGAAGTGGTGGGGATTTATATTTCTTCGCATCCGCTCGATGATTATTTGGATGAATTGAATTTTTATCAAAATGCGACTTTGAAACAATTAAAAGAAAACGAAGATAAATTAATCGGTCGTGAGCTTTCGGTGGCGGGAATTATAACAGATGCACAGCACCGGATTTCAAGTAAGGACGGAAGAGAGTTTGGGATTTTTACGTTGGAAGATTACGAAGATCAGTATGAATTCAAGTTGTTTGGGGAAGATTATTTGAAGTTCAAACATTTTTTACAGCCCAATATGATGGTGGGCATAAAGGTTTCGATCAGCGAAAGAATTTTCAAAGACAAGGATGGGGTTGTGACGGGCCGAAGGGTTTATGTGAACATCAATCGGATGCAATTATTGAGTGAGATTTTGGAAGGTCAGGCCAAACGGGTTGTGGTGACGGTAAATGTTTCGGATTTGACACAGGAAATTTATCATTCGTTGAAAGAGATTTTTGAGAAGCATCGGGGCGATAAAAATATTTTGTTTGTGATGAATGATATGGAGTCGAAGTCTCAGTTAAAAATGCCGGCACATCATGCGAAAGTTGAAATTAGCAAAGAATTATTAAAGGAATTAAGGGAGATTCCGAATTTGAAAGTGGGATTGAATTGATGAATTTAGCTTTTGCGATGATTTTTTTAGGAGCGATTATTTATGAATCTATGATGAAATTGATTTTTCCTATTAAATTAAGCTTTGATTTCTATAAATTTACGTTACTTTTGATGTTTAATAAATTAAAAAACACTGAAAAATGGCACTTGAAGTAACAGATACATCGTTTGCAAAAGACGTTTTGGAGGCAGGTAAACCGGCAATGGTTGATTTTTGGGCAACTTGGTGCGGTCCATGTAGAATGGTGGGCCCTACTGTAGAAGAGTTGGCAAAAGAATACGAAGGTCAGGCTGTGGTGGCGAAAGTGGATGTGGACAACAACCAACAGATTGCTGCAGAGTATGGAATTCGCAATATTCCGACTATTTTGTTTTTCAAAGACGGACAAGTTGTTGATAAAGTAGTAGGCGTAGTTCCGAAAGCACAGCTTGAGCAGAAGTTAAAAGCGATTATGAATTAAATAATTCGTCAGGAAAAAATTAAGAATCCGATCATGAAAATGGTCGGATTTTTTGATTCTATTAGTGATTTAATTCGATATAAAAAAAACTTGAATTAAATATGATAATTGTTTGTCTTGTTGAAAATTTAATTAATTTAGCGATGTTTTATTAAAATTAACACTATGAAGAACAATTTACAGGTTCTATCATCGAAATCGCTATTTTACTTTGCGTTTTTGATGGTAATAGCCATGCCTTTGAAGGCTATTCCCTGGCTTGCTCCGGAAGCGGGTTCAGGAATTATGAGTAAGAAACAGACTGAAATGTCGAATTTCCTGTTTCAGGAAAATTCCATGTTTTCTATGGAATCCACCATGGCGATGTTCATGGCGCCGACTTACTGTCAGCCAACCACGACAAGTGCCAGTTGGGAGTACATTACGAATGTTAACTTTGCTGGTATTGATAATTCGACGGGTGGTACATCCGGAATTAATGATTACACAGATCAGATTGCAGAAGTAACCGCAGGAGAAACAGAGACGCTTTCTGTAACGGTTAACGCAGATAGCTCTGATTACCTAAGCGTATTTATCGATTGGAATCAAAACGGTTCGTTTTCAGATCCGGGAGAAGAATATGTTTTGGCAACTTCGACAAGTTCCGATGGTCCCTTTACGCAGGACATTACAATTCCAACGGATGCAGTAGCAGGTGATACGGGGATGAGAGTGATATTTAGATTCGACGACGCTCCAGAACCTTGTACGTCTTTTTACTTTGGCGAAATTGAAGATTATACTGTCAGAGTTACCAATGACTCAGAAGGAGGAGGCGAAGTAGGTGAAGCTTGCTTTGCAGAGGATTTCTCAGACATTACAAGCGGTAATAGTACTTCTACATCGGGTTCGAGTGTACAATGGTTTGGAAATGATAATTTCCCAACGGTAGATCGTGCTTACCAAGCGGGTGGAGCTGTTCGCTTAGGAACAGGATCAGTTACAGGATTCATTGAATCAAGAAATTTAGACGAAGTTTCGGGTGATGTTAGCGTAAACATCGATGTAAAAGGATGGACAACACTTGAAAATACGACTTTAAATGTAAGCTTAGACGGTCAAACCGAAAATGTGGCTTATACAGCTTTGATGGCGGATGATTTTGAGACAGTTACTGTTCAATTTACAGGAGTAACTGCTGGTTCCAATTTAAAAATTGAGACATCAAACCGACGTGCATTCATTGATAATGTAGAAATCATTTGTGAAGACGGTGGAGAAGAACCTGGATATGATTGTTCACAATCCATCGCTTCCAATAACATGGAAAACGGAGGATTCATTGGCGGAGATACCAACCAGCGTTTGGCAATTGATATCAATGTAAATACAGAATCTACATTTGCAATTG
>JAAYKY010000004.1 GCA_012522185.1 Flavobacteriaceae bacterium | reverse complement strand
TGAGTGCTTAAACAAAGAGAATAGCTCATCTTTTGTGCATTGCTTGAATGTAATCACTCTTTTATTCTAAATTATAGGGTATAAAAAAAAACCGTCCCGATTTTGTAAACGAGACGGCTTCTTTTTTATTTAATTTGTCTTTTTCTTCCTAAGAATGGATTAATCCCATAAAAAAAGCCTCAACAAATGTTGAAGCTTTAAATGTGGTCCCACCTGGGCTCGAACCAGGGACCCTCAGATTATGAGTCTGATGCTCTAACCAGCTGAGCTATAGGACCCTTTTTTTACGAATTCCGAATTCTGAGAAACGAAGTACGCTTTTGGGATTGCAATTTTACAACAATCTCTTTAATTGACCAAACTAATTTCGCTCGCTACATAATTCCACCAAAACACCATTGGTCGATTTCGGATGAAGAAAAACCACCCACTTGTTATCCGCCCCCTCCTTTGGTTCTTCATTGATAAATTGAAACCCCTCCTCTTTAAGCCGCTGAATTTCACTTGGTAAATCCTCTACTGAAAAGGCAATATGATGAATTCCTTCTCTGTTTTTTTCAAGATATTTAGCAATCGCACTGCTCTCATTCATCGCCTCCAATAGCTCGATTTTACTTTCACCAATTTCAAAAAAAGAAGTCTTCACGGCTTCTCCTTCCACAATTTCTTCCTTGTAGGCAGGCTTGCCCATTAACTTTCGAAATAATTCATTGGATAAACCCAAATCTTTCACCGCAATTCCTATGTGTTCAATTTTCATCATGCCACGAAATTAAAAATTAGAATTCAAAATTCTGAATTTGAAGCTATCTATTTTCAGTATCTCCACTATTTTAAAGAAAAAGACGTAATTTCGCAGAAACCCAAATTGGATTTATTTTGGAAACAAACAGACAAAAAAAAGTAGCCAAAGTCTTTCAGGAAGAACTTTCGGAAATCTTCCGAAAAGAAGCCATGGAACTCTATCCGGGAAAACTTTTGACCGTTTCAGAAGTCAGAGTCACTCCCGATTTATCGGTTGCAAAAGTTTATATCAGCATATTTCCAACACAGGAAAAAGAACAAATCATCCAGCAAATCAAAGAAAAAACTCCTTATTATCGCTCGTTGATTGCAAAAACTGCCGCTAAAACCATGCGCATTACACCAGAGATTTTGTTTTACCTCGATGTTTCTCATGAGGAAATTGATAAAATTGACCGTGCACTTCGGGGAGAAGGCAACAATCCGAAATTGTAAATGAGAAATGTTTCGCTTTTCATAGCTCGTCGCTACAATACGCATACGCTGCTCATCAGTATGATTTTGATTGTAATTACGGCTTTACTTGCCGGAACACTTATTTTCATTGCCAATTCCTCTTTTTATATTTTTCAGGAATTATTTTATCCAAGAACAATCCTTTCTCTGTCTCAAAAAATCTGGGTTTATCTGAGTTGCTTTATCTATCTATCGCTTCAGACTACTGCTATTTATTTAGTATTCAACAAATTACTGAAATATGTTCATAAAAACCAAAAACTCGGAATTGCTTTTTTGATTGCAATTTTATCCGGGACAGCAGTGGCAGTTTTATTTCAAGTCGCAAAACAAACCATCTTCATCAACTTTTTGAACTTAATCCTAATTTCAACCGGATTATTATCGCTTGTTTTTGGACTTCTCACTTTTGTTTTCTCAAAACGAAGAATCACTGGCGTGAACATCATTACATCCATTGCGGTTTTTGCCATCACGATTGCCACAACGGCTCTCTTTATTATTTTATCGGTTTTTTCAGGACTCGAAAAAATGAACATTCAATTTTTTAGCAATGTCAATCCCGATTTAAAGGTTTCACCAGCACAAGGAAAAGTTTTGCCTGCAATTGATGAAATCACAAAAAAACTTGAAAACAATCCTGATATCGCGGAATTCTCACGCGTAATCGAAGAAAAAGTATCGATTGAATTCGATGATAAACAAGATATAGCCTACATAAAAGGAATTGATGATAATTATAAAAATGTGGTGAAAATTGATACCACAGTGGTTCACGGTTCTTATTTTGATTTTAATTCGCCTTATGAAATCATCGCTTCCGATGGGGTAGCAAGGCGCCTGCAAATGTACATTGACCATTCTTATGCAAGCCGTTTACGAATGCCCAAACCAGGAACTGGCCTTATTTCTTCGGAAGAAGAAGCGTTCAACACCGTTGTTGCTAACCCAATTGGTGTGTTTATCATCAATGAACAATACGACAAATACATCATATCTCCGATTGGTTTGACACAGATTTTATTGGATTTACCCGAAAAATCGGCTTATAGCATCGAAGTTAAACTCCATCCGGGAATTTCACTCAATGCCTCCAAAGCAAAACTTCAAAGTGAATTGGGAGAAAGTGTAATCGTTCAAACCAGACAAGATTTGGACTCGACTTTTCTGAAGGTAATGAATGTAGAAAATCTAATTATTTACCTGATTTTCACTCTCGTAATTGTCATCGCCTCCTTCAACCTTGCCGGAGCCATTATCATCATCATCATCGACAAAAAAATTCAAATAAAAACAATGTGGAGCTTTGGGATGCAACTTTCTCGGATCAAAAGGATTTTCTTCCAAACGGGACTACTGATTACCGTTTTTTCACTCTTATTTGGATTGACTCTAGGTACGATTTTAGGAATTCTACAAAACAGCTTTCACATGGTCATGGCCAATGCATTTGTTCCCTTTCCATTTGAGTTTACCGCTTTGAATTACTTGGTCGTAATTCTCACAGTTTTATTTATTGGTGGGTTTGTTTCTTGGCTGGTCTCCAGAAGATTACCGATTAAAACTAATTGAATTTTAAATTTAATTCTTGCGCATACGGCGTCCGGTCTTCGATTTTCCATCCATAAGTTTTGGCTACGAGATAAAGTTCCCCTAAATTTTCAATCAATTGATCATGTGCTTCTCTTTGAATTTTTTCCCGATCGATCGACTTTTCAATATGCGCCACCGCACGATCTTTTATGCTATTTAATTCATCTTTATCAAAGGAATTAAAGCGACTCTGCTCCATATCATAAAAACGAACATCTGGAAAAGTCTGAATTTCCAATTCAGGAACCCGATTTATGAAAATAGTTTTCTGAACAGAATCGACTTGAATGTCCATTTTTTTCAAATCATAAACCGCTTGAACTTTCGCATTTACAAGAAAGAGAACTTTTTTATCGAAACTGAAATAATCCTGAAGTCCAGGAAAATACAAACTGTTTTTGTGCGAATAAACGTCAGAAAACATCTGTTCGGCAACGATCATTTTATTCAATTTCTTAATTTCATACGCTATGACGTGTGACTCGTTTGTTGATGAAGTTTCCTGAAATTGCTTCATCAAGAAATAAGTAATCAAAACTCCGATGAGAACTCCTCCGAATATGTAAATATATTTTTTCAATCTTCTTCGTAATTAGGTGTAAGTGGTATATCGTTGACAATCATCAAAATATCTTCCTCCAAAGAGCCCGATACCGGAGATTCTACAATTCGCCCCACTTCTTTTCCGCCTCTATAAAAAATGATAGTAGGCAAAAACCGTACATCTTTTCCATTTTCTTCACTGTAAAAACTTCTTAGATTTTCATTTACTGCATAAGTCACCATCCTTTGTTCAGGGAATTTCGCTTCATCCAAAATTTTCAATAATCTTGGGTATTCCTTTTTCGAAGCTTCATTCCAAGTTCCCAAAAATACCTCAATTCGCATTCGTTTTAATTTCCCACGAAAATCTTTAATCATTGCCGAATTGGTTTCATAAGCGTCATATTCCATCGCAAACCATTCATTGAAAGGATTTTGCGAAAATGCCTGACGATCAACACCACCCAAAAGCATCTTGTTTCCACCCTTCAGATGAACAGTTCGATTAAATATATAAGGCCCTTCACAACCTAGTAAAAAAATCAAAAACAAACTAAAGATTATAGATTTTCTCATTGTTTAAATTTAATAGGGCTAAAGATAAAAATATTTTACCTGCCTTTAAATTTACCTTTTTCAAAATGAATATTTCCTACCGAAAAATCTGCTTTTTCTCCTATTTCTGGAAACATAGAAGATCTTCCCAAATAATTCTTCCCTTTTTTATCAATGTCTAAATGCCCAAAATAACTGGATAAATCACCGATTTCTTCGATTCTTGCACAAAATATGATTTCCTGATTTTCTACATCCAATTTTTCTTCGAAATAAATCCCGATATCCACCAAAGACTCCGCTTCATTGGATCGAACCAAGACATTTCGCAAGACGATATCCAGGAATTTCTTGTTATTAACAGGAATTTCATGATAATCTCCTACTTCAGCTTCTTCATTTTGAGCAATTTTCTCCAAGGCAAATAAAATCGCAAGCGCATGAAACTTACGCACCTTAGTTCGCTCATAATCATTCGGATAATGCCCGGCTTCAAATAAAATAATCGGAAATCCGGCATTCATAAAATTGTCGCCGGTAGAAGTCGGATAAAATTCATCGGTAAATCGGGCAATGTTCCCTGGGATAAGCCTTTCCAAACCTTTTGACATATTATCAATGACCGACATGGCTTTAATGCGAGGTTCGGTTTCAGAACGCTCAATATTGGGAGAAGGCGCCAAAAACGACAAAGTCGCCGGTTTATCGGTTTCACCAACATTAAAAATCGTGCGCTGATCGTGAAGATTGAAAAGAAAATCGGGTTTTATTTCTTGAACAAATGATTTTAAAACCTTGATTTCAGGTGAAGATTCTTTCAAAAAATCCCGATTTAAGTCAATTCCAGTCGCATTTCTTCTGCTGTACATAGTCGATCCGTCGGGATTGAGCATCGGAATAAAATAAAAACTTGTTGATTCCAGTATTTTTTCACATTCAGATTCTTGCAGTTTGAGGAATTCAAAAACATCGAGCATCGCTTTGGTTCCGGTTGTTTCGTTTCCGTGCATTTGCGACCAAGCCAAAATTTTTGTTTTTCCACTTCCGATTTTTAAAACATAAATATCATTTCCTAAAAAGGATTTTCCAATTCGTTTTTTTTCAGAAAAATTCTCATCAAGGTAATTTTTCAACTTCAAATAAGGTAAATATTTGGATTCCAAACCTTCCACACGAATTGACTCATAATTTCTCTGAAATTTCTCCAATAGATTCATAAAACGAAGGTACAATTTTTAAAAAGCATTTTTTAAGCGATTTAAGCAATTCAAATTTTTTGAATGAATTCTCCATCAAAAATTAAAAAATCTCTTCTCAAAAGCAATGCGAAATCAAGTTTACATTTGTAATTTACATTTGTAATTGTTTTTACACGAAATAATGTCAGTGTATAAGAATATTATTTCATTAATCATAATATAAATTATTAATCAAGTGGAAATGAGGTCACAATATGGACTTACTTAAAGTTAAATGCTAATTTAACTTCAAGTAAAGATGTCAGGAAATGTGGAAAACGAGTTGTTGTAAAATGTAAATTATTGGTTTATATTTGTAAAATGGAACTGAAAAATAGAATTCTTGAAATCATGGAAAATTCGGGGCTCACACCCTCCGAATTTGCCGATAAAATTGAAGTGCAGCGCTCGGCGATTTCTCATATCACTTCGGGACGAAATAATCCGAGTTTGGATTTTCTGATCAAAATCAAAAATGCTTTTCCCGAAATTGATACCGATTGGTTGATTTTTGGGATCGAAAAAGAAGAGATTTCCGAAGAAATTTCAGACGAAATAGAAAATACGGAAAGCTCGGCTACCTCCCATCCTACCCTTTTCGATTTGTTTGAAACGGATGAAAATGTTGAAGAAACGCAATCGGAAGAAGAAAACTCGCGGAAGATTTCCAAGGACAAAAAAATGGTAAGAGCTCTTTTATTTTTTAGTGACGGAAGTTTTGAAGAATTTGTTCCTTCCGAATAATCATATATCCGAAATATCGCTACATTAGTAGGAATTATGAACTTTTTAGCGCATCAATATTTATCGTTTCAAAATCCTGAAATTCAAATTGGCAATTTATACGGCGAAATCGTAAGAGGAAAAGATTTTGAGAATTTCCCGGGCGACATCCGCAAAGGAATTCTTTTGCATCGTGCCATTGATACTTTTACGGACGCCCACGAAATCGTAAAGAAAAGTTCGCAAAAATTCCACGAGAAATATGGAAAATATTCCCCGATTATCGTCGATGTGATTTATGATTATTTTCTGATTAAAAATTGGAAAACCTATAACGATCAGGACTTTGAAACCTTTGTTTCGGATTGTTATGCTTTGTTTCAATCCGAACTCCGAAACTTCCCCGAACAACTTCAATTCATTGTAAATCATTTGATTAAATACGATTGGTTTCACAATTATCAAACCCTCGAAGGAGTTGAGTCCACGCTCAAAGGCATCAGTCAGCGTAGTAAATTTGAAAATAATATATATAAAGCTGTGCGGGAAGTTCAATTGAATGAGGAAGAATTGAATGAGGAATTCAATTTATTTTTTCCTGAACTCATCAATCATTGTAAATTATTCCTCGAAATCTGAAGCAAATTTTTAGTTTCCGCCGATTGTCGTATTTTTAGCCGTCAAACAGAAAATTTACGATGGATTTAGAATTCAACCAAAGGGAAGATAAAAACAAACTGCAAGTATCGGATTTGCGAAAAAAACTCGCTCAAATCTATTTGGGTGGCGGAAAAAAGCGCATTGAAAAACATAAAGAAAAAGGAAAGTTAACGGCGCGTGAACGCATCGACTATTTATTGGACAAAGGAAAGCCCAGCATTGAGGTTGGCGCTTTTGCCGGTTATGAAATGTACGAAGAAGACGGCGGTTGCCCGAGCGGTGGTGTTGCAGTTGTAATCGGATATGTTTCAGGAAAACAATGCATTGTCGTGGCAAATGATGCGACGGTGAAAGCCGGCGCTTGGTTCCCTATTTCGGGAAAGAAAAACCTTCGTGCGCAGGAAATTGCGATGGAAAATCGCCTTCCGATTATTTATTTGGTGGACAGCGCGGGTGTTTATTTGCCGATGCAGGCCGAAATTTTTCCCGATAAAGAACATTTCGGGCGAATTTTCCGAAACAATGCCATCATGAGTTCTATGGGAATTACCCAAATCGCTGCCGTGATGGGAAGTTGCGTGGCAGGTGGCGCTTATCTTCCGATTATGAGCGACGAAGCGATGATTGTGGACAAAACCGGTTCGATTTTCCTTGCAGGGAGTTATCTGGTCAAAGCGGCAATCGGAGAAGACATTGACAATGAAACACTTGGCGGTGCTACCACGCATTGTGAAATTTCAGGCGTGACCGATTATAAAGCCAAAAACGATGAAGATGCTTTGGATCGGATTAAATCCATTATGGGAAAAATCGGGGATTATGAAAAAGCCGGATTTAACCGTGCGGAACCGGTCCAACCGGCGTTAGATGAAAAAGAAATTTATGGAATTTTGCCGGCTACCCGTTCGGAACAATATGATATGTACGACATCATCAAACGTTTGGTGGACAATTCGGAGTTTGACGAATACAAAGCTGATTATGGTAAAACTTTGATTTGTTGCTACGCGCGAATTGACGGTTGGGCAGTCGGAATTGTTGCCAATCAGCGGAAAATCGTGAAATCCAAAAAAGATGGAATGCAATTCGGGGGCGTGATTTATTCGGACTCAGCCGACAAAGCCACAAGATTTATTGCGAATTGCAACCAAAAGAAAATTCCCTTGGTATTTTTACAAGATGTAACCGGATTTATGGTAGGATCTAAATCGGAACACGGCGGAATCATCAAAGACGGTGCAAAAATGGTAAATGCAGTTGCAAATTCGGTCGTTCCGAAATTTACCGTAATCGTCGGAAACTCCTATGGAGCAGGCAATTATGCGATGTGTGGAAAAGCTTACGACCCAAGATTGATTTTTGCTTGGCCTTCGGCTCAGCTGGCGGTAATGGGTGGTGAACAAGCTGCAAAAGTGCTTTTGCAAATTCAGGAAGCGACCTTAAAATCCAAAGGAGAAGAAATCGACGAAGTAAAAAAACAGGAATTATTGGACGAAATCACGGAGCGATACAACCAACAAACGAGTCCTTATTATGCTGCGGCAAGATTGTGGACCGATGCGGTCATTGATCCGCTCGATACCCGAAAATGGATTTCAATGGGAATTGAAGCCGCTAACCATGCGCCGATTGAGAAACCCTTTAATTTGGGAGTTATTCAGACGTGAGAATTGATGAATAAATAAAAGAATGAATGAAATATTTGAGGGATCTTCAATAGGATTTAATTCCAATTATTTCCAAAATTCATCTTCCCAAGTTAAATCCTCGGGATCTTCGTGAATTTCTTCAATTTTCTTCAATTCTTCTTCGGTGGCGATTTTTTGAATTTCGTTGAATAAAATCCTTTCCTCAAACCGAATGTGCTGATCCAATAATTCTTCAATCAAGCTTAAAGCACGATTCACATCCTCATTATCATTAAATAAACGTTCCAGTTTACGATGTTCAGCAATGGCTCGTTTTTTCATTTTGTCATCATCGGGAAGAATCGGGAACATGTATTTTTCTTCCATTTCAAAATGGGGTTTTTGATAAACTTCGAAGAACCAATCGGTGTATTTTTTCATACGTTCCAATTCGATATTTCTTCTGAATCCTTCTCTGATTTTCCAGCAAAGCAATAAGCCAAAATGATGATCACGACTGAAATGCTGAATCGCCGGATGTCTTTTAATAGGTTTCGGTTTTTGTTCCATTTTCTCTTCTTTTATTATTCTCTCATTCATTTATTCAATCACTCTAAATTCATCTGTTCATTCATTTAAAATCAAATCTCTCAATAAAACTGCCTGGTTCATTTCGGTGTCTTTTGCTGCATACAAAAGCGTTAGATTTCCTTTTTGGGCAATTTCTTTCATGCGATTTAGATTTTCTTTTTTACTTTCTAATTCTTTAGAATACAGCAATTTAAATTCCTCAAATTTTTCCATTTTATGATCGAACCACTTTCTCAATTCGGTTGATGGCGCAATTTCTTTGTTCCATTCGTCCAATTTTGCACGTTCTTTTGAAATTCCTCGCGGCCAAATTCGATCCACCAACATTCTGAAACCGTCTTCCGGAGAAGCTTCTTCATAAATTCTTTTAATCTGAACGGATCTCATCCATTATCCTTCTGAACATTAAACCTTCTGTATTGATGTTTTTGAATGACTTCGAATAATTTCATTCCAAAATAAAACAAGACCAGAATTTTAAAAACTTCGAGTCCCACGTAATAATAATGAACCGAGGACTCAGCCAATTCATTTCCTTGAATGATCAAATCCGCTCTGGAATTGAGTTCCGGTAGTAGAAATATCGTTTGAACCAGAAGAATGGCGACGGTCAAGTAAAAAGAAAAGAACTTCAGTTCGCGTGCAGCGGCAAGAATAATTAGAATAAGTCCGGTCAGGATCCATTCGGTAATATTAAGCGCTCCAAAAACCAGTTTACCAATTCCCAGCCCAATGGGAAGGGTCACGCCCGGTGCCTGAAATTTGAGCCAAGCTTCGAGAAAACTAATGCCCAGAATTAATCCTATCCAAATGAAAATCAGTGCGATGGAAATTTTGACAGATGTTATCATAATAAAGGGGTTTGCTGATTGTTTTTTCTGAAATAATCAATTTTTAATTGGAACATTTCAGCCATACGGTTGCCTTGCCATTTGGCCAGTTCCGCTTTTTTTCCATCAAAAAGCTCATCAACCGTGCCGAAAAACAATTCGAGCCAGCGGTCAAAATGTTCTTTTTCCACCGGCAATTTCATATGCGGAACAAAAGGCCGTCCGGAATAAGTGTGTTCTCCCAGCAAAATCGTTTGCCAAAAGCTGTACATCTTTTCCAAATGCTCCGGCCAACGATCCTGAATCACATCGTCAAAAATATATCCGATGAGTTCATCTTGTCGCACTCTTCCATAAAAAGTATCCACCAAATTCTTTACATCATCCAGATTTTCTATATCTCTTTTTACTTCCATAATCTTTAAATTTTATCGAACCAAAACCGATTCTCCCGATTTCAGTTTCATTGCCAAATCAAATACTGTTGTTGTTTTCAACATCGTTTTCAGTTCCGTTCGGATTTTGATGAAATCATTGTGCAGTGGACAAGGATTTTGGGCATCACAATGACTCAGTCCAAGTCCACAACCTTCATAAACCGAATTTCCATCAATGGCCGCAACGATTTCCTCGAGTTTGATTTCTCTCAATCTTTCCGGCTCGATATAAAATCCGCCGTTGGGACCGGTTTGGGAACGAACTATATTTACTTTGGTCAAAATCCCAAGCAATTTGGCCGTAAAAGCAAGCGGCAAATCGGAATTTTCGGCAATCTCCCCTACTTTAATCCTTCTTCCTTCCAGGGATTGCGTGGTAATGTAAATGACCGCTTTGATACCGTATTCGCAGGATTTTGAAAACATCATCTTTGGTTTGCATACAAAGTTAGCCTAAATTCTATTTAAGACAAATTTATCTTAAATTAAATCTATATGATATTCAGCAGTTTGAATAAAGAATTTACATGAGTTCTGAATTAGAAAACACAAAATATATATAACTCAAAATCAATGATTAAATTGAGTAATTCAAAAAATGGTTTTGAAAATATAGTTTAGATCGGACCAAAAGCTTTGGTTCTGAACATATTTTTTATTGATTTTGACTTTTTCTGGCCAAAGGACTTCATCATTGTATTTTAAGGGATTTTCCTGAAGAACCAGAATTTCTTCTTCGTTTTTGAAGGCAATTTGGGCCGGGCCGGTAATTCCGGGTTTAACTTTTAGTATAATTCTGTCTTCGCCTTGAAGTTGATCGGCATATCCGGGTACATCGGGACGTGGTCCTACGAAACTCATTTGTCCGAGCAGGATGTTGAAAATCTGAGGGAGTTCGTCCAATTTTGAATTCCTAAAAAACTTACCAATCAAAGTGACTTTGTGCGTTTTTTCGGTTGTGACCGCCACATCATAAGCCCCTTTCATCGTTCGGATTTTATAGATTTGAAAGAATTGGCCGTTTTTTCCTACTCTGGTTTGCGAGAAAAGTCCGAAGCTTCCTGTATCCAGTGTAGAAATTAAAACCAAAATCAGAATTACCGGCAAGAGAATAGGGAGTAAAATCAATGCCAAAAGGTAATCAAATAAGGTTTTGACAATCATTATCTTTTTCTCAGATATTTTTTGAAATTTAAAACACGTTTGATTCTTCCTACGATGCTTGGATCAAAATTAGTATCTTCTTCAAAATAACCGTAACCATAACCGTAGCCGTAGCCGTATCCATAACCATAACCGTATCCATAGCTTCCATTTAATTGGAAGTCATTCAGTACAATTCCGATATTGGAGACTTCTCCTTCATCGTATTTATCGGAAATTGTATTCAATAAACCTCTGTAGGTATAATTAAAGCGACTTACGTAAAGTGTTGCATCTGCAAATCTCATCAAATCAAAAGCATCTGCCACCAACACAACGGGCGGTGTATCGAGAATGATATAATCATACTTTGCTTTCAAATCACGCATCATTTCGTTGATTGTATCAGATAACAATAATTCGGAAGGATTGGGTGGTATGGGACCTCCTGTAATGATGTCTAAGTATTCTACATTGGTATTTTGAATTACTTCATCTAAGCTGGAGTCTCCAGAAAGATAATTTGACAATCCTTTTTTATTAGTCAATCCGAACTCATCAAAAATCCGTGGTTTTCTCAGATCCATTCCGATTAGAAGTGTCTTTTTCCCACTCACAGCTAATGCAGTCGAAATATTCATCGAAACAAAGGTTTTCCCTTCTCCACCAATTGATGAGGTAATTAGCAAAGTTTGATTGCCGTCTTTCTGACTATTTTTAAATAAAAACTGTAAGTTGCTTCGAATGGCACGAAAAGCTTCAGAAATACCTGATTTCGGGCGATTTAACACCACTAATGGGGTGTCGTCTGAATTATTTCCAATTACACCTAAAAAAGGAATATTTGTTACTTTTACGATGTCAGGAATTCCTTTCACTTTGGTATCGAGAACTTCTCGAATTAATAAGAATAATGTAGGAAATGTAATGGCAATCAATAATGCTGTCATGAGATTGGAACGCCTATCGGGAGAGATCGGGCCTTGACCTAAATATTTCGCAAAATCTACGATTGTAACATCGGATACATTGGATGCAATTGAAAGCTCTGCTTGACTATATCTTGATAAAAGTTGATTGTACAAAGCGTCATTTACTGTATAACCGCGTGCTGCATCTAAAAATTCTTTTTCTTTCTCGGGGAGGTTGTAAGCCTTTCCTTCGTATTCGGCTAATTTCTGATTGATTACGTTGAGTTCCTGATTTATTTTATTACGACTTGTCGAAATAAAATGTTGAATGTTTGCTTTGGCCTCTTTTATACGATTATCGATTTCCTGTATTTCTCGGGATTCGGGTTTATACAGTAATTGTTGGTTTTCTTTTTCAATTTCAAGTGTTCTTAATTTAGCTACTTCAGCCGAGAAATTTCCTTCGTTCAAACCTACAATTTGCAGGTCGATCATTCCCTGAGATCCTGCTTGGTAAACATTATTGCTTACAGAGTTCAGTGCATTTATTCTTTCTTGTTGTTCTATTTTTTGTTTTTCCAATGATTGGATACTGGATAGAATTTCTCCTTTTTCTCCTCCAAAATCATAAGTTTTTTCTCTTTTCTGGAGGTTTTGGTATTCCAAAGAAGCACTATCTACCTTGGCTTTTACGATTCCAATTTGTTTCCCGATATAATCCAGCGTTTTCTCAGCAATCAAGTTTTTCTCAGCCAACTCATTGTCGCGAAGTAATTCCAAAGAATTATTTACAACATCAATCGCTTCTTGTTGGGAATAAGCGGTTTTTGTAATTCGTATGATAGAACTTCCTTTTGAAACGGGTGCTACCGTTATACCGTTTCTTACTCTTGATGTTGCTACATCTAAATTTGTCAAATAAAAGGAATACTTATCATCGGGGTTAAAGCCTCTGCTTCCTTTTGAGATTTTAAAACGGTAGTTAGGTCCTGATATCCATTGGTCAAAGTTGGCTTTTTCCGGGAAAACAACTTCTACATTTCTTTCTAATTCTTCGTCGGTGGAATAATTATATAAACGATTGGACGTAATGGGACTAATCGGTTTAATTCCAAACGAATTATTATCAATTCGTTCGATCAGAAGCTCTACTCCTATCACTTGATTATGAGAGGTATCCACTTCCACCACGAAAGGAGAAAGATCTCGATGGGAATTGGACTTTTTTATAGTCCCTTCTTCTTTGTAAGCGATATAAGCTCCTATCTTTTTGGCTACTTCATACGAGTGGGTTCTCGACTCGAGAACTTTGGTCAATATATCTATTTTCCCCCCTGAGCCACCCCAAATGAAATTAATCGAATTAGAGCTAAAATCAGTATTACCGGCTGATTTTGAGGAGACATGAAATGTAGATTCTGCCACATAGATTCTATCTAAATGCCAATTATTGATATAAGTCGCTATAAAAATTGCAAATAACAAACTCAATGCATACAATGGCCAGTTTCTCAACAAACGAGGAATAAATCGATCGATTTCGAAAAAAAATGCTGTGTTTTTTTTCGAAGATTGATTTGTAGAACTAGTTTTATTTTCTGGCATGGCTAAGTGTTTGGTTACAGGTTTTTAAAGAAAAAGTAAATACCGATAATTGATGCGATACCACCAAATATGGTTGTGACAGTTTGGATGGGATTAAGCCCGATTCCCCATTGTTTTTGTCTTCTAGGATTGACAATAATTATGTCATTGGGCTGAAGCCAGAAATACTCTGAATTCATAACTGATTCTTTGGTGATGTCCACCTCGGCTCTTTGGGTTCCTTCTGGAGTGGTTCTCAAAATTTGAATTCGATTTCTATCGGCTACTGGTGACAAATCTCCTGCCATTGCAAAGGCCTCTAATAAATTAAAATCATATTGAGGCACAAAATAATTTCCAGAACCTGCTTCACCTACAACCGTAAAGTTAATTCCCGGTAGTGTTATTTCTATATAAGCAGCCTCTTCTTGATAGATTTTATAAAATTCAGTCTGTATTTTTTCGCGAGCCTCCTCCAACGTCAACCCAAGCAAATAAATTTTCCCTATTCTAGGCAATTCTATATTTCCATCCTCCTGAATCCGCACTCCTTTCCCTGAAACCGTATTTGAGCCCCCTCCTGTTGTTGTCGTGAAATCTCTTAATTCAGAGAGATTTAAACCATCTCTTGCCGACACCCGAATGTTCAGCATATCACTAATTTGTAAATGATAAACCGGACGATTGTATTCAATCATACCGTATTCATTTAATTTCAAATTCTCGTCAGGCTGAACGTATTTAATGTCCTTCAGTGGGATACACGAAGTTACAACTAAAAGAAGTAAAACTAGTAATGGTGTCTTAATAGGTTTCAAGGTTTTAATTTTAGTTCGCAAATATAATGTTTTTCATGTTATCCGGCTTCTTCTCTTTTCTTGATTTTTTGATCGATTAAAAACTCACCTAATACCAAGGGCAAATAAGACAATACAAGAGCAGCAAAAGTTATCAATCCGAGCATTAGGCTTATGTTGAGTTGGCGAATGGTATAAGCAAACCCGATTATCAAAGCATTTGATACGCAAATAATAACGGCCGTTTGGACATGTGAAAACCCCAATCTCAGAACTCGGTGATGAATATGATTTTGATCTGCAGCAAATGGGGATTTACCTTTCCATAGACGTATAATTATTACACTCAGTGTATCGATCAATGGAACAATTAAAATAGCAATAGCTATAACAGGGGCACTATCAATCATAACATAGGGCATAGAAGCTAAATCTATGAATTTTATCGCCATAAATGCTATGAGGTAACCAACCACCATCGAGCCAGTATCACCCATAAAAATTTTATAATGACTCGACATATTGAAATACAAAAAGGCAAGTAGAGCACCCAAAATCGCTATCGCCAAAAAGCCCATTGAGTAATCATAAAGACGAAAGAAAATAAATACAAAACATAATGAAATCAAAACCCCAACGCCGCTTGCCAATCCATCTATCCCATCGATTAAATTATAGGAGTTTATAATCAGAACAATGATAAAAATGGTAAACAAAACACTCAGTAAATAGGGCAATTCATAAATTCCAAAGAGTCCGAAAAAACTATGAATTCGCACATCGGATCCCACCACAATCATTACTGCGCTAATCAACTGAGCTATCAGTTTCTTACGAGGGGCAACCACAAGCAAATCATCCATCAAACCGATGAAAAACAGCAAGACCAAAGCTGCCGAAAAGAAAACAATCTGATAAAGCATTTCATGCGCAAAAATCGATGATACCACAGTTATGGCAAAATAAATCGCAACTCCACCCAAACGCGGAACCTTTTTTACATGAGAACTTCTCACACCCGGTATATCCATGAGTTGTTTGCGATAGGAAACCCTTATGATTTTAGGAATTGCAATAAAAGTAAGTAAAAAAGAAAGGGAAAAGGAGAGAATTACTTTCAGATAAAGGGAGGAATATCCCAAAATATTAGCGACTGCCTCTAAGCTTAAATTTTTCATACTTTTTCATGCCATTCCACGCCCAGCAGAGCGTATAGTAAGTTGATTGAGGCAAAGATAACCTTAAAAATTCATAATAAACAGCAAATTGCTTTTTCATTATCTTGAATTTATTTCTGGAATAAGAAGATTTTCGAATTCTATATATTGCCAAAGGCTCTTGAATAGCTCTTGCTTTCGGAATCTTTTTTAAAACATCAATCCACATCGCATAATCCTCGCGCATATCTACATGTGGAATTGGGACTTTCCCAATGCGTGATGTATCGTACATCGCGGTAAGCATAGGAATAGGACAATTGTATAAAATTCGTTTGTAATCAATGTTATCCTCCGCTACGAAATCATCCAGATAAGGCTCCAGATTTTCATCGTGTCTTTTATAACTTGCATAAACCAATTCCTCATTAAATCCCGATAAAAAACCTTGGGCTTTTTCCAAAAAATGAACCAGCCAAACATCATCACTATCAATGAAAGTAATGTATCGACCCTTCGCTTTTCGCAATCCAACATTCCGAGCTTCGGCAGCTCCCAGATTTTGATCCAGAACAATTAAATGAATTCGTGGATCTTTGTACTGTCGAATGATTTCAACCGAATTATCAGAAGAACAATCATCCACAATCCACCATTCCCAATTAGAGTAAGTCTGGTTTAAAACTGATTGAATGGTATCTGAAATGTAACTTTCAGAATTATAACAAGGCGTAATTATGGAAATTAAATCAGACAAATTATCAATTTCTATTGGTTTGAAAAGAATCCATACGGAACCCAAGTGTTAAACGTGGTCGTATAATTACCAAACCCGGAACGATCGCCCCAGTTTCGATAAAAATTCACATACAATAATACCGTATAAACCGTAAATCCAATGTAAACTATATTCTTAAACATTGCATTATCTCTGAGCGCTTTCACCATTCTCGGAACTACAAATATCAAGTAAACAGTATAAAACCCAGGAAGACGAGCTGCAAAAATACCCTGACCAAAGAAGAAATAAATTACAATTCCAAACAAATATAAATTTCTAAAATAGACAAATAATTCATCCTTTTCAGAAACAGCTCGGTTAAAAGTGACTATAACAAGGACAGTAATTACCTTAACAATATCACCTAGCACTCCTCTGTCCATCAATTCGTTTCGATAATCGTTGTAAGTCTCCGCTACCCCAAATGGCATCAACTGCATCACACCATCAATCGCTGTACTCAAACCCACTAGATTGGCTATCACTGCACCTCCCACTAATGCTAAAATTGTGAAATTATTGAGTCGGATTTTTACAATCCAATACGCCAAAACAAATGCTATAACCGCTTTATGAAATAAAAACGCAACGGCAAAGCACAATAGAAATTTCCATAGTTTCCGTTCAATTATATACTTTATCGAAAAAAACATAACGGCGTTCGCTAGTCCCTGACGCACATGCACATGCTCTTCAAATAAATAAGTCGGTATGAAATACATCAGCAATGCCATAAAAGCATATCCTCCGTACTTATAAATCGTGTTTGCCTTGAGCCAAAGTGCAATTCCAGCTATAATCAAAGTAAAACTCGCATAGCCTAAACCTAAGAAACTGACAATTTTATTGAGTAACATATACCCGAATTCCATGTCAACTCGCTCGGCCAAATCCGAAAGTTCTACAAAACTGGTCTGAGCTGCTCCTTCAAAAGCATTCCAATAAGCCAACCAATCTGGACTTAAACCATAAGCAAGACCTGCGGTTAATGTCATCATGATGATGATAAAATAAAACCACATTTTGCTTGGTGTTTCATCTTTGCTGACTTCATAAATGGATGAAACCAGTATCAAAATCGCCATTAAGTTGTATATGAAACTCATGTTTTCTTAACTCAAGATTATTAATTTCGGATGAACAAACCCGATTAAATAATAAATCTGCTTTTTAATTGGCAAAGAAAACAAATAATTCTCACCAAGCCTTTGATAATTCCATATTTTTGATTTCGAAACTTTATATCCCCTCAACTGAACGCTCAATTCCTCCAACATTTCAGCCTTGAGTTTTTTGTCTTTTACATAAGCTACATAAGCCAAAAACGAATAATATCCTTGGAAAATGAAAAACCGCACAAATTCTTCTTCGAAATTTTTATACGGACTTTCATCAAATGCTTTTTTTACATTTTCAATCGCCAGAAACATATCAAATCCTTTTGCAGTATGCGTACGAGTGATGGAATCCTCCCGTTCAAAATATTTATAAAAAGGCTCATTGATTTTCGCAATGATTTTCGAATTCAACACCAATTTCGGAATTAACTCAATGTCTTCAAAGTGAATTCCTTTCTTGAATTTATGATTTTGAAATAACTCTTTTTTGAATAATTTATTACAAGCAAAACAAGCCATTTCTCCAAAAATCCTGAAATCTTTTTCAAGTTCAATTTTCTCCGGCAACTGCGGTGATTGCGGCAAATCACGGAAGGCTTCTCCCCTTTCATTTACCTTTTCCAAATCGCATAAAACAATTTCCGCTTGATGTTCGACTGCTTTTTCATACATCTTCTCAAACATTTCCGCCGAAACAAAATCGTCACTGTCCACAAAGCCAATGTATTGCCCCACCGCCCTTTCCAAACCAAAATTCCTTGCATCGCTCAGTCCGCCGTTTGGTTTTTCAAAAGCTTTAATTTTCTCCGATTTCTGAACGTATTCATCAATTATTTCCTGCGAATTATCGGTCGATCCATCATTAACCACAATGATTTCCAAATCTTCTAAAGTCTGAGCCAGCAATGAATCTAAACATTTTGCTAGATATTTCGACATATTATAAACCGGAACAATCACAGATACTTTCATAATTCACTCAGGATTTGATTATACTTTTCCACGATGATTTCTTTCGAAAACCTCGACGCTATACTTTCCTGAATAAATTCCTTGTCGTATTTTTTATCACTCAGCAACCAAATCTTTTCCGCAAAGCCTTTTTCATCCTCAATCGAATGAATTTCACCATTGATATTCGGCTGAATGATTTCATCAATCCCACCCGGACAATCATTGACCAAAGCATAAGTGCCACAAGCTCCCGCTTCCAATAAAACATTTGGAAAACCTTCATATCTCGACGACAAAACAAACAAATCTGCCTGATGCAGAAACGGATAAGGATTTTTCTGAACACCTAAAAATTCGATATTTCTCAATCCCAAATCCTCTTTTTGCTTCGCCAATTTTTCACGATCGCGACCGTCTCCTAAAACGTATAATTTAATCGCTTTGTCTTTTAAATACGCAAAAACATTCAGCAACAAATCAAAACCTTTCCGTTCCGACAAATTCCCGATGGCGACGACATTTTTGAATGCATCCGAAAATAATTTCTCATCGGATTTCATCTGATTTTGAATGAATTTCACATCCACCGGATTGTTTATTTTAACAATTTTTTCCGGTTGAATTCCCCAATTCTCAATCAAATCCTTTTGCATATCATCAGACTGTGCAATGATTTTGTCAAAATGATTGTAAAACCGGTAAAAAAACTTGATTTCCTTTCTCGTAACGTGTTTTGAAACCACGTTGGTTTCCCGTGCTACAAATTTTGTTTTTTTGAAAAGCGGAATAATCGGCGAAAGAAATGCACTCACCTCGCCCCAACCGCCAAAAACGATGTCCGGTTTTTCTTTTCGGATTAAATTCAAAACCGAAAAAATCGCATACCGAATACGACTGATTTTCAAATCAATGACCTGAACGTCTTTTTTCAGCAATTCCAAAGGCATTCCTTCTTGGTTGAACAACACTAAACTCGGTGAAAATCTTTCACGATCCAGTTCATTACAAAGCGTAAAAATCACACGTTCCGCACCCCCGAAGGTTAGTCCCGGTAAAAGAAAAAATATTTTTTTTGGCTGACTCATTTTTTTAATTCAATTACTTATAACCTTCTTCCCTCTTTTCTATTTTTTATTTTCTATTTTCTCTTCTCTTTTACGCCACCCCTTTTCTCAAATAATTCCACACATATTCCCAAATTGTCGGATGATACCAAATCCGGCTTTCCAGTTTAGGTTCGATTGTTTTCAGCGAATTATCTTGCACATCTTCAATCGCTTTTTTCATCAAGGGAATTCCCGCAGCGGTCTGATAAAAAGGAAAAGTCGTAAAATTATCTTTTTTCTCGGGATGAATTCTCGCCTGATACAAAATTCCACCGGTATCCACGCCTTTGTCCACCAAATGAACCGTCACACCGCAATTTTCCAAATCTTCATTTACCAAAGCCCAATACCCACCGTGAATGCCCCGATACCGCGGCGTAATTCCTTCGTGGGTATTGATAAAAACCGCATCAATGGCCGATAAAACTTTTTTGGAAACAATTCTACAACCGTTTACAATCACCACATCCGGATTGATTTTTTTTAAGATTTCAATGGTCTCTCCGGAATTTACACTCGAAACATCTACTAATTTTTCAGGCGAAATTTCCGCATCGCTCAATCCTAAATTCTGAATGACTTTTTCTTTTTGATTTTTCGAGAAAGTTCTCAAAATCGGTAATATCAGAACTCCAAATGCAATTTGACCGAGCACATTGAACCAACCCAACTTTTTTGCCCGGTTTTTCATAATGGTTTTCATCGGAACGGGCGTTTCGCGAATGACCGTATGAATTTCCAAATCTTTGGACAATCCATTGTACATAAACCGCGAAGAAATCGCCGGACCGGTCAACATTACAATTTTAAGGCTCATATTTTTCCTGATAAATTTTGACAACTTCCGCCATATTGGCCGCTTTCATTCCATATTTCGCATTCAATTTCTGATAAAATTGAAGGACTTCTTCCAAGATTTCAAAATTTTTATCCTGATCAATTCCTATATCGTGCGGATGAAACCACAAATGAAAAATCTTTCCTTTTCGCGCCGCAAAACGCATCTGATTTTTAATTCTTCGGATTTTTAAACGATCAAATTTAGCTTCGGACTTTTTGTACGGACGCAACCATCGGCTCGCACGAATGGCATAAAGATTTCCTTTTTTTATTTCCTTCAAATCTTGGCAATGATGATTTCCCAAACAAATAAAATAATCCAAAAACCGGACAGCACGTTTCAAAACTCCCTCATCGGCTCCTCGTGCAGCCGAATGAAACCAAGCTTTTTCGGTTTCCCGATAGATTTCTATTCCATATTTCGGAAATAAATCCAGGTAATCGGGATTGATTTGATGGCGTGGAAACACAAAAGATTTCAGTTCAATTCCTTGTGATTTTGCTATTTCAACGGCCGAATTCAAGTCCGACTCAAATTCTTCTTTGGTTTGTCCCGGTTCCAATCCGTAATAATGGGAAAATGTATGCGTTCCGATTTCGTGTCGGGCATCTTTTTTCACTAATTCGATTAAGTTTTTTCCAAAATAATAGTTCGGATTATTTGATTTTGAATTTTCAATATACTCCGGATAAGGCGATAAATTTTGATCGAAATACGAAGGTTTTTTCTGTGGAAGAAATGAGTTCAATTCATCCAAATTTCCGGCAAACATGGCGCCTACTGTGGCAAAACTTGCATTTACCTCGTATTTTTCAAATAATTTCAACAGACGCGGAATGACTTCCCAAACGCCTAAGACATTTGGGCCATATTCTTCAAAACTAAATTTGTCGCGAATTCCCCAAAAGAGTTCAAAATCGAGCGAAATCACAAACAAACCTTCGTTTTTGCTTGTATTTTTCATACCCGATTGTTTATATATCCTTCCGTTGCTGACTCTTTTTTCATACTTCTCGCCGGATTTCCCACCACAATTGAGTCGTCTTCCACATCATTTGTGACATAAGAATTCGGCGCAATCAGCACATTGTTTCCGATTTTAATTCCGCCCACGATGACGGAATTCGTTCCAATCCAAACATCATCACCGATTTCCGGCACGCCTTGTTTTTCGCCCCGATTGGTCTGTCCGATGGTTACGCCATGTGCCAGATTACAATTCTTACCGATTTTCGCTTGGGGATTGACCACAACCGTCCCCCAATGTCCCAAGTACAATCCGCCACCAATCTCGGTTTTGGCCGAAATTTGAAATCCATATTTGATTTGGTAACGACGAAGCATCATCCGATAAAAAATTCCCACCGGACTTTTGGGCGAAGTATGTTGAGAATGACGCAAAAAATATAAAAACAGCAAACCCGGATCGAATAAAACTTTCCAAAGGGTTACGCTTTCATATTTCCCAGTTTTTCTATAATAATCTTGTTGAAGCAGGGTTGGCATTTTTTTTATTGTTCTTTCTATTTCTACAAATTTAAGAATCCTGATGAGATAAATTCTTTCTTTTAAAGCTCATCCCAAATCTCCTGTATTTTCCTGACAGAATTCTCTAGATTAAACGGTGGATTGTAATTTTCAAGTTTCTTTTGGTAAGAATTTGAAATTTCAGGATTTGTCAATACTTGTTTCATTCCTTCGTAAATTCCTTCTTCTGAATTCTCTACAATTAACCCTAACTCTCCATCATTAAGCATCTCGCGAACGCCTGAAACATCGGTCGCTACGATGGTTTTCTTCAAAACAATGGCTTCGTACAAAACGGTCGGAAAACCTTCGTATCGCGAAGAAAGAATAAAAAAATCTGCAGCTTTGAAGTAAGGATAAGGATTATCGGTAAAGCCAAGCATAGTCGCGGTTTTGTCCACAGCCAATTCGGATTTGAGTTGTTTTACATTTTCAAAATCATATCCATCGCCCACAATCAAAATCCGGTGCTTGAAACCTTCGTCCAAAAGTTTTTTGTGAACTTTGAGCAAACGGTCAAAACCTTTTTGGGGAAAAACCGTTCCTACTGACACAAAAACAGGTTCTTCTTTTGAGAAATCGTATTGGTTTTGAGTTAATTCTGCTTTATCTAAAATTTCCTGTGTATCGAGCGGATTATAAATTCGTACAATCCGACTTTTTTCATCCTCTGTTTGGACTTGATTTTCAAAATCTTGCTGAATTTGTTCAGAAATCACCATGATTTTATCAAATCCGAAGAATTTCCGGATTTCTTCATCGGTATAATCGTGAAATTCGGTTTTCCGTAAATCGTTATGAATCCAGACAATTTTTTTGGAAGATTTATCGGGCGAATTCAGGATATCATCGCGCAATCCGTGAATAGCAGCGAATTCGATATCGTATTTTTTCCCTTTCAGAATGAATTTATACAAAAGTTGAGGAAAAGTTTTCAATAGTTTCTGATAAATCACCCGAAAAGCCTTTTGGGGAATGTCCTGTGGGCGATTGGTGGTGATCATTTCACCTTTGTTGAGGTAATAAAAATTGATCCAATCCGGGATTTCGCTCAGGTATTTTCCCGAATAAAGATTGAGCAACAAATCGATTTCATATTTATCGGAAGGTAGGTTTTTCAGAAAAGTCGTCAACACTTTTTCTGCTCCACCGTGACGAAGAGAACCGATGCGTATGAGGATTTTTTTTTTCATGGGCAGGTTTAGCAAGCAAATTTAAAACTATTTGTTTTATAGCTTAACTTTTAAATCAGTAATCAAGGATTTATAACATTTAGTCCAACAGCTTTATCAAAGAGTAAAAATAGCTAAAAGGAAAAAGTATAACACCCAAAATTTTAATAAAAGGATTTTTTACATCCTGAATCATTTTAGAAAAATCTTTATTCTGACTGATGGCGTACATCTGATAACCTATGAGATTTCTCAAAAGTGCTTTCGGGTAGGGAAACAACTGCTTTTGATAAGCATTTAGAAAAAATAAATGTCCCAACATCAAACCCAATCGGTTTTCCCCACTCCATCGCGTGTTGGAGACCGATGCTTCGTCGTTTTCGTCTTTGTGGTAATTACGAATGATTTTATTGATAAATCGTGTTTTTACACCTTTAGCATCATAAACATTAAAAAATACAGATTGCGGAATGTAAATTCCTTTCGGAATTCCGGAATAATCAAATTTCTCTAATTCCCGCTGATAGGTTTTGGTAAAAAACATACCATTTTTATCGCCTCTCACCTTGTATTTATACCGCATTTCGAAGATGCTTCCGTCAAATCCACCGTTCGGATATTCATCACCAACCACTTTTCCATCATCATCGCCCGACAAACCCATTACCGAAATATACTCCTCCTGATTTTCAACCTTTTCACATTCATTGTATAAAATTTCAAAGGCATCTATCGGATAAGAATCATCGGAATCCAAAATGATAAAATAAGGCGTTTCTACCTTTTTAATTCCGTCAAAAACCGTATGAAATTTATGTTTATTCGGATTGTAATAATATTCAATGACAAACGGACTAACTACCTGAAAACCACGCACCAAATCTTCTGTTTCATCGGTCGAACCATCGTCCATGATGATCCATTTGAAATCTTTAAAAGTCTGATTTAAAAGTGAATCAAAAGCTCTCTTAAGTGTATGAGCCCGATTAAAAGTTGGCGTTACAACGGTAATTTTCTCTTGGCTCATTTTATTAGTTTAAATTGATTTTCAAACACTTCACTCACTTCCTCGTAAATTTTTTGGGCATTGAATTTTGCTCGTGCATTTTTTGCGCCTTCTTTGATTTTTTGAACCAATTCCGGTTCGGTCAAAAACCTTTTCATCGCTTCGTAAATTTCCTCTTCATCAAAATTCACCAAATACCCATCCACTTCGTGATCAATCATTTCCGAAATCCCGCCCACATTTGTACTGATAATCGGAACACCCAATCCCATTGCTTCACCAATAATCAAAGGATAAGACTCTGAGCGCGAAGGCAATATAAAAAAGTCGGAATTTGCGATATAAGTATAGGGATTTTTCTGCGTATCAAATAGTTTAAAGGTATTTTCAACCGCTAATTCTCGCGCCTGATTTTGAAGGTTTTCCATTTCATTTCCGCCACCAATGACCGCAATCAAATGGACAAAACCTTCATTCAACAAACGTTTGTGAATGCGCATCAACGCATCATACCCCTTGCGATAATGCAACCTCCCGACCGATGAAAAAACAGGTTTCACTTCGTAATTCACTTCAAATTCTCCAGACTTTTCAACCGCTTCTTCAATGTTAATCACATTGTAAATCACCGAACTTTTCGGATAAGTCACGCCGTACAAATCTTCAATTATCTGACGGGTTTGTGCCGAACCAAAAATCATCCAATCGAATTTCCTCATCAATTCGATGCGTTTCATCACCCGATTTTGGTCTTTGTCGTAACTCACATCGGTATGAAACCAACCGATTTTTCGTGATTTTTTGTTAGGCGAATTCAAAACCCATTCAAATTCTGCATAGCCGGGCGCTACTTCAATATCGAATTCATCTTTTACTTTTAGCTTGTACAAAACAGCTGGGAATTTATCATAAAACGCCAATTTAAAACGTCGAATTGCAAGTTGAACTTTCTGAATCAAAGGATTTTGACTGAAATCTTCTTTCCCTTTGGTAATGGTAATGAGCCGAATGTCTTTGGGGATTTCGGTTCGGAGCTCACCTTGGTAAAGATTAAGCATCAAGGTCAAATCGAATTTATCTTTGGGTAAATTCCTTAACAAATCGAGCACCACTCGTGGCACACCGCCCATTTCTAAGGAGCGTAATCGAAAAAGAACTTTTATTTTGGTTGGGTTGGTCATTTTTCTTTCTTAATTTCAGACTTAGGCTAAATCCCAAGTTTGAATATCTTTACACAAAATTTCTCAAAAATGGCAAATTTAAACCTTTCTAAAATAATCCACTTAAAGAATTTGATTATTCAAGAGCTCAAACCTTTGATTGACGGGGATTTTGTGCTTTTGGACGTTCCGGACTATGATAATATTGGAGACAATTTGATTTGGGAAGGCGAATTGGCGTTTTTAGAAGAAATTCCGTTTAAAAAATTATACGAAGCAAGTTATTTGTTTTTTGAACAAGAAAAAATACCCGAAAATGCAGTGATTCTTATGCAGGGCGGCGGTAATTTTGGAGATATTTATACGAAAACACAGGAAGAACGATTGAAAATTATTGCAAATAATACCGATAAAAAAATCATCATTTTCCCCCAAACTATTTATTATCAGAATGAAAACAATATAACTTCGGACGCTAAAATTTTAAATAATCATCCGAATTTGATTTTTTGCGTTCGGGATCAGGTTTCTTTTGATTTGGTTCAAAAATGGTTTCCAAATGTCACGCCCAAACTGCTTCCCGACATGGCGTTTTGCATCGATCCGAAAAAATTGGAGAAAGCCTCAACCGCAAAGAAAACCTTGCTTATGAAAAGAAATGACGGTGAACTGGGCAGAATTCCCGAAATCAAAGGGAAATTTGACACTTTGGACTGGCCGACATTCAATATGAGCAAAAAAGAGCGTTGGAACAAAATCCGAAACCAACGAAGATTGGACAAAATTGCGATGAAATTTCAAAAACTTCCGGTTTTGGGGAGTTTCGTGGACAGCCGCTACGGTTTAAAATCCCGAATAGGAAAAGAAAATTACATTAAAATCGGAACCGAATTCTTCAGTCAATACGAAACGATTTATACAACCCGGCTCCACGGGTTAATTCTTGGCGTTTTGATGGGGAAAAACATGAAAGTTTTGGATAATTCGTATGGAAAACTGACTAATTTTCACAAAGAATGGCTGCATGATTTTGAGAAGGTAGAAGTAATAGATCAGTCCACATCAACTCCCTGATTTCTATATTGTTCTTTAAACTTTTCCGCCCAATTCTTCCAAGCTTGAGGTTGGGATTTGGGCAAGTTTTTCTCTTGGAGAATGGATAGAATTATTTGTTCTGAAAAGTCTTTCGGAAAATTATTCATGGCATCAAGATTCCCATTGTACCACTCTTCGTTCATA
Organism: Flavobacteriaceae bacterium; assembly: GCA_012522185.1. GTDB lineage: Bacteria > Bacteroidota > Bacteroidia > Flavobacteriales > Weeksellaceae > Moheibacter. The sequence goes on along the minus strand of JAAYKY010000004.1, from coordinate 35,434 downwards.
ATGTGATTAAACTGATTAACGTCGAATTCATCGCCATATTTGTGATAGGAATTGGTTGCAGACGAAATAAAAGTAGTTTTCATCATTTCAAAATTCAACTTCCCAAAAAGATTTTTGCGTTTATTTTTTCGGTACCAATCGGTTGCATTGATGAGTTGCTCGCGTTCGTCCACTCTTTGGTCTAAAGTTTCCCAAACTGCAAGCCAATAGTCTTTACGAAACATCCCCATCAACATCGCATTCATCGCCCAATATTCGAGTTTGGTGTGATTATCCACAAGTCCCAGTTTGTACATCAAAGAAAAAACCTTCCATTTGTTTCGAAAGAAAAAATCTTTCATAAACCATCTTGGTGCCGTGAAAATTTCAGGTTCAACCACCGTTAATTCCTCATTCAGCGGAATAAATTCTGATTTTAACTTTCGCCTGCTGATCCAGCCTAATTTAATCAGAACCATATCGAATTCTTTCATATAAACCGACAATTTATCAAGATTTACAGGGTTTGTAAACCAAACATCATCTTCGGTCATGATCATGTACTCAGAACCGGTTCGGACCGCTTCTTTCCATAGTGGGATGGGGATTTTGAATCCATCGATTTGTTTACCGGATGTTAAATTTTCGCGAATGGAATTTATTTTATAGTCATATTGTTCCGACACACGAATTTCTACATCAGGATATTTTTCTCGTATTTTTTGCAGGTATTTTTCAGGTGTTCCATCGTCCAAAACCACTACTTTATATTCGCCCGAAACATATTTTTCAATACTCTGCAAACAACGGTCTAAATAATACGCTCTGTTAAAAGATTTGATGTAAATGTTGGTCATGGCTGGTTTTCCTGCGTTAAAGATAAAAACAATTTATCCCATTCCGCCATAATCGATGGAACCGAATAATTTTCGGAGGTCTTTTTGGCAGATTTCCCCATGGAATTTCTTAAATCTTCATCTTTCAACACTTCCAAAATCTTTTCGGCAAGAATTTTTGTATTACCTAATGGTACCAAAAACCCGTTTTCTCCGTATTGAATCAATTGTGTCGGGCCATATTTACAATCAAATGAAACCACTGGCAAGGCACAAGACATAGCTTCCAACAAGGAAAGTACGAAACCTTCAAATCTTGAACTTAAAACAAACAAAGAGCTTTGCTCATACACTTGTTCTATATTTTTGACCGGATCTTTTATTTCAACTACGTCTTCCAAACCATTCTTCTGAATTTGACGGTTCAAGGCGTCTTGTAATTCTCCTTCTCCGTAAATCTGCAATTTCCAATCGGGTTGATTTTCATGAACCGTTTTCCAGGCATCAATCAGGTAATCAAAACCTTTTTGTTGGGTCAAACGCCCGACAGCTAAGGTTACTTTAGATTTTAAAGAAGCATTTATATGTTCCGAATTAATGGTAATCGGATTGGTTATGACATGAATATTCTGGAAATATTTTCGCCAAACAACCGCATCTTCTTCCGTCAATACCACCAATTTATCGAAACGATCCACTTTTTTCTTCAAAGATTTAATCTGTAAAAAATTTCGAAAATTCTTCAAAGACTTCTTTTGGTTAAATATTCTAAATGGCGAAATATCAAAGTTAAAATGAAATTCAATGATTTTTTTGCTTCCGTCTTTAATTTCAGTTAAGAATTTATATTCCGCACCCAAAAACATTGAAATACAGACATCAGTTGGATTATTTTGCAAATAATTCTCGACTTTTTCTCGGTATTCCGACATGAAAGCCTGAATTTGTTTTCTTTTTTCAAAAAAGCTAAGTTCTTTCAACCGAAAACTCGGATCATCCAAATCCAAATGAACCATTTTTACCTTATCGCTATAGGTAAAATAAACAGGATCTTGAAATTGCCGATAAGTGATAATCGTTACTTCATGTCCCAAAACTTCTGCCAGATAATTTGCTTTTACATTTAAAACGCGTCCCATCCCGGAACCCGTTCTCAAATGTGGTATGAAATAAAGGGTTTTCATAAAGTGACTATTTAAGTTTTCTTAAGTTTTAGTTTCTCTAAAAACTTATTTTTTACAAACTGGATGATGTAAGACAAAGGAATCTGTTCCAAAATCTGATCAATGTTATAAACCTTCCGATTGTAAATTAGATCTTTCATTACGATTTTGCCATTTTTCATTTCCACAATCGGTTTCAGATGTCCGTACAAATTTACCATTTCTTTGTAAGTAGATTGATGAGCGGCATCGAGCCAAGAACCTTCAAAATGATGAATTACATAATTTTTCGGAACATCCAAAGAAAAATAATGCGAGGGAAATAAAGTCACGCCATTGGCTAATTCCTGGTATTGATCGCCTGATGAAGCACCGTATTTTTCGATTAGAAGTTTGGAAAAAATTGTGGTATTTGCCATAATTTTCATTTCTTCTTGCTGCAAATAATACGCATACATTTCCTTTACAAAACTATGTTCCGGTTGAGCCGCAAAAAAGGCAGAAAAAGGCCTTCCTTTGAATTCATATCCGCAAATCGCTTTGTGCTGAAGCAAATCATCAAAACTGCGCGTAATCTCCATATCGGTATCCAAATAAAATCCGCCCAATTCATACACAGCTTTCACACGCGCAAAATCAGATACAAATGCCCATTTCTTTTGCTCATAAGCTTCTTTCACAAATGGATGTTGATTGACATCAAAATTCTCTTCATTCCATTCAATGATTTGATAATCAGGATTATATTTTGACCAAGTTGCAATACATTTCTGAGCCAGTTCTGATTTCGGATTTTTTCCAAACCAGCAATAATGAAGAATTTTTGGAATCATGGTTTATCTAAGTTTTCGTTTTGTGAAAGATATTAACTTATTTACCACACCTAATTCATTGATTTTAAAATAGAAATAAGTGTGGTGGTATTGGTTTTTTAATTTTTGGTTAATGGATTTTAATTCTTCAATCCGACCATACAAAATCGCAACATTTGCAGCAGTAATCAGGTAAGATTTAGAATTGGGAAAATCCGGATTTAAGATATTCAGAAATTCATTTTCGTCGAAATTTTCATATCCGTCTTGACCGGACTTAATCCGCTGATTATAAAAAGTTTTGGCTTGTTCTAGAAACAATCTTTTGACAAAAGAATTTCCTTTTCTCGAAATAGAACTTTCCAAAATTCGGTATTTCAACAAAGGTTCCGAAATATTATGAAGAACTCTGTTTTCAGAAAGCTTTCTCAGATGAAAATCAAAATCTTCACAAGCGTAAAATTTATCCCGATAAATCAAATCCGGTTCGTTGCGAAACATAATCGTGGGATGAAAAATCGGGTTGTCAATTTTGGTTCTTTTTCTAATCAAATCCGGATGTGACAAAGCACTCATTTTTCCTGTTTCTTCGCTCTTTTCATTCATCAAAATCATCGAAGAACCGGTCAGAAATACTTCCGGATTTTCTTCTAAAAAATTAAATTGTTTCTCCAAACGTTCGGGCAAACAAAGATCATCGGCATCCATTCGGGCAATGTATTTGCCGCGTGCTTTGGAAATCCCGATGTTCAGATTTTCAACAAAACCCTTAAATCCTTTGTTTATGGGCTTTTCAAACAAAATAATCCGACTGTCTTTGGCTTCGAATTCTTTGAGAATATCAACTGTTTTATCGGTCGAACAATCATTGATGATTATGAATTCGAAATCTTTAAAAGTCTGATTTAAAACAGATTCAATAGCAGAACGAAGATAGGTTTCTTCATTATACACCGACATCACAACTGAAATTTCAGGATTTGCAATTTTGTTTTCAATCATTTTGAAATCAATTCCTGTTTATTAACAATGACCGAATTCGCCGGAACGTCTTTGTGAATCATACAGCCGGCACCAATAATCGAATTATCCCCGATGCTTACACCTTTCAAAACCACTGTATTGCTTCCTAACCAACAGTTTTTTCCGATTTTTACAGTTCCATAAGTAAACTCTTTCCGGTTTACTTTGAGCTCGCCATTTCCGTGGGAATAGGCGTGATTGTGGTCATATACTTTGACCCCTTCGCCAAAAATAGTATTCTCCCCTATTTCTATGGATTTCAAACAATTGACCGAACAAAAATTATTCATAAAAACATTGTCGTCTATTTTTAATTCAGCATTTTTGCCCACCCAAATACTGATGTAATTTCGGAAATCAAGATTTTTTCCGAACTGAAGTTTTGCCGTTTCCGAAATTTGAGCAACGAAACCATTCCCAATTTTCACACTTTCGGCTTTACTTCGGAAGCACTTTTCTCCCTTGGTTCTCAGCAAATATTTCATTAATTTTTCAAGCATAGGTAGGCTAATTTCAACCGAACAAAGATATAATTTTTAAATTCTTCTAAGTTATTATCTTTGCGCTCACAACAATCAAACCCATGAATAAAATTACCGAAGTCGTAAAAATCTTCTTTGCTTATTTAGTCAGACCTCATCTTTATCCCGAATTGGGAAGAAAAATCATTAAAAATACCTTTCAACGCGGTTCAGCCACCAAAGGAAAAGAAATTGCAGAGAAATGGTGCAAAGAACTTTCAATCAGTCAGGAAAAAGCGATTCAAACCATCACAGGAAATCTTAATTATCCGAAATTGGTTGAAAATTATTCAGAAATCATTCAAAATGCCCAAAAAATTGAAGAAAAAACACCCGTCAAAATGGGCGGTGCAGGTGCTTTGGATTTGATATATAATCTCTGCGAATTCACCCAAGCCCAAAATGCTTTGGAAACGGGCGTTGCTTATGGCTGGTCATCGCTTGCCGCTTTGCTTTCGCTTACCAAAAGAAACGGGACGCTTTATAGTTCCGATATGCCTTATCTGGGAAAGGATAATGACGTTTACGTAGGTTGCGTAGTGCCGGAAAATCTTCGGAAAAACTGGAAACTTTTTCGTTTTGCAGACCGCGAGTCACTTCCGAAAATTTTCAAAGAACAATCAGAATTTGATTTTGTTCATTACGACAGCGATAAATCCTACAACGGACGTATGTGGGCGTACAATATCCTTTGGGACAAAGTCAAATCTGGCGGCGTTTTTATGAGTGATGATATTGCAGACAATGCAGCTTTTATGGACTATTGTCTTCAGAACAAAAGAGAACCTATTATTGTGGAATTTGACGGGAAATATGCCGGATTAATTCTCAAATCCTAATTTTTCTTTACCTAAAGACTAAATTAGAATCACCAAAATAATCCTAAATTTGTCGCATGAAAATTCTTATCACAGGTACAGCCGGTTTCATCGGATTTCATCTTGCTACGAAATTGATTGCAAGAGGAGATGAAATCGTCGGATTGGACTCTATCAATGATTATTATGACATTCGCGTGAAATACGGACGCCTCGAAATGACCGGTATTTCACAAGAATCTATCGAATACAATAAATTGGTTCCGAGTTCAATTCATCCGAATTATCAGTTCATCCAACTCAATTTGGAAGACAAATCCAACCTGGAAAAAGTTTTTGCCGAACATAAATTTGACAAAGTCATCAACTTAGCGGCTCAGGCCGGTGTTCGCTATTCGCTTACCAATCCAGATGCTTATATCGATGCCAACATCGTCGGATTTTTGAATATTCTGGAGTGTTGCCGTCATCATCAAATCAAACATTTGACCTATGCGAGCAGTTCAAGTGTTTATGGATTAAATGAAAACCAACCTTTTTCCACTAAGGACAATGTGGATCATCCAATCAGTTTGTATGCAGCGAGTAAAAAATCCAACGAATTAATGGCGCATACCTACAGTCATTTGTTTAAAATCCCGACAACAGGATTAAGATTTTTCACGGTTTATGGCCCTTGGGGTCGTCCCGATATGGCATTGTTCCTCTTTACAAAAGCCATTTTGGAAAATCGACCGATTGATGTTTTCAACTACGGCGAAATGCAGCGTGATTTTACGTATGTGGATGATATCGTGGAAGGAATTATTCGTGTAAATGACAATCCGCCCAAGGAAAATGCAGAATGGAATCCGAATTCGGACGATGCTTCGGTTTCTTCTGCGCCTTATAAAGTTTATAACATCGGAAATAATAATCCGGTGAAGTTGATGGATTTCATCACGGCTTTGGAAAATAAATTAGGTATTACGGCAGAAAAAAATATGCTACCCATTCAGGCAGGTGATGTACCTTCAACTTATGCTGATGTTTCTGATTTAATCCGGGATTTGAATTATAAACCCGAAACGACCATACAAGAAGGAATCAATAAATTTGTGGATTGGTATCGGGATTTTTTTAAGGTTTAATTTCGTTCAAAATCGAGTTGTCAAGCAATCCATGATAGTTGGATTTGCCAAATTATTTAGTCAAAATCAATTTGTTCTATAAATCTAAATCAATGCCTTTAGTCTCCATCAATATCCCGGTTTATAAGTGCGAAAATTATATTTTACGCTGTTTGGAATCTGTGAAAAATCAGACGTATAAAAATCTGGAAATAATATTGGTGAATGATGCCACACCCGACAACAGCATCGAAATCATCGAAAATTTCATTTCGGAAAATCCCGATTTGAACATTAAACTGCTTCACCACGAAAAAAATTCTGGATTATCGGTTGTCCGAAATACGGGAATTGATAATTCCAGCGGGAAATATATTTATTTTCTAGACAGCGACGATGAAATTACAGAAGATTGCATTGAGCTTTTTGTAAAAGAAATTGAAGATAAAAAGGTCCAAATGGTATTGGCACAAAACCGATGGATCAATACGTTTGACAACAGCATTAAAGAATTGGGCTTTCCCACACTCGCCCCAAAGAAGGTTTATAGAAATAACGAAGAAATTTTTGAAGCGTATTGCCATAATTTTTTTCCTGTTCCCTCGTGGAATAAATTAGTGGATTTAGAATTTCTAAAAAAAAATAAAATCTATTTCGTCCCTAAATTATATGCGCAAGACGAACTCTGGTTCTTCCATTTGATGCTGAAAGTCGAATCTCTATCCATCATTGATGAGATCACTTATCTTTATTATCTACACAGCAATTCCGTGATTTTCAATCGTACAAAAGTCAATTTCGAAAACCATCAAACCATTGTCGAATGGTTTACAAAAGCCTATAAAGAAACCAATTCTAAACGCAAGCAACTCATCAAAAAAAAGTTAATCGGCTTCAAGGAAACTACTTTGCAAATGCAATGGAAATCAATGCGGGACGATGTTCCATACTGGAAACAAAATTATGCACGACTGAAAAAAGCGCCCAAATTGAGCCTTTCTGACTATTTTTCTTCGGAATTTACAACAGACCAAAAAAAAAGAAACTTATTCCTGAATTTGCCCACCGAATTAGGTTACCGACTTTTTAAATGGCGTTACGAAAGATAGTTCTGATAATATTTTTTCAAAATCCCCGACAAATAATTTTCTTTGTCCTGTAAATTCTTTCGACGAAAGTAATCCTGAACATCGGGAATGTCAATCGAATAACTTTGTCCGGCCTTTAGCAATTCTAGTTCGGCTTTTTTACCTAAAAAATCCTCTACAATGGTGATGATCTGAACGATGGAATAATTGGCCAAATAAGCCACATTGACAATCCGGTTGATTTTATTCTCCTGAAGCAATTCCATCGTGATTTTCACCACGTCTTCCACATCAATTAAATTTCGCGTGGCATCAATATGTGCTTTCACAACCGAATTTCCAGAAATCGAATGTACCAGAAAATTAATCAACGTATTTGGATTTCCGCCCATCCCTACCGCATTACTGACGCGTGCAATCAGATATTTTTCACAGTCAGAGGCCACTAAATGCTCCATATTGAGTTTATGGTTCACATAAAAACTCGCATTTTTGGAGGAATCGTAAATACTGCAAGTACTGAAATACACAAAAATCTTCCCGGGATTTTCCTCGATTGTCTTTCGAATTAAATTTTCTTCGCGATCAAATTGCGCCTGATCGGTTTCCAAGGAATTGGACACACCCGAAGCAAAAAAAACAACATCGTCCCGGTCGTATTCCCGAAAAGCATTTGCCACTAATCCGTTTCCTACAATCATGGTTTGGTTTTAAAGTATAGTTGCCAAATTTACACATTTATCAATTAACAAATTCCCACTACATTTGCGTTGCAATTTGACAGATTTGGAAAAGAAATATTCAAAAAAATTAAACGTACAACTCATTGCCGAAACTTTCAAAGCTTTCGGAATTGAGCACATCGTCCTATCGCCAGGTTCTCGAAACGGCGCTTTGGCAACGCATTTTACGCATCATCCCGATTTTAAAACCTATAGCATCGTCGATGAACGTTCGGCGGGATTTGTGGCATTGGGAATGGCACAACAACTCAGAAAACCGGTCGTAGTCTGCTGTACTTCAGGTTCTGCGCTGGTAAATTATTATCCGGCCGTGACCGAAGCTTTTTATCAAAATGTTCCGTTGATTGTCCTTTCCGCCGACCGCCCGGAACATTTGGTCGATAATTTTGACGGACAAACCATCCGACAAAAAAACACGCTCCATGCGCATACTTATCACAGCACGCAATTGTCCGAAGATGAATCCACAGAATCCCTGACCGATAATCTGGGATTAATCAAAAAGGCCGTCAACAGTTGCTTGCAAAATTCCGGTCCGGTGCATATCAATATGCCTTTTTCCGAGCCTTTGTATGAATTTCAGGATAGAATTGACATTCAGTTTGACGAATTTAAGACTGCGAATCCGCTCAGCCAAACGATTGAAATTGATTATGAAAATTTAGCTCAAAAGTGGAATACCGCCACCAAAAAACTCGTTCTCGTCGGACTTCAATTTCCTGATGAAAAATTAAACGAATGGATGAAAAAACTAGCCGATGATGAATCGGTTGTAGTTTTGACCGAAACGACTTCAAATCTGCATTCCAAACAGTTTTTTAATAAAATCGACTCCGTGATTTATTCGCTGAAAGATGAAACTTTGGAGAAATTAAAACCGGAAATCCTGCTGACAATCGGACAAAATGTAGTGTCCAAAAAAATCAAAGCTTTCATCCGAAATTACAAACCTCAACAACATTGGCACCTCGATGAATTCTGGCATCCCGATACTTTTCAGTGTCTGACCGACAAAATCCAAAGCAAACCGGTCGAGTTTTTGGAAAAATTCGTTCCCAAAATCTATCAACAAAATTCACATTATTTCAATGACTGGAATTCCATTCGAATTGAAAAAGAAATACTCCAAAATCAATTCGCGGAAAAAACCGGTTTTTCCGATTTCAAAGTCTTTGAGAAACTCATTCAAACTTTCCCTGAAAAAGCTCAAATCCAATACGGAAACTCCTCTGTAATTCGTTATGCGCAATTATTTGACCATTCGATAAGCAACGAAATTTTTGCCAACCGTGGCACGAGTGGGATCGACGGCTCCACTTCAACGGCTGCGGGCGCTTCCATCGTAAACGGAAAACAAACCGTTTTGGTAACGGGCGACATCAGTTTCTTTTATGACTCTAACGGACTTTGGAATAATTATTTGCCCAATTCCTTTCGGATTATTCTCATCAACAACGGCGGAGGAAATATTTTCAAAATCATTCCCGGACCGGAAAATTCAGGTGTGGTGGAAGATGTTTTTGAAACCCGACATCATTTGAGGGCAAATCATCTGGCGGAAATGTTTGGTTTTGAATACATTGAAATTAATTCTATGGAAGAATTAAATTCAGAAATTGATGGATTTTATCAGAATTCAGAAAAACCTAAAATTATGGAAATCAATACTTCAAAGGTTGAAAACTCTAAAGTAATGCGAGCTTATTTTGAACTTTAATTTTAAAGCACTCTCGTTGCTTTCACAAATCGTTTGTTCCAATAAGTTTCCTCTAAAGAACTAACGATTACCCCTTTAGATGTAGAGGAATGAATAAAAAAAATCTCACCATTTTTCACATTTTCCACAATGCCTACATGACTGATATTCGACCCTGATGTTTTAAAAAAGACCAAATCACCTTCTTGTACATCACGAAGTCGGATTTCTTTTCCCTCATTGGCTTGATCTCTAGAAATTCGTGGCATTTTAACACCCACTGCATCAAACGCATTGATAACCAACCCCGAACAATCAAGTCCACTTTTGGTCGTCCCGCCGTATTTATAAGGTGTTCCTAAATATCGTTTTGCTTCATTCAAAACTGAGCTGACTTCGACAGAATAAGGTGAAGCAGAATGTGTATAAGTCGAATTTTTTGACTTTTTGGTCTTGGCAACCGAAGTTTTTTTCTTGTGTTTATGTGCCGTCGTATTTACGACATGACCCGTCGTACCACAACTTACTAAAACCCCAAGACTAAATAAAAGAATATAAAATTTACTCCATTTCATTGCTCTTACCATTTCCAAATCCTAAATTTACAACGTATAAAATTAGGAATTAGTGTGGATATTAACAAATACTCAACAAAGTTATTAACATTTTTTGTTAATAAATGAAATTTAAACTTTTAAAATTTCTTGCAATAATTGTCGAGCACGCAACAAACGAACTTTTACATTTGCCATTGTCAAATCCAACTCTTCAGCGATTTCCTTATAAGTTTTTTCATCCAAAAACCTTAATTCCAATATCTTACGGTATTCAGGCTTTAATTTTTGAAGGTGATGAATCAAAGCATCTGTATCTTGCTTCTGAATAAGCGTTTCTTCGGGAGATGGCAAATCTTCTTCAATTTCAATTTGATAGTTTTCATCGTCCAAGGAGAGTTTTAGTGCAGGCGATTTTCGAATGTGATCTATCATCGTATTGTGTGCAATCGATAAGACCCAAGTTTTAAAATCAAAATCAGAATTATAGAGTTTTAACTTCGCGAAAACCTTGGTAAAAGTCTCAATCGCAATATCCTCCGCCTCTTCCTCGTCTTTAATTTTCAGATAAACGTAATTATATACATTGCCCCAAAAAAGATCCATCAGAATATTTTGAGCCTGACGTTTTCCCTTTTTGGCATCGAGTATGATTTGCTGTAAGTTTCTCAATTCGAAGGCGTTTAAAATTCTAATTTACTAAAAATCTCATTCCGAATAACATAAATTGAAATTAGAATTTTAAGAATTTAATAGACAGGCAGCTTCCTTGGCAAAATAAGTGAAGATCATATCAGCTCCGGCTCGTTTAAAAGCAGTCAAACTTTCCAGCACTATCTGATCATGATCCAACCAACCGTTTGCGGCAGCGGCTTTGATCATGGCATATTCGCCACTAACCTGAAAAACCGAAACCGGAATATTGTAATTGTCTTTTACCATCCGTACAATGTCCAGATAAGCCATTCCGGGCTTTACCATCACAATATCCGCGCCTTCGTTGATGTCTTCTTCCACTTCGCGAAGCGCTTCATAAGCATTGTGAAAATCCATCTGATAAGTCTTTTTGTCTTTTGGGATTTCTTGATTGTCAACCGGCGCACTGTCCAAAGCATCCCGGAAAGGTCCGTAAAAAGAACTTGCGTATTTGGCCGAATAAGAAATAATGCCCACATTGGGAAATCCATTTTCTTCCAAAGCTTCGCGAATCGCTCCAATTCTTCCGTCCATCATATCGCTCGGCGCAACAAAATCAGCTCCGGCAGTAGCTTGTGCAAGACTCATTTTCACCAAAGCATCATTGGTTTCATCGTTCAAAACTTCACCTTTTGAAACGATTCCATCATGACCATACATGGAAAAAGGATCCAAAGCCACGTCCGGCATCACAATCATTTCAGGCACTGCATTTTTAATTTCACGGATTGTACGCTGCATCAAGCCGTCGGGATTCCATGCTTCTTTTCCAGTGTTATCCTTTAGATTTTCATCCACTTTCACATAAATATTAACTGCCTTGATTCCCAAATCCCATATTTCTTTGACTTCTTTAATGGTTAGATCAAGCGAATGACGATAAATTCCAGGCATAGAAGGAATTTCCTGTTTGATGTTTTCGCCTTCGGCAACAAAAATCGGCAAAACAAAATCCTGCGGTGACAAATAATTTTCACGGATTAAACTACGAATGGCTTCATTTTTTCGAAGTCTGCGATGACGCTGATATGGAAACATGCTTAAAAATTTAAAAGCCCAAAGTTACGAAATTGACCACTCCAAGTAAATGACTTTTAAAAGGTTTAATTCAATTTAAATAACCCCCTTATTATCAATTAAATCCTTGCTTGAATTTCAAGGGAGTAGTTCCCGTAACTCGTTTAAAATGTTTTATAAATTGACTCGGCGTGTTAAACGCAAGCGAATAAGCGATGTCTCCCACAGATTGAGTGGTTGTTTTCAAAAGAAATTTGGCTCGTTTTATTTTTTCATTTAAAATAAACTCACTCGGTGTGATGCCTACTTCTCTTTTAAAATGACGATGAAAAGTCGATTTGCTCATATAAGCTTTTTCAGCAACTTCTTCAACCGAAAGAACTTTGTCGGAATTCTTTCGAATATAATCTATGGCATAAGCCAATTGATTGACATTCAAAAGCGAGGAAGTTTCTTTCAACAATACATTTCGAGCCTGTGATTGCAACAAATGAATGATGAGCTCTTTTGTGGTCAGCTTGCTCAAAGTTTCTTTGTATTGACTATTCGACGAAGCCAAAAGAATTATTTTTTCAATGTAACGACTTAAAATAAAATCATTTTCAAATTTCACGGAAGAAGCATCAAGTGACCAAACTGCATTATCAATTTTGGGTGCATTTTCATTGAGCAAAAGAAGCGTTTCTTTGATTTCATCAGGCGAAATAATCAAAGCCATACATCGTGTAGGATTATGATTATCGGCTTCTGGAAAATCGATGCTCATCTGTTTACTTTTATCCAAAATCAAAGTTTCCCAAGGGATAAATTCAAATGAATCATTTTCAAAATGCATGATTTTTTTCCCCGAAAGCATGGAAATCATCGAAATTTCATCAAAAGACAAGTCAAAATGATAAGCCTTCATTTTGGTTTCAAACAAATGAAGATCCAAATTATCGGTGTGAAAACTCAATTGATTCTCAATCGGAGTGATCACTTTTCCTTCTTCATATATCCTTTCGATGGATGAATTCATAATCAAAATATGTGATTTAATTCAGATGACACTAAGATACTATTTTTTGACACTAATCAATCTACTTTTTGAAATTTTTAACTTCTAACTTTATCAAAATTAAATTATTAACTATAAATAATATAAATATGAGCAATGAAAATTTAGAGGTTTTGGATGCACCAAAAGCAACCGCAACGCAGAGTTCAACTGTAAAAAACTGGCCTGAATTCAAAAGCCATTACAATAACTATATCGGAGGAAAATGGACACCGCCCGTAAACGGTAAATATTTTGACAATATTTCTCCACTTACCGGAAAAGCTTTCACCAAAGCAGCGCATTCTTCCAAAGAAGACATTGAACTCGCTGTAGATGCCGCACACGAAGCTTTCAAAACCTGGAGCAAAACTTCAGCTACCGAAAGAAGTATCATTTTAAATAAAATCGCCGATCGTTTGGAAGCCAACCTTGAGTATCTGGCGACGGTAGAAACCATTGACAACGGAAAGGCAATCCGGGAAACTTTAAACGCCGATATTCCTTTGGCAATTGATCATTTCCGTTATTTCGCAGGTGTAATCCGTGCAGAAGAAGGTTCGGCAACCGAACTGAACGAAGATACATTATCATTGATTATCAACGAACCCATCGGTGTCGTAGCACAGATTATTCCGTGGAACTTCCCGATCCTGATGGCCGTTTGGAAACTGGCTCCGGCTTTGGCAGCAGGTTGTTCGGTTGTTTTGAAACCCGCAGAAAGCACACCGACTTCGATTTTGGTTTTGATGGAATTAATTGAAGATATAGTTCCGGCAGGTGTGATCAACATCGTAAACGGATTCGGAGCAGAACTCGGACGTACATTGGTTACCAATCCAAAAGTTGCAAAAGCAGCCTTTACAGGTTCAACCGCAACCGGACGTATGGTGATGCAATATGCAACGGAAAATATCATTCCAGTGACACTGGAATTGGGCGGGAAATCTCCAAACATTTTCTTCAATTCAGTGATGGATCATGATGATGAATACCTGGACAAAGCCATCGAAGGCGCTGTTTTATTTGCATTCAACCAAGGTGAAATCTGTACAGCTCCTACCCGACTTCTGATCCAGGAAGACATTTACGAAAAATTCATCGAGAAAGTAATTCAGCGTACCGAAGCCATCAAAGTTGGAAATCCATTGGACACAACGGTCATGATGGGTGCTCAGGCTTCAAAAATTCAGTACGATAAGATTAATTCTTACATCGAATTGGGAAAACAAGAAGGTGCTGAACTATTGACCGGAGGCGGTGTAAACAAATTGGAAGGCGAACTGGAAGGCGGATACTACATCCAACCCACGCTTTTCAAAGGACACAACAAAATGCGAATTTTCCAGGAAGAAATCTTCGGACCTGTTTTGGCAGTTACCACTTTCAAAACGGTTGAAGAAGCCATCGAAATCGCAAATGATACACTTTACGGATTGGGTGCAGGCGTTTGGACGCGCGACGCCCACGAAATTTATCAGGTACCAAGAGCCGTTCAGGCAGGTCGTGTTTGGGTAAATAATTATCATAATTATCCGGCAGGCGCTCCATTTGGCGGATACAAACAATCTGGTATCGGACGGGAAAATCACAAAATGATGTTGGGTCACTACCGACAAACTAAAAATATGTTGATTTCATACAATAAGAACAAACTTGGATTTTTCTAAGGAGTAGGTTAGTAGAGAGGGAGGGTAATCTGAGGATTACCCTTTTTATTTTAATTTAAAATTTCGAACAATGAAACGACTTGACGCAACAAACGAAGCAATAGAATTAATCAAACAACTCAAAGAAACCCACGGCGAACTGATGTTTTATCAGGCCGGCGGTTGCTGCGAAGGAACACAGCCACAATGTTTTGAGAAAGGCGGATTTTTTCCACGCATGAACGATGTGATGATCGGAACTATCGAAGATTCAGAATTTTGGGTAGATAGAGATTTATTTGAATATTGGCAATACAGCCATTTCACACTCGATGTAACCGACGGATTTGGTGCAGGCGGATTTTCACTCGAAACACCACTCGGCAAAACTTTCAAAATTCATTACCGACTATTTACACAAGAAGAACTGGAAAAACTGGAACCGGTAAAACGAATGGAATAAGAATTTCTAACTCAAAACAAATTCCTAATTTTGCGCCATTATGCGCATAGACATCATCACCGTTTTACCCGAATTACTCAAAAGCCCGTTTGAGGCTTCCATCTTGAAACGTGCTCAGGACAAAGGACTCGTAGAAGTTCATTTGCACAACCTCAGAGATTATTCGCTTGGCAACTACAAACAAGTCGATGATTATCAGTACGGTGGCGGCGCCGGAATGGTTATGATGATCGAACCCATTGATAAATGCATTTCGAAATTACAATCCGAAAGAGATTATGATGAAATCATTTACCTCACACCTGACGGGGTAACGCTCAATCAAAACATTGCCAACGAACTTTCACTCAAAGGCAATATCATTATGCTTTGCGGACATTACAAAGGCGTGGATCAGCGCGTGCGCGATTTATTTGTTACCCGCGAAATTTCCATTGGTGATTACGTTTTGAGCGGTGGCGAACTTGCGGCAGCCGTTCTTGCCGACAGCATCATACGACTACTTCCGGGTGTGCTCAACGATGAAACTTCTGCCCTCTCCGACTCTTTTCAGGATGATTTATTGGCACCCGAAGTTTACACAAGACCATCGGAATACAAAGGTTTAAAGGTTCCCGATATTTTATTGTCAGGCGATTTTGCCAAAATTGAAGAATGGCGTCATCAGAATGCCATCGAACGAACAAAAATCCGCCGTCCCGATTTATTGGATAAAAAATAATTTGTAACTTTCTGAAATCTTAACCTTTAACGCAACCTTTTGATTGTTTTCGCATCATTAGAAAAGTGAATTCAATGAATTAATTGGGTATGAAAAATTTAAAATACTGGGCAGTACTCATGACGATAGGATTATTTTTCAATGCTTGTCTCGATGATGAACCTACAACGCAAGTGACCTATCAGTACGTTCCTATCGACAGCATTTCAATTAAGGAAATTAATCCGGTAAAATCCGTGACGGAAATCAAAACCTATTTCACAAAATCAAACGATTGTGAATTATTCTTTGATTATGATTATCAGATTTCGGGAAACGAAAGAACGGTTTCTATCATCACTTCCCTCTTGCGAAATGAAAATTGCATTGATGCCCCGCAAGCTGCAGTCAATACACTGCAGTTCGTACCCACTTCAAGCGGAACTTATACTTTTCGCTTTTGGGCGGGAATAGATGAAAATCAGCAAGCCCAATTTATTATAAAAGAAATAGAAATCCCTTAATTAGGACCCTTGGATGAAAATCTGAAAATATTAATCCGCAAATGTCAGGAAAACCGACGAAGCGCTCAATCAGAAATCTATAAAAGATATTCTTCTCAACTCTTTTCTGTTTGTCTGCGCTATTCCAATTCCTATGAAGACGCACAAGATGTTTTCCAAGAAGGATTTATTGTGATTTTCAAAAAAATTGATCAGTTCCGTTTCGAAGGTTCGTTTGAAGGTTGGCTTCGCCGAATTATGGTCAATGCCTGTATCGAAAGACATCGTAAGAAAAACCATCTCTATGTTTTAAACGAAGAAATAACACCCGATGAAACTTCGGACGATATAGATTTGGAACCGGATGAATATACCTACGAGGAATTGCTTGAATTCATTCGGACGCTGCCCGATCGCTATCAGCAAGTATTTAACCTCTATGCGATCGAAGGCTATTCACATCAGCAAATAGCCGATATGTTGCAAATTTCAGTGGGAACTTCAAAATCGAACTTATCGAGAGCAAGGGAAAAACTGAAAGATTTGATAAAAAAAAATAATGAAATAAAATTTGTGTCAAAATGAAAAATAAAATTGACCGCTTTTTCAAAAAGAATTTAGATATACCCCAACCACCTCCAAATGGAGCTTGGGAATTTATTCAACAACAAATAGGACAAAAAGAGAAAAAAAGAATATTCCCTTTCTGGACAACCCTATCGGGCATCGCAATTGTGGGACTCCTGATCGTGGGAGGTGGATTTGTATTTGATGTTTTTGAATTTGAATCGAACTCAAAAACCAATCAAAATTCAAATGCAATTACAAAACAAAGCCAAGAACTAAACAATAATCTTCATCCAGATTTGAACAAAAACAATTCTGAAAGTAATCCAAATTGGAATCAAAACTCGGATTTTCAAATATTGAATTCCACAACATCAGAAACGATTGCACAAAAAGAAAATCGACAATCAAGAATATTAAATTCAAATTTATATGAAAATAATTTAACTCATTTAAACACATCAACTAATAATTACGTAGCGGATTTCAACTCCATTCAAAAAGAATCCAACCAAAACCCTAAAATAGTCCATCAAAACAATCACCCCGAATGGAATACAAATCTCTGGAATCCCGAAAACCTAATTCTTCCCATAGAAAAATTAGAATATTTCTCTCCAATTTTAAAGGATAAAGAACTTATTGCGGTAAATTCCAATCAAAATAAAAAGAAAAAATCTGTTCCGCTCCCAAAAAAGAAAATCGATTTTGACCGGTTTTATATCTCAGGATTTGTTTCCCCAATGGCCCTAAATTCCTTTGTCGGAAATTCCATGTTAGCCGATGAAATGGGAAAATACAGAACCGAAAACAATGTAACCCTTTCCTATGGTGTAAAAGGCGCTTATGCATTGAGCCCACACATAAAAATCCGAACGGGTGTCACGGTAACAGGATTTGAACAATTGACCAAAGACGTGCCTCTGGCTGCCAATATTGAATACGCAAACGCAGCCCTCGGAAGCCCCAATAAAGCGGATCACGTAAACATTAAATACCATGGCGAACTTCGTGTGGACAACAATTTGGTCTCGTCCAATGCCCTGGGCGAACTCAATAATAAAACAATCGAAGGAAATCTTCGCCAACAATCTCAATACATAGAAATTCCAGTAGAAGCTGAAATTGCCCTTTTCAAAACAGGATCCATCGGAATTAGTGCAACAGGAGGTGGTAGTACATGGCTGCTATCAAAAAATAAAATCTATGTGCACACCGAAGGATATACAGAAGAACTCGGAAAAGCCGATAATCTGAACAAAACATCGTTCAGCGCCAATGCAGGACTAAAATTTGACATGATGATTATGGAAAATGTTCAACTAAATCTGGAACCGAATTTCAAATATCTAATCAATCCCGTGAACGATGTAGAAAACTTCAATCCTTATACCGTCGGCGTAAACGCAGGCGTTACGGTTTCTTTAAAATAATCAGGAGATTACTTTTTCTTCGACCAAAACTCTTTCAATAAAAGCCCGAAGCAAATCCACATGATTTCGGGCTATTCTTTTTCCCACAAAAGATGAAACATAAGGTCCAATGATCAAAATCAATCCGATTAAATTAGTCCAAACCCAAAAATTACCAATGTCCAATGCCACCTCAATCCATCCATACAAACCGGTTGTAAGCAAAATCGCTCCACCCAAACCATAAGAAAACATGAAAAGCGTCCATACCGAATTTCTTGGTCCAAAAATTCCACGAATTTCAATTTGAGAAGGATTATCTGGGTTCTTCTCAATCCTCAATTCCAATTGAGGTGCCCAATATTTATCCTGATCCTGAATCATACTAATTCTTCCCACTTCCGTATTGCAATAGCCACTCAAAACTCTGGAACGGTTTTTTAAATGCAAATTCACTTTATCGGAAAACCCTTGCGCACTCATGCCCGAAACAACCTTAAAACGGGGACGGGTTCGAATCGTATTGATCAGAATTTCATTCTTCATTCAAAAAATAAATAGGATTAATGTCTAAATTTACAAACAAATCGTTTAGATGGCAGCCCTGGAAGAATCTTTTTATGATAAAGTCTATGAAGTCACCCGAAAAATTCCATTTGGAAAAGTAACTTCCTATGGCGCTATCGCAGAATTCCTCGGTCGGAAAGGCTCTGCTCGAATGGTCGGATATGCAATGAACAACGCAGGAAACCACCCCGATGTTCCCGCGCATCGCGTCGTCAACCGAAACGGACTCCTCACCGGAAAACACCATTTCTCACCTCCTGACCTAATGAATCAATTACTTGAAAACGAAGGAATCAAAATCGAAAATGATAAAATAATTAATTTTAAAGAAGTGTTCTGGAAACCGGGAGAATGAATGAATGAATGAATGAATGAATAATAATCACCTCACTTCCTTCTGCATCCTCCTGTATTTCAAATACTGAAAAATCGTCGGATGATTATAATTCGTTTTCTCATCTACTTCTCCGACTTTCCGGGCTTTCGGCTCTAATCCTTTTTCCATTTCTTTGATAATTCTCGCCTGATTTTCCGCAATCCCCACCATTCCCTTCCAACTCAACGTAAAATAACTATCGCCCCTTTCTACCGAAACCCTTTCCTGATGTAGAATATCGCCCGTATCCACTCCACTGTCCAACCAGAAAACCGTATAACCAATCTTTTCCGGCTCCTCATTGAAAACCGCCCAAAATGGCGAATGAACGCCCCGATAATCCGGCGTAATCCCGGGATGACCACCAATAACTTTTCCATTTACCAAATCCCGGACTTTTTTTCCAACCCAATAACCGGTATGCACCAACAATAAATCCGGCTCAAGGGATTTTATGAATTCCAAAGTTTCGGGCTTTCCATAATCATCGGTCTGATGGGTTTCGAAACTGTAATTTTCAATAATGGAATGAATTTCTTCGGAATTATAAATCTGATGAAAGATTTCACGGTCCTTTTTTCCGTTTAAAATTTTATAATAAATCCGACCTAAAATCTGCAGAAAAACTTTCCAATATCCATATTTTTTTCCGGCAATTTTCAGATAGGAAAAATCAATGCCTTTTTGATGTTTATTCGCATTCACAACACCCACCACATTCACGTCCTTTTCCAATAAAACACTCAGGGTTTTATCGAAAATAATTCCAGTGCCGAAAAGGCAAACAACGCGAATCGGCTTATTCATTTTTACGGTTTTGAATGTATTGATGAATTGGAAAAATCAACTTTTTAATCTTAGCTTTAATCTTTCGGTTTCTTTGCAAACTCGCGAGATTTTTCAAAGTAAGCATTTCTAAAAATTGCTGATCGCTCGTCTGAGCTTTCACACTGAATCGCCCAAAAATATCGGCATTTTGAAGCTTTCTCGTTTCCACAATTGGTTCGGAATCAAAAATATATTTAAATCCAGCTTCCATAGCTGACTCATAGGTTTTCAAATCGGAATCACCGCCCGGAACGGAACAATGTAAAATTTCTTCGCCCAGAATTTCTTCCAAAATTCCTTTGGAAACTTTCCATTCTTCCAGCATTTGCACATACGTCAAACTCCTGAAAATCATCGGATGTGTATGCGAATGAGAACCGATGATATGTCCATTCTCGTGCAAAGTTCTAATGTCGTTTTCGGCTAAAAACCCAGATGTTCCGATGCGTTTTGTGGTAATGAAATAAATTCCTTTCCAATCATTTTCTTCCAGAATCCGCGCCGATTTTAAATTGGAAATCCCACCATCATCAAATGTAAAAAGATGATTTTCAACTTTGGAATTCCCTGAATTCAAATGATTTTTAAAAATTTCCAAATGCTTTCTAAAAACTTCGGTTTTGTGCATATACGCCAAATTATCCTTGTTCTGAAAACCCGACTCGGAATAATCATCGATGACTTCGTGGTACAAAAGCGCAATTGTTTTCGGCATAGCTGGATTTGATTTCGGATGTAAAGATAATTAATTGAAAAATTAATCCGACTCAACTATTTCTCGAACCGGTGTGAAGGGAATTTCAGGATTTAAAATTTCCTCAATCAATCCGCTCAACGGCTGATCAATCCAATTTAAAATTTCATTATCAAACTCAAATTCTTTATCGATTTTCAAAGAAATCACTCCTTTTTTCGGATATTTCAAAGGATAAATTCCAAACTGAACAAATTGATTTTCAGCATTTCGGAAAAACATTTCGGCATAAAGTAAAAGTTGCAAAGGCAATGAAAATTTATTCTCAGTAAAAACTTTCCCTAACTTTTCGGAATTAATGTTCAACGCTTTTTCATCCACAAATCCGGTTTTATAATCGATGATCCTTTTTCGCCCGTTTACGGAATCAATTCGGTCGATGATTCCGCCAATTTTGACTTCACGACCGTTCGCCAAACGGAAATCAACTTTCACATTCTGTTCGAGCGAATGAATCACGAATTCCGAATTTTCCGCCATTTTCAAATCGTTTTTCAAAACATTTTCCACAAAAGAATAAACGATTTTATAAATCAGATAATTCTTTCCTTTTTTATATTCCCCGCTTTTGTATTCGGCTTTGAAACATTCCTCTACCACAGTTTCTAATTTTTCAAGCAAAGGTTTTATATCGGAAGGAATCAGGATTTTGTTTAACAAAGGTTTGTACAATTCCTCCAAAGATTTGTGTACGATATTGCCCAGAACCCTTGCTCCTACTGTTTCTTCGACTTCTTCAAACTGATCCAATCCCAAAACATATTGCTGATAAAACTGGACAGGATTGCGCAAATAAGTATTCAAAGACGAAGGCGAAATCCTTTTTTCTGCCCAGGAATTCAAAGCTTCCATCACCTTTTCGGTTTTCGGAATTATTAAATCCTGTTTGACAGGCGCCAAAAACTCCGGAGCTGCAATTTTATGTTGAACCGAATGCCCGGACTCGATGTCAATTTGAGTGATGAACCGACTTTTTTCGCCCGAACCCATCGAATCCGGCTCGGTATTGTAAATCAATTCAATCTTTTCTGCTCGTTGAAGCAATCGATAAAAATGATAAGCAAAAACCGCATCGTTTTCGGTAAAAGTATTGAGTCCCGTTTCGCGACGAATGTCATAAGGAATGAAAGAATTCTCCACACGTCCCGGCGGAAGAATCCCATCGTTGACCGATAAAATAATCACATTTTTGAAATCCAGCAAACGGGTTTCCAATAAACCGACGATTTGCAATCCTTCCAAAGGCTCTCCCACAAAGGAAATGGTTTCATTTTGCAACAAACGATTGTACAAAACATACAAAGTTTTAAAATCTTTGATGTGTGAAAATTCGCCCAATTCTTCCTTCAACTGCGCAAACAACAAACTGAAACGATAGAGATATTCCTTGTCCAATTCATTGATTTTCAATTTAGACTCACGCATTTGTTCGTCCACCCAATCCTGAAGATGCGACACAAAAGCAATCGGATTTTCGGGAATTTGAAACAATGCCTGAAAAATACTTTCCTTCAGATTTTCCAGTAAAAATTTCGGGGAAGAAAATATATAATTTTCACGTCGGATGCGAAGCGCAAACTCGGTCGATACCGAAGTTTCTTCCCGGAAAATCGTATTGCCCAGAATGTCCAGAACGTTTTTGAAATAATAAGAAGTACCATTTCCTAATTTTTCACGGTTCATCTGCAATTCAAAAACCGAACGGAAAAAATAAGCCATCGTGGATTTGTTCAGCGGAAATCCCATCGTGATATTGGCTTTGGAAATCTTCTCCGGAATCGAACTCAAAACCGCTGGCAAAAGACCTTCTTCGGCCAAAACCACCGCTGTATCTGTCCATTCTTCTTCGGGAATTTCTTCCAAAATCCGATGTAAATATTTGGCCTGTCCTACTCTTTTTCCAATTCCGGTGACCTGAATCTTTTTCGGCTGTGAAAAATGATCAAATTCCCAGTTCCATTCGTCCAAACTTTCTTTGTATTGACGCAAAAACAAACCCGACTCCTGATTGAGGTCTTCCATATAATATCGGTCGGAATCCCAATACAGCTTCGTGTTTCCGCTTTTATTTAATTCAAATAAAATCTTTCGTTCCGCATTGGAAAGCGCATTCAAACCGGCAAAAACAAATTGGTTTTCATTTCCCTCTAAATATTCGGGGAGTTTATCAACCGCTTTTTTGTACAGCAATCCTCGATAAGCCAAACCTTTTTCAAGCAAATCTTCATTCAGCTTAAAAAATAAATCCCGCGCCATCTTCCAGAAATACAGATGCTTACTCATCAGCTGATTACTCCCGACTTCCAGTTCTTCCTGTCCCCATTTTTTAATTCGTTCGGCCGATACCAGATAATCAAAAAGCTCTTCGGCATTGACAAGCGAAGCATTGATATCGTCAAAATCTTTTTGCAAAGTCGGAATCCATTTCAGAAAAGACTCAAATTCGTCGGGTTTTTCAACGACTTTCTGATAGGAATCATAAGCTTGAAACCAAAGCTGAATCTGCGAAATCGGTTGAAGTCCTGATACGGATTGAACAAATTCGTCGATGCTCAAAAATCGGGGCAATAAAATATTTTCTTGTTGTTTCTGAAATGCTCTTCTGAAAAATAATTTCGGACGATTGCCCGGAAGAATCAAAATTGTTTTTTCTAAATCTTTTGAATTCTGAAGCAGTTCCGAAACAATTTTATCAATAAATTTCTCCATTTAACTTGAAACGACTTTTAATCCGACGATGGATGAAATTAAGGTAAAAATGAAAAACAAACGCCAGAAATCGGTCGGTTCTTTGAAGAAAAAAATGCCCATCAGAACTGAACCTACGGCACCAATTCCGCTCCAAACCGCATAAGCCGTTCCCAATGGAAGTGTTTTGGTGGCTTTGATCAGCAACGCCATACTGATGGATACGCTGATTAAAAACCCCAAATACCATAAATATTTTTCGGTTCCGGCAGCCGAATTTGCGCGACCGATGCAATAAGTAAAAGCGACTTCAAAAAGACCGCCTATGACTAAAATAATCCAATTCATATTTCAAGAAAAAACCAAATTTCGGAAAAATTATCCAAGTACCTCTCAAGTCCCTGAACTATTGTCGTAAATTTGCAAAATGAATGAAACGGAATTATCCGCCAAAGAAAAATGGGCGGCAATTGAAAAGTTTTTTGAAGAGAATTTCACCGATGGCGAAAAGCCGGATTTGGATACCATTTTATTTCTGATTGGAGTCCAGGAATTAGGGAAAGGAAAACGTAGGTTCAAAAAAGATGACAAAGTAAATCTTTTGCATATTGCGGTGTGTCGGGTTTTGGAACCCTTTGGTTATTATCGTTTCGACGGATTGGATAAAGACGGCTGGCCACAGTTTGAATTCCTGGAACCCCTTCCCGAATTGAAACCCAACGAACAAACGATTTTGATGAAAAATGCGGTTATTCAGTATTTTGAAGACAGAGAGTTGTTTTAATTAATCTAAGTCAAACTATATTTAACACATAGTTTTGTGAAACTTTGAACTCTACGAAGTAGTCCACCGTAGGAGGATGAACTTTAGACTTTAAACCTTAAACTTTAAATTCCCAGCACCATCTCCAACACCAATTTATCGGTCGGTAAACTCAAATCATTTGTAGTAACTTCGTTCAAATCTTTCCAGATGAGTGCTTGAATATCAGAATCCAAAATTTCCAGTTGCGCTATATCTTTGGCCGTTACTTTGTAATAAATCATCAGAATCTGTTCCTTTTCATCAAAATGCGAAGCCAGAAAAAAATCCTGCGTATAGATATGTTCCAGCACTTCAATTTCCAAATTTAATTCTTCCTTGAATTCCCGTTTCAGGCAATCAATAGTTCCTTCGCCAAATTCCAATCCGCCACCGGGAAATTTATCGATAATCATTCCTGCAAAAGGTTCGCGGATAATCAGCAATCGGTTTTCGTGTACCAAAAGTCCGTAAATTCTAACGTTGAAAGGAGTCATTTTTGAATAAATTTTAATTTTTGAACGCTACCAACATTTCTCTTTTACCGGGCGGACCGGGACGCTTTTCCACCCGAAATCCGACTGAAATCAATGCCCTTCGCACACTTCCTTTGGACGAATAAGTCGTCAGCATTCCTCCCGGTTTCAAGGATTTGAAAAGTTTATCGAACAATTCTTCGGTCCATAATTCCGGTTGAACCCTTGCCCCAAAAGCATCGAAATAAATCAAATCAAAGGCTTCCTTTGGGTACTCATATTCGAGAAAATCTGCTTGGAGTTTTTGAAGCTTAAAGTTGGGATGAATGGCTTGAAAATCCTCCCAATTGGCTTTCATCAAAGAATTATAAACCGCTGAAATTTCGGTTTCGGAAAATTTTAAATCCTGTTGGAATTGTTTCAAAGCTTTGGGATAATTCAATTTACGAAATTCCTCTTCCAAAACCGGAAACTTCTCAATCCCCGTATAATTGATTTTTTGATGAGTTTCTGAGATTTCAAGAAAGCTGATCAAAGCATTCAATCCGGTTCCAAATCCGATCTCTAAAATCGAAACTTCAGAATTTTCTTTGAAAAAATCCAATCCGTTCCGAATGAACACATGATAAGCTTCCTGAACCGCACCGTGTTTGGAATGATAAGACTCGTTCCATTCCTCTAAATGAATGGTCGCTGAGCCGTCTTCGGTCAATATGATTTTCCTTGAAAGCATTTTCAAAAGTAAAATTTTTAATCTTTGTTTACACCCGCATTTTTAATTATTATAAGTAAATTTGCGAAACGCGAAATAAAATAACAAAAATTGAGATTATGATTATTGAGAAAATCAAAGAATCCAGATTTACCCCTGACGTATTTAATATTGAAACCTTCGGAACTGCATTTTCCGACCATATGCTTTTATCATGGTACAAGGACGGAAAGTGGAGCGAACCCATCATAAAACCTTACGGAAAATTAGAATTTACACCTGCCATTTCAGTTGCCCACTATGGCCAAGGAATATTTGAAGGAATGAAAGCTTATAAAAGTGCAGAAGGAGAAGTTTTTCTATTCAGACCGGAAAAGAACTTTGAACGCATGAATAAATCGGCAGAACGTTTGGACATGCCCCACATCACGGAAGATATTTTCATCGACGGATTGAAAGCTTTGGTGGATCTTGACAGACAATGGGTTCCCGATACATACGGAATGTCGCTTTACCTACGTCCCGTAATGTTCGCAACCGAAGAAGCCATCACTGCACGCTCTGCTAACGAATATTTATTTGTAATCCTGACTGCCGTTGCGCCGAATTATTACAACAAACCTTTGTCGGTAAAAATCGCCGACCGATACAGCCGCGCGGCCAACGGTGGAGTTGGTTTTGCCAAAGCAGCCGGAAACTATGCCGGGTCTTTCTACCCGACGCACCTTGCGCGTGAAGAAGGTTATGATCAAATTGTATGGACGGACGATGCCACGCATACCTTTATCGAAGAAGCCGGAACCATGAACGTAATGGTAAGAATTGGCGACAAATTAATTACTGCACCAACTTCTGAAAGAATTCTAAACGGTGTAACGCGCGACAGTATGTTGCAGCTGGCCGAAGCTCAGGGATGGGACGTAGAAGTTCGAAAAATTACAGTGGATGAAGTGTACAATGCCCACAAAAACGGTAATTTGAAAGAAGTATTCGGTGTAGGAACTGCTGTTGTGGTAAACAACTATGTGGCAGTCGGATATGGCGATGAAAGACTGGAATTACCTACACTTTCTCCCGAAGAGTCCTATGGTCAAATTCTGAAGAAAAAACTGGTGGACATCCAGATGGGAATCAGTGAAGATCCTTACGGATGGCGAGTAAAAGTTGAAAACTTGGTAGAAGCTTAGTTCAATAAACATAGTTTTTAGAAAGCCGGTTTTGACCGGCTTTTTATTTTGAAAAACTTTCAGTTTAATTAGAGTTTTCAATTTAGATATGATTTAATTTTACAAAAATATTTTTTTTGATTAATTCAGCACAATTCCGTTTACAGTTCATCGTCCTTCTGTGGGGATTTACCGGCGTTTTGGGAAAACTCATACAGGTCGAAGCCGTGCCTTTGGTTTGGTATCGGGTATTATTCGCCATGGCGGTTTTATTCCTCATTCTGAAATTCAGAAAAATCCCATTGAAAATCAGTCCAAAAGATTTGGCCATGTTACTCGGAATCGGAGTCGTAATCGGGTTGCATTGGATGGCATTTTTTGGTGCGATCAAAGTATCCAATGTCGCGGTGGCCCTGAGCACACTTTCTACCGGAGCTTTGTTTTCTGCCTTTTTGGAACCTCTTTTTTTCAAACGGAAAATCAACCTTTCCGAAATCGTTTTGGCCATCATTGTTTCAGCTTGTATTTTATTGATTTACAATGCAAGTCCCGATTATTGGCTCGGAATTGTACTGGGCGTTATTTGTAGTTTTTTATCGGCTTTGTTTTCAGTAATGAACGGAAAAATCCATGCAAAATTCCCTTCACAAAAAATCATGTTTTACGAAATGATCGGCGGCTGGCTCATCGTTTGTCTTTTCCTGCCTTTCTTTGGCGGGACTTCGGCAATTACCGATATTTCCTGGACCGACATCGGCTTGCTTTTACTTTTGGGGAGTTTATTTACCGCTTATCCGATGATTGAATCCGTTCGGCTTATGAAACACATCAGTCCGTTTACGTTGCTTCTCAATGTCAATCTGGAACCGGTTTACGGAATCATTTTGGCTTATCTGATTTTTGGTGAGTCTGAAAAAATGACGCCTTTGTTTTACGTTGCCACTGCCATTATGGTTTTGGCTATCATTGTCAACAGCCTGATGAAAGCCCGGATTTCAAAGAAAACAAAATATCTGACCAAAGTAGAGGAACCCGAAAATTAACTTTAAATTATATCAAAAAAATACCCCAAAAACTTTGAGGTTTTCAGGGTACGTCCAATTGATTTCTAATTAGAAATCCAGAACTAAATGTATTGTAATTAGTAATAATTCACTTTACTTAATTCCTTTTCATCAGCTTCTTCTTCATCCAGAAAGCGTTCCAAACTATCGTCCAACTCTTCCATCCAGGAAGTATGATGTTCCTCCGCCAGCGTATCGGTCATCACGGATCGATATACTTTATCGCGGTAATTCAGGATGTTTTCTTCCTTACTTTCCAGCCATAGTTTAAACATTTCGGCTACTTTGTCCAGATCAAATGGCGGATAATCCGTGTAAGTCATTAAATCCTTGATATAAGCCGTTTGGAAATCCACGTGATCATCGCCGGTTTCGGTTTCAGCTTCCATTTTCATCCAGTGTGCAATGTCCGCTGCACGTTCCTCCGCTTCAGGAATTTCAATTCGTCCCAACATATAATCTCTTGCAAACCAAGCCTGCGCATCAAACATATTGAAAGTATAATACTGATCCTGCATCCCCAAAAACAACAACTGCGTATTTTCCTGAAAAACAACTCCTTTGTAAAGATTATCGGGATACAGACAGTTTTTGGTTTTTAGTCTCAAATTATCGGGCAGGAATGGAAATTTATGCTGATAACCGGTACAAACAACCACCGCATCAAATTTCTGACTGCTTCCGTCTTTGAAATAAGCCGTTGAGTCTTCAAAATGTGTGACCAGCGGTCTTTCTTCAATTCCTTTCGGCCATTTTGCGCCAATCGGATTGGAACGATACGAAATCGTAATGGAATTTGAACCGTGTTTATAACACTGAACAGCAATATCTTCGGCCGAATAACTGCTTCCAATGATCAGGATATCCTTGTCGATAAATTGATCCGCACCCCGGAAATCATGCGCGTGCATGACGGCTCCCGGAAAATTATCAATTCCTTTGAAATAAGGCATATTGGGCGTCGAGAAATGCCCCGTTCCCACCACTAAATAATCAAAATATTCCTCAAAAGTTTCATTCTTTTTCAAATCGTCAAAAATGACACGAAACTGTTTTTTATCTTCCAGATAATCCACCCAGCGCGCTACCGTATTGAACTGGATATAATCCCGCGCTTTACTTTTCTTAATTCTCCCCTGGATATAGTCAAACAAAACCTCTCTTGGTGGATAAGATGAAATTGGTTTTTTGAAATGATCCATAAACGTATAATCGGCAAATTCCAAACATTCTTTCGGGCCGTTGGACCATAAATATTTATACATACTGCCATGAATGGGCTCCCCATACTTCCCTACTCCGGTGCGCCAGGTATAATTCCACATTCCGCCCCAGTTATCTTGTTTTTCATAACATTTGATTTCGGGAATGGCATTTCCCTTCTTTAGTTCGGCTTCAAAGGCTCTCAACATTGCTAAACCGCTCGGTCCTGCGCCAATAATTCCTACTTTAAAATTCGTCATATACAATATAATTTTTTTTCCTCTTTTCTCAGGGAAAAGAAGATGAGTTAAATAAAAAATAATCTGCTTACAGAAGAATAAAAACTATTCTCAACAGAAGAATTTCACGATGAAATTCCTAAAAAATAAATCCTCCCAATCGAATGGATGAAATATCCGGGAAAATTGAATCTTCGCGAATTTACGAAAAATTCACCCAAAAACCCAATATTTTGGTTCGTTTTAAGTAAATTTTGAGTGATTTTGGATAAAAATGTGAAATTCTGGAATTAAAAAATAAGAAGAAATCAATAAGCACGCTCACCGATGTAATTTCCCGGCGGATTATAATTTGCCACGACAATCACATCGCCATTCCGACAAATCGCCATGCCCATCCCGACTTCTTTTGTAGTTCGCCAAACCATCTGACTATAATGTCCGGTTTGTGGCCCCCGACTGGGTTTGATCAAATTATTTTTGAAATCTTTTTTTTCTTCGTACCAAAGAACACTTGCCAACAAAGGGGAATCTTCCTGACTATAACCTTTGCCCCAATAAATATTTTCGCCGTACACAGCTTTCCATTTTCCACGTTCGGGACGATGTTTCATCCGGCAACCATTGGATTTCGCCAGATGTTCCGCCCATTTCTGTGCATGAATGCTAAGTTCCACCGACCAAATCAAAGGTTCTACACCTACTTCGGCACGCGCCTGATTGTGAAAATCCACAACTTCCTCCATCAGAGATTTATTCAATGTAGAACCACTGAGAAATTCCTGCGAAAAACATTTTCCAATAAAGAAACTACTAAAAACGATTGCGTTCAAAAAAACAATTCCTCTCCAATTTTTCTCCTGCATACTATTCTTTGATTTCAGAACGCAAAATTAGATACAATCGTATCGGAAAGTTCTAAATCCTTCCTTGCTCTTTCAGCTTCCAATAACGCAATAAACCATTGACCGACATCCAGCTTGGATTGGCATATTCGTAGCGCTGAATATTTTCTTCCGAAACACCGGCATCTCTCAATTGGTTTTGTGTGTATTCCATGAATACCGGTGTAATCCGTTCCGGCAAATTAGCAGCATCGTATTGCTGTTTCATCCAACTCGCCCAATCATCCAAAATCAATTCAAGTTCCCTTAAATGCTGTAAAGGATTTTCAATCATTCCGAAATGTGTCAAATAAAGTTTTTCAGGGTTCAGACTTTTTAATTTTTCGATGGACTCCAACCAAAGTTCCACATTGATATCAGGCGGCGGACAAGGCGGAACCACCGGCCCACTACCGATTTTAACGCCGGCAACATCGCCTGTAAAAACCAAATTTCCGAGTTGATACGCATTGTGATGAATAGCGTGCCCCGGTGTATAATGAACCTGAAATTCAAGCCCACCAATGTTCAGTCGATCGCCTTCACCGGTTGCTACCAATTGCTCGAGTTTTATCGGTTTCATCTGCCCCCAAAGTCTTTCCATATCCTCCTGATAAATCATTTTGGCTGAATTCCAAAGCTTTTCGGGATTCATCAAATGAGGCAATCCGACCGGATGAACATAAATTTTCGCACCATTTTCTGCTAGTTTCCAAGCCGCGCCCGCATGATCAAAATGAATATGTGAGAGTAAAACATGGCGAATTTCTTTCCAGTCAAATCCCTTATGAGCAATTGCCTTTTTTAATGACTCGAAAGTCGTCTCCGGTCCTGATTCCACTAAAATCAATCCATCATCTGACTCTATTAGAAACGAAGCAATGGCCGATGTTTCACCTAAAAATTCAAGATCCAAAATATGTATATGCATAAAAATCATTTAATAATTCGCTCCAAGTTACTAAGATTTCAGCAGAACTTTTCTCATCTTTCCCAATTTCCCAATCGAAAAATCGCTTTTGAATCATCAAAATGAAGATGAAAATCTATTTCTGCTCCGGCTCTACTGATTTGTATGATAAATTTTAATAGTTTTGATACTGATTAAGGCTTATGTTCGGAAATTTTCTATTTCAAAAAATTGACAATTCCCAAATCATCGTATTCCGGATTTTCTTCGGATTATTGATGGCCGTTGAATCTTGGGGCTCGATTGCCACCGGATGGGTCAAAGAAACCTTTGTAGATCCAAATTTCAGCTTCACATTTATTGGTTTTGAATGGACACAGTTTCTGATTGGCGAGACCATGTATTACATCTACGCCTTTCTTGGATTTATGGGAATTCTTATCATGCTCGGCGCTTTCTACCGAATCGCAACGATTCTTTTTGCATTGGGCTGGTCCTTGGTTTATTTCATGCAAAAAGAACATTACAACAATCATTATTATTTGGTCATGTTGATTGCTTGGTTCATGGTTTTTATTCCGGCCAACCGTTACAAAGCCGTCGATGTTTGGATCTGGCCCAAAATTCGATCCAATACGACCTATCTCTGGACTCGTCTCATCTTTATCATCCAACTATTCATTGTTTATACTTTTGCAGCGATTGCCAAACTCTATCCGGGATGGATGAACGGCGATTTTTTGATGATTCTGTACGAAAGATTGGCCAATTGGGCGCATATAAACATCGCATGGGATCCTTTAACTGAGTTTTTAAGAAGCCGCGAATTTGCAAAAACTTTTGCATGGCTTGGATTTGGATTTGACCTTCTGATCGTTCCTTTATTGCTATGGCGAAAAACACGTCTAATCGCTTTCTTTGCGGCTTTGTTTTTTCATATTTTCAATTCGGTCACCCTACACATCGGGATTTTCCCTTATTTCGCATTGGCTTTGGCAGTTTTCTGTTTTCCAACCGATTTCATCCGTAAACTTTTCTTTCCGAGAAAAGCCAGTTTTTTGCCCGGCTCGTCGGAATTTCAACCTCGGTATCAAAATAAAAATTTCTTTGCATTTGTTTTCGTCCTTTATTTCGCATGGCAAATCTACCTTCCGCTACGTCATTGGCAAATCCCGGGCGATGTACTTTGGACAGAAGAAGGACACCGTCTTTCCTGGCGAATGATGCTTCGAACCAAATCGGCTTCTACCCAATTCTATATGCTGGACAAATCCACACAGGAAAAACAAAGGGTCGATTTGACACAGTACTTGACTCCTCTTCAAAGAAATAGAATTGCGACACGTCCCGATATGATCTGGCAGTTTGCTCAATATTTAAAGAAAATAGAAGCAAGCCAAGGAAGGGAAATAGAAGTTTATGTAGAATCCCGACTCTCTATAAATGGGGGACCTTATCACGAATACATCAATAGTGAAATCGATTTGGCCGATACAAAATGGAAGTATTTCGGACATCAGGAATGGTTTCTTCCCGAGCCAGAAGATTATTCGAGAATCGAAGCCAAAAGGTTTTAATAGGATTAAATTAGTTCGAAACTTAAACTAAATAAAAAACTCCCAATCTTTCGATCAGGAGTTCTATGGTAAGAATTATTTCTTTCTTATGCTTCTTTGATACGTGCTTTTTTACCTCTCAAATCTCTGAAATAGTAAATTCTTGCGCGTCTTACTTTACCTTTTTTGTTCAATTCGATTTTCTGAATTGCCGGAAGGTTTACCGGGAAAATTCTTTCTACCCCTACTTCTCCACTCATCTTACGGATGGTGAAAGTTTCGGTAGCTCCAGTTCCTTTTCGCTGAATAACCACTCCTCGGAAGAACTGAGTTCTGGTTTTTCCACCCTCCGAAATTTCATAATAAACGGTGATGGTATCTCCCGTTGCAAAAGCAGGGAATTCTTTTTTAGTGACAAATTTGTCTTCTACGTATTTAACTAAACTGTCCATTTTGGTAATTTAATCTGTTAACACTGAAAAACATACACGGTTTTCGTCAGAGGTTTTCTCAATGGTGTGCAAAATTATAAAAAATTATTCTTCGTGCAAATTATTTTTATAAATATTTAGCGCCTTTAAATACTGGGTTTTATCAACTTGAAGGCGAAATCCTTCCAGAACCGTAGGGCCAAATGAATAATTCACATGCGTATCGATGATATGCGCATGAATCCCTTCTTCTATCAATCGATTTTTTACTACTTCCGCCGTCCAGAGATTGGAAAAAGTTTCAAGGGTTACAAATTTGCGATTTTCAATTTCCTTGTTCATCTTACCAATTTAGTGATTTTCCGGTTTAATTGGATAAACTTAGGATGAAAAATCAATGGAATGGACTAAAACCCATATTGAAGCCCGATTTGCAGTCCATTATTTCTAAGCTCATTATCGTCATTTCCCCAACTCGTTTGACCGTACTTTTTCACATCTGTCAAACCTATGAGGTAACGCGCTGTAAGTGCCATGTTTCCTTTGAAACGAAAACCGGTTCCGACTGCAAGATTTAAATCAAATTGGTTGAACGCATCTTTGTCTTTTTCGATGGTTACTTTTTCACCTACTTCAAATTTATTTCGGCTCCCCAACAATAAGCTGAACTGAGGACCTGCTTCGAAATATAAATTAGGAATCGGCTCTAACTGAAACATCACAGGCATCGCAATATAATTCAATCCCAATGTGTGAACCGTATTACCCGTCTCGTATTTCACTCCCATATTATTGAAAATCAACTCAGGTTGAATACAAAAAGTATTGGTAACGTGCGCATGTAAAAACATTCCGGCATAAAACCCAACCTTGGTATTGGTTTTATCCCAAGAATCAGAACTGATCGTCGATAAGTTCACTCCTCCTTTTACGCCAAATGATTGCCCAAAACCATAGTTTACGGAAATCAAAAGAACCAATAATGCAACATAAATTCTCTTCATAATTTCTCCTTTGGAAACAAAAATAGAAATAATGCGCCAATTAAAACCTGATTAAACCAAGCTTTCCAAACAACTTATTCTATATGATGACATTAGATCTAAAAAAAAATACGCGAAATCAAAATCCCAATTTAATAAGATTTCACCACCTCTCCCCAAACCGCAGGAAATTCAGAGCCAAACAAATGTGACTGTTGTTGCCCATCTTTCGTGAAATTTTGAATCATATAGACGATGTTCTTATCGGGTTTTTCAATCGGTTTCACCGTTATCAATTCGCCTTGCATATATTCATTTCCCAAACAAGGAATCAAAACAGAAATCCTTTCGATAAAGTCACCAACGACCGCTGTGCCTATGATAACGCTATAAAAAATTTGGCTTTCCGTAGCGCATTCCGCATTGACCATCGTAAAGTCAACCAACAAATCAAACTCCTCTTTCATTTCTATATATTGAAAAGGCTCAGAATTTTCTTGCGCAAATCCCGTTACAAAAAAAACAGTCAATAAAATGCTTAGGAATCTGAGTTTCATAATTCTTCGGTTTTAACTTTTTTGGGTGGAAAAAAACGGCTAAACATTTTCTTTTCAAACGCCCAGAAAAATTTGAACTGTCCGAAAAGAGTTCCGATGATAATCAGCATGATATTGTAGATGGGAAAAATCAAAATTAAACCCAAAATCGTAGCCAACCAACCGGGCATCACGTCTTCAGAGATTCCTAAGAAACGAACAAAGGGTTTGGAAATCCAAGCAGAAACCGATCCCGTAATCGAAAAAACAATAAGAATCAAAATCAATTGAAAATTACTTTCTATGTTCCAGCGTTTTTTTAATTTTTCAAACATTCTTTTTCGTTTTAGAGCTTCAAATTTCGCTTTTATCAAGTCCCGCTTTCAATCAAGCCTCTAACCAGTTTAATGATTTTCGGCATCGCTTTATTGGCAGCATCCAAAACTTCCTCGTGAGAAACCGGAATAGCAATTTCAGGCCCACCCAAATCCGTAATAACTGACACACAGAAAACACGCATTCCTTGGTGTTTGGCAACGATAACTTCCGGCACAGTACTCATTCCTACACAGTCTGCGCCCAAAATCCGAACCATCCCATATTCAGCCGGCGTCTCAAAAGTCGGCCCCTGAAGCCCTAAATAAACGCCTTCTTTGATTTCAATTTCATTTTCTTTGGCGAAATTCAATACGAACTCACGCATTTTCTTATCATAAGGCTCGGACATATCCACAAAACGCGGCCCTAACTCATCATAATTTTCACCATGAAGAGGATGTTCTGGCATAAAGTTGATGTGATCGGTAACCATTACCGCATCTCCCACCCGATAGTCCCGATTCACACCTCCACTCGCATTGGATAGAATTACTTT
>JAAYKY010000013.1 GCA_012522185.1 Flavobacteriaceae bacterium | reverse complement strand
CCGTGCCGCTAAGACCTGCAGCTGCGTTTATCCCCATGCTGACCGAGCTGACTACACTGCTCGCCATACCGCTCACAAAACCCTGTCCTATATCGCCACCACTTATTCCTGATATGAAGCCCTGGCTTATTCCGTGCATAGACATCTGGAAAGCGGCTTTCCCCACCTGAAATCCAAAGTTTGAGACACCTGCGGCGGGCATCAGCGAGGTGGAAAGTGAACCTATGCCACATGTTATGGCACCGCTTATTGCACCTATTCCTACACTCTTTAAGAGTCCTCCCCAGGTAAAATTACCTTGATACAGGGACACTCCGGTATA
The DNA here is from genome assembly GCA_012522185.1 of Flavobacteriaceae bacterium. Lineage (GTDB taxonomy): Bacteria > Bacteroidota > Bacteroidia > Flavobacteriales > Weeksellaceae > Moheibacter. The sequence continues at coordinate 13,603 of JAAYKY010000013.1, read as the reverse complement.
AACAACACCTCCGACCAAAGCACCGATAGCAGCCGCTATAGCTACCGCACCCACAGTAATGGTTACGGGTTCTTCTCCGCTCGGGTCGGTGTACATAAGTGGGTTATTCATACATAGTAAGGGAGTCTTGTGCGTTTGCTTGAAAAAAAAGCACAAGTTAAAATTGAAAATAATAATGTTTTCATATAAAATTTAGTTGGTTCATATATTTAAAACAAAATTAAAAATTCTATAATGATGACAAAACTATTTGTAAAAAGTTAAAATTCTTGATGGTAAATCAACAAGTAAACCCCTTAATAAATTAAGGGGTTTACTTGTTGATTTTTTATGTACAAACTATTCCTGCTTTATGTAATACCATAATGTTAGGTCTCTGCGAAGCAATAATGGTTTGTATTTAATTTAAAAAATCATCAATGATCTTCATGGATTTCAATCTCAATGAAAAGTTGTTGCTCATTCCCTGATGTATCTACCAAAAACACTCCTAAATGATAATGTCCTTCTAAAATGGGCTCGCCATTGATTTCCGATGGAATTAAAATCTCTCTTTGAGCGATATAATACGTAGGACTTCCCGCGATAGGATGAGATTCAGAATGAAACCATTCGGTTTCCGAAAGAAGTCGGTGCGTATGTCCATCACCGGCACTGTGAATTTCGATTTTATAGGAAGCCAATCCAACGTTGTCCGAAAATTCAGCTTCAATCTGAAGGTTTTCTCCAAAATGGAATTCGGTCTCGTCTAGTGGTTGATTTAAAATGATTACCGGCTTTTGTGTATCGACATTTTCATCATCACTTGAACAAGAAATCATTCCAAACGTTCCAATCAAAATTAGCATTGAATTTTTAATTATATTTTTCATTTTTATTTATTTTTAAATTGTTTATTATAAATTAGATAAGTTGATTAATTAAACTAACACTATAATTAGGTGGTCCCCTTAAAAATAAATTTGAATTCTCTCTTTGCTCATAATAGATTAGAAAAATCCGGTCAGAAACGGACTGATAGAATACTTCTGACTTTCCAAATTCTTTGTAACTCAGGTCAAGCAGATTGGAAGCCGGAACTTTGAAGAAAAACTGTTCGCAGTTGTGGTCTTCCGCCTTTTTAGTTTGAATTTGAACTTTGCTTAGTTCATAGGAATTTGACTGTTCATTATGATCTACCCATATAAAATGAGTAATATTCAGCAAATTGGGCAATAAAAAAATCCCGATTAGCAAATAGGAAGCGATATGTTTCTTCATCCCACTCATTTTCCAAACGGAATTTGAATAATCAGCTGAATGTTTCTTCCCATTTCCGGAATTTCCAATGCGCGGTAAAAGCTGATGTGGTTATAATATTTTTCATTGGTCAGATTCTGAACCGTCAAAATCAAATTGGGCTGGAAAGAATTCCATTTGAAACCGGCTTTCATTCCGGCACCGAAAAGGGTATAACCGTCCGTTATTTCTTCATTTCTTGCAATTCTTTTTTGAGCCGACGTAAATTTCACATTAGCCGAAACTTCCAAATGATCCAAAAATCCACGGTTTTGAATGATTTTATAATTCCATTCATTGAAAATCGTCATCGGCGGACTGAATGGCAAAGGAAAATCTCCAGATTGATTGATTTGTTGGTTGTAGAGATATTCCAGCGTCAGCAAACCATTTAATTTTTCAAAAAATTCTTTTTCAACTTTGAATTCCACACCGGTAATCAGCGCTTCGCTTTGCGTATATTGGTAAATCTGTCCACCGTGAGGCAAAAGCGAGAAAATTCCGCTCGGCTCCAGAAAAATATAATTCTGAAAATAGTAGAAATAAGGATTTAGTTCAAAATTCCAATCTTTCGGATGGAAAGCGATTTTCAGATCGGCAGTCCAGCCATTTTCGGGGTCGAGATTTGGATTTCCTTTTTCGTGACGAAAAGAGCCGTGGTGAATACCATTGGAAGCGAGTTCTATAGCAGTCGGAATACGGAAATTACTCGCAAAATTCAGATTGAAATCCCAATTTTTATCGGGCTGAAATAAAACCCCGGCCGAATAATTAAAATTATGATACTTCTTATTCAAATCAGTGCTTCTCAAAGCAAATTGATTGGCTTCTGATTCCGAATGTCCGTTATTCATCAGAAATTCAAATAAATATCGGTCATAAAATGACGAAGTTTTCAGTTTTGTGAAATCATAACGAATGCCATAATTCAAATTCCATTGCGGCGAAATATCCCAATTATTGATGACAAAAGCAGAAAGATTGGTGCGTTCAAATTCCGGAAGCAAAAAATTGTATCCGCTGATTTTATTGGATTGGATTTGCGATTGTACACCCATGTTCCATTTGTAATTCTTTGAAAAACGATGCTGGTATTTCACCTGCGCATCATAAGTTGTCAATTTAAAATCCAGTTCCAAATCGGGATTTATTAGTGGCGGTTGCTGATTATTTCCATAATGCGTGTGAAATTCACTCCATTCCTGACGGTGATTGTTCTGATAACCCAACAAAAAACTCAATGAATTTCCATGGAAACGCAAGGTAGACTCACTGCTTATTTTAAAATGATTGACGTTCTGATAAGGAAATTCGATGTTTCTCCGATCGCCATCATCCTGTACGCGATCAAGCGTAGGAACGCCGTGTGCACCAGGGAAAAAACCAAGTTTTTGGTAATAATTACTGATGTTGAGAACGGTTTCAAACTCCGATGAAACATAGCCGATTTGTGTTGATATGGCATAATCTCTTCCGGCTGTGTTTTTCAGTCTTTGGTTAAAAATCGGGATATTTCGGGAGAGATAAACAATCTGATTGGTCGGAACTGAATAATCCCCGAAATCGGTATAATTTCCAGAAAATTTATAGTAAAAATGCTCACCTCTTTGCGCCAAATTAAGAGAAGAACCAAGTGCTTGATTGACCGATCTCCCCATCAGATTCCATTCGCCTGTGAAAGAATGGGGAAGGGGTTTTTTATTGTTTTTGATGGAAATCACACCGCCCATTGCATCGCTACCGTATTCGAGTGTATGGGCACCTTTGATGATTTCTACATTCTCAATGCTCCAGGGATTAATTTCCAATCCGTGGTCGGCGCCCCATTGTTGCCCTTCTTGTTTGATTCCGTTGTCCACGACTGAAATCCGGTTGAATCCAAGCCCGCGGATGACCGGTTTGGATGTTCCTGAACCGATTTCCATGGCTTGAATTCCGGGAATTTTCTCAAGTGATTTGGCAAATGAACCCGAAAATTCTTCTTTTAAAAATTGAGCATTAAGGGTTTCAGCATTTTCTATTTTTTTTTCGTGCGCATGCTGAATTACCATTTCACTGAACTCCACGAGTTCTTCGTTTAAAATGAAGTTACGAGTTTGATTTCCATCTATATAAAACTTGGCCTCCAAACGCTGAAATCCTCCTTTTTCAAGTACGAGACGTATATTCCCGGAAGAAGGTAAGTTTAAACTATAATTTCCTTCGGCGTTGGAATAGGTTGAATCTTTAGAAGTTGAGATCTGGACACCTTCTATCGGAAAGCCATAATTATCCTGAATATTTCCGCTCAAAGTAATTTGAGAACTTGCGGGAAGGCTTACGAGTAAAAGCAATGCCCACAAATATTTGGTTTGCATAAAATTGTTTTTGATTAGAATAATAGAATATTCGTTTCTAAGGTAGTTTTATGCAAGAATAGGCGGTGCCCGAAGTTGTTTGTTATTCTTTAATTCTGAAGTAAAAAAAGATTGATATTCAAAGGACTCTTTTCGATAAAAAGGATTATCCTGAATGCTTAAATCAAAGTCTAAAATTGAAAATTCGGTGGAAACCGGTAAAGTAAAATCACAGAGAAAACAAATTTTGGAATGATCTATTTCTGCTAAATCATTGCTTGAATCTGAATGAAATTCATGTTGATCTAAATGATTATGCGTGAATTGATGAATTGGTTGAAAGAAGACAGCCAGCAAGAAAAATGTGCTAGCTAAAAGACTGATGATATGTCTTGCCTTTGAATTCATCTCTGCAAAGTTAAACTTTAGTTTTCAATACTTCGCAGTTCTTTGATATTCTTTCCTAATCTTCGAAGGAAAATTCCATAAATAATTCCATAATAGACTGCGCAAAAAACGGTGATAAAACCAATCATGATTCCTGCAAAAATCCAAGCAGTCTTTTTGGCTTGTAATCTCATTTGTTCCATCGATTCACTTTCGTGATTTACAGCGTTCATGTATGAGTTTTCACCCATTTCCATCATCAAAGGAACGACTAAGACCAATGTAAATGCAATCCAACAGATGATCAACCAAGTGATGGTTTTTCTAAATCGCATGATGGTTTGCATAAGTTTATTTACCGATAGAGCGGAGGAGATTTTTCGATAAAAATAATAAGTTACCGAAATAAAAAGTACCGATCCGATGAGTCCGACGTGTGAAATGCTTTCGAATTTGGAATAAGTTTCCAGTCCGATTGCATTGATGGTTTCGGGAGAATAGATTTTTTGTCCGGAAAAAACGCTCCAGAGTGACATAAGTATCCCAAAAATAAATTCCAGAATGGTGATGATAAATAACCATTGCACCGAATTGATAGATTTTCGGTGGATCATTTTAAAGATATCATCCTTTCCGTAATTTTTCTCATCCAGTTGGTTTTTCCATAACGATTTCAAATCGTCCAGTTCGTCATTTATGTCAAATTCTTTTTTACTCATGATTTTGGCGTCATCATTTCTTTTAATTTATCCTTTGCCCGATTCATTTTCACCCTTGCATTTACTTCAGATATACCGAGAGTTTGTGCTATTTCTCTATAAGGCAAGTCTTCAAGGTAAAGCAACACCAATGCTCGGTCCACATCATTTAGTCGTTTGATTGCAGCATAAAGCAATCTCAAACGCTCTTCTTTCTCTTCATCATATTCGCTCGCCTTTATATCGAAATAACTCTGACTATCCAACGAAGAAGTAGCAAGCGTTCTGTTCTTTTTTCTAATCAAGGTAATGGCGGTGTTGAGCCCAACCCGGTACATCCAAGTGCTGAACTTTGAATCTCCTTTGAATGAATCAAATGATTTCCATAATTGCAAAACGATTTCCTGAAACAAATCCTCGTGTTCGACAGGCGTATCCGTATAGATACGACAAACCTTGTGAACAATTCCTTGATTGCTTTCGATAAGTTCAGTAAATTCTGTTTCCTTGGATTTCAAAACTGATACTAATAAGTTGCAAATTTAATCTAGTTGTTACAAAAAATATAAGAAACCTCTTAAAATGAAGAAACCCTCGCTCAATAAAGAACGAGGGTATTCCCCCTAACCAACTTAAACCTAATGAAAATAGTATTTCTATCTATTTTCTAAGGGCAAAAATAGAAGATATTTTTATAATACACCTAATAAAATTTAAAAAAAAAGTCAAATTTTTATATCTCATTGATTTTCATCGCCTGATTGGGCGTAATTTTTGAGATCAGATAGGAGGGAACGGTCAAAACAATAGCAGAAATCAAAATAGCAGAAATATTTAAGATTAGAATTTGAGTCAAATCCAAATAAACTGGAGCGGTGGATAAATAATAATTTTCTGCTGGCAATTGAATTACTTTAAAATATTTTTGAATTAATAACAATCCAATTCCGAGTAAATTCCCCACAATTAAACCCGGAATCATGATAAATACAGCATAATAAATAAAGATCGTACGAATCCGCCAATTCGTAGCTCCCAAAGTTTTCAATAAACCGATGGAATGAGTCCGCTCCAAAATTAAAATCAGCAAAACCATAATCATATTGATGACAACAACAATCATCATAATAAATAAAACCACAAAAATATTGGTATCAAAAATCTGAATCCAGTCATTAATCTGACTAAATGAAGTTGTCGCAGATTGTGCATAAAGCTGAAAATCAATACTATTATTAACTTTATGAGTAATCTCATCGATTTTTTCAATATCATTTGTAAACAATTCAAATCCGCCGACTACATTTTCATCCCATCGATTTAATCTTTGAACCTGTTTGATGTCACCAATCACATAAATATCATCAAAATCCTTGATGTCTGTGCTAAAAACACCCGTAATATGAAATCTCCTATAAATTGGCTTTCCGCTGTCCTGAATGAAATAAGTCACAAAGGAGCTATCAATATCCAAATGAAGTTCATTGGCGATTTTCTGAGAAATCACCACATCATTTGAGATTTTTTCTTTGTCAAATTTGGGGAATTTGCCTTTTAGCAGATAAGAATCAAAACGATTTACATCGAAATCCGTTCCGACACCTTTCAAAAATATTCCCGAAAAATTATCGGCTGTCCGGATGATTCCGCCTTTTACAGCAATCGCTTGAATGTGTGTAACTTCTGGAAGGCTTGAAAATTCAGGATAAAACCCTTGGTGAATCGAAAGCGAATCGGAATTGAAAGATTGATTGCTATTATAAGGTTTTATTGTAATGTGTCCATTGAAATCTGCAAGTTTTTGTTTGATGCCTTTTCGAGCGCCGATTCCGGTGGAAATCGTGATCAGCGCAACCATAATTCCGATTGCTACTGCAATTTGTCCGATGCGAATAATCGTAGTAGAAAGGTTATTTTTACTACTTTTACCAAACGCAATTTTTTTCGCAAACCACCAGGTGAAATTCAAAATATTTTAATTTTTAAATATGAATCAAAAACTTTTCAAATATACATTAATTGCATTATTTCTCGCCAATTCTTCTTTGGGTCAAATAACAATCGGCGGGAAAGAAATCGAAAACAATCAAGTTCATTCACTGATTACAAACTCCGAAATCATCACAGGTGCACAGCAACCTAATCTTTATTTGCCGGAATTGAAAGGAAAAAGAGTAGGGGTAGTGACCAATCAGACCGGGATTACGAACGGAACGAAAATCATAGGAAAAAAAAGTTGCAATGAAAAAACTGGGATGGGTTCTTGTGCGATTTTTGAACAAATCAGCATTGTGGATTTCCTGATTGATAACGGGATTGACGTTAAAAAAATATTTTCTCCCGAACATGGATTTCGGGGCGATGTAGATGCAGGTGAAACCGTAAAATCAGGAAAGGACATCAAAACCGGACTGCCAATTGTTTCACTTTATGGAAAAAACAAAAAACCAACGGCTACACAATACGCCGATCTGGACATTGTTTTATTTGACATTCAAGATGTAGGAGCGAGGTTTTACACCTATATTTCAACTTTGCATTACATCATGGAAACCGCTGCCGAAACCGGAAAGAAGGTAATCGTCCTGGATCGCCCCAATCCAAACGGACATTATGTGGACGGGCCGGTGCTCGATCTGAAACATTCGACTTTTGTGGGAATGCATCCCGTGCCGGTGGTTTATGGAATGACGATTGGCGAATACGCGCAAATGATCAACGGAGAAGGTTGGCTGGCCAATAAAGCAAAAGCGGATTTAACCGTAGTTCCTTTACGGAATTATACGCATCAATCGAAATATTCGCTGCCTGTAAAGCCTTCGCCAAATCTTCCGAACGATAAATCCATCAATTTATATCCGTCCACTTGCTTTTTTGAAGCTTTCAATGGGAGCGAAGGAAGAGGAACCGACAAGCCTTTCCAGGTTTATGGTTCACCTTATTTAAAAAATATGCCGTATCAATTCGTTCCGAAACCCAATGAAGGAGCGAAAAACCCAAGATTTAACGGAGAAATTTGTTATGGCGAAGATTTATCGGATGCAGATTTTTTATCGGAAATCAATTTGGAATGGTTGATACGCGCGTACAATAATTACGAAGGAAAAGACCCGTTCTGGATCAAACAGTCGGGAGCCTTTTGGATTGATAAATTGGCAGGTACCGATCAGTTGAGAAAACAAATCGAACAAGGACTTTCGGAAGCAGAAATCAAAGCTTCCTGGCAAAAAGATTTGGAAGCATTTAAGAAAATAAGAGTTAAATATTTAATTTATCCTTAAGTTTAATTAAATTACATAATTAATTAATATTCAAATAATTAAAATTGAAATATAAAAACATAATTTTTGATTTGGATGGAACGCTTTGGGATTCCACAACATCCATTGCAGAAAACTGGAACGAAGTTTTGGCTCGCCATAATTTATTGGAAAGACCCTTAGTTGCTTTAGATATGCATCCATATATGGGCTTATTGATTGGTGATGTTTTGAAGACGATTTTCCCGGAAATAACAGAAGAATTCATTCAGAAAATCATCGCTGAAATCATTGATAACGAAAGAAAAGTCCTGCATAAAAATGGCGGAACTCTGTATGAAAATGTGCAGAAAACTTTAGAAGAATTAGCTGAAAATCATAATTTATACATTGTCAGCAATGCTTTGGACGGATACATTCAGGCGTTTGTTGAATATTTTAATTTTCAGGAATTATTTAAGGATTTCGAATCGCACGGCGCAACCGGTAAAAACAAAGCAGAGAATATCCAATTATTGATGGCTCGAAATCATTTAAAACCTACTGAAACAGTTTATGTGGGTGATACGCAAACCGATTATCATTCAGCAAAAGAAAATGATTTGGATTTTATTTTTTGTGCGTATGGCTTTGGAGAATTGGATGAAAACTTAGAAACGCTAAGAATTTCTAATTTCGCTGATTTGTTACAAATTTAAAATTTAAGGCCCTGAAAAAAGTACGTGATTAATAAGTGAAACTTTCTTTTAAACAGTACAGATATTCGCAAGGAAGAATTTGGAAATCATCGGCCTTATTTATATCTTTAGTCATCTTCGAATATGTAGTATTTTCCTTGAATTTTTATTTTTTTCGAATTGTTTAAAGCTTGCCATACCATGTATAAACATCTTATAAGGATGGTATAACCATAGTAAGAGCATGGTATAAGCATGGCATAAACTGGGATGTATGTGGGATAGCTATGGAGTATCTATTCGAGTATAAAGCTAGAGGATTGTGATTTTTTTTTATTAGTGTTTCAGATTGGGAGAAAAAACAAAGTTCCTATAATTTACATTATGTTAAATAGGTTTTTATTGTATTCATATTTTGATGAATATCAATAAATTACCTTTTTCAAAGATTATTTTCACTTCTTCTTCTATGGCTTGATTTCGGATTCCAATCCGATGCGTTAAGTCTAAATCTTCATTTTCCAATGCATATTTTAATCCTTTGGTAGTAATTCTTTCGGTTTTAGGAAATGGATACAATGAAATCGTTCTTCCTTTATATCCATCTAAACTTGTTTCTTTGTCAGCAAAAAAGTAATAACTGTAGTCGTCAAAGAATATGATGGTTAATTCGTCTTTGTACTTCAATGCAGAAGTTAAATTTCCAAGAAAATGGTCATGTTCCATTCCGCTACTTCCATACACATACACGGTTTCATACTTTCGGTTTTTGATAATCCTTAAGGCCTTTTCGAAATCGGTAAAATCCTGATTCGGAGTTAAAATGACTTCAATATCATTTGGTATTTCAGAAGATGATATAGAGTCAAAATCCCCAGTTACCACATCGGGAACTATCCCTTTATTTCGAAGATATAGATAAGCACCGTCTGTGCAAAATATTTTCTCGAATGATTTAGTTTCAGGCATTTTGGAAGGAGCTTGCCCATTTAGAAATAAAACCACTTTACTCATTGGGTAGCCATTTAATTTCTTCGTGTCCATTGTCTTGAGCTGATTTCCGAGCCAAAACAAATAAATAGTCTGACAATCGATTCAGGTATTTTAATATGTGGGGATTCACTTTTTCAGATTCATTCAATGCCACTGTAATTCTTTCGGCTCTTCTGCAAATACATCGGCTGAGATGTGCATGGGAGGCCGTTAAATTTCCGCCGGGTAATATAAAGTGCATCAACGGAGGTAGCTCCTCCTCCATCCTATCGATCCATTGTTCAAGTTCAAGTATGTCCTTTTCTTCGATTAGTTTCGGCAATCTCGATTTACCATTGGCAAGGAATAGTTTTTCGGGTGGTGTGGCGAGTTCGGCACCTATATGGAATAGGTTTTTCTGGACTTCTATAAGTTCTGATTCCGCATTTTTTGACAATTCACCACATCGGATAAGCCCGATTGCAGAATTCAATTCATCAACAGTTCCATAAGCATCGATTCGGATGTGGTTTTTTGAGACTTTAACTCCTCCGTATAATGATGTAGTTCCGGCATCACCGGTTTTGGTATAAACTTTCATGAAATATTTTGTTTTTCAGAAATGTAAAGGTATTTAAAATTAAGCTTTTGATGATAATTAGGATTTTATAATTTTTTGGTTTAATTTTTGTTATTGATTGCGGAAATCGTTTCTTTTTTTATCAGAAATACTGTCTATTCTGGGTTAATGAAAGTTAAATTATAATTAATAAAGAAAAAATTTTTTCCCAAAAGTCGGTTTATTTAAGATAAAATTATAGATTCGCATTCTTGTAAATAAAATTAGTGATAATTAAAATTAAAAATGGAAATGGAAACAAATGAAACTTTTCAACCTAGAAAATCTACTAAAAAGGGAGGATTAAATGCACCTATTACAATTATTATCCTGATAGGTATTGCCATGGCAGTATTTTATGGATTATTTGGACAAGCTTCTAATTTCGAGGGAGGAGACTCGTACGCAGGGCATCCAAAAAACTTTATGGGTATTATATTTAAAGGAGGTGTGATTATTCCATTCCTTATGTCTTTCTTCTTGATGGTAATCGTTTTTGGGATCGACAGATTTTTTGCCTTGAGAAAAGCAAACGGGAAAGGAGACATAACTAAGTTTGTTGATAACGTAAGAGATTTAGTAGCAAGAAATCAAATCAACGAAGCTTTGGAACTTTGCGATCAACAACAAGGTTCTGTAGGAAATGTAGTACGTGAGGGATTGACAACTTACAAAGCTCTTTCAAATGATACTACGATGAACAAAGAGCAAAAATTAATCGAATTAAATAAAACTTTGGAGGAGGCAATGACATTGGAAATGCCTGCATTAGAGAAAAATACAGCTATTATTTCAACAATCGCTTCAATTGGTACTCTTATCGCTTTGATGGGAACGGTAATCGGGATGATTAAAGCATTCTTTGCTTTAGGTGAAGGAGGTGGAACGCCAGATGCTGCCAAACTATCAGTAGGTATTGCAGAAGCACTTATTAATACAGGTACAGGTATTGGAGCTTCAGCGATCGCGATTATTGTTTATAACATGATTACTAACAAAATTGATGATCTTACCTTCAAAATCGACGAAGTAGGTATGAGCATTCAGCAATCATTTGCTGCCCACCATTAATTCATTTTTTTAGATTGGATAAACGGTTCAAACCGTTGTACGTATTAATTGATTAAATAAAAAAATGAAAAATGGCAAGAGTTAAACCAAAAAGACAAGGTATCCATATGGATATGACGGCAATGAGTGATATGGCTTGGTTGTTGCTTACATTCTTCATCCTTACCACACAGTTCAAAAAGCCGGACATAGTCCCTGTGACAACCCCAAGTTCTGTTGCTGAAACAAAAATCCAAGATGGTGACCTCATTCGAATCACGATCAATAGCGATGGGAAATACTATTTCAGTATCATAGACGACAAGAACAAACTTCCAATTTTGGAAAAAATGGGGCAGAAACATGGCCTTACCTTTACAGATGCAGAAAAAAGCAGTTTCATGAAATTGTCCGAAATTCCGGTACCGGTGAGGGCATTGAAACAATATTTGAACTTGTCTGATGGTCAGAAACAAACCACTATACCGGGAATTCCTATGGATAGTACTGACCTTCAGTTGATTGATTGGGTAGAGTTCAGTTATGACCACGACCCTAACTTAAAGTTGGCAATCAAAGGTGACGTAGGCACTCAGTACCCTGAATTCAGAGAACTGATTAAGCAATTGGTAGAAAGAGACTTTAACAGGTTTCAGTTGATAACAAGTTCAGAATCTAAACCTAGTAATTAAAATGGCAAAGATAGTAGATAATAGCAGCGGAAAGAAAGACGGAAAAGTACGCGCCAAGAAACAGTCCACCGCGGTCGATATGACCCCGTTGGCAGACTTAGGTTTTCTTCTGATTACATTCTTTATGTTTACCACAACATTTAGTAAACCGAATGTAATGGGACTGAACATGCCTCCAAAAGATCCTAATAAAGAATTAAATCAGGATATTCCCGAAATTGACTTAACAAACTCAATTTCAATTGTGATTGGAGGAGACAATAAATTGTATTGGCATCAGCAGGATAAAACCAAGCTGACCGCAGATCAGTTGCATGAAACTTCTTATTCAAAAGAAGGAATTCGCAATGATATTTTAGCGGCTAGACAAAGAGCTAAAACACCTGATAATTTCACGGTAATCATCAAACCTACCGATGATTCAACCTATGAAAATCTGGTGAACGTTTTGGACGAAATGGAAATCACCGAATCTTCGCGATACGGTATTGTGGACATTGACGCCAACGAAGTAGCAGTGTATGAAGAAAAAAGTGGAACTAGTAGTAACAATTAAATCTAAAAGTCATGTCAGAAAAAAATTACAAATCGCTGGATGACATCGTATTTGAGAAGCGATTCAAAGATTACGGTGCGTATGACCTAAGGATGGGCGAACGTTCTACCCTTACCAAAGCATTTTTGATTGGCATCCTAATTATTGCGCTTGTAACCGCTGGAATTGTGTTTTACAACCAGGTGTTAGCTAAAAATGATAAAGAGGAAACAGTTGTTGATATCACCCTTATCGATGTCGAACAACCTGAAATCATAGAAGAACAACCCGAAGAAGAACCCGAGCCGGAACCAGAACCCGAGCCGGAGCCAGAACCTGAAGTAGCTCAGGTGCGTGTTGTTGTTCCTGAACCCAAAGAAAATGTGGTAAAAGAAGAGCCTATCGTGAAGGTGGAAGAAATGGAAAATAAACTGATTGGTTTAAAAAATGTTGAAGGTGAAGAAACAACCTCCACAAGAGGAAAATCTGAGCCAGAGCCCAAAAGCGATGGTGGTGGAAAAGGTACAAACCCTGCACCTACCGGCAACTATTCCGCAAGACAAGTTTCGGAAATGGCCATTTATCCTGGGTGTGAAAGACACAGAGGAGATAAAACCAAACTTACTCAGTGCTTCCAAAATAATTTAACCCAAGAACTCATTGATCAGCTTTCAGATTTTGCTGAAATCATGAACAATCGAGGAGAGTCTCAAGCAGTAACTCGTTTGCAGTTCGTGGTAGATAAATCGGGGAAAATTATTCAAGTACAAGCTCAGCAAGGAGCCGGTGGAGGTATTAACGTAGAATTAGGTAAAGAAGCTGAAAAAGCTTTGCAAAGAATCGCATCACGCCTTGCAAACCGAGGAAGAACGATTCAACCTGCCAAACTAGAAGATGGATCAGAAGTAAACCTTTCATTCCAAATTCCGGTGAGATACGTTATTCAGAATTAATTTATTCCATTCCAAATACAAAGAAGCCGTCTCGTTTACAAAATCGGGACGGTTTTTTTTATACCTTCTAATTTAGAATAAAAGAGGGATTACATTCAAGCATTGCACAAAAGATGAGCTATTCTCTTTGTTTAAGCACTCATCTT
>JAAYKY010000012.1 GCA_012522185.1 Flavobacteriaceae bacterium | reverse complement strand
CACACATCAAAATATTTGACCGATACGGAAAAATATTCGTGGATAGACCTTTGACTCCCGATTTCAGATGGGATGGAAAATACCTTGGAAACCCTGTTCCTACAGGAGATTATTGGTACATGATAACGATTGAAGAAGGCAAAGTGGTTTCGGGTCATATTTCAGTAAGAAACCGAAATTAAAAGTGCTAATTTTGCAAAAAATATAAGTTTGGGAAATTTCAGAATGCAGGCCAAAACTTTTTTTGGCTTTGAAACGGTCTTGGCAGAAGAATTAAAATCTTTGGGCGCAGCAGATGTCGTAGTGAAAAATCGGCTTGTGGAATTCCAAGGAGATCTTGGATTTATGTACAAAGCCAATTATAGCTTGTCAACCGCACTTCGGATTATCAAACCCATTTTTTCATTTTCCGTAAAAAATGAGCATCAATTATACGAAAGATTTAAGCGCTTTAATTGGGAAGAATTTCTGGATTTAAACCAGACATTTATTATTGATTCCACCGTTCACTCTGATTATTTCACGCATTCCCATTATGCGGCTTTGAAAGTAAAAGATGCTTTGGTCGATCATTTCCAAGAAAAGTACGGAAAACGCCCAAGCGTTGATAAATACAATCCCGACATTTATTTTAACTTACATATCAGCCACGACAAAGTAACGCTATCGCTTGACAGCAGTGGTGAGTCTTTGCACAAACGCGGATATAAAACCGAACATGGCAAAGCGCCTATCAACGAAGTTTTGGCTGCCGGTTTGTTGAAAATTGCTGGTTGGGACGGCAAAGGAAACTTTTTGGATCCGATGTGTGGCTCGGGAACGATTTTAACAGAAGCCGCATTGATAGCCGCCAATATACCTCCGCAAATTCATCGAGAAAAATTTGCCTTTGAGAATTGGAAAGACTTCGATTCCGAATTATTTGAAATAATAAAAGAAACAAGATTGAATCGAATTGTAGAATTTGAAGGGAAAATCATGGGCTATGATACCAATCCAACGATGCTGAGAATTGCCGAAAAAAACATTGAAAATGCAGATTTAGAAGATTTTATCGAAGTCAAATACCAAGACTTTTTCAAATCCGAAAAGGATTTATTTCCGGTTTTGATTGTTTTTAATCCTCCTTACAATGAACGAATTGAGAGCGATAATGAAGTTTTGTACAAATCCATTGGCGATACATTGAAAAATAATTACCCCAATACATTTGCTTGGTTCATCACTTCCGATTTGTCTGCCAAGAAATTTGTCGGACTCCGACCTTCCAAAAAAGTAAAAGTTTTCAATGGCAAGCTGGAATGTGATTTCTTGCGCTACGATATTTACGAAGGAAGTAAAAAGGCTTCGAAAAGTTAATTTCGGCTTATTTGAAAACCGGGCTCAATGTATATCCTTGATTCCTAAGCAAATGAATCACTCCTCTTTCGCCTGCCAAATGCGCTGCACCGACCGCAATAAAACTAGGAGTGCTTCGGATTTCCTTTTCGATTACAGGAATCCAGTTTTCATTTCGTTTGTAAAGTAAATCTTCCATATTGCCCTGAGGATATTTCGGATCTTCCATGGATTCTTTGGTGAAATTATACAATCCCTGAACTTCCTGATTTCGATACAATTCCAGCATTTTCAGAAGTTCCTCTTCCGATTCCTCAAAGTGATTGACAATATAATTGATGCTTTGAAGTGCTTCCTCTTCTGACATGGAAAGCAAAACTTGGATTTGTGCTTCTATCGATTCCAGGCCTTTAATTTCTTTTCCATCGGTTTTGGCTTCGTTCAACAACATCATATCATAGCCCAAATCCACCGGACAATTGATGGCAAGCAAGCCAACCTGAATGGAGATTGTGGTAAGATTCAAATTTTCAAACATCGCCAAACTCATTCCCATTCGGGTAGTCATCAATGAATCAACTTTTGAAGCAAGTTCAGTTCCCAATTTGTCTGAAACAGTTTTACCGTCTGTGGCAAGGGAAGCTTGCATCATTTTGGGCATCAGCGAGGGATCATCCATTTTCATTTCTAGAATGAGTTGCTCGGTTTTATCGAAAGCATTTTGCATTTCCGGGCGCATTTCCACTTCGCCTTCACAAGCAATATGAATTGTTCCAAACAAATAAGAAGGTTGACTCAAACCATTTCCAGAAATTTCCCAAAGAAGAGCCTTTTCTTTAATTTCCTGGGAAAAGACAAAGTTAAATAAGATTAAAAAGCTTAAAAAGAATGTTTTTTTCATGTTTAAATTTAAATTAATGAATGAACTTCTCCTGCAAATCAGGAGTGGGAAGCCAACAATTGTCCTGTTTCCCAAACCATTTGTAACGGTTTCGGGAAATGATATCATACATAAAATCACGAATGAATTTAGGGAAAACAAATAGGAATTTAGACCATTTATAAATTCCCTTTAACTCTGTTCCGATACGCAAAGCTGCATCTGATCGGGTAAAATATTTATCGCCATCCACAAGAATTATGGAATTGAATTCTTCAGTTGATAAATCATTTTTCTTTAAAAATTCCTGTCCGAATTCGGATTGAAGTGAAGCAAATTTAAACTGGTTTTTATAATCGTTTTCAATCACTTTCTGAACTGTGGAATTACACAAATTACAAACGCCGTCAAATAGTATAATTTTAGATGAACTCATATTTTAATTCATTCAAAAATCAAACCTTTTTCAGATTAACATAGAAATTCCGGTCTATCTGAAACTCTTTTTCCCATCCATCTTTCCGTTTTATGGATTTCCATTCGGCCGTCGGGTACAACCAAATTTCAGAATTCGAAACTTTCACCGGCATATCAAATCCTTCTACAATTTCTGTCCAACGGAAGTAGATTTCATCTCCCTGGGTTTTATATTCGAGCGTCGGAATCATGGTTGTACGCAAATATTGATTGAAAAATTCAGTCAGATCAATTCCGCTCATTTCCGATAAATAACTCTCAACTTCCTCCGTTCTGACGGTTTGATGGTAAAATTTCTCGTTCATCCCGCGTAAAATCTCTCGGAATTTCTCATCATCTTCCACCAATTGCCGAAACGTATGAATCATATTGGCGCCTTTGTAATAAATATCGGTACTTCCTACTTGATTTACGCCATAATGGCCAATCAATGGAATATCATTTTGAATTTTTGCTCTTGTTCCGATGACATAGTCTCGACCGGCTTCTTTTCCGAAAAGCTGTTCGGTATGCAAAGTTTCCGAATAGGATGTGAAAGCTTCATGCACCCACATATCAGCCACTTCTTCAGTCGTGATGCTGTTGCCAAACCATTCGTGTCCCGATTCGTGAATGAGGATAAAATCCCATTTTAGCCCCCATCCCGAACCTGATAAATCTTCCCCCAAATACCCATCTCTGAATTGATTTCCATAAGCAATCGCACTTTGATGCTCCATCCCCAAATGAGAAGTTTCCACAATTTTAAATCCGTCTTCGTAAAAAGGATAAGGGCCAAACCAATGTTCGAATGAACTCAGCATATCTTTGGTTTGTTTCAATTGTTTCTCAGCAGCGTTTAGATTATAATCCATCACCCAATAACTCAATGATAGATCTCCTTTTTCTCCTTTGTATGTATCTTTAATCTCACTATAATGCCCGATATAAGGAGTGATATTGTAATTATTGATTGGATTTACAACTTCCCAGAGAAATTCTCTTTTATCACCTTTTGCATTAATTTCTTTTAATTTCCCATTACCAATCCCTATCAAATCTTTTGGAACTATGATTCGCAAACTTGCTCCATTGTCCGGTTCATCGCCTTGATAATCTTTGTTGGGATACCAAACACTTGCACCTAAACCTTGGCAAGCGACCGTCATCCAAGGTCTGCCTTTTGCGTCATTTTTAAATATCCATCCGCCGTCCCAAGGTGCATTCTTGGCAATGCTTGGATTTCCATGAAACTCCAATTCAAGTGTATGTTTTGTCTGGATTTGAAAGTGTTGGTTCAAATGAAGAAAATACACATTTCCTTCTCTTTCCATTTGATCAATTGGTAAACCATTTAAAAGAACTTTCCCGAGTTGCATGGGTTCTTGCAAATCGATCTGAAGCGGATGATTTTGATTCTCAGCGATGATTTCAAATTCAATTGTGTTTTTTCCATTTAAATATTTCCGCTCGAAATTGGCCTCTATTTCAATGTCATACCTCAAAACATTCCACCAATTACGAAATTCATTGTTTGAACCTCGAAGAGAATCCTGTCGGGTAAACTCATTTTTTTGACTGAGAATCTGAGCATGAGAAAAGGTTGTGAATACCAATAAGCAATACAATATGTACTTCATAGCTACGAGAAATTTGAGAATTCGAAGTTACAATTTAAAGGGGAACTTTTAAATTTTAGCTATTTTAACATTAATCAAGAAAACCTACGCAACCTTTGAGATTATTTTGCATCTTGTAGTCAAATATGTACCCATGATACAAAAACTAACTTTTCTATTTTTCTATGTATTTTTAATCTTTTTCATCTTATGTGAGAACGTTTTTCAATCCAAAAATGGGAACATAATAAGTGAAATCATGGATTAAACCATTTTTAATTGTTTTTTAGTTTTGAACTAAATGATAAAAGGAAATCTCGAAAAGATTTCCTTTTATTGATTTATAGAAACTTTGATCTAAAACTCACTCACGAAATGCAGTTTCACGCTTGGATACTTCTCTTGCGTCATTTGAATTGTAAAAGAAGAATCGGCTAAAAACACCAGTTGATTGAATTTATCACGAGCAAGATATCTTTGTTTTACTCGTAAAAATTCTTGATATTCAGCTGATTTCTCATCTTCTGCTTCCACCCAACAAGCTTTGTGGATCGAAATCGGTTCATAAGAAACTTTGGCACCGTACTCATGCTCCAAACGATATTGGATGACTTCATATTGAAGCGCTCCAACTGTACCGATGATTTTTCGGTTGTTCATTTCCAGTGTAAACAATTGGGCTACACCTTCGTCCATCAGTTGGTCAATCCCTTTTTCCAATTGTTTGGCTTTCATAGGATCTGCGTTATTTATGTAACGGAAGTGTTCAGGTGAGAAAGAAGGGATTCCACGGAACATTAGCTTTTCTCCTTCGGTAAGCGTATCGCCAATTCGGAAATTTCCGGTGTCGTGTAATCCCACGATATCCCCGGCAAAACTTTCATCGACGATTTCTTTTTTATCTGCAAAAAATGCATTGGGACTACTGAACTTCATATTTTTGTTGAGTCGGACGTGTAGGTAGTTTTTATTTCGCTCAAATTTTCCTGAAACAATTTTCACAAAAGCCAATCGGTCACGGTGCTTCGGATCCATATTGGCGTGAATTTTAAACACAAATCCTGTAAAGTCCTTTTCGAACGGTTCTACAATTCGAGTATCGGTTTCTTTGGCTTGGGGATGCGGCGCGATGTCCACAAATGCGTCGAGCAATTCTCTCACTCCAAAATTATTCAGTGCCGAACCAAAAAACACCGGCTGAAGCAATCCGTTCATGTAGTCTTCTTCATCAAAATCGGGATAAACTTCTGTGATAAGCTCAATCTCGCTTCTAAGATTTTCAGCAAAGCTCTCACCGATGATCGTATCTAATTTTTCATTTTCTAAATTATCAAAAGCAATGGCTTCAGAAATTTTCTGTTTATTTTCTCCGGTAAATAGTCCGATGTTCTTCTCCCAAATATTATAAATTCCTTTGAAAGTAGCACCAATCCCAATCGGCCAAGACAAAGGCGTCAGACGAAGTCCAAGCTTTTGTTCAATTTCATCCATCAAATCAAAAGCATCTTTCCCTTCGCGGTCCATTTTGTTGACAAAAACCATCATCGGAATGTTTCTCATCTTGCACACTTCCACTAATTTTTCGGTCTGCTCCTCGACTCCTTTAGCCACGTCCACGACTACAATGACCGAATCAACGGCTGTAAGTGTCCGAAAAGTATCTTCTGCGAAATCCTTGTGCCCGGGTGTATCTAGAATATTGATTTTTTTGTTTTTATACTCAAAAGCCAATACGGAAGTCGCAACGGAAATCCCTCTTTGACGTTCGATTTCCATGAAGTCAGAAGTAGCTCCTTTTTTTATTTTATTGCTTTTTACGGCTCCAGCTTCTTGAATTGCACCTCCAAATAGAAGTAATTTTTCGGTTAAAGTAGTTTTCCCGGCATCAGGGTGAGCTACAATCCCAAAGGTTTTTCTACGGCTGATTTCCTTTTCTAATGACATAGTTAAAATTTGCGGGGCAAAGATAAAAATTAGATGTTAGAATTCAGAAATTTACCAAAAATACATTTTCTGCCAAATCCTGATTTCAAACTTTATAAGTTTTGAAATGAATTTATTTTTTTAGGTTCATCTGTAAATAATTTAGCCAAAAAATGATTTGAGAATTGATTTTTATAAGTAAGTTTGAGAATCCGAAAATGTTTGAATTTTCAATACAGTAAACGATTATGAGCTTCAATTCCCTATTAGACAACGATTTTTACAAATTCACTATGCAGTACGCGGCTGTGAAACTTTATCCCGAAACTCAGGCCAAATATGAATTCATCAATCGCGGTGAGCATCCGTTTCCACCGGGATTTGACAAAGCTCTGAAACAGAGGATCGAAGACATGGCCGATTTGTCGCTGACCCGAGACGAAAAAGAATTTTTACGAATTACTTGTCCTTATTTAAATCCTGCATATTTGGATTTTTTGCAAGGATATCGTTACGATCCTTCGGAAGTTGAGGTTATACAAAATGGCAATGATCTTTCGGTGAAAATTCAAGGACATTGGTACCGAACGATTTTATGGGAAGTTCCTATTTTGTCCTTGATCAGCGAATTGTTTTATGAATTAACCGGGTTGCAGCGCGATTCGGATGAGAAAGTCGTCGAAACCGTTAAAAGAAAAGCGGAATCTTACTTGGATTTAGGGGTGAAAGTTGCTGAATTTGGGACCCGAAGACGTCATTCGTACGAGGTTCACCGATTGGTAGTAGAAGCTCTTAAAGATTTTGGAGAAGGAAGTTATGTGGGAACGAGCAATGTGCATTTTGCCATGACAACGGGCGTAAAACCGATTGGAACGCATGCGCACGAATGGTTTATGTACCATGGTGCTCGTTTTGGATTTAAGATCGCAAATGGGATCGGATTGGATCGCTGGGTCAATGCTTATCACGGTGATTTGGGAATTGCACTGACTGATACTTATACGACCGATGTATTCTTTACGCAATTCAATAAAAAGTTGGCCAAACTCTTTGACGGCGTTCGACATGATAGTGGAGATCCGGTTGAATTTGCCCAAAAGACAATTGAACATTATGAGAAAATGGGCATCGATCCTTTGCATAAAACCATCATTTTTTCGGACGGATTGAATTTAGACAAGGTAAAAAGAATTTCGGATGCAACTTCCGGTAAAATTGGAATTTCATTTGGCATAGGAACGAATCTGACCAATGACGTTGGTCTGAAACCCATGAATATCGTTTTGAAACTGATTTCGATTGCTGAGCCGGATTTACCTTGGACCAATGTTGTCAAACTATCGGACGAAAAAGGAAAGCATACCGGTGATCCAAAGATGATTCGTTTGGCTAAGGAAATTTTGGAAATTGAATGAGTTGACTTGGTTTCAATCCCT
Source organism: Flavobacteriaceae bacterium (assembly GCA_012522185.1). GTDB lineage: Bacteria > Bacteroidota > Bacteroidia > Flavobacteriales > Weeksellaceae > Moheibacter. Next base: position 88,538 of record JAAYKY010000012.1, on the reverse strand, counting down.
TTTCTTAACCCAAACTTTAAATAGAAGAAGTTTGTTAATTAATCCGAAACTCATAGATTTGGCCTTGCTTTAAAATTAATTCAGATGAAATCAATTGCTTCAAAATTTATCATTGCTTTTCTAATTCTAAGTTTTCATTTCTCATTTGCGCAATCTCAAAACAACAATGAACGCCCGAAATTGGTGGTCGGGTTGGTTGTGGATCAGATGCGATGGGATTATTTGTATAAATTTTACGATCGGTACAGCGAGGATGGTTTTAAGCGGATGCTGAACGAGGGTTTTACAGCTGAGAACACTTTTATTCCCTACGTGCCTACATTTACGGGCATTGGTCATAGTACGATTTATACAGGATCGGTACCGGCGATTCATGGAATTGCAGGAAATAATTTCTACATCCGTGAAACCCAAACCACCATGTATTGTGCGCAAGACGATTCGGTAACTGGAATTGGGCTTGATGCTAATTCAAAAGCCGGTAAGATGTCGCCCCGAAATTTATTGACCTCCACGATTACAGACGAACTTAAACTTTCGACCGATTTCAAATCCAAAGTGATTGGGATTTCCTTAAAGGATCGCGGTGCTATTTTGCCTGTGGGTCATTTTGCAGATGCAGCTTATTGGATGGTTGATGGAGATTGGGTTTCGAGTAGTTTCTATATGGATGAGCTCCCAAAATACATCAAAGATTTCAACAAAAAAGATTTAGCTACAAACTATTTAAAAAATGGTTGGGATACGATGTATCCGATTGAAACTTATTTCAATTATCTATCGGATGATAATCCTTATGAGGGAAGTTATATCCAAGGTGAAAAGGTGAATTTCCCGATTAAAATGAGCGAAATTTTAAAGAAAAATGGGAAAGATGTGGTGAAGTCCACTCCGTTTGGAAATACAATAACTTTGGATTTAGCCAAAGAGATTATGGAAAAAGAAAACATGGGAAGTAACCCAGCCAATGTACCGGATTTTCTTGCTATCAGTCTTTCTTCCACGGATTATGTAGGGCATCAGTTTGCAATTAATTCGGCAAAAATTGAAGATACTTATTTGCGATTGGACAAGGACTTAGCTGATTTCTTCAATTATTTGGATCAAAAATTAGGCAAAGACAATTATTTGGTGTTTTTATCATCGGATCATGGCGCAGCACATAATCCACAATTTATTTTAGACCAAAAAGGAAACGGTGGTTATTTACTGACAAAAGATATGTCGGAAGCGATTGACAATAAGTTAAAAGCTGAATTTGGCGTAAGTAATTTGGTTTATTCTACCCGAAACTATCAGGTTCATTTGGATCATAAATTGATTGAGAAAAATAATTTGGATGCTGAAAAAATCAAAGCCTCTCTGATTCCATTTTTGAAAAATCAAAAGGGCATTTCTTTCGTTGCCGACATGGAGAAATTAGCACAGTCGAGCATTCCAGAGAAAATCAAAACCATGGCTATCAATGGTTATAATTACAAAAGAAGCGGTGATATTCAAATCATTCTAGATCCTCAGTGGTATGATGGATATGGTCATACGACGGGTACCACGCATGGTTCTTGGAATCCTTATGACAGCCATATTCCATTGGTTTTTATGGGTTGGGGCATCAAACCTGGGCGTACGGTCGCGCCAACTTATATGTCGGACATCGCTCCAACACTCTCCGTTTTGTTGAAAATTTCTCAGCCGAGCGGAAACATAGGAAACCCGATCAAAGATTTATTGGATAATTAAACTGTTTGGTTTTTAATCCTGTAATCCGAATACTTCCTGCAATAGTGGTGTGGTTCTCAATCCGATGTTGTTTCGGATGCCTTGCTCTTTGTCGGCAACCATTTTGAAAACCCCGTTGATGGCTTGTTGGGTTACATAGGCATTCAGATCGGTTGTGATGCTTTGTCCTGTGAAAGTATTGTATCGGGAAATGATTTGTTCCCAAATTCGGTCGGCTCCTACTTTTCCAAGAGAATTTTCTACTTTGGGTTGAAATGCCGTGAACAGTTGATTGGACGTACGATTTTGCAAATAAGAAGTTGCTGCATTGTCTCCTCCCAGTAGAATTCCCTTTGCATCATTGAAACTCATCGAAGTAATTGCATTTGTGAAAATAGGAGCCGCTTCGGTTACCGCATCTTCGGCTGCGCGGTTTAAGAGTTTCAAGCCTTCGTCGGCTAAACTTCCCAATCCGATGTCACGCAGGGTTTTATCGACTTTTTGTAATTCCTGTGGCAGAAGAATTCGAGTCACAGTATTACCAAAAAATCCATTTTCTTGTCCCAGCTTTTTTACTCCGTCTTGTACGCCCATTTCAAGTGCTTGTTTCAGACCTTGCGCTATGCGAACGCTGGAAACTCCACCAATTCCGCTTGTACTTGTATCGCTTGGAAGTTGTGTTCCAATTTGCTGTAATTCTGCGCATCCGCTTACTATAAAAAGGGAAGAAAAACCAAGGCTAAGTATCAAATTTTTCATTTAGATGTATTTTAAATTTTTTAAATATAAATCAATTTAATTTCTTACCGTAATGTATCCGGTTAGTTTTTGTTCTTCGGAAAGACTTAAAATGTACCAATAAGTTCCGGAGGGAACAGGGTTCCCAAGGTATTTTCCATCCCAAATAACTCCTTGGGCATTTGCTTTTCGATCGGCAAAAACTTTTCCATACCGATCAAAAATTTGGATTTTTGCTTCTGGATATTTTTCAATTCCCTTGATTTGCCAAACATCATTTTTACCATCACCATTGGGAGATATGAAGTTAGGGACTTCAAAATAGGTGAATTCGTATGGCTCTGCCATGCAACCGACCAAATCCCGGACATAAATTAAATAATCATCGGCCAAAAGATTATAAAAACTCGGCGAGCTTTGCCAGAAAACACCATCGAGAGAATATTCATAAATACCGGATGGCATTACTTGTACATGGATAGAATTTCCGCTGATGGAAACATTCGTAATTTCCGGTGAACCGCCCAAAATGGCTTCAAAAGGAAGTGAGAATGTACAGTTATTTTCGTCTGTTACTTTTAAGAAATAATTTCCAGGCTGGCTAATGATTACCTCATTTGTATTGAGCGGTTGGTTGAGATCTTCCTCGCTAATTCCAATCCATTCGTACGATAAGAATTCATCGGGAACCGATAAAACTGCAGTTGTACCCAAACAAAAAACAATATTTTCTTCATAAATCACCTCATCTGCCGAAGGGACATTTAATTTCAATTCGGCATAATTATAACAATTTTCGGCGCCTGGCATATAGACTTTGACATAGATAATTTGGCTTGCTTGAACCGAAATGTTTGTGGGAAGCAGGTTTTGGTGATTTTCTAAATTCTCCAAACTATCGAAATAAGCAAACTCGACCTCTGCACTTGGGTTGATCTGGCTTTCAGCTAGATTCAATTGAAAATTCGCCATTCCATTGGTTTCATCTTTGCATTCAATCAATTCTGCATTCTGCGCTTGCGGGGCGATGGCAATTCGAATTTTCACCGGAATAACATAGGTTGTATTTTGAGTTGCTTCATGAACCCGAATGTAGACCCAATCCAAAAAAGGGATTTCATTCGTATAAGGGTCGCTCAAAGGATTCGTACCGTTTTCGGCTTCCAGAAGTTCTCTGTGGTAAGAAATTTCTAAATTGAATGCTTCGTGCAAACCCGCCGCTCCCCACCATTCGCCAGAGTAATTGAACACATCAGGTCGTTGCTGAACAACAGTGGTTTGCATGGTTTCCAAATTGATTTCGTATAAATAATCAGTGGTGTTTCCATAGAGTTTTCCATATTCGGCAGCCAATCCATAGGTGCCTCCGTCGATTCGTCCCAAATCTTCATGGGAAATGTATTCGTTGTTTGGGCCTAATGTGACTTTAAAAAGATAATCCCGATTGTTGGGCATCGTCCAAGCCACGTACATGAAATTTCCGATTTGAACAAAATCACCTGACGCTCTTCCCTCTCCGAAGTCATGCCAAAGTTGAAAGTTTTGCAAATCATTGGCAGGAGCTCTATAAACCTTTGAAGTCCAACCTCCTTCGTATAAATTATTTAAATGATCAAAAGAAAGCGCCAAAACGGATTGGCCGTTGCTGTGAATTTGAGTAATGGTTTGAAGTGTACAGTTTTCGGTGTTCAATTTCTGCAACCATCCGTGTTGCCTCACCACATAAACTTCTTGTTGATTATTGATAGCTATGTCGTAGTATCCACCATTTCCATCGATATCCCCACAGAGGTTTACCACTTGAGGGTTGTTGTAAAGGTTTGTAATTTTGGAAATTCCATCGTGAGCGCGGGTAACATAGACTTCAGGAGACTGATCAAATAAATCCAAAAAGTCCAAAGCATAATTTTGCAATTCATCAAAGGGAATGCTTACATAGCCATCTCCGTTCTGATCACAAGCTACATATTCTTGTTCGGGAGTATGATAAATCTGACCGGAAAGATGAAGTCCGAAAAGGATTAGAAATATAGTTAGAATGGAATTTTTCAATTCGATTTTTTTAGGACTGCAAATTTCCGAAATATTAGTTGGAATTGAGAAGATTTGATAAAAAAAAGCCGATTGTAGATACAATCGGCTTGAATTTTAACAAAGAATTTGGAATTACAATCCAAATTCCTGTTTGAATCTATCTACATAATCCAATTTTTCCCAAGTGAAAAACTCTAAATTTTCAATTGTTTTTTCATTGGCTTTACCTTTGTTGAAGGTTTTGCTTCCTATATAAGATTGTCTTCCCATATGTCCATAGGAAGCTGTTTCTTGGTAAATTGGGTTTCTCAATTTCAGATTTTGCTCAATCACATAAGGGCGTAAATCGTATATTTTCTGGATTTTCTCTGCAATTTCACCATCGGTTAGATTGATTTTAGAAGTTCCATAGGTATTGATATACAAACCACAAGGCTCTGCTACGCCAATTGCATAGGAAACCTGAACCAAAACTTCATCAGCTACTCCGGCAGCTACTAAGTTTTTTGCAATATGTCGAGTTGCATAAGCCGCACTTCGATCCACTTTTGATGGATCTTTTCCACTAAATGCTCCTCCTCCGTGTGCGCCTTTTCCGCCATACGTATCTACAATGATTTTTCTTCCCGTTAATCCTGTATCTCCGTGCGGGCCACCGATAACAAATTTTCCAGTTGGGTTGATATGGTAGGTAATTTCTTCGGTAAATAATTGTCGGATTTCCGGTTTTTGTTTTGCGATAACTCTCGGAATCAACATTTCTTTGATGTCTTTTCTGATTTTCGCCAACATGGCTTCGTCGCTTCCAAACTCATCGTGTTGGGTTGAAACCACTATGGAGTCAATTCGAACGGGTTTATGGTCATCCGAATATTCAATAGTAACTTGGGATTTTGCATCCGGTCGTAAATATTTGATTGCATCATTTTCACGACGGATATCTGCCAATTCTTTTAAAATGGTGTGTGCAAGGTCAAGGGCCAACGGCATATAATTTTCCGTTTCATTTGTGGCATAGCCAAACATCATTCCTTGATCTCCTGCTCCTTGTGAATTTGCTTTGGTTTCGAAATCAGCATCTTCATTTGCGCGATCAACACCTTGGTTGATATCGGGAGATTGCTCATGAATAGCAGAAATAACGCCACAAGAGTCACCGTTGAACATGTATTCCCCCTTGGTATATCCGATTTTATTGATTACTTCCCTTGCGATTTGCTGCACATCTAAATAAACTTCGGACTTCACTTCTCCTGCCAAAAATACTTGTCCGGTTGTAACCAAAGTTTCACAAGCTACTTTAGAAGAAGGATCGTAAGCCAGAAAATTATCTATCAAAGCGTCTGAAATCTGATCAGCAATCTTATCTGGATGTCCTTCAGAAACTGATTCTGATGTAAATAAATAAGCCATATTTTTTTATTTGATGAGGAAAAGAGATAAGACAGTGAAGAAACCTGTTTTAGCAATTTTTTACGAGGTTGCAATCAGTCAAATCTTTCCTCCGAATTTTTAACGCTGCAAAATTACTGAGAATTTATTAATTTGAAAATGAAACTCAAGTTATTTTAAAATCTCCAGTTTTTTCATGCAGTCTTTCATTTTTAAATAAGTTCGTTCGATATCGTCGTCCAAACCAATTGAAAATCGGATCAGTCCGTCGGTCAATCCCATTTCTTCTTGTTCTTCAATGGGAATTTCGCTGGAAGTGGAAGTTCCAGGCGCACTGAATAAGGTTTTATAAAAACCTAAACTCACGGCAAGATAGCCTAAATTTTCTTGCTGCATCAATTCCATTAAAGCATTGGCTTTGTCAAGTGACCCCACGTCCAATGTCATCATTCCACCAAATCCATAAACAGAATTGTAGGATTTTTTCAGTATTTGATAACCGGAGTGGTTTTCCAAGCCGGGATAAACGACTTTTAGTCCATCTTTCGCAAAAGCCCTCGCAAGAAAATCAGCATTCTGGCTGTGTTGCTTCATTCGGATGTGTAAAGTTCTTAGGTTTTTCAGAATGCTTGCTGCTCTGAGGCTGTCCATCGTTGGTCCAAGTAACATACAAGCTCCATCGTTTACATTTCTCAAATCGTCGATGAACTCCTGTGTGCCACAGATTACTCCACCTACTGTATCGCTGCTTCCATTGATGAATTTCGTGAGGCTGTGAATGACTACGTCTGCTCCTAAATTAATTGGTGAAATAATCATTGGAGTAAAGGTATTATCCACAACGAGTTTGAGGTTATGTTTTTGGGAAATCCCTGCCAAAGCCTGTATATCAGCAACTTCCAAAAGTGGATTACTCACGGATTCACAATATATTACTTTGGTTTTCTCCGTGATAGAACTTTCAACTGATTCCAAATTGGTGATATCTACAAATTTGGTTTGGATTTTTAGTTTGGGTAGAAAATTTTTCATGAAAGCATAAGTACCGCCGTAGATTGTTCGACTCGAAATAATTTCGTCTTCGCTTTGGCAGAATTGCAACAAAACAGAAGTAATGGCTCCCATTCCCGATGCGGTCACATTGGCAGCTTCCGAGTTTTCCATTGCGGCCAAAGCTTGTCCCAAATAAAGATTGCTGGGCGTGGTATGTCTTGAATAAAGATAACATCCGTCTGCATTTCCTTCAAATGTATCGAACATGGTTTTTGCTGACAAGAAAGTATAAGTCGAAGAGTCTGTAATTGATGGATTTACACCTCCGAATTCTCCAAAATATTGCAAATCCTGAATGCGATCTGCGGGTTTATGTTTTTGCATTTTATGTTTTTGCATTTTATTTTTTTTCAAATTTGATGAAAGAATGGTGAAAAATCAATGAAACTTCAAAAATTCAGTTATATTTACTGAATATATACAGCTATTTAGATTTATATTCTACTTAAATACTGTTTTAATGAATTTTAATTAATAATTTTCTATTATGAATATAGATCCGAAGGATTTAGAAATTTTGAATCAATTACAAGAAAATTCCAAACTTACGAACAAGCAACTTTCGATGAAGTTAAATTTATCGGTAACAGCTGTTTTTGAACGAGTTAAAAAGTTAGAGCGCAGCGGAATTATAAAAACTTATGCGGCTATTTTGGATCGAAAAGAACTCGGTCGGGAATTGATGGTTTATTCCCATGTGAAACTTGAAAAACATTCACAAAAAAACATTTCTGAATTTGAAAATCAAATCAAACTATTGGATGAGGTTCACGAGTGTTATCATGTCAGTGGAGATTATGATTATATTTTAAAAATGACTTTTTCCGACATGGACGAATATCGTGAATTTATGGTGAAAAAGTTGACGACAATTCCAAGCATCGGAAGTACGCATAGTATTTTTGTCATCAGTGAAGTGAAATCGGAAGTTGGTTATAAATTATAAAAAAATCATCCCACAAAAAAATTTCTGTAGGATGATTAAGGATTGGGTATTGAAGTTAGATATTTTATTCGTAATCAATCATTTCTGCATTAAACAAGACTAAGTTTCTTGTATATTCTGCGTCATTAAGATCCACTATATAGATTGATTTTACTGAAATCAAATCATTTGCTGTATTTGTAAATATAATTTCTGCATCGTTGGGGGAGAATTGAGGATCAACATCAATTGTCCCGATGGGTTTATCGCTCAATGTAGAAAAATCGGTTGAAGTTTGATCGTTGAAGTTATAGATAAAAATACGTGTGTCTAATTGTCGGTAATTGGAAGTTTCAAACCCGGAAACATCGTGAGTGTACAATAAACGGTCTCCTGTTATGCTCCAGTCAAGCCCTCCCACAGCTCCTTGTTGACCGTCGAAAATGGTTTCAATAAAGTTCCCATTTCCATCGAGAATGCTAATTTTTGCGTTGTAGCCATTGTTATTATTTGTAACAATTGCGATTCGGGATCCGTCATAGCTCCATGCGCATTTTGTAATGAATTGTCCATCGGGCGTTTGAAAAATTTGATGCTGTCCGGTTCCGTCATAATTTACTTTGTAGAGTTTGTCAAAACTTGGAAAGATAAACTGACTTCCGTTAGTGTTCCAATCGAAATCCATCACATCGGGCCGGAAACCATTTACGGGCACTTGGCTGATTTGTTGTGGATTTTCTCCGTTTAGATTTGCTGTCATCAAATGCGTTTGTCCGGCAATGGTTTGAAAGAAGGCTACTTTCTGAGCGATGTTGTTCTTATGAGGTCGCCAGCTTGAATGAATCGATGTTGTGATGTAAATAGATTCTTCAAGATTGGTAGATTTGATGATGAAATTCCCATCTTCTTTTTGTACGTAATGATAGCGATATTCTGGATTAGCACGTATCGTGAACTGACTGGACTCACTAAACACTTCATCGTTGATATCATCTGAAACTCCTACTTGCCAAGTATAAGTCGTTCCGAAATGAAGGTTTTCTAAAGCGAGTGTATCAACGACCAAATCAGGGAATTCAATTTCTTCGTTTGTGGTATTATTTTTCAAAATTACACGGTAGTTAAGCGTATCATTGTCGGCATCCGTACTGCTCCATTTGAGGATTACATCATTGGGAAGGTCAGTTGCTAAGTTTTCCGGTGCAATCAATTGAGGCGCAGTTGGAGGTTGATTGAGTGTTTCATCTGTAATCATTTCAAAAACGATGGTTACAATCTGGTCTAATTCGGTGATACTAATTGCATCTACCTCTGTCACATATCCATTTAATTCTGCTTTCACTGAATAGTCACCGATCGGTATGCTTTCTAAGATTTCAAAATAGCCTTCTTCATCGCTGTAAACCGTTTGGGTAGAGGGTGTAGTTGTAATTTTCACATTTGCCAAAGGTTCATTGGTTAGTTCCAATCGAACGGATCCTTTTAGGGTTCCTTTTTGAGTTCCATCGAGTAAATCTTCGCTGCATCCAAACAGGAAAATTGTAAATATGCTGAGTAATACTATGTTTTTCATGATTTTCTTATTTTTTTCTGTCACCAAAATTAATGTGTACACCTACTCCTACTTGTAAGAAATGGTCATCTCTTTTTCCAGAGACTTTTTCATCCCAATCATCATCAAAACCAATGTGATACGCACCAAAACCTCTGATGCCGACGGTTGGTGAAATAAGGTATTCAAATCCACCGCCAAATTGTGTTTTGAATTTCACATCCCGATTAAGTCCTTTGGTATCGGTGATAAAACCTAAGCCACCAAATAGATAGGGAGTGAACTCATTGAACGGCATGACCAGATATTCCAGGTCCAAATCGTAAGTACTGAAAGTGGATCGAAAGAAGTCTTTAGCTCCTAATTCTTGGAAGCCTATGGATAAATTGGCATTAAAATAATCCGAAAACATATATTTAAAAGCTCCCTTGATACCTGGGCGCATGGTTTGGGTTTTATAATCACCTTTTAGGGTATTGAAGGTATAGGAAAGTCCGAATGAAAATTTGGATCTTCTTTCTCTTTGCCAAACGCCTTTTCCCGCTACACGCTTGCTACTTTCTTCAATTTCCTTGTTATAATTACTAAGTAAATCCTTTGCGATTGTTACATCTTCATCGACTGTTTCCCATACTTCATCTTTGATTCCTTCTAGAACCATTAGATAAACTGCTTTATTAATGGCCTCTGTAACTGCAATATGAACGGGTTCATTATTGGTTACCCCGACTTCTGCTTCCATTAACCTTTCAAAGTCGATGTATCTGAACATGCTTGAGTTTATAGATTGAGAAAGAATGGTTTTGGAAGTATAGACTGTTTTTAAAACTTTTCCGTTGCTTGTGGAAACAGCTCTCAAGTATACGGTAATTCGGTCTTGTCTGTATTCAGTCGAACCACCAATCCCGAAGTATCGTGCGCCTGCTCCACCTGTCAGAATGTTTGTATCGTATGAAATGACACCGCCTTCAAGTAGAATCCCCGCAAATAACAAAGGTGGGAGCTGACTGCTGGCCGGGTTATTTCCCGAATATTCTTGTCGGGTCGTACGAATGATTTGTCGCTCGTTTAAAAGGTTTCCGATGTTTTCTCTTTCAATTGGCACAAACCATTTACTGTCTTCGAGGGACTTGATGAGTATGGTCGTTAGCCCCTGTGGAACAGCGGTGCTCCAATTAGCTCCCATATCGGATGCTTTATATTGACCAGTTTGATCACGGAACTTATAAACTCCGACGACGACTTGTTCTTTGGGTTGAGGTAGTTTTTCAAAATCCCTTTGGGTAGGAGTTGATTCGCCTATGTAGGATCGATCTTGCACTCCACCCGGTGGAATCATAAAAACTCCACAACTTTGTAGTGCAATGAGAATTGCAAAATAAATAATGTAAATGGGGGTTTTCATAATATTTAGTTTAAAGAATTATTTCTGTGTATTCACCTGTTTCACTGTCAATGATACTGATGATGGAGCCACCACGTATTTCTTCGATGGTGATGTACAGACCGCCGACTTCGTAGCTTCCGGGTTCATTTCCTATTCCAGACTCATTGTCACTGAACATCCCTCGAGTCAGTTGGTTTAGAATTTGTCTTTTCATAGAATCTGAAAAACCACTTAAAGCTGAATTTTTAAAATCTGATGACAAATCTTGATCATCAAAAGGGTTTTGTGCATTTGCTGAAGCCAACAGCCAAGAATAATTCAGGTAATTTCCGCCAAAATTTGGATTGACTGGTGTATGAACCAATTGTTGTGCAGAAATTTGAGTTCCAAATAACAATAGGGTAAATAATAGGATGCAATTTATTTTTTTCATAATGAGGGTTTTAGTAGTTGAATTCTTGTTTTATATTTTCTTTTTCTTCAGCAAACTTTGCCAATTGCCTTAGTGCCATGGCTACTTGTTGTTGATTGTATTCTTCGTTGGGGTGTGTATAAAATTCATACACAACTTCATAGTCAGCTTTGACCTGAATAATACTGGTTTGTCCTCTGTATGGTAATTCTGAAATGAGAACGATGAATTTGAATTTATTGGGGTATTGGTTATAAACGGAAAAAAAACTATCATAAAAGTCTTTTCCGAATTTTGTTTTGGATTCATCGACAACCATTCCCTCCAGCATCAGCGAAGTTTCATCAACACTAGTGGTATTCATGGGTTTTATTTCGATTGAATCCTTGGTTATTAGTTTATTTTGGATTTCATCTCGTATATACAGAACGGCTTCTATATTTTGGCTTTCACCTTGATTGACTCGAGATAAGGAAAGTGTTTTTATTTCACCGGGTTCGAGGGTGAATTTTCCACTTTGTCGATTGATGGAAAGATTTTTTGTCGCTGTGGTTTTCTTAACGAGTAGTAGATAATTGTATTCTAGATACAATGAGCTATTGTTTTTTACAGTTGGCTCAAGGCTGATGACATTTTCATCTTGTTGAACTTCTATATGAGCTTCAATCCATACCTCGTCTGCTTCCTGACCGAAACTCACTATAAGTAGGAATGGACTTAATATTAAGGTATAGAATAGGGTTTTCATGGGTAATTTCTTATGATTACATTACGATTATCTCCTTCAATGTTGATCGTGATGTTATCCATTATTTGATTGTTTCCATAAATTTCCACGTAGTTATTATTTCCCTCTACATTCACATTTAAATTGGATGGGACCAATGAAGTTTCGGTATAATAAAACTGTTGGAATTCTCCGGACTGAGTCAAAGAAATCTGTTGTGCTTGGATTTCAGCTGAATTATAATTTCCCATTTGAATGACTTGTGTATCATAGACTCCTCCGGAATTGATTGAAATATAGTTCAATAATTCTGCTTCTGAAATGGTTTGAGAATGAGTGATTCCAAAGATGAGGATGCCTATAACAAATAATATAGTTTTCATAACGGGTGGGGTTAAAAAGGAACTGCCCTAGAAATTTACCTCCCCCATTTTCGGTAAACTTTAGGACAGCCCTATAAATTTTTGGTATTTTCTCGAGGGGGGACTTGAGAAAGGTTAAATTAATTTGTCTGAGTTACAGTCATGCTATTACCATTACCAAGCTGAACTCCTAAATGAGTGTGCGTATCACCGCTTTGAGTGATGTAAGAATAGTTGTCATTACCTAACTGAATATCAGTTGCTGAGTTACCATTCCCTACTTGCCATTGGTCAATTAAGTTACCATCTCCCATTTGAAGAGCATAAGCATCGTTGCCAACACCATTCTGGTACTGAATGATATCGTTTAAATCTCCCGTTTGACTTGCGTAAGCAACGTTTAGCGTACCTTCTTGGTACTGATCTACTTCATTTAAGCTTCCATCTTGCTCTGAAGTTGCTGAGTTCATATCTCCTTCTTGATACTGTACAGTACTGTTGAAGAATCCAACTTGCGTTGTTTCAGCGTTGTTACCGTTTCCGATTTGCATTTGTTCGTTCATGTTTCCTACACCTAATTGATCTACGTATGCAACGTTACCAAGTCCAAGTTGAGTAGTAGAGTTTTCATTCCACCATCCTTCTTGATCTACATAAGCTTCATTAAAAGCCCCAACACTTAAAGTTACATTTTCGTTAGCCCAACCTTCTTGAGTTGTTTCTGCGTGATTGGACAAACCTAACTGAACGATAAGGTTGTCATTTTGCAAACCATCTTGGTCAACAATTGCTGAGTTGTCTACTCCAACTTGTAGCGTAACGTCATTGTTACTTTGAGCGAAAGCTACGGTTCCTAGTGCGAAAAAAGCACATACAATTAATTTTTTCATGATATAAATAAATTTTAGTTAGGACAAAATTAGAACCATCTTCAGAACCTAGTTTCATTGTTTTTTGTGATTTAAAAAAAATACTCATTTTCCGGTAGTTAGAAAAAAACAAGTTTTTTGCTATGTCATATAATTAAAAAACAGTAATTTAGCAGATATAAAATTTATTATAAATGCCTATGGATATATAAAACAGAATCACTACCATTAAATTTATCTCTCTCAAATACTAAAATTTATGAAAAAATCAACCTATGTTTATTTAGCAATAGACAATCAAATATTGCTAAAGGGATTTGAAGGTTTAATTAAATCCCAATTAGAAAACGTAACTGTTAATCCAGTTAATAGTATCAACGAACTTTTCGAGGTCAACTTCCACAAAGATCCTGAAGTCTCAAAAATCATCATTTACGATTCCAGTATAGAAAACGAACAAACAAATTTATTGCTGTTCAACTTACTGCAAACCAACCCCGATTTACGAATTCTTTTTCTAATCAAAGAATTCGATCAAAGGAAAATCAAATTCCTTTTCAATGTGGGAATCTATGGAGTCTTATCTAAAGATATCTCGGTCGATGATTTTTCAGATATCTTAAATGATGTACTTTTAGAAAAACGTAGCTTATGCCCTTCTTTCCGAGAACAATTAATTAAGAAATTCTGTCAAAGAGATCAAAACTTAAGTCAGATGCACGGGTATGAGGAGGTCGGGGTTTCTACAGAAGTAGAAGATGATTATATGAATCAATTATTTGGTTTAACCAAAAGAGAAAAAGAAATCTTATGTTTGATATGCAACGGCAAGAACACAAAAGAAATTTCTGAGGAACTTTTCATCAGCTTACATACTGCTGAAACGCATCGAAGAAATTTACTCAGTAAACTCGATGTAAAAAACACGGCTGAAATGGTGAAAGTCGCGCTCATGAGTAAATTAATTACACCGTAAAAAATGAAATGAATATTTTTATCTTGTAAAAAATGTATAAATCTGTACTATATGAAATATAAAATCATACTATTGTGACATCTAAATACAAGCAAAAAGATATTCAAAACTTTGCAGAGGATGCTCCCACAAGTTATTATGCTGGAAACGTAGCAACCCCGTTAAATGACCTTACTTCCATTCAAAAAATGAAAATAATCAAAAACGGGATTTCCAAAACCTATTTAGAAGTACTAAAAAAGGCGACTTCTTTGGATTATGACTCACTTGCAGGAGCTCTTTCTGTTACACGGGCGACCCTCATAAACAAAAAAGGCACTGAAAAGTTCAGCGGCCAAATCAGTGAAAGAATCGTATCACTTGCTGATTTATATTCTTTTGGCTATGAGGTTTTTGAAGACAAAGACCGCTTCAACAAATGGATGTTCATTCCCAATCAAGCTTTGGGTGGGCTTGCTCCTTTTGATATCGTTGACAATTATTACGGTCGAGAAGAAATTCGTAGCCTGATCGGGCGGGTTGCCTATGGCGTTTACTCCTGATTATGCTGGTTTACCGAGTAAGCAAAACGCAATACGCGGAGGATTTAAATGGTACTGGTGCTAAACTATTTGGTGGGCGCTGGAATCACATCGATACTCCCTGCATATATACAGCTTCTAGTCGTTCGCTTGCTGTTTTGGAATATTCAGTCAATGTGAATATTGATTATATTCCGAGGCCACTTAGTATTTGCATTTTTGAAATTGACGAAACCAAAGTAAAGGAGTTAAAAATCAATAAGCTTCCTGGCGATTGGAAAGATGTACCTTCTCCTTTTCCCACCAAAGACTTCGGAACCAAATTATTGGAGAAAGGAGATCCTATTATAAAGCTTCCCTCTATCATCCCCGATGAATTTAATTTCGTTTTAAATCCTTTGGCTACTGAAAAGGCTTTTAAACTTGTAGAAATAAAGGATTTTGTGTACGATTTACGAATTAAATCAAAATAGCATTAGATCTAAACCTCGGCCGTCTTATTAGCCAACTGGCCACAAGCCGCGTCAATATCCCCTCCCCGACTTCTTCTCACCATCACGGTAATTCCGGCTTTTTCGAGTTCTCTAACATAGCGTTCTTCTGCTTCGATGCTTCGATGGTCAAATTTCCCTTCTCCAATTGGATTGTATTGAATCAAATTGACTTTACTTGGCACCTTTCGACAATATTTGATTAAGGCTTTGATGTCTTCTTCGCCATCATTAATCCCTCCCCAAACACAATATTCAAATGTAATCACAGAACCGGTTTCTTTGTACCAATACTGAAGTGCCTCCATAATTTCGGTAAGTGGAAATTTTTCTGAAAAAGGCATGATTTCATTTCGTTTGTGTTCAATGGCCGAATGCAGTGACAGGGCAAGTTTGACTTTTATATTTTCGTCGGCCAGCATTTTGATCATTTTGGGAATTCCTGAAGTGGAAACAGTAATTCTACGAGCTGACATTCCCAAACCTTCGGGCGTAGTGATTTTCCGGATGGCTTCCACCACATTTTTGTAGTTCATCATGGGTTCGCCCATTCCCATAAATACAATATTGGAAAGAGGTCGGTCAAAATATTCCCGACTTTGTTGATCAATCAATGCCACTTGATCTACTATTTCTGCCACTTCCAGATTTCTCATCCGTTTCAGGCGGGCAGTAGCACAAAACTCACAATTCAACGAACATCCCACTTGTGAAGACACACAGGCTGTTGTTCGAGTTTCAGTAGGAATTAAAACGGATTCCACCATTAAACCATCGTGCAATTTCACCCCATTTTTAATGGTTCCATCTTGGGATCTCTGCAATAAATCGACATGGGCATTGGGGATTGAAAAAAACTCCTCGAGTTCTACACGAAGCGATTTAGACAAATTAGTCATGTCCTCAAAACTATGGGCATTTTTCTTCCAGAGCCATTCATAAATCTGCTTGGCTCTGAAAGATTTTTCGCCCATCGAGGTAAGATGATTTTCTAAATCTTCAAGACTTAGTTTTCGGATATCTTTTTTGACCTGATTCAAATTAAATAATTAACATCGCATCTCCGTAGGAGTAAAATTTATATTTCTCTTTTACGGCTTCTTTGTAAGCTTTCATCAGGAAATCGTGTCCAGCAAAAGCACTAACCATCATAATCAATGTAGATTTTGGTGTATGAAAATTCGTAATCATACAATTCGCCACTCCAAATTCATAAGGTGGAAAGATAAACTTATTCGTCCATC
Source organism: Flavobacteriaceae bacterium (assembly GCA_012522185.1). Classification (GTDB taxonomy): domain Bacteria; phylum Bacteroidota; class Bacteroidia; order Flavobacteriales; family Weeksellaceae; genus Moheibacter. The sequence goes on along the minus strand of JAAYKY010000012.1, from coordinate 72,136 downwards.
CGTTGAACGGATTTAACTGGCTATTCGCCGAAACTGAACTTTCTATGGCGCGCATGGAGGTGGTTCCTACGGCACAAATTCTTTTTTTCTCTTCAATTGCTTTGTTTACAATTGCAGCTGTTTCTTCGGGGATGATAGCTTGTTCAGACTCCATTTTATGCTTGGAAAGGTCTTCTACCTCTACGGGCGCAAAAGTTCCTAATCCTACATGCAAAGTAATTTCCGCAAAATCAACCCCTTTGATTTCGAGCCTTTTAAGTAAATGTTTAGAAAAATGCAAACCCGCCGTTGGTGCAGCTACAGCTCCTTCGTGTTTCGCATAAATGGTCTGATAACGCTCTGCATCTTCCGGAACTACTTCACGTTTTATGTATTTTGGAAGGGGTGTTTCGCCTAATTCTTCCAATGCTTTTCTGAATTCTTCGTAACTACCATCAAAAAGGAAACGCAGAGTTCTACCGCGTGAAGTTGTATTGTCCACGACTTCCGCAACCAAACTATCGTCATCTCCAAAAAACAGCTTATTACCAATTCGGATTTTCCTTGCCGGATCCACCAAAACATCCCATAGTCGGGTTTCAGGATCCAATTCACGAAGTAAAAAAACTTCAATTTTTGCTCCGGTTTTTTCTTTGTTTCCCATGAGTCGGGCAGGAAAAACTTTGGTATTATTCATAACCATGACGTCTCCTTCATCAAAGTATTCAATTAAATCTTTGAATAATTTGTGTTCGATCGTCTGAGTTTTTCTGTCCAGAACCATTAGCCTTGCCTCATCTCTCTGCTCTGCAGGATGTTCTGCCAGTAGTTCTTCTGGAAGTTTAAAATTAAAATCGGAGGTTTTCATTTTCATATCGCAAAATTTTGCTGCAAAGATACGACTTGAGCACCCCCTTTGTCAAGTTTATTATTAGTTTTTCAGTTTGCGTGCATCGATGAAACTTTTTATAAAAACAAACAGCGCCAATAAATTACTTAAAATACATACCAAAAAAATGTATTTGGTGGTCACCCAGTCATCGATTTTAGTAAACCTCCAAACACACATAGCAAACATTATCAAAGCAAGTGTTACCGCGATATGTGCAATTAATTTGGGAGATTTATTCCAGAAAAAACCTAATATAACAAAGATAATTCCTGCAAAAGTTGGAATAAGTGCAGTTACTGATTGAGGAACTACAGTTAAAAACCCAAATAATCCTGCGGCCATTAATACAAATCCGTTGAAGTAGTTTATAGATAGTGGTTTCATAAATAAATGATTTTTTCAAAGGTAATCTTTACTTCTCAAATTAGAACCTGATTTTTGTCTGAGAAGAATTGTTTCTGTAATTTTGTTTTGAACTAATTCAATTTCTCAGATGAAAAAAACCTTTTCATTATTTATCATTCTTCCGATTTTGATTCTAAGCTGTAAAAAAGAAAATACAGTTGAAATCGGAACTGTGACCGAGCGAACTCCAGAAGAACTAGCTTCTTTTGTAGAATATGCTGCAGAGTTTAGATTTAATTCCATTCAGGGAGAGTCGGTTTCACTTTCGGATTTGAAAGGGAAATATCTTTATGTAGATGTTTGGGCAACTTGGTGTCGGCCCTGTTTACAGCAATTACCTGCCATGAAAGAGCTAGAAGAAAAGTTCCGGGATACCAACATCGAATTTGTAAGCATTTCGGTGGATCGGGAAAGGGACAAAGAGAAATGGAGAAAAATGGTTTCTGATCAACAAATGCGCGGTGTTCAACTGTATGCAGGCACACAAACTTCCTTTCACCAGGATTATCAAGTTTCTACGATTCCTAAATTTTTAATCATAGGAAAAGACGGAGAAATCATCGACAAAAATGCACCAAGACCTATGGACCATAGAACTGGAGGAATTAATCAGGAATTGGTTTCGGTTTTTGAAGATTTATTGAAAAATTAAAACATGAATAACGAACTAAATAAAAACCAAGAAGAATTTTACATAAAATTCAAGGAAAGACTGGACGACACCACCGAATTCCCTTCCAATTACATCTTTAAATTCATAGTTCCAACCGACAATAAACGAATTGCAGAAGTGCAAAGAGTTTTTGACGGTGCACGTCCTCAGTTTTCCATGAAAGAATCCAAAACCGGTAAATATACATCGGTAACCGTAGTAACTTATGTACTCGACTCAGATCAGGTCATTCATTACTACAAATCCGCCGCTTCCATTCAAGATGTGATGATGTTGTAAACAAAAACCCGGAAGCTCTCGCCCCCGGGTCAAAATCAATCAATTATGAAAAAATTATCACTTACTTGTCGATAGAACTCAACACGCGCTGCATGAATTGATTTGCAGCATCACGCTCGCTCATTCCGCCATCGATCATGGATTTCATTTCCATGGCTCCGCAGATATTGGAAATAATTTCTCCGATTGCTTCTCTCTCATCGTCCTTTACGGCAGGCGAATCGGCGTAGATTTCCAAAACTTCCAAAGCATTTTCCATGGCTTCAGCAGAAGCTGTCTTTGCTAAATTTTTATAAACCGGCAATTTCATCTGTAATCGCTTTTAAATGTTCTTCTTTTGATGTAACTACTTGGTTCACAAACTTTCCGTCTTTGTAAATAGCAAAAGTTGGTAAATTGGTAACTTCCGCCATTTTACGGCTTTCCGGGAATTTTTCAGCATCTACATAGATGAACTGAATCTCCGGATTTGACTCGGCCAAACGTTTTACTTTTGGCTTCAGCAGGCGACAATTTCCGCACCATGCTGCCCCGAACTGAACCAAAGTCTTTGGATTTTCGTTCAGAATTTCGGGTAATTTATCTTCATTAATTTCTACAAACATCTTAATTCAAATTTACGTTGGTTGACAAATATTCGGCTACGCCATCTTTTGTAGCATTCATCGCAGCTTTTCCTTCTTCCCAGTTTGCCGGACATACCTCACCGAATTTTTCAACGTGAAGAATCGCGTCCAACAAACGAACGTACTCGTCAATGTTTCTTCCCAAAGGCAAATCGTTAATGGTTTCGTGGCGAACCACACCGTTTTTATCGATGATAAAAGTTCCTCTGTACGCAACCGGAAGTCCTTCGAAAACAATTCTTTCGGTTTCATAATCCGTTACATATTCGCCTGCTAAAACACCATAATCCATAGAAATGGTCTTCGCTAAATCGGCAACTACCGGGTACTTAACTCCTTGAATTCCACCATTGTCTTTATCAGTGCTCAACCATGCAAGGTGCGTTTCTTCTGAATCCGTAGAAACGGCAACAACTACTGCGTCTCTCTTTTCAAATTCAGCTAATTTTTCCTGAAATGCGTGCAATTCAGTTGGACAAACAAATGTGAAATCTTTTGGATAAAAGAATAAAACGATATTTTTTTCGCCGATTGGCAATGTGAAGTCTGATACTATTTCTTCTCCGTCCAAAACCGCCGGAGCTACAAATTGTGGGGCTTTTTTTCCTACTAATGACATAATCTTTACAATTTTAAATTTTACACTGCAAAAATACCCTGAGATTAAGTCATTCGGAATGATTAATCATAGCTAAACCCTATGATGGAATTTATAGTTTTTATTAAATATATTTTTGATTGATTTCCAATGAATTACAAAGTCATATAAAATCGCATTATGACATCAATCATAGATGAGAAGCGGATTTGAAGCTTTTAAGTGTTTGAATTAATCAAAAATTTCAAATTCCTTTCCGTCAAAAGAAGCAAAGACCATCATAGGATGTGAGTCCTGATGGAAAACATTGCCGGATTTATCAATGGCAATTGCACCTGCAAATCCATCAAACGGCTTCAATTCATCAAAAGTTTTTTCAAATGCTTTGTCAATCGAAAAACCATCCGTCAGACGTGTGACGATTTTTGCTGCAACCGCTCCACTGACAATATCTTCACCAACTCCAGTACAACTTACTGCACAATCTTGGTTTGCATAGTTTCCGGCAACGGTTGCCGAATCGGAAATACGACCCGGAATTTCAAATCCTTTTCCGCCGGTAGATGTAGCAACTGCTAACTTTCTTTCTGCGTCCAAAGCCACGCAACCTACGGTTCCGGTCCCTGTGGATTCTTTTTTGGCTAAATACTCTTCGCGTCGTTGCGGAATCTCAGTTGAAAATGCTTCAAATCCATTTTGTCGGGCAAAATTCGTCGCTCCTTCTCCACCCAAAACTTTGTCTTCAAAATCCAACAATTTTTCGGCTACCTGAATCGGATTTTTTACGTCTTCAATATTGATAACGCCGCTCATTTTTTGAGTTGTTCCATCCATCAATGAGGCGCTCATCCGGATTTTTCCATCGCTTTGGATCTGCGAACCAATTCCAGCATTGAAAAGCTCATTATCTTCCAAAAGTGAAACCGTGTAAACAACCGTTTCGAGCGCAGAATGATTTTGAAGAAATTCAAATCCCTTGCGAGCGATTTCCTTCAATGCATTTTGTTTGGCAATTTTGGTTTCCGAATTGGTATGGGATTCCGAAAAAAATCCGCCGTGAATGATAATCTTCATTTTAAACTGTTTCTTTTATGGTCTCACCCCCGATTACAAGTTCACCCGAAGTCAAATCATAGGTATCATTCTGACTCATCACGTGTACCACGAGATTGCTGATGGAAATGGGTTCTCCCAAAGAAACATCGGTCAGATTTGTATTTTTAATTTGTTGTCCATCGACCAAAATCACAAGCCCAGAACCGATGGCTTCCATTTTGGTTCCTTCCTTGATCAAAAGTCCCGTACCTTCCCCCAAACCGATTCCCAAAACCATTGGGTTGCTAACAACCGCCTGAAAGAGTCGCCCAATCCGACCGCGTTTCACGAAATGCGTATCAATGATTACATCGTCCACAAATCCCAGTCCGCTCGTAATTTTCACTTCTCCTTTGAGCAACGCTTCTTTACTTGCTCCCTGATAAATCATACTTTGAGAGGCAGCTGCTGCTCCGGCTGAAGTTCCGGCATAAATGAATTCTTCATTTCTGTATTTTTCCAGAAGGATTTTATGAAATCTCGTTCCGCCTAGGATTGAAGTCAGTCGCAGCTGATCTCCACCGGTAAACATCACCACATCGGCTTCTTCAATTCTTTTCAAAATGCTTTCTTCAACGGCTTCTTCTCTTTTCTGAATGTGCAAAACATCGACATTCGTGGCACCGAGATAATTAAACGCTTTTATGTATTCAGCTCCCACTTCCAGCGGAATGGTAGAAGCGGTCGTGATGACTTCAATTCTCGATTCTTTGCCGTGCTTGGATTCACTGATTAATCTTTTTAAAATCCCTTTTTCAAAGAAATTCAGATTATTGGCTATATTTTCATCAAAACTGGCTTCTGTGAAACTTCCTTTGTCCACTGCGCCGCCAATGATGATTAATTTTCCTTTAATATTCATTTGGCAAATCTAAATACAATTTTAGATTTAGTCGAATTGAATTTATAAGAATTTTTCAAGATTCTTATATGAAAAGTAGATTAATTAAAAAAAAGAATTAATTTTAGCTAGACACATATTAATTAGGACAACTTAAATAATTTATTTTATGAAGATTCTGAAAATTCAGGCTTTGCGTGGCCCCAATATCTGGAGCGTTCGCCGTAAGAAACTGATTCAAATGCGTTTGGATCTGGAGGAAATGGAAGAAAGACCCACCAATAAAATCGATGGTTTTCGAGAACGACTCGAAGCCCTGCTCCCAAGTTTAATTGAGCACCGCTGTTCCGAAGGAGTTCGGGGTGGATTTTTTATGCGCGTGGACGAAGGGACCTGGATGGGACACGTCATTGAACACATTGCATTGGAAATTCAGACACTTGCTGGAATGGACACCGGGTTTGGGCGTACGCGCGTGACCAAAGAACCCGGAATTTATAATGTGGTTTTCAGTTACATAGAAGAGAATGTAGGATTATTTGCGGCAGAATCTTCAGTACGGATTGCGCAAGCACTGATTGACGGAGTGGATTATGATTTGGAAGCCGATATTCAGCGAATGAAAGAAATCCGTGAGCGAGTTCGTTTGGGTCCGAGCACGGGAAGCATCGTCGAAGAAGCCGTAGCAAGAGATATTCCGTGGATTCGTTTGGGAACCAACTCCTTGGTTCAATTAGGCTATGGCGTAAACCAAATGCGTTTTCAAGCAACTATCACTTGCAACACCAGCAATATTGCGGTGGATATTGCCTGTGACAAAGAAGACACAAAGCGGATGCTTGAAAATTCATCTGTTCCGGTAGCAAGAGGTTCGATTTGCGTGGACGAAGAAGATTTGATAGATACCATCGACAAAATCGGTTTTCCAATTGTGATTAAACCTTTGGGTGGAAACCACGGAAAAGGCGCTTCTATCAATGTAAAAACAATCGATGAAGCCAAAGCTGGACTGGAACATGCCCAAAGATACGGTCGTCGGGTGATTGTGGAAAAATTCATAACCGGACATGATTTCCGGATTTTGGTCATTAATCATAAAATGGTTGCGGCAGCGCAGCGCGTTCCCGCACATGTAGTTGGCGATGGTGAACATACGATTGCAGAATTAATTGAAATTGAAAACCAAGACCCAAGACGCGGTTATGGACATGAAAATGTACTGACCGAAATTGATATTGACCGTGACTCCATGGATTTATTGGATAAACTAGGTTATACAGAAGATTCAATTCCAAATAAAGGCGAAATTGTTTATCTGAAATCGACTGCTAATTTGAGTACCGGCGGAACTTCTGTAGATGTTACCGATATGGTGCATCCTGAAAATATATTTTTGGCTGAACGAATTTCACGCATCATCGGACTTGATATTTGCGGGATTGACATTATGGCCGAAAACCTCACCCAACCTTTGCAAGAAAACGGTGGCGTAATTCTCGAAGTAAATGCCGCCCCGGGATTCCGTATGCATTTGGCGCCTTCGGAGGGTTTGCCGAGAAACGTAGCCGCACCCGTAATCGACATGCTTTATCCGCCCGGAAAACCAAGCCGTATTCCGATTATTGCCGTGACGGGAACCAACGGAAAAACCACCACTACCCGACTCATTGCACACATGGTCAAAAACAAAGGTTATCGGGTAGGATTTACCACTTCGGACGGAATTTACATTCAAAACCATTTATTGGAAAAAGGCGATACAACCGGACCTTACAGTGCGGAATATATTTTAAAAGATCCAACCGTGGAATTTGCCGTTCTGGAAACCGCTCGTGGTGGAATTCTTCGTGCAGGACTTGGCTTTAGCCGATGTGACATCGCAGTAGTTACCAATATCCAAGAAGATCATTTGGGATTGAGTGATATTCATACACTCGAAGATCTGGCAAGAGTAAAAAGTGTGGTGGCGCGAAGTGTAAAAAACGATGGTTGGGCCATTCTGAATGCGGATGATGAATATTGTTTGAAAATCGCCAAAGAACTGGATTGCAACATTGCGTATTTCAGTTTAGATGAAAACCAGCCACACGTTCAAGCCCTTTCCCGAGCAGGTAAAATTGTGGCAGTTTATGAGAATGGATATGTAACCGTGAAAAAAGGTGACTGGAAAATCCGAATTGAAAAAGTAACCCAAATTCCCTTGACAGTTGGTGGGAAAGCCAAATTTATGATTGCCAATGCGCTTGCCGCAACTTTGGCCGGTTACCTCACTGGTTTTCATTCAGAAGATTTGAGTTTGTCCTTGCAAACTTTCATTCCAAGTGCAGCGCAGACACCAGGACGAATGAACATTTTCAATTTCAAGAACTTTAAGATTATGATTGATTTTGCACATAATCCGCAAAGTTATTTGGCGATTGAAGATTTCCTGAGCAATATAGATTCGCCGCATAAAATCGGAATCATTGCCGGTGTGGGCGACCGTCGCGATGAGGACATCAAAGAATGCGGAAAAATCGCCGGACGTATGTTTGACCACATTATCATTCGTCAGGAAAAACACCTGCGCGGCCGTACAGAAGACGAAATCATCGGTTTGATTCTCGAAGGAATTCAGGAGTCCAATAAAGACATTACCTACGAAATCATTCCGAAGGAAATCGAAGCCATCAAACACGCCATCAACAATGCCAAAGAAGGAACATTCATTACGGCTTTGAGCGATGTGGTGACCAATGCGATTGAGATTGTTCAGACTTATTTGGACAAGGAAAATGAAAGTATAATTGCAAATTAATATAAACCCACAAGTCTTTGATTTGTGGGTTTTTCTTTAAAGATCTAATCAAACAAAGATTTCTTCTTCTTTGAATTCTGATATATTCTCAATAAAGTAAGCAGGTGAAACTTTGGTTACTGAGCGAAATGCTCGGGAAAAACTTTGCCGATTGGCATAACCCGATTTTTTGGCCAATTCATCCATCTTCAAGGTTCTCATGGACGGATTCGATTTAAGTTCGTCAATCAAATGGTTTATTCTGAGTTCGTTTAGATAGGCATTGAAGTTTTTTCCCAAATGATTGTTTATCACAAAAGATAAGTAACGACTATTTGTTTCCAATTTTTTGGACAGGATTTCAATCGTAAGTCCCGGCTCATTAAATTCTTTTTCTCTTTCAAAACTTTTTAATTTTTCGAGCAGTTCATTGATTTTTTCAATGGGTAATTTATTGGATTCTATGGACTTTTCTTCGGTCAATTCTTCTGTGAGAGACTTTATTTTTGGACGGTCTAACAAGAGTTTTAATTGCTTGTTTTTTCTGTGGCTTACATACAATTTAACAGAGATTGCTATCACTAAAATTCCTGCTATTCCAATCAAAATTTGATAAAAAAGTGATTGAGATTGACTACTCTTCTCTATTTGTTTTTTCTCCAAAATTAAATTGGCGGTTTCAAATTCTTTCTTTTTGTGCAAAGTTGAATTGAGGTACACAAAATCTTTTTCCATCAATTTGCTCAATTCAATCAAGCGTTCTATGTAATACAACTTGCTTTCTCGATTGTCTTTGGCTCGATAATGAGTCAGTAAGATTTCATAAGCTTCCCTTAGCTCAGGATTGAGGTAGTTTCTTTTCTGAAAAATCGAGTCTATTTTTTGGAAGTATTCTATCGCTTCATTGTCTTTTTGCGAGGATTCTAAATTCTTCCCTATGTAAAAATAAGAAACAGCGACCCAGTCAAATTTATCTTCCTTTGTGAAAAGAGGAACAAGAGATTTTAAAATTCCCATAGACATTTTGTAATCTCCTTCGTAAAACTTCTGAACCGCTAAAGTTTTCTCCAACAATGCTCTCTCGTACCAAAATTCTGTATCAGAAGATTCTTTCATTCCAGTTTCTATCAATTCCTTTGACTTTCCTAATTGTCCGAGGGATTGATAAAGATTTGCCAAACGGTGGAGCGTAAAAAGGTAATATTTACGGTTGTTGTATTCTTCATTTGGATGCGTTGATGTTTCAATTGAATTATAAAAATGTATTTTGCATTCTTCAAACTTTGAAATGGCTATTTCATGATGTCCCAAATAAGCATTTACCAAAGCAATATTATACAAAACTTTATATTTCAGATAGGCATCTTTCGTTTCTTTTAAATGTTCTTCGGCTTTATTGTACGCATCCAATGCTGAAGTATAATTTCTGAGATTGTAAAGATTAACTCCCCTGGAAAGCCAGGCACTGCCTATAATATCTTTGTCCTTTGTGTTTTCAGCTGCCCAAACCATACTGTCCACGTAGGCAAGTTTTTTTATATCGTTAGAAAAAGCTGCAGCACTTTTATAGCCATAAAATAAACGAAGTGGATTATTTTCAATTTTCGCTTTTAAGATATAGGCATTCACATACAGAATTGCTTCTGCTTTCTTATTATCCAAATTATTATACTTATTGTTTAATTCCTCATAAGACATTTGTGCCAAATCCGTTATTTTTTGTGCAAAAAGAAATGCGGGCAAGTTTAAAAAAGCTAAAAACAGCAAAAAATTCACAAGATTTTTCATCCTATATCAGTTTAATTGGTACCTAAACTTATGAAGTTTTTTTGTAAAATACATTTTCTCTCCAAATTTTCTTCATTTTTTAATTCCCTGAACCCAAATCTTTTACTTGAACTTCCTGTAACAATTCCTGAATTGCTCCGTAACAATTCAGGAAAGCGAACATCAACTATTTGTTTGTCAGTGATTTAATTTAAATATTTGTAAAAAAAGATCTATGCATCAAATTCAAAAAACAGCTTGTATAATCTTTTTGTCAATGGTATTTATTTCTTGTATAAATGATGACGAGTTTAACATGAAAAAATTAGTTTTATTATGTAGCTTTGGGCTACTGGGAAGTTTTGCGATGGCAAGTAATAGTGTTTCTAAAGATGAAATCAAGAAAGCCGAGGACGAGGAGGTTCTAACTTGTACTATATGTGAAGATGTAGGGGCAAATACTTACTGTGGTACAGGAGCTGATTGTACAGCTGCTCAAGCGGCATTGAACAAAGCAAAACAGGCGGCTTTAGCGGCTGATTAACAGGTAAATTGAATTTTAACAACAGGGATTAAATTAAACCTCTGTTGTTAATTACTAACTTAAATTTTATGAAATGAGCAATTATTATAGGTCTTTAATTTTATTTCTTATTCTATTACCAATTTCTCTATTCTCTCAACATAATTATTATGCAGAGTTTTTGAGAATAGACAATTTAGAAGAAAATGGAAATGACACTATTCAATGTAAATATATAAATGAAAACAATCAGTCTTATTTTTACTACGATTATAATATAATCGACAAGACCACTTCCTATTTTGACGAGGAAAACCGGTTAAGAGGAGATATAATAAAAAAAAGAAAAAACCATTACAAGGATTTCTCTATTGGCAAGATGTATTCAGATCCCGATATTTTATATCTGACAAACGCAATTATAGAAGAGGAAATTGATTCATTTGTATGGGAAATAGACGAAAGTAAAACCAAAGAGATACTTGGATATACTTGTACATATGCCACAACCTCATACAAAGGAAGAAAATACGAGGTTTACTTTGCTCCGGAAATTCCTATCAATGATGGTCCCTGGAAATTTAATGGTTTGCCCGGAATGATACTGGAAGTCAAGGGCAGAGTGAATTATCAAGCAAATAAATTAATTGTGAATAATGCACCGGAATTGAAAATAAATTACAAACCAGACCCACGTAAGATACTAAATTGGGATACAGCAATTAGAGAGGCTAACATTAATTATAATTTACTAATGAAACAAATCTATAGCCAGTACAATACAGATATTCACATAGATACTTCCAAGTCGATAGAAGTTTACAAATTTCAAGATAATTTAGTTCAGGACTCTTATTGTTTGGACTATAAATATTATACTGAGTTTAAATCCAACGATATAAAAAATGATATAGAGAGCGTTCCTAATTATAGTAGATTATGTACAAAAAACTATCAATCAACATTTTATGATCTCGATAGGATAGACAATAGCCAACCGAGTAATTCGCGTTATACGATTTTCCTTACTAATGCAAAATACAATAAAGATCTCTCGAATAAAACATTTATAAAGGAAGAAGAAATAAATGGAAAGCTTTATTCAGTTAAAGATACTATCCCTAATTTTAATTGGGTAATTTCCAGAAATGAATTCAAAAATATTCAGGGTTATAATTGCACAAAAGCATTCACTGTAACCGATGACAACAAATACCAAATTACTGTTTGGTACACATCTGATATCCCTATTCCTGATGGACCACTTTTATACTATGGATTACCCGGAATGATTTTGGAAGTCGAAGAAAAACAAATAACAGAATCCTCTTCCCAGATTAATCGGTACGAAATTATAGAAATAAAGAAAAATGGGAAAAACTTCGAATTAAACAAACTAAAACCAGCTGAATCCTATTATACAAGTAAAGAATTCGATGAATTAGAAAAAGAGATTTATAATAAGCAATTTGAGTTGGAAAACTACGGTGTTGATAAGGGCTAAAATTAAAACAATCTTACCTTAATTTATTAAATGTAAACTTTCAATCTTCATTATATGAAACCCTTCTTATCCTTCTTTTTTGTGTGGTTTTCCTTTAAAGCAACGGCTCAGGAAACAATGGAAATCACTTATCAAGTACTTCCAATTTTAATCGAAGACGATAAGGAAGAGGAAGGAGTTTATACCTATTTTAAACTCTCTCTCAATGAAAACTATTCTTTATACGAGTACATCGAAAGAATTCAAAACGATCAAGACTTAGGGAAATCCTATGGGTTTATTAGAAAAACAGGCATACTTCAGAAAGATTTAAAGAATAATGAATTCACGGAAAATATAAATATTTATGGACAAGACATTATACTTCAAGACAATTTGCCTGAATATCCGTGGAAATTAGAAAAGGAGACAAAAAACATTTTAGATATTTCTGTAAGAAAAGCAACAGCATTATTGAACGATATCACAGAAATAACTGCGTGGTACAGCCCAAACCTTCCTGCCAAGCATGGACCGGAAATCTATAGCGGACTACCCGGATTGATTTTGGAATTAGAAATCAGAACGGACTATGGTGACATCTTAGAAGTTAAAAGATATACAGCAACCGAAATTGAAGTTAAAAATAAGGAATTGAAAACTCCTCCCCTTTCAAAAAAAGGAAAACGAATGAGCCTGAAAGAGTACCAAGAATTTCATAAAGAACAAGACCAGAGATTTCATGAACTGTACAATAGCGGCGTGGACAAAGACTAATTCAATAAATTTTTCGATATTGCCTTCAGAATTAAACTCCATTACCATGAAAAAATATACCGTCTTTTTTATTGCCTTGTTCTGCCTTTTTCTAAATGCTCAGAATTTAGAAATTACGTATCAGGCCGTTGTCAGAAAAACACTTCCTGATGAAATCAGACAAGAATTCATTAACGATGGATTAAGAGATCAGCTTAAACAAAATGAAGAACCCGATCCGGCTGAATATAAAATGTTGATTTCCGGCAAAGAATCTTCTTTTACTTATGTGGAGAAAATCAACAATAATCAGGATCAAAATGCTGCCGTGATAAAGGTCGCTCCTGCCGGATTTGGCACTACTTATAAAAATTTATCGGATTCAACCCAAAGAAAAGATTTTAACGTTTATGGGAAGAAGTATTTTTCTTTGGATAAATTGGAAAGGCAGGAATGGAAAATTACCAAAGAAAAAAAGGATATTTTGGGATTCGAGGTTCGAAAAGCAACGGCCGAAGATTCTACTGCGGTTTATACGGTTTGGTATGCGCCAAAGCTGGCTATCTCAAATGGACCGAGCGACTATTGGGGGGTACCCGGATTGATTCTCGAAGCAGAAAAATCTTCCAAAACCATGGTGTATCACGAACGTTTTCTCGCAGAATCCATCAGACAATCAGATAAAAAATTAAAAATAATCAAACCCGATCAGGGCACCCAGATCAAAGCTGAAGAAATTGACGGAATTTTCCAAGAAGCAAATGATAAAAGAAACCAAATGTGGAATGAACAAGACGCGGTGGACAAAGACTAATTCATTAAAATTCCCTATTTTCGTTTCCAAACAAATCAAAATTCCTAAAATCAATCAAATGAAAAAAATATTTTTAATTCTATTCGCCGCCGGAATTTTACTAAACGCACAAGACAAACTCATCGTCGAATACGAATCCTTTACCAAAATGGAAATGGATAATATAACCACCTTTTCAGATAGTAATATAGCAGACAAAGAATGGCAAGACGCACTGAAAATCGCTATGGAAACGCCATCTTATTATCAACTCATAATGACGCCCGATGAATCCATTTATGAATACCAGGAAAGAATCAACAACCAGCAAAAAGACGAAGGTTCGAGGGTGTACATAAGTCTTGGACAAAGAGGCAAACTTTATAAAAATTTAAAAGAAAATTTAGTTTTGCGAGAAGCCAATTCGTGGAATGTGGATTACCTCATTCAGGATTCTGTAAAAACCTATGACTGGAAAATCACCCGTGAATCCCAAGAGATTTTAGGATATGAAGTTCGAAAAGCAACCGCCGAAGTGGATAGCACTACGAATTTAGTCGCTTGGTATGCGCCTCGATTGAGTTTCAAAAGTGGACCCGATGTCTATGGCGGATTACCGGGTTTAATCTTAAAATTAGAAAGAACCTCCAAAACTAAAACCGGTGGAGAACAAACCCAAACCACAACCGCAATTTCCATCCAGACCGGAAATGAAAAAACAAAAATTACTCGTCCCAAAAAAGGAAAACTTGTCAATCAGAAAGAATTCAAAGAAGAAAACGAAAAACAAATGCAAAAAATGAAAGAAATGTATGACGGTGGAATTGACAAAGATTAGAACTCAAACTACAATATGATCTGAATTTTGTAACAATTCAACTTCTTTTCTTACTAATCAATCAAATCTTAATGAATGAAAAAGTTTCTACTTTTTGGTTTAACCATATTTATATTTCAAATTTCAACCGCCCAAGAAACCTGTAAACTTCGTGGCGAAATCCGGGACAGCATCGGTTTACCGGTTTTCGACGCTTCGGTTTCGGCTTTCAATTCCAAAAATGAAGGCGTTGCTTTTACCTTTACCGATACCGAAGGAGCCTTTGTTTTGGATTTGCCTTGCGGAGAAACCTATGAAGTAGAAGCCGAACATTTCGATTTTGAATCCTATGCAGAAACCATCCAAATGGATCGTAGTAAATCCGTGCGTTTTCAAATGAAAAGAGCTGCGGTTTCACTACAAGAAGCCGTCATCCGAGCCAGACAACCCATTACAGTCAAAGGAGATACCATCGAATACGATGCCGACTCTTTCCGTACGGCGGCCGATGAAAACCTGGAAGATTTACTAAAAAAACTACCCGGACTTCAGGTAGAAAACGGAAAAGTCTATTACGAAGGAAAGGAAATCAAAACCATAAAAGTAGGCGATCGTGAAGTACTCGGCGGAAACACCAAATTACTCACCAAAAACCTTCCCGCAGATGCCATTGACAAAATTCAGTTGAACCGAAAGTTCAAAGCCAACCCTTTTGCAAACTCGCTTTCAGACGATGAGGAAGCCATGCTCAACATCGAACTCAAAGAAGATAAAAAAAGCCTTATTTTTGGGAATGCCACTCTGGGCGGCGATGCGCATGAACATTCGGACGTACAAACCAAATTGTTTTATTTCAGCCCCAAAACAGACGGAACTCTCATCGCAGATTACAATACATTTGGAAAAGAAGTTTTCACTTACGAAGATTATTTTTCCTTTCTCGGAGGAATTTCAGAGCTGATGGAAGAAGGAAGCAGTTTCTCACTTCGACAAGAATCCAACTCTATTTCCTTGGGAACAGCACAAGATGCAACCGATATGAACGCTTTTTTGAGTGCTTTGCATTTTGGATTTGAACCCAATAAAAAGGTATATACCAATGGATTTGTACTTTTCAATAATCACAATTTGAATTTCAGATCTACGCAAGAAAGAATCGGTGCCGGAATGAATTACCGGGACGAACAGATGAACGATCAACATCTGCTTTCGACTTTGGGAAGATTTCGAATGGATTATTCGCCCGACTCTAAATCACAATTCAAATACCGCGTGAGCTTTAATTACCTGGAAAATGAAAACGAACAATTTGCCGATACGCATTTGAATGATATTTCGACCGGATATCGAAATAATCTAAATGAGAAAACAAGTTTTAGTCTTCGTCAAAACCTTTCCTACATCAGAAAAGTCGGACGTGATCACAACATCGGTTTTTATGTTCGCCACCAAATTTCGAACGATCAGCCGGATTTATTCATCAATTCCGATGTGGTTCCTCTGATAATTGACAGCCTTAGTTTTTATAATTTGCGCCAAAATCGGGATTTAAACACGCAAAACCTTCAGATTTACGGGATCTACAATCATTTGTTGACCAATACGAGCAATCTTAGAATCAAAGCAGGAAGCAACTTCAGCTGGCAAAATCTGGAAAATAATATATACGAAGACAATTCACTCATTCAGCAGGAATTTTTTCAAACCGATTCTGATTTCAATTACACAGAGATTTATGCGGATTTAACTTATACCAAAAAAATTGGCATTCTGAAATTCGACTTAGGAGTCGGCGTTTATAACTTCCGTGAAAAAATAAATTTCATCGGAGGTGAAAACAAATTGGAGTTCACGAAAATCCTACCTCATGCGAGAGCAGAAATCAAATTCAATAATTCACAAAATCTAAATTTAAGCTATAAACAAGAATACAAACTTCCCAATCTGACCGATTTATCGGGCAATTATGAAATCCGAAATTATTATTCGATTTTCCGTGGAAATCCCGCATTGAGAGAGTCTTTGTACCATAGCGCAAGCATCGGTTATAATTATTTCAATTCCTTTAAATTTCTGAATTTTTATGTCGGAGCTAACTACAACCGAAGTATGGACAACATACAGAGCGCGTCCAATTTAGGTGCATTCCCACAGGTTAATTCCCTGATAAACAACCCAGAAGACGATCAGTCTTTGAATGTTTATTTTGGCGGAAGTAAAAGATTTTCAAGGATTTATTCCTTATTTATAAATGGAAATATCAATTATTCGGATTATTTTACCCGAATTAATTTCTTGGATCAAAACAATGAATTGATTTCAAATTTGGTCAATAATTCCACTTTCACCCAATCCTATACTTTGACTAACAAATTCAAAATCCGACGAAAAGTAGAATTCGATTTGGGACTGAACTACATCAAAAGTGATTTCAAATCATTGACAGAAAACGACTTCACTACTTGGCGCCCTTTCGGGAAATTTGCTTGGGCAATTTCCGATAAATTCCTTTTCCAATCGGACTATTCGTACCGAATTCAATATCAAAACGAGGATTTAATCAACGAGAATCAATCCTTAAATGCTTCTTTGAGATTTCATCTTGCCAAAAGCACCTATCTGACGTTGATTGGTGGAAATCTTTTGGGCAATGAAACCATCGTAACTTCGAGTTTTGATGCGGTAAACAACCAAACCATCATCAATACAAAAGAAGTTTTGGGACGATATTTCTTGGTGCAATTGCGATATAAATTTTAAGACTTAAAAAAAAACTATCAAAACCCGAGGATTTATCAAGTCCCACAAAACGTCATATAATTGGAATCGTATTCCTCAGGACTATGAAGAAACTCTTTCATTTCGGGACGAAATTCATAGGGTGTTTTGAGTAAATCGAGAAAAGAATTCAAGAATGAAAAATCAGATTTCTCGGCTTCGTCCAATGCTTTTTCGACGTGAAAATTTCGGGGAATGAATACTGGATTTTGCTTTTTCATTAATTCAAAAGCGGAGTTTGTTCCACCGTTTTCTAACTTAATTCGGGATTTCCATTTTTGAGTCCAAGCATCGAATTTCTCATCCAAGAAGAATTGATTTTTATCGAAAATTTCAGGAGTTCGAAGATATGTAAAAGTATTGGTATAATCTTTTTGATGCAATTCCAACAGTCGCAATAATTCGTTCACCAAATCATCGTCGCCCATTTTTGGATTTGAAATTCCCAGTTTGGCAAACATCATTTCCCACCATTTTTGCGTGAAAACCTCATCGAATGAATTGATTTTTTCAGTGGCTAATTCGATGGCTTTCTTTTCGTCGGAATTAATTAACGGCAATAAAGTTTCGGCCCATCTGGAAAGATTCCATTTGATAATATTGGGCTGATTTCCAAATGCATAACGTCCATCACGATCAATGGAACTAAATACAGTTTCGGGATGGTAAATCCCTATAAAAGCACAAGGACCGTAATCAAAAGTCTCGCCCGGAATCGAAGTATTGTCGGTGTTCATCACTCCGTGTATAAAACCAATTCGCATCCAATTCACAATCAAATCCATTTGCAAACCCATCCCTTTTTCAAGCAATGCCAAAGCCGGATTTTGGGCATCGTTTAATTCCGGAAAATGTCGGTTGATGGTGTAATTCATCAATTCGCGCAGTTCTTCCACTCCACCAAAATAACGCGCAAACTCAAAAGTTCCTACCCGAATGTGACTGCTCATCAGACGTGTCAAAACCGCTCCTTCCATAATGGTTTCCCGATAAACCGGTTCACCGGTTTTAATCACGGCAAGACTTCGCGAAGTCGGAACGCCCAGATAATGCATGGCTTCGCTCATCAGAAATTCCCGAAGCATCGGTTTCACGGCCGCTTTTCCGTCGCCACGACGAGAAAAAGGCGTCTGCCCTGCTCCTTTCAACTGAATGTCAAAACGACGATTGGATTCCGTTAAATGTTCGCCCAATAAAATTGCACGTCCGTCGCCGAGCATTGTGAAATGTCCGAATTGATGACCGGCATAAGCTTGCGCAATCGGTTGAGAACCGTCTTCCAATTCATTTCCCGATAAAATTTTCAATAATTGGTTTTCATCCGAAATATCCAAATCCAGATTTTTCATCAAATCATTATTCAGTAAAAGCAATTCAGGATGAGGCGCAGGATTTGGTTTGACTTTCCGATAAAATTTATCGGAAAGTTGAAGATAAGAATTGTCAAAATTAAAAATCGGCATGAAATGATTTTTCAAATAAATTATTGAATGCAAAAATAGCGTACAATCTTTGAGCCAATTATAATTTGTTTCGTTAATTAGCGTTTCAGAAAAGTGAAGTTTCGGATTTTTATATGGATGTTGTTTTTGTTTTCCTTTGTTTTTTCGCAGGAGAAGAATGATTCCATTTATCAGTTTTTTAATTTCAAACCGGAAAAATCCATTTACGAAGCCGATTTTCAGAAACGTATCACACAAGATTCTGCTCTTTATCAAACTTTGGATTCGCTTAAAACCATTGGCTATTATACACTCAAACTCGATTCCGTGCGGGATCTAAACGTTTACCTGAACAAAGGAAAAATGTATAAAAAAGTTTGGATAAAAAATGATACGATTTTTCAGCAAAATGAAGATTGGTTTGCAGTCAAGAATTTGGATTCCTTAATTCAATCCGTTTCTGACCGATACGCTGAAAGAGGATTTCCGTTTACAGAAGTGAAAATCAATCCTTTGGGATACAAAGATGGGGAAGCTCAGATAGCGCTTGATTTACAATTATTTGGTGCGAGGACAATTGACGGTGTAAATGTAGAAGGTTATGAAAAATTATCGAAGGGATACATTCGTTACGGTTTAGGTTTAAAAAAAGGAAATATTTACAATGAATCGGAGCTTCGAAAAATTTCGGAACGAATGAGTTTCAATCCTTTAATTGAAGAAGCTCGTCCACCTCAAACTCTTTTCAATACGGATTCTACAACGGTTTATTTGTATGTAAATAAAGTTAAATCCAATCTTTTTGATGGAGTTTTAGGTTTTGGGAACGATGCAAATGGTGATTTTCAATTGAATGGAAATGTAAAGATTGAGCTGAATAATAACTTCAATGGCATGGAGCGCATTCGGCTAAATTGGATTGCAACGCCCGATAAAAGTACTTCGCTTGACTTAAAAGTTCGAATTCCTTATTTGTTCCGTTCGCCAATTGGAACGGAAACCCAATTCAATATGTATCGGAAAGACAGTGTTTTCGTGAGTACAAAAATCGAAGAAAGACTGTTTTATCAAATCAGTATGAATTCAAATTTGGGATTGAATTTGAGTTATGAAAGTTCGAATTTCGTACTCGACGAACATCCTGAAATGGCTTTATTGTATGATGATTTCAATAAAAGTGGGATTGGACTTAGTTATGAGTATCTTTTACCCGCTCAAAACCGTTTGCTCGAAGGTCGTTCTGCCCTGAATTTGCTGGGCAAAGCTTTGACTCGGAAAAGCCGTGATTTGGATCCGGAAACCCATGAATTCACAGAATTAAGTGGTCCTCAATATGAAATTGGCTTGGAAGCATTTCATATTTTCAAATTGGTGGATCGGCATTTATTAAAGGTAAGAATCGAGGGATATGGTTTGTTTGGTGAAGAAGATTTTTATTCAGAAAATGAATTGCACAGAATCGGTGGATTTGGGAGTTTACGTGGCTTCAACGAAGAAAGTGTATTTGCATCGACCTATGGGATCGCCAGTTTGGAATACCGTTTCATGCCCAACGATGGATTTTACATTTCTGTTTTTGGCGATTATGGATTTGTGGAAAATAAATCTTCTGGATTAAATGAAAATCTCTTGGGTTTAGGCACCGGGATTTCTTTTCTTACTCAATTGGGTGTATTTAATTTAAGTTATGCCGTGGGTAAACAATCGGATTCTAGTTTTGACTTCCGAAATTCAAAAATTCATTTTGGAATACTTACTCGATTCTAATTCTTTGAAAATTAAAATTTAAGTCATAAAAAAACCTTGCTCCCGAGAAGGAAACAAGGTGTCTTGTGCAATTAGTTATTTCGCTTTATTGTTTTGTGAACTCCAAATTTACAAATAATTTTACATTATCTGAAACAACTAATCCGCCAGATTCCAGTGTACCGTTCCAATTCAGGCCGAAATCTTTTCGGTTCAACTGTCCGGTAAATTCAAATCCCGCACGTTGATTTCCATAAGGATCGGTGATAACTCCCCCAAAATCAACGTCCAATGTAATGGGTTTCGTCACCCCTTTCATAGTGATTTCACCTTTTAATTTTTCTCCGTCAAATTCACTTCCCTTGAAAGTTAATTTTGGAAATTCCGACGAATTAAAGAAATCATCGCTCTTCAAATGCTCGTCTCTTTGTTCGTTTTTGGTACTGATTGAATTCACATCGGCTGAGAATTCAAATTTTGCATTTTTAAAAACTTCATCTTCCGATTCTGCATGGGCGTCAAAGCTTGAAAAATCTCCTGTAACGGTAGAAATCACCATGTGCTTAACTTTGAATTGAACCTCTGAATGAGTCTTATCTAAATTCCATTTTACTGACATAATATTTTGTTTTATAGTTATACTTAGATCTTATATTGCAAATGTACGGGCAGTGATTTACCCTAACGTTGACCTAAGTTAAGGAATAGAATTTTTTCAAAGAATTAAAAAAATGTTAATTAACTTCGATTTGTTTTGTTGCTTCCGAACAAACTTTATTTTTGCAGCAAAATTCTTTGAATTGAAAGAAGAAAAGATAGAATTAATAGAAGAGTTTACACAGCATTATCTTCAGACGACTTCTTTGCCTCCCTTGGCGGCGAAGATTTATTCGTTTCTTTTGGTCGAAGGCATCAAGGAAGGTTATACTTTCGATGATTTAGTAAACATCTTCAATGTCAGCAAAAGTTCTGTTTCTACCAGCTTGAATTTATTGATTAAATATGATTATATCGTTGATTTCAATAGGATAGGTGAAAGAAAACGTCGCTATCGTATTACGGCACAGCATTTGCCGCTGCGGTTGAAAAAAATTCAAAAGGAATTAATCCGTGAAAAATATCTGGCTGAAAGACTGATGCAGCATAGATTTGCGAAAATCAGCCATCCCGATCCGGTGAGTATAGAAAAAGGAGAAATCTATATTTCACATTTGGGTCATGCTATCGAGCGTCTGGAAAAAACAATTGAAAAATTAGAAAATTTAACTCAGAAATTATAAGATGAAAAAGAGAGTATCCATTTCAGTATTTGCTATATGCCTTGCATTTTTTGTGTCCTGTAAAAATGAACAACAACCACAAGGAGCACTGGTTCTATCGCTTCCGGTTGTAGAAGCTGTAGAAAGAAACATGGTAGGTCATCAGGCTTTCCCTGTCAGCATCGAAGGAAAAGTAAACAATGCAGTTCGTGCGAAAATTTCCGGCTATATCACTCAAGTATTTGTGGATGAAGGCCAGATTGTCAGTGCCGGTCAGCCTTTGTTTAAACTTGAGACGACCGTTCAGTCGCAAGATGCAAATGCAGCAAGATCAGGAATCAGTGCTGCCAAAGCAAATGTGAGTGCTGCACAAGCAGCTGTAAATGCTGCTCAGGTGGAAGTAGATAAATTAGTTCCGCTAGTGGAGAAAAACATCATCAGTAATGTTCAACTTGAAACAGCAAAAGCCAATTTGATGCGTGCCGAGGGTCAATTGGCACAAGCAAGAGCTGCTCAGCAACAAGCTCAAGCAAGTTACAGTGGAATTCAGGCCAACATCGATTTTGGAATAGTAAGAAGTCCAATTTCCGGTGTGGTAGGTGCTATCAATTTCCGTGAAGGTAGTTTGGTGGGGCCTGCCGATCCAACACCTTTGACCTCGGTTTCGGAAGTAGGCGAAGTCTATGCTTATTTTTCAATGAACGAAAGCGAGTATTTAAATTTCCTAAACGAAATGGAAGGAAAAAATGTACAGGAAAAACTAAAAAACATTCCCGAAGTAGATTTGGTTTTGGCCAATGGTCAATTGTACAATGAAAAAGGTAAAATCCAAACCGTGACTGGGCAAATCAATCCACAAACCGGGACGATTCAGTTCCGAGCGATTTTCCCCAATAAAGATCGTTTGCTTAGCAACGGAAACAGCGGTACAGTACGCATCCCGAAAGACTATCCGAATGCGGTAATCATTCCAGAAACGGCCACTTTTGAACAACAAGGATTTACCTATGTGTTCAAAGTTGAGAACGATACGGTTCACAACACCATCATTGAAATCGAAGATCGTGTAGATAACCTGGCAATTGTAAAATCAGGAATAAAGAAAGGAGATAAAATAGTAGTGCAAGGAATGGGGAAGCTTAGAGATAAAGCTGCTATTCAGCCCCAAATGGTAAATTTTGATTCAATCGCTCGTCCAATTCAACCCGTATTTTAATTCAGTATGCTAAAAACATTTATAGAAAGACCGGTATTATCGACAGTAATTTCCGTCATCATAGTTATTCTGGGGATTCTGGGAATTATTTCCCTCCCCGTTACACAATATCCGGACATTGCTCCGCCCACCGTGCAGATTTCCGCCAATTATCCCGGCGCAAACGCTCAAACGGTTCTAGAAAGTGTGATCATTCCGATTGAAGAACAGGTCAATGGTGTAGAGGGAATGGATTATATTTCTTCTACCGCAACCAACAACGGTTCGGCTTCCATTCAGATTACTTTTAAGCAGGATGTAGATCCCGACATTGCTTCGGTGAACGTTCAGAACCGTGTGGCACGTGCAACTCCACTCCTACCTGCTGAAGTAACACGTTCCGGAGTAGTAACTCAAAAGCAACAAACCAGTGCTTTGATGTTTGTTTCCTTCTTTTCAGAAAATGAAGATTACGACCAGCTATACGTTCAGAACTACATGAATATCAACGTAGTTCCTCAGTTAAAAAGAGTAAATGGTGTGGGAGATGCCAACGTATTTGGTTTACGAAATTACGCCATGCGGGTTTGGCTTGACCCTGCTAAAATGGCTTCCTATGGATTGGTTCCTGCCGATATAACCACCGCGCTCAACGAACAAAGTTTGGAAGCTGCCGCCGGTCAATTAGGTGAGAATGCCGGAGAAGCATTTCAATATGTAATCCGTTATAGCGGTAAATACCAAACCGAGGAACAGTATGAAAACATTGTCATCAAATCCCTTCCTAATGGTCAAATTCTTTATTTAAAAGATGTAGCTAAAATTGAAATGGGATCCCAGGGCTATACAGGAATTTCTCGATTGAACGGACTTCCTGCGGTGGCCATGGCGATTTACCAAACACCTGGATCGAATGCAAAAGAAATCATCGACGAATTGAAAGGAGAGTTGGAGGAAATCTCCAAAACTTTGCCTGCCGGAGTGGATTACAAAATCATGTTTGATACCAACGAATTCTTGGATTCTTCTATCAACAAAGTATTGACGACATTGATTGAAGCCTTTATTCTGGTGTTTATCGTTGTATTTATTTTCCTTCAAGACATACGCTCTACCTTGGTACCGCTCATTGCGGTTCCGGTTTCGATTGTCGGAACCTTTTTCTTCTTGAATTTGTTTGGATTTTCGATTAACTTATTGACATTGTTTGCTTTGGTTTTGGCCATTGGAATTGTGGTGGACGATGCGATTGTCGTCGTCGAGGCGATTCACGCCAAAATTGAAAAAACAAATCTCGCCGGAAAAGAAGCGGCCATCAGTACGATGAATGAAATTACCGGAGCCATTATTTCCATTACGCTTGTGATGGGTGCCGTATTTATTCCGGTAACTTTTATCGGTGGCCCTACTGGAGTATTTTATAAACAATTTGGTGTAACTCTGATAGTTGCCATTGCGATTTCAGCCGTCAACGCATTGACGCTGAGCCCGGCACTATGTGCTATGTTCCTGAAGCCTCATGTAGAGGAAAAAGGCAAAAAGAAAAATTTACTTCAAAGATTTTTTGATGGATTTAACACGGCATTTAATGCCATTACCAATAAATACGCGCAGAGTTTCCATTTCCTTTTACGACACAAATGGGTGACTTTCTTGATTTTAATTTTATGTTGTGTAGGAATTTACTGGGCAGATCGAACGATGCCTACTGGATTTGTACCAGGTGAAGACCGAAGCTTTATCATGGCAAACTTTGAACTTGAGCCGGGTGCCTCAGGTGACCGTGTGGCTGCTATGCAAGCTGAATTCCAAGAGAAAGTATCACAAATACCTGAAGTGGATGCTGTGACAATGGTTTCCGGTTTTAGTTTTGTGTCCGGGCAAGGATCCAACTACGGAATGGGAATGATCCGGTTGAAAAGCTTAGAAGAGAGAAGCTCAGAAGAATCTTCGAGTAATGCAGTGGTAGGAAAATTATTCGGATTAGCGGCTCAAATGCCCGAAGCCAATATGATTTTTTTCTCACCTCCGTCCATTCCAGGATTTGGTATATCCTCTGGATTTGAAATGAAATTATTGGATCGATCAGGTGGTGATTTGAGTGAATTCGCTGAGGTCGCACAAGGATTTGTAGGTCAATTAATGCAAAGACCCGAAATTCAATATGCTCAGACTTCCTTTAATACAAATTATGCTCAATATGAAATCGAACTAAATATTCCACTTGCCAAACAATCCGGTGTAACGGTAAACAATTTATTTAATGCATTGCAAGGATACATTGGAGGAATTTATGCTGCCGACTTTACAAGGTATGGGAAACAATACCGCGTGATGGTTCAAGCATTGCCCGAAGATCGTGCGAGCGAAAAAGATTTAAATAAAATATTTGTACGAACTTCCAATGGAACGATGACGCCGATTACTCAATTCGTAAAACTAAACCGAATTTACGGCCCGCAAGTAATTAACCGATTTAACTTGTTTACCAATGCAAGTATTTCTGGGGCAGCAAATCCGGGTTATAGTACCGGAGATGCGATTCAAGCCATCCAAGAAGTTTCAAATTCTACTTTATCAACAAACTACGGAGTGGATTTTGCTGGTTTGACAAGGGAAGAAATTAGTTCCGGAAACCAAACCCTGATGATATTCATGCTCTGTTTGATTTTCGTTTACTTCATTTTATCTGCACAATATGAAAGTTATCTTTTGCCTTTTTCGGTGATTTTATCGATACCAGGTGGATTGATGGGAGCATATTGGGCACAGAAATTAGCCGGATTGGAAAACAATATTTATTTCCAAATTGCCTTGATTATGCTCGTCGGCCTCCTCGCCAAAAACGCAATTCTGATTGTGGAATTTGCGCTCCAAAGGCGTCGACAGGGAGAGTCACTGGCAAGTTCTGCTTTCAACGGTGCCAAAGCTCGTTTCCGCCCAATCCTCATGACTTCCTTTGCATTTATTTTTGGATTGATGCCATTGGTATTCTCATCGGGAATTGGTTATGTAGGAAACCGCTCCATTGCAACGGGTGCAGCATTTGGATTGCTTATCGGAACCCTTATCGGAGTCTTCAATATTCCGGTTCTTTATGTGATTTTCCAATGGTTACAAGAAAAAGTAAAACCGATGAAATTTGAGAAAGTAAATACTGAAAATTCAAATTTAAATCCTTAAGGAATTCTGTATTTTGAACTAATTAATTGAAAATGAAAAATTTAAAATATATTATCATACCGGCGGTTTTGGCAGTAGTTCAATCCTGTTTTGTAGCCAAAGATTACAGCCGTCCGCAAGAAGAAGTTGTGAACGAGCAATACTTCCGAACGGATCAGATTTCGACCGATAGTTTGAGCCTTGCTTCTCTTTCATGGAAAGAAATTTTCAAAGATGAAAAGCTTAGTGAACACATCGACAAAGCACTTTCCAATAATCTGGATATCCGGATTGCTTTGCAAAACATTCGGGCGGCCGAAGCTTATATGAAACAAGGAAAAGCCGGGTATTTTCCAACGCTCAATGCCAATGGAAGTTATACTTATACCTCCCCTTCCTTGAATTCAATTTCAGGTCAGGGATTGAGTGAAAGAGATTGGTTGGGCCAATCGGAATTATCGCTCGGACTTTCTTGGGAAGCTGATATTTGGGGTAAAATCAGGAGTGCAGATCGTGCCTCAAGAGCCTCTTATCTACAATCTGTTTCCGCTCACCAAGCGGTAAAATCCAATTTAGTGGCTCAAATTGCTTCTAATTATTTCCGACTTTTGGCTTTGGACGAACAAAAGCGAATCACCGAAGAAACCATTGCCAACCGTGAAGAAAGTCTGGAAGCGATTCAGCTTTTAAAAGATGCAGGAACTGTGACCGAAGTTGCAGTTCGTCAGACCGAAGCTCAACTTTTAAATGCTCAAGCACTTTTGTTGGACATCAATAATGACATTAAACTTTTAGAAAATACCTTTAGTATTCTTTTGGGTGAAAGTCCTCATGAAATCGAAAGAACTTCCTTGAGAGAACAGGAAATCAACCATGAACTGACCATAGGCGTACCGGTTCAATTGCTGAGCAATCGCCCCGATGTGATGGCCGCCGAATTTGCGCTAATCAATGCTTTTGAATTGACAAATGTAGCGAGAAGTAGTTTTTATCCTTCCCTTCGATTATCAGCAAACGGAGGATTGCAAAGTATAGAATTTGAAGATTTGTTTAGTGCAAATTCTTTGTTTGCGAGTCTCGTAGGTTCTTTGACACAACCAATTTTAAACGGAAGGCAGATCAAAACACAATACGAAGTCAGTCAAGCAAGACAAGAATCGGCTTTGTTGAATTATAAATATTCGATTTTGAATGCTAGTCGTGAAGTATCGGATGCGCTTTATTCCTTTCAGACCAATCAGGAAAAAATTGGCTTGAAACAACAAGAATACGAAGCTTATCAGGAAGCTATCGAATTTTCAGAAGAACTGCAGGTCTATGGAATGGCGAGTTATCTGGAAGTTTTGACGGCAAGAGAAAATGCTTTGATGGCGCAATTGGCCGTTGTCAATACAGAGTATGGAAGACTGAACGCAATGGTTCAATTGTACCGAGCACTGGGCGGTGGATGGAGATAAAGAAAGTTTAAACATTTATAGTTTTAGGTTTATGTGGAAGGCAACTCTTCATGGGTTGCCTTTTTGTTGAAATTATTTTTAATTTTGTTTTAATTCAATTTATAATGGATCCTAAAAATTACCCAAGAGTTTACAAAATGTCGGTAGCGACTGTGTATCCGCATTATCTAAGCAAAGCCGAAAAAAAAGGTCGGACTCAACAAGAAGTAAATGAAATTATATTTTGGCTGACCGGATACGATGAAGTCAGCTTTCGAGAAATACTTGACAATCAAACGGATTTTGAAAGGTTTTTCCTTGAAGCCCCTCAATTCAATCCGAAAGCCTCCAAAATTACGGGTGTAATTTGTGGAGACCGTGTGGAAGAAATTGAAGACGAAATCATACAGAAAGTTCGCTATCTCGATAAATTAATCGATGAACTTGCCAAGGGAAAATCGATGGACAAAATTCTCAGAAATTAAGCTCAATATTCGCTTGCTTCATTCAATCGCATGACTGCCGATGAATTCAAATCCAATTGAGGCGCCTGAATTAGAGAGTCCAATTGACTCAAACTCGTCGCACTGGCAATGGGTGAACAGATACTCGGACGCCGAAGCAACCAAGCCAAAGCCACAACGGCAGACGTCGTTTTGTATTCGATGGAAATCTCCGCCAATGCATCCAAAATTCGCATTCCCCGCTCGTTCATGTATTTTTCCACGTCTTTTCCTCTCTGGCTTTTCTGTAAATCTTCCAAGGTTCGGTATTTTCCCGTCAAAAATCCACTGGCAAGTGCATAATAATTCATAACACCCAAATCATTTTTCAAAACGATGGGCTCATACAAAGTTTCGTATTTTTCCCTTTCGCAAAGATTGTATTCGGGCTGAAGCGTTTGGTATTTGGGGAGGTTAAATTTCTCGGCTGCTTCAAGTGATTCCACAAGCCTACCGGGAGAAATATTGGACACACCAATCCATCGGATTTTACCTTCCTGAATCAAATCCTGAAAGGCCGACAAGGTTTCTTCTACAGGTGTAATCTCATCGTCATAATGCAATTGATATAAATCGATGTAATCTGTTTTTAAACGCATCAAAGAATTATCAACTTCCTTTAAAATATGCTTTTTAGAAGCATTGGTTTTGCTTTGATTTTTCCCTCTTCCTCCAACTTTCGTTGCAATGACCACTTTGTCACGAATACGTCTTTTTTTCAACCAATTCCCGATCGTTCGTTCGGATTCTCCGCCGTCATTTCCTTTTACCCAATAAGGATAATTATTTGCGGTGTCGATAAAGTTAAATCCCGCTCCTACAAAAGCATCGATGATATCAAAAGACTTTTCTTCGTCCAATGTCCAGCCAAAAACATTTCCACCAAAAGCGATCGGTGAAACTTCCAAGTCTGTATTACCTAATTTTCTCTTCTGCATTCTGATTTGATTTGGGATTAAATGTAAAAACTAATCCTCAAAAAGCCTTGTTAAAATCTCTTAATTCTTGGAAGGTGGTATGAATATTAAAACTATAATTATCCTTAAAAAATAAAAATCCTTCCAATACAAAGATTAAGGAAGGACTCAATAGATTAGGTAGAGATAAGGACTACAAATATAAGAGAGAATATTTAATTTTCCGAAAAAGAATCTTTTTTAGCGTTTTCCCAACTCTATCACTTCCAGATTTTCGATTTTCCCGGCATTGATTTCAAATCTCAACATCGTGCGGATTTGATGAAAACCATAAATCCCACAAGCACCCGGATTCATGTGAATTAAGTTCAATTTTTTATCGGGCATAACTTTCAAAATATGCGAATGGCCAGAAATAAAAATTTTTGGAGGATTTTTGGTAATTTCTTCGCGAACGGCCGGACTGTATTTGCCCGGATATCCACCGATATGCGTGATCCAAACCTCGACTCCTTCGATTTGAAAACGATTATTCAAAGGAAATTCTTTTCGGGCTTCAGTTCCATCGATATTTCCGTAAACTGCTCTTAATCGAGTTAATTTTGAAATTTCATCCGTCACTTTTAAATCGCCAATATCACCCGCATGCCAAACCTCATCGGCTTGGGAAGCATACTCCAAAATTCGATCATCGATGTAGCTATGGGTGTCAGAAAGCAGAAGTATTTTCAATTTGAACTAAATTTGTGCTACAAACTTAATTCTAAAAATGGGAAAAACCTTTATCATCCTTGGAGCAATCCTCCTTATCATCGGTTTGATTTTGCATTTCAGCAGTTTCAATTTCAACTGGTTTGGAAAGCTGCCCGGCGATATCCGAATAAATAAACCGGATTTTTCTTTCTATTTCCCGATTTCTTCTATGATTTTAATTTCCGTATTGGCTTCCGTCATTCTTTGGATTGTCCGAAAAATAAATGGTTGATTGCCAATCATTTTTCAAAAGGTTTCAATAAAATGAGGAGTCAAAATTTATAATTCCTAATTTTGCTCCACATTAAATCAGGGTGAGATACTTTCTGGAATTAGCATACAATGGTAAAAACTATTTTGGTTGGCAACGTCAGCCGAAACAAATTTCTGTACAAGAAGTTTTGGAAAAAGCAGTTTCCACACTTTTGCGAACAAAAATTGAAGTTACTGGTGCCGGAAGAACCGATACTGGTGTCCATGCTTTGAAGATGTTTGCCCATTTTGATTTTGAAGAAGTTGTACCCGAAGATTTGGTACATCGACTGAATTCATTTCTACCCAAAGACATTGTGATTTATAAGATTCACCAAATGAGTCCGAGTGCACATGCTCGATTTGATGCTTCTGACCGAACTTATCACTACTTGGTTCGGATGGGAAAAAATCCTTTTGATTTTGATTTTGCATGGCAAATTCGAATGGATCTGGATCTTGTAAAAATGAATTTAGCATCTCAATTACTTTTGGGAAAGAAAGATTTCAGTAGTTTTGCCAAATTACATACCGATGTGAAGACCCATATTTGCGAAGTGAAATTTGCTCGATGGGAAATGCTGGATTCCGAATTAAAATTTACCATTACTGCCGATCGTTTTCTACGCAATATGGTGCGTGCAATCGTCGGAACGCTGGTAGATGTCGGGAAAGGAAAAATAAGTTTAGAAGAATTTAACAACATCATTGCACAAAAAGACCGTAGCTTTGCAAGTGGTTCTGCACCGGCTCAAGGTTTGTACCTTGCGGATGTTGTCTATCCAAAATCGCTTTTCATCCATGAGTGAATCCAACAAATTTGATTTCAGTGGTTTAAAACGCGTAGTCAAAATCGGAATGAGCTACCGAGTACTATTTGTTTCGGTTGTTCTATTTGCGATATTGAGTGCGGTGGTTTCCACCTATCGCCCTTATTTGATGAAAGATGCAATCGATGTTTACATTCTAAATCGGGATGTAAACGGACTTCTCTATTTCATCTTCTTGATTGGAGGCGTTTTGATGATTGAAGTTTTTCTAAGCTTTTTTGTGATTTTCTTGGCCAATAAAATGGCGCAAAGAGTCATTCGCTATCTCCGAGTTCGCTTGTTTAATCACATCATCAAATTTCGATTGGCTTATTTTGACAAAACGCCCAACGGTGTTCTTGTCACCCGATCGGTTTCCGACATTGAAACTATAGCCGAAATATTTAACAACGGGATTCTGACCTTGATGGTGGATACACTTCGAATTATTTTCATCATCAGCATTATGTACTACATGAATTGGATGGTGGCTTCGATTGTGATTATCATTCTTCCGATGATGATTATCATCACCAATCTCTTTCAGAAAGCACTCAAAAAAGTTTATCAAGCAGAGCGAAATGTCACAGCAAAATTAAATACCTACGTTCAAGAAAGATTGAGCGGAATGTCGATTGTACAACTATTTAACCGTCAGGATAGGGAGTTCGAAGGGTTTAAATCCATCAATAAAGAATTAAGAACGGCATTTCTGAAAACCAATTTATACTTTGCTTTGCTTTTCCCGGTTGTGGATGTCGTTTCAGCCTTAGCGATTGGATTACTTCTGTGGTTTGGAGGTTTACGAACGGCGGTTCACGGAGATTTATCGGTGGGTGAAGTCGTTGCTTTTATTTCTTATATCACGATGCTTACGCAACCCATGCGACAGATCGCCGATCGATTTAATTCCATTCAACGGGGATTGATTGGTGCGGATCGTGTGTTTAAAATTTTGGATGATGATCAAACACTTCCCAATAATGGGAAAGAGATTTTAAGTGACGTAAAAGGCAAAATCGAATTTGAAAACGTTCATTTTTCTTACATCCAAGATAGTCCAGTTTTGAAAGGAATTTCCTTCCAGACCGAACCCGGACAGACCATTGCAATTGTAGGCGCAACCGGTGCAGGGAAATCTACAATCATCAATCTTCTGAGTAGGTTTTATGACATTGACTCGGGCGATATAAAAATCGATGGGAAAAGTATTTATTCGGTTGAAATCAATAATTTAAGAAGCCATATTGCGGTAGTTCTTCAAGATGTTTTCCTTTTCAATACTACCATTTACGAAAATATCATTCTTGGCAATCGCGACATCAGTTTAGAAGATGTTCAAAAAGCCGCAAAGGAGATTGGCATTCATGATTTTATTATGAATTTGCCCAAAGGATATGAGTCCGAAGTGAGTGAACGAGGCGCAAGTCTTTCGGTCGGTCAGCGTCAATTGATTTCCTTTCTGAGAGCTTATGTTTACAATCCCGAGATACTTGTTTTGGATGAAGCCACTTCATCAATCGATACAGAATCGGAAACTTTAATTCAAACTGCAACCGAAAAACTAACCAAAGGTAGAACTTCGGTGGTGATTGCGCATCGTCTAGCAACCATACAACAAGCCGATCAGATTTTGGTGATGGACGAAGGCAAAATTGTTGAAAGAGGTACGCACCGTGAACTTTTGACCCAAGGCGGCTATTACCAAAAACTTTATGAAGTTCAGTTTCAAGTAAATGAATTCAGCTAATTGGTTTGTTTATAATCCCGTTGATAATCTGAATTATTCTAATGATTTTTTAAAGCTACTCTGAGATTATTTTTTTACTTTTGATAAGAATTAAACCTTAAAAGTAGAAAAATGAAAAAACTTTTTTTAACAATGACCGTTATCGGTTTGGTAACACTTACTTCTTGTAAAAAAGAAGAAGAGAAAGTTCAGGATGCCATTCAAGACACAACTGAACAAATGACTGATGTAGCGGAAGATAATGTACAGTCAGCAAATGAAGCCAATATTGCAATTGCAGACATTCCACAATTCAGCAACCCGGAAGTTCAGCAATTTGCTGAAGAATATGCAGCTTTTGCAAGAGATGCTGCAGCTGCGGCTCAATCTGGAGACGCTGCTAAAATCCAGGAATTACAAGCTAAAACCGTTGAATGGACTAGAAAAATTGGAGAAATCAACCAAAAACTTAGTTCTGATGAAGCTCAGAAGTTCACCGAATGGGTGAGCGAAATCAACAGAGCGGTTTCTGGAATGTAAATTCATCCCAAAATTGAATAAAGTCCTGCCTCAAAGCAGGATTTTTTTTATGGAATAATTTTTTACATTTGACCAAATCATACCACATGAAAACCTATTTTTTTCTCCCAATATTTATACTTTCTCTCACGAATTGTAGTACTTATCAATACTCAGAAAGGGACAAAGCTTTGATCGAAAAATACCAAATGCCGGAATTCAGCAAACGAGAAGTAAATAAATTCGCACTGGAATACCTCGATCATTTTGACCAATCCATGAAAGCCGCCGAAACGGGTGAGAATTTACGTTTAAAAGTCTTACTCGCTGAAACGCCAAAGATGGCTCGAAAAGCGGTTCGCTTTGCCCATAAACTATCGCCCGAAGATGCCGTGAAATGGGTCGAATGGATTCAACTGATTTCGGTTACAGAGTTCGATAATTAATTAGGTAAATTCATTATTTTAATTATTTTTGATAGAAATCCAATTTTATGAAAAAATCCATTCTACTTCTTTTCTTGGTAAATGCCTTTTTATGGCAATGTTCCCCGCAAAAAAATTACACCAAAGAAGAGTATGACAAAGCACTGCCACGCTACATTCAGTCCATCCAACCCGAAATTCTAAAAGAGCATTTGTACCTATTTGCTTCGGATGAATTTGAAGGAAGAAATACGGGCGATGAAGGTCAGAAAAAAGCAGCTGAATACATTCGAAATTTTTATATCGAAAACGAAATTGAATCACCAGAAAGTCCCTATGTGGATAATTATTTCCAACATATTCCCGCCAAAACTTATCATCGAATTCTGAAAGACACCGAAAACGTTTTGGGCTTTATTCCGGGAACTGAAAAACCCGGAGAAGTTTTGGTGATTTCGGCGCATTACGATCATGTAGGAGTCTATGATGGGGAAATTTATAATGGTGCAGACGATGATGGATCGGGCTCGGTTGCGATTTTGGAAATTGCAAAAGCCTTCAAGAAAGCAGAAAAAGATGGATTTGCGCCCAAACGTTCGATATTATTTCTTCATGTAACAGCGGAGGAAATCGGGCTTTTGGGTTCTAAATTCTATACCGATATACAACCGGTTTTTCCTTTGGAAAATACAATTGCCAATTTAAACATCGATATGATTGGACGTGTGGACGATGCCCATTTGAGTGACCCTAATTATGTTTATCTAATCGGTTCCGATAAATTAAGTAGTGATTTACATACCCTTTCGGAACAAGTCAATCAGAAACACATTCATTTGAATTTGGATTATACATTCAATGCCGAAAACGACCCGAACCGTTACTATTACCGTTCGGATCATTATAATTTTGCGAAGAATAATATACCGGTAATTTTTTATTTCAATGGAGTTCATGAAGATTACCACAAACCAACCGATACGCCGGATAAAATTAATTATGAAATTCTGAGTCGCCGTGCTCAATTGGTTTTTGCTACGGCATGGGAACTTGCCAATGCAGAAAAACGACCGGTTGTCGATAAGAAGTAATGGAGAAGATAATGAACTCTTTAGGATTCAAATTCAAATTTTCACACTCAAAGCAGCTGAGATTCTTTTCAGTCAATCTTTGAGGAATGTTTATATTTACAGTAAAATCATTGATTTAACCAAAAGTTTAGAAACATGGCAAAACTCATCAAAGTACATCCACAAAATCCTCATGAAAGAGCAATTGAACAAATTGTTGAAGTCCTGAAAAATGGCGGACTTGTCATTTATCCTTCCGATACAGTTTATGGTTTGGGATGTGACATCACAAATGCAAAAGCCATGGAAAAACTTTGTCGAATAAAAGGGATCAAACCTGAAAAAGCACAGTTTTCCTTTGTTTGCAATGATTTGAGTCATTTGGCTTATTATACAAAACCGATTTCCAATCCCCATTTTAAATTATTGAAACGAGCTCTCCCCGGCCCTTTTACCTTTGTGCTTGAAGCTTCCAATAATTTGCCCAATACCTACAAAAACCGAAAAACTGTTGGGATTCGTGTGCCTGACCATTTGGTCCCTCAAATGATTGTTGAGAAATTGGGAAACCCCATTGCTTCTACTTCCATCAAAGACGAGGATGAAATCATTGAATACACCACCGATCCGGAATTAATTGCCGAAAAATTCGACAAAATTGTGGATTTGGTAGTGGATAGCGGAATGGGTGACAATGTGGCTTCATCGGTCATCGACCTTTCCGATAATGAAGTCGTAATCATCAGAGAAGGAAAAGGCGATATCAATGAGTTTTTGTAAGGAGTTTCTGCATAAATTTCAGAAACCAATGCAACATCAAAATGATATGTCTGGGCGCGAAGACCTATAAAAGATAAAGCTATAAAAAGAAATGATACGGCTATTTTCATTGAGAATTGGTTTGATTGTTAAAACCAAAGAATTATATTTAATTTAGCCAGATGAAAATTTTATTATCACCTGCAAAGTTAATGTCACTCGAAACCGAAGGAAACTGGAAAAAATCTTCTTCTTCGAAATTTTTATCTGAATCCGAAATTGTCATGGATGAATTGAGAAATAAAAGTCCAAAAGATTTGGAAAAACTCATGTCCATTTCTTCTGATTTGGCCGAAATGAATATGGAGAGAAACCTCAATTGGAAAACCAAACCTTCCAAAAAAGATAGTCTCCAGTCGGTACTTGCTTTCAAAGGTGAAGTCTATCGTGGGTTGGACGCAGAAACCTTATCAGAAGAAGCGCAGGATTACCTAAACGAAAACCTTTTCATACTCTCCGGTCTTTATGGAATTCTCAAACCCAGCGATCGCGTGATGCTCTATCGATTGGAAATGGGATGTAAATTAGATGTAAACGGTTCAAAAAATCTGTATGGATTTTGGAAGGAGAAACTTACAGAATATGTCAATTCAAAGCTGAAGAAAAACGAAATCCTTTTAAATCTTGCCAGTGTTGAATATTCCAAAGTATTGGATGATAAAGTTTTGAAATCTCCGAAAATCGAAGTGGACTTTCTGGATTTTAAAAACGGACAATTGAAACCTATCATGGTTTATTTCAAACAAGCACGCGGTATGATGGCACGCTATTGTGCTGAAAACAATGTTTCGACTTTGAACGAAGTGAAATTGTTCAACGAGAATAATTATTCCTTTGATGAAAAACTCTCAACCGAAACGAAGTTAACATTTGTTCGGTAAGCTCCATTGGAAAAAACGGCGAATACCACATAGAAGCTGTGAGATCCGCCGTTGTTCAGATTTTAAATTGATTTTTTACCTCAAAAAATCCATTATTTCATAAAATCCTTGACGTTCGGCCTGCT
Organism: Flavobacteriaceae bacterium; assembly: GCA_012522185.1. GTDB lineage: Bacteria > Bacteroidota > Bacteroidia > Flavobacteriales > Weeksellaceae > Moheibacter. The sequence continues at coordinate 36,013 of JAAYKY010000012.1, read as the reverse complement.
GCAAAGCAGTCATGCCCTGATTGTCTTTGATATCTTTTTCCGCACCATGGGAAAGTAGCAATCGAACCAAATCCACTTTGTTGAACATGGCAGCAAATGAGAGAGCTGTACCGCCCATTTCGTTTTGGATATTGGGATCGGCACCTGCTTTCAGAAGCATTTCTGCAATTCCATAATGCCCTTTGAAACAAACGCCCATCAGTGCCGTATTTCCCGAACCATCCTTTCCGTTTAACTCTGGATCAAGGCTTAAAATATATTCGGTCAAATCTTCGTAGCCATAATAAGTAGCAAGTAACAAAGGAGTGGAACCGCGAGCATCTTTTATGTTCAATAAGGATTTATCTGCTTCCAGAATTTCCTTAACCGATTTGAAATCATCGCTTCGTATGGCGTTAAATAGTTTTTCAGACATTGGTTTTTGTTTTAAAAATTAAATCTACAAAATTTGTGTAAAAATAGAAATCAATTCTTTTGATTTGAGCAATCCGGTATATTTAAAAATGATTTCCAAATCAGAATTTAATATAACCCAAGCCGGATAAATAGTTTCTCCTTCCAATAAGATTTCCGCAAATTCGTGCATCCCATGGGGTTGACCTCTAAACGCTTTTCCTAGCAACTGAAAACTTTCTTTGGTTTCAGCATCGAATTCGATGAAATAAATTCTTTCGGACAAGATTTCTTTCAGTTCTTCGCTTTTCTCAATCCTTCGGTCTTGGATTTTACAGATTCCACACCATTCGGTCGAAAACTTGATAACCAAATGTTTAGGTTGCTCTACTAATTTCGCTTCAATTTCATTTATATCAATGGATTGCGCATTTGAAAAGATTCCAAAAATCAATGAAAAACAAATGAATATTTTTTGAATTTCTTTCATCCAAGAAAATTAAAAAATTGCATAACGAATTCCTAAAAATCCTCTAATCCCTTGTAGAGAAGCGTAGTTGTAAGTAGTGTCAAATGTATATCCATGCGGATTATTAATCGGGTCTTCCACAAATTGATCAAAAGGATCAAAGGCACGCATCAGGGGATCTTCGCTCGGCACAAAATCAAAAAGGTTTTTAATTCCTCCGTACAATTCAATGCCATTATTGAATTTTTTACTGATTTGTACATTGGCAATGCAAAACCAAGGAGAATATTCAGGTCGATAATCCTTTGGGTGAATGGGAAGTCGCATCGGGCCGTTCCAGTTCCCGGTGATGTCTAAGGTGAAATTTTTGGGCAATGTATAAGTTGCAACAAATATTCCCGACCATTTGGGCGCAAACCACTCCTCTATCTTCTCTTCTGTATTTTCTTCGTTTTTTTCTTTTCGAAATACATCCATATAAGTTATCCCTGTGGAAAATCGAAGCGGAAATCCAAATGAAAAATTCAAATTCAGGGAAATTCCTTGCGAAATGGCGTGACCTTTTAAATTCTGATAAACAATCTGATTGGGGTCCACATCGTAATCGCCCAAAATTTTGTTGGTAAAATAGGAATAAAATCCGGTAAGGTCGAAATCCAAATTCATGAAATCGGTATTGAAACGACCAACATAATTTAAATTTGCATTGTAAGATTTCTCAGGTTTAAGCTGTTCTTTAATAATCACTTCCCTAGATCCGGTGAGTGCCGCATGATCTTCTGTAAATAGATTGACCACTCGGAATCCGGTTCCAAAACTTCCCCTCAAGGTATGTCGTTTGTTAAACGAATTCCATTTATAAGCCAAACGTGGCGAATGAATACTCCCATGATTTTCATCGTAATCGTATCGATAACCGAGTAGAAGCGTGTTTTCTGGATTGAATTGGATTTCATCCTGAATAAATATTCCTGGCAAAATGGTTTTCGAAGGCTCATTTTCATTTCCATCTGCTGAAGCCGTTGCCGGTGTATTATCATCGTACAAGGTATAGCGCAAAGAAGCTCCCGCCAAAATATGATGTTTCCCAAAACTTTTGTCCCAATAGATTTGTCCAAATAAAACCTGCTGATTCGCCTTATAAGGCGTATCGCCATACCAGGAATCTTGGTCGTGATAATTATAAGAAAACTGTGTATAAATTCTTTCTTTCAGTGGAAGTTGATAATTCCCCACGGCTTCAAAACGAGAAGTGAAAACGGATTCTCCATAGACTTCATCACTTCCACGATCGGTCCTTTTATCGAATTCTAATTCGCCACCCCAACGATCTTCGTAAACATACCGAAGTCCGATCCCGGCTTTTCGGTTTTCTTTTCGATTGAAATTCCATTTATTAAAAATGGAAATCCGATCTTGTAAAGTTAAATCCGTAAAGTTATCGTCATTATTGTCCACCTTATTTATATATTGAAAATAATTGATTCCCAACAAACTACTCGCCTTTCCAACTTTGAACTTTGTAGAAAAATCTGTATTGTATTCCAGCCAAGAAGTTGTAAAGAAATCTGCGGAAAATTGAGGTGCTTTCTCTACATCTTTGGTGATGATATTGATGATACCACCCATGGCTTCCGAACCGTACAGTGAAGAAGCCGGACCTTTTACAACTTCGATTCTTTCCACCATACTATTCGGAATTCCATTCAATCCATAAACCGTTGAAAGCGCACTGACAATCGGCATTCCATCAATTAAAATCATAGTATAAGGCCCTTGCATTCCGTTGATTTGGATGTCACCGGTGTTACAAACATTGCAATTGATCTGTGGCCGAACTCCGTTGACCATACCGATTGCATCAAACAAACTCGGACTTGGATTTTTTTGAAATAACTTAGATGTAATGACTTCTACTGGCACCGGACTGTCCAAACGACTTACTTCTTTCATCGTACCTGTGATGACAGCTCCTTCAAATTCGATGTCATCCACAGAATCAAATTCGGCAAAATCTTCTTCAATTTGTCCAAATAAATGGATACTGAATGCCCCAAATAATAAAACTATATATTTTCTCATTGCTAAAATTAATGAGGCAAATATATAAAGTTAGATTAGGCTAACAAATTTATTTGTTCAATATTTCAATTCAATTTCTTTATATTTGAAAGGATGAGTTTTGCCATCAGAAGTTTCGACCATTAATTGACCAAATTTATCGATGCCTCGGATAATTCCTTGGAATTCCTTTTCTTCTTTTTTGAAAAGCGAGATTTGATTTACTCTGAATAAACGTTGATTGTATAAGTTTTTTATTTTCTCCCAATCTTTTGCTTCCACCCATTCATAGTTATTTTTCAATTCTGTCAGTAAACCTGACAAAATTTCCTTTAAATCAAATTCTTTTTGGGTTTGGGTTTTTAGGGAACCCGCTTTTTCAAGATTTTGGAAGTTCGTTTGATTTACATTAACACCAATTCCTGAAATTATATTCAACTCATTATCAGACTTATGCGTCTCAATTAAAATTCCACAAACCTTTTTATTTTGGATGATTATATCGTTCGGCCATTTGACATAAATTTCATCAGAAAATTGGCTTAGGTAGTTAGCGACCGAATAACAAAGCCATTGGTTGAAATAAATCAACTCATCATAACTCAAAACACTCTTAATCAACACACTAACTGCTAAATTTTTATCAGGTTCTGAACTCCATTGATTTCCAGCATAGCCTTTTCCATTGGATTGTCTGAAGGTATAAACCACAGTCCATGATTTGGCATTTTTTTTGGACATTTCAATCAGTTCGGAATTGGTACTGGGAAGGGACTCAAAATGATAAATTTCCATCCATTTCGAATTTTAATTATTAGGGTAGCTAAATTATTTAAAATCTTAATACTTTAGTGGATAATTCACTAATTTTGCAACTTATAAAAGTTTGAATGAGTAAAAAAGTAGATTCTAAAACATTAATTGATACAATAGTTGACTCCATTTTGGATTTGAAAGGCGAAGATGTAGTAGTACTTGATTTGAGAGAAATTGAAAATGCCTTTTGTGAATACTTCATTATCTGCAACGGAAATTCCAATACCCACGTTTCTTCTATAGCAGCTTCGGTAGAAAAGAAAGTTCGAAATGCGACCAAAGAAAGACCTTGGCACGTTGAGGGAAACGACAATGCCCAGTGGATTTTGATGGACTATACAAATGTCATCGTCCACGTCTTTCAGAAGGAATACCGCGAATATTATGACATTGAAAGTTTGTGGGGAGATGCTAAAGAAATTTCAATAACCATTTAAAAAATTTGACTTGAACACTAACGATAATAAAAACAATAATAATCCCAAAAAAACCAATCCTGGCAATTCTTTTAACCCCATGTGGATTTATGCCATAGTAGGGTTTTTACTAATTGGATTTTGGTTTTTCTCAAGCAGTATGGCCGGTGAGTCCAAACGTTTGGATCGAGGAACCTTTTTTGAATATTTAAATCAAGGCTATGTAAAATCCGTTCGACTCCACCTTGAAGACAACAAAGTCGATGTTTATTTGACTGATGAAGCTTTGAAATTAGATCAATTCAAAGGTTTCAAAGAGAACTCCAATATGTCAGCTTTTGCACAGGCTGCGCCTCAATACTCCTTTATCGTAGCGGACAACGCTAATTTCGAAACCGAAATCGAACAAACCATTCAGGAAAATAATTTGAGCACCAATTACACCAATATACCTCCAGATAAATTCAGTGGTATTTTTTGGAACATCCTGATTTGGGTCTTGATTTTTGGAGCTATTTGGTATTTCATGTTCCGAAGGCTGGGTGCTGCCGGCGGTGGACCGGGCGGACAGATTTTCAATATCGGAAAATCTCGTGCAAAATTATTTGATGAAAACGACAAAGTTCGTGTTACCTTTCAGGATGTAGCTGGACTGGAAGGAGCCAAAGAAGAAGTGGAGGAAATCGTTGAATTCCTTAAAAACCCGGAAAAATTCACGAAACTCGGAGGTAAAATTCCGAAAGGAGCTTTGCTTGTAGGCCCTCCTGGAACCGGTAAAACACTTTTGGCCAAAGCCGTTGCAGGCGAAGCCAAAGTGCCGTTTTTCTCGCTTTCGGGCTCAGATTTCGTAGAAATGTTTGTGGGAGTTGGAGCTTCACGCGTTCGGGATTTGTTTAAAAATGCAAAAGACAAAGCACCTGCCATTATATTTATTGATGAAATCGATGCCATCGGTCGTGCCCGAGGAAAAAATAATTTCACAGGTGGAAACGATGAGAGAGAAAACACCCTGAATCAGCTTCTGACTGAAATGGACGGTTTCGGTACCGATACCAATGTAATCGTACTGGCAGCTACCAACCGTGCCGATGTATTGGACAAAGCTTTGATGCGTGCCGGGAGATTTGACCGTTTGATCCATGTGGATTTACCGGAATTGAATGAAAGAAAAGAAATCTTTGAAGTCCACTTGAAACCATTGACACTTGGAACTGATGTTGATTCGGATTTCCTAGCCAAACAAACACCTGGATTTAGTGGAGCCGATATTGCAAACGTTTGTAACGAAGCTGCGCTTGTGGCCGCTCGTAAAAACAAAGACAAAGTAGAACGTCAGGACTTCTTGGATGCAGTGGACCGCATCGTTGGAGGACTCGAAAAGAAAAATAAATTAATCAAACCCAAAGAGAAACGTAGAATTGCTTATCACGAAGCCGGCCATGCCACCATCGGATGGCTTCTGCCTCACGCAGCTCCTTTGGTGAAAGTTACCATTGTCCCAAGAGGTAAATCTTTAGGTGCAGCTTGGTACCTACCCGAAGAACGTCAGATTACAACAACGGAACAATTGCTGGATGAAATTGCCGCTACCATGGGAGGCCGAGCAGCAGAAGAAGTTGTATTTGGAGATATTTCCACAGGTGCTTTGAGCGATTTGGAAAGAGTAACCAAGCAAGCTTCAGCTATGGTAACCATTTATGGATTGAACGAACGAATTGGAAATGTATCTTATTATGACTCGACCGGTCAGAACGAATATGGATTCAGTAAGCCTTATAGCGAGGAAACAGCCAAATTGATAGATCAGGAAGTTTCCAATATCATCGAAGATCAATACCAACGCGCGAAAGATCTTTTGGTTGAAAACCGTGAGAAATTGGATCAACTGGCGGAAAAATTATTGGAAAAAGAGGTGATTTTCCGTGAAGATTTGGTCGAAATTTTCGGAGAAAGAATTTTTGAAGACGATGAAAATATCGACCCACCGGGAAATGTGGTTTCTGCAATGAACTCAGAAACTGAAAAAAAACCAGTGATTCAGGATGAAACTGTAGAAAAAAAAGATTAATCCTTTAAGATAATTCATTTAAATTAGTATTTTCGTCAATTCTCATGATTTATGAGTATGTGGAAAAAAATTAAACAGTTTTTATCGCCTCAAACCGAAGAAAAGGAAGACGAGGATACTGAATTGGAATTTGTCACTTTCAAAACCCAAGAACCCATCGATGTTTTGTTTACAAAAAACTTTGTGGCAGGCGGTGGCTTCTTTTTCTATTGCAGCAACGAGCAAGAAGTTTTGGAGAATTTAAAATACATAAGTGACAATGAACAAATCGATGAAGTACTTTGTTTCGATAGTAAATTGATATCTCTCCTGGGAAGATCCAACATAAAACATACAGCTTCTTCTACCGCAAAATCCGATTTTGCTATGATTGAATGCGAATATCTCGTCGCTTTCGATGGAGCGATTATGCTTTCTTCTCATCAAACAAATGGCAGAAAACAAGAGGACTTACCTCAAAATATCATCGTTTACGCCTCACCTTCTCAATTGGTTTCCAATATCAGTGAAGCTTTGCAGCGATTAAAGTCCAGCAAGGGAGATAATATCCCAACGGGGATAACTTCAATCAGAGGAAAGAACATGCACAATGTAGATGCCTCCTCCACTGCCAAAAATATTTATTTGTTTTTGGTTGAACAGGTTTAAGAAATTTAGAAATGAAAGATTTATTGCCCCGCATTGTTTTTGGTTCTTTGTACATAGGGCTGATTGTTTTTGCCACTACTTCAGGACCTTGGGTTTTTGCCGGCTTAATGGCTTTGCTTTTCCTTCTTTGTTTTATTGAATTTATTTCCATTACAGAATTAACGGATAAAATTTACATTGCACTTGCTTTTCTCGGATCTGCCGGTGTTTTTTATTTCTTTTCCGATTATTTATTTCAACAACAAACTGCTTTTGTACCGGAATCCTTGAGTTTCGCCGGACCGATTCTCTTCATACTCGCATGCTATACCATTTTGTTTTCGAGCAATGAACTATATATTGAATTTGGAAAAGCGACCATCAGTGTCATTTATTTAGCGGTTCCTTTTTCGTTGGCACTTACTATTCCCCAAACAGAATACGTATTGGGAAAAGAAGTAATTACCCATGAAATTCTTTTTATTTTCATCCTGATTTGGGTAAGTGACATCATGGCTTATGTGATAGGAAGTCTTTGGGGCAAACATAAATTAGCCCCTCGAATTTCCGGTGGAAAATCCTGGGAAGGCGCCATTGGGGGATTTGTATTTACGGTTTTCGCTGGATACTTATTAGAATATTTTATCGTGACGGAAACTAAAATTAACTGGTGGATCATCGGACTTATCGTGGGAATTGCTGCGCCGATCGGTGATTTGGTAGAATCCAAACTAAAACGAATGTTCAATGCCAAAGACAGTGGGAAACTAATTCCCGGACACGGCGGCTTTTTAGATAGACTAGATAGCTTTATATTTGTCATACCCATAGTATATTTATATCTTTTAATATCAAACATTTTATAATCACTAATCCAATTTGAACCTAAGATTTAGAAGGTAATAATTTAATTTGAATCAGATGAAACTGCACAAAGAAGGACGCATTATTTTAATTGGATTTTTTATTTTATTCTTGGCTCTAAGTATTCTAATTTCTCTCTACTTACCGGCTTATTTCATTTGGTTGCTGATTCTTCCTATTTGGGTTTTATATGGTTTGATTGTTTGGTTTTTCAGAAATCCTGAACGAATTGGAGAATTCTCACCACAAGACATCATTGCACCTGTAGATGGGAAAGTAGTGGTGATTGAAGAAGTAGAAGAAAATGAATTTATAAAAGGAAAATGCATTCAACTTTCGATTTTCATGTCACCATTGAACGTGCATGTAACTCGATATCCGGTTTCTGGAAAAGTTATTTATACGAAATACCATAAAGGAAAGTTCATGGTGGCTTTTCATCCGAAATCTTCTGAATTAAACGAACGCACTACGGTGGTGGTGGAAACAGAAAACAATCAAAAGATTTTGTTTCGGCAGATAGCCGGAGCAGTTGCCAGAAGGATTGTGATGTATGCGAAAGATGGTGATAAGGCAGATGCTGGTAAAGAATATGGATTTATTAAATTTGGATCGCGATTGGATTTATTTCTTCCAATTGGAACCCAGATTCTGGTTGAAAAAGGAGATAAAACTCGTGGAGGTATCCAAAAAATTGCGGAATTAAACTAATTTTGTAAAATAATTCAGTTAATCAAAGAAATTTAAAATAGTATGAAAAAATTAGGACTTTTAATAGTAGCAAGCTTTTTGTTTGTAGCTTGTGACTCGACTCCCAAAGGCAATAAAGCGATTTACCCAGAAACTTACGATGAGATTGCAGAAGAGGTAGTTGAGGAAGAAGGGCAAACAGCAGAAGAAGTGGAAACAGAAGATTCTGTTTCAGAAGTAAACGATACCTTGAGCACCGCTCCTGCTCCGGTAGAAACCAATGAGGAATCAACGGAATCTACAGAATAATATTTATTGAGAATTAAATTTTATGGAATTAAATCCGTCCGGTTTTTGGACGGATTTTTTGTATAACAGTTTTTCACTTTCCTTAGAAACAAATTAATTTTGAACTCAATTAATATCAATTTCGCCGTTTAGGGTTGTTTTCTATAACTCAGGCTTTGTGAATTCCCTTAACTTCTGTGAGACTTTTAATCTCAAAAAACAGAAAATGATATGTTTAGACTATAAATTTAAATGCATAGGAAATACTATAAATTAAGAATACTTGATTCATAAATCTTATTAGTTTCGTACTTTTGCGACCGTAAAGTTCTTTTCAGATCAGAAAAACCGATCCGTAAACTCCAAATTAGGGCTGTTCTTTTTTCACAAAAAGATACTATTGGAAGAGAATTTCACATCAGTCAGCCCTAAAAACAGAATAAACAATGCTTCTGTATTCACTTAAGAATTGGAGCAATAATTACTTAGAAATCACAAATGATTACATTTAAAAATCTGGGATTAATCGATCCCATTCAAAAAGCGGTGGAAGAACTTGGATACGAAAATCCTACTCCCATTCAGCAAGAATCCATTCCACAAGTTTTATCAGGAAAGGATTTATTGGGTTGTGCCCAAACCGGAACCGGAAAAACCGCAGCCTTTGCCATCCCTATTCTTCAACTTTTGGAAAATGGAAAAAACAAAAACAATAAAAAATCCATCAAAGCATTGATCGTAACGCCCACGCGTGAACTGGCGATTCAGATCGATGAGAGTTTTGCCGAATACGGAAAACATCTTTCCCTGAAACATGCGGTTATTTTTGGAGGTGTCAAACAAACGCCTCAGGTTGGAAGACTACGAAATGGAGTGGATATTTTGGTGGCTACGCCCGGACGATTGCTAGATCTAATTGGGCAAAATATTATTTCCTTACGAGATATCGAATATTTTGTACTGGATGAAGCTGACCGAATGCTCGACATGGGATTCATTCACGACATAAAAAAATTATTGAAAATTCTGCCGCCAAAAAGACAATCTCTTTTCTTTTCGGCCACCATGCCCAAACCCATCCAGGAATTGGCCAATTCCATTTTAAATCAACCTGTAAAAGTCGAAGTTACACCAGAGTCCACGACTGCTGAAACCATTCAACAAGCTATTTATTATGTAGATAAAGTCAATAAAATCAAACTTTTACATCATTTACTTCAAGAAGAAATCAAAGAAAGTGTCTTGGTTTTCACACGAACGAAATATGGCGCAGACAAATTGGTCAGAGCTTTGGGTAAATTAAAAGTGACAGCTGCAGCAATTCATGGAAATAAGACTCAGAATGCGCGTCAGAATGCTTTGAATAATTTCAAAAATAAAAAAATAAAAGTGCTTGTTGCAACAGACATTGCCGCACGAGGAATCGATATTGATTTATTGAAATACGTAGTAAATTTTGAAATTCCCAATATACCGGAAACTTATGTTCATAGGATTGGTCGTGGCGGGCGGGCCGGAGCCGAAGGTATAGCCATTTCGCTTTGTGACACTGATGAGAAATCCTATGTGAAAGATATTGAAAAAACCATCGGCATGAAAATCCCTAAAGCAGAAAAAAATCCTTTTCCGATGGAAAACTTCGAATTATCACCACCCAAACAAAAACAACCGCGCCCAAAAAGAACAGAAAAAAACAAAACCGCCAAAAAATCAAATTTTAAGCATTTTCGAAAAGGAAAAAATACCTAGCCCTAGCTATTTTAGATTCGAGTAAAGTTTGATATTTTTGTCTTCTGTTTCAAACATCAGTTTCGGTGAATGAATCAGAAGTCATAAATCACCAATTTGCAACCCTTTTTACTTTAATCATCCTTACTATGAAAATTTTCAGAGACCCGTTTTTCTACGGGTTTTTTCAATTTATACTGTTTATTATTTCTAACTTTGTTTGCCTTATAACAAACTAAACGATGAAATTTTTATATTTTTTAATCTTATTAATCAGTCAATACCAAATGGAAAATCCTTTGTTAGAGAAATTCGATACGCCTTTTGAGTCCGTTCCTTTCAGTCAGATAAAAAACGAGCATTATCTTCCCGCTTTTCAAATTGCCATCGAAAATGCCAAACAGGAAATCGATGCGATTTGCCAAAATTCGGAAACGCCTAATTTTGAGAATACAATTTTGGCGCTTGAAACTTCAGGCGAACAACTCAGTCGGGTTTCTTCCATTTTTTTCAATATGAATTCGGCTGAAACCAATCCTGAAATTCAAAAAATCGCACAGGAAGTTTCACCGATGCTATCGGAATTCAGTAACGACATACGTCTGAATCCAGTTTTGTTTCAACGTGTGAAAACGGTTTATGACCAAAAAGACAAATTGAATCTGAATGCGGAACAATTAAGATTACTCGATAAATCCTATAAAAACTTTAGCCGAAACGGCGCAAATTTAAGCGAAGCGAAAAAAGAAAAATTAAGAGCTATCGACAAAGAACTAGCGAGTTTATCGGTTCAATTCGGACAAAATGCACTGGCTGAAACCAATGCTTATTCAAAAAACATAACCAATAAATCCGATCTAAAAGGCCTTCCGGATTATGTCATCGCTGAAGCAAAAGCCGAAGCCGAAAAAAGAAATCAAGAAGGCTGGACTTTCACCTTGCAAATTCCGAGTTATCTTCCGCTTATGACCTATGCGGAAAATCGGGATTTGCGCAAGGAACTTTATATGGCTTATTCGCGAAAAGCTTTTCAGGACAATGAATACAACAACGAAAAAAATGTAATGCGAATTGCAGAACTTCGCTTGGAACGCGCTAACTTATTGGGTTACAACACCCATGCTGATTTTGTTTTGGAAGAAAGAATGGCCAAAACACCTGAAACCGTCAAAGATTTTCTGGATGATTTATTGAAAAAATCCAAGTCATTCGGACTGAAAGATGTTCAGCTTTTACAGGATTATGCCCAATCCAAGGACGGAATTTCTCAGTTGGAAAGATGGGATCATGCTTATTATGCTGAAAAAGTAAAACAGGAAAAATTCAGTCTTTCGGAAGATGAATTAAAACCTTATTTCCAATTGGACAAAGTTGTAGGAGGTGCATTTCAGGTAGCCGAAAAATTATTTGGAATTCAATTTAAACTTCGAAATGACATCGACAAATACCACGAAGATGTGAATGTTTACGAAGTTCTGGACGATAAGGGAAATCATCTGGCACTTTTCTATACGGACTTTTTTCCGCGTGAAGGAAAACGTGCCGGTGCTTGGATGACCGATTTCCGCGGACAGTCCAACATCAACGGAAAAATGCAAAGACCGCATGTTTCCATCGTTTGTAATTTCACAAAACCAACCGCCGATGCTCCTTCCCTATTGACATTTAGCGAAGTGACAACTTTGTTCCACGAATTTGGCCATGCTTTGCACGGAATGCTCGCCAACAGTACGTATGAAAGCCTTTCTGGAACCAATGTTTTGTATGATTTCGTTGAACTTCCTTCGCAGTTCATGGAGAACTTCTGTTACGAACCCGAAGTGCTGGAATTATTTGCACAGCATTATAAAACCGGAGAAACCATTCCGCAGGAATTGATTCAGAAAGTGAGAAATGCTTCGAATTATATGGAAGGCTATCAAACGGTTCGTCAATTGAGTTTCGGTTTACTGGACATGGCTTGGCATGGAGAAAATCCTTTGAAAGTCAATTCGGTAGAAACTTATGAAAACCAAGCATTTGAACCTACGAATGTTTATCCTCCGGTTTCAGGCACCAATATGAGCGTTTCTTTTTCGCATATTTTCAACGGTGGTTATTCGTCGGGATATTATTCGTACAAATGGTCGGAAGTTTTGGATGCCGATGCTTTTTCTTATTTCAAGGAAAACGGAATTTTCAATCCAGAAGTGGCAAAAAAATTCAAGACTTTACTGGAAAAAGGCGGCAGTGTAGATCCGATGGATTTGTATGTGGAGTTCCGAGGACAGAAGCCAAGCAACGATGCTTTGATGAAACGTGCAGGCTTTTTAGATTGACGTTTTAGGTGGAGTTTTGTAACAAATCTTATTAATTTTCTACCTATGATAAAACCAAAATCATGCTCAATAATTCAAAGCTTCAGGCTTTTCTTGCCATCGCACCGATACTACTATTTGCATTAATTTTCGTCGGTTATATGGTTTTTGTTTTCTCGATGATTACTCAAGCTGAGAATTTTGATGGAAATGCTGAAGTGGCAAATGAGACGCCTATGGAGTTATTTGTCGGATTTGGATTTTTCTTTGTGATGATTATGCTTACTGCTTTAATTTCGATTTTCAGTTTGATTTATTACATATTACACGTCACTAAAAACCCAAATTTTGAAACTGACAATAGTAATATGCGTATTGTCTGGATTTTGATTATTCTATTTGCCAATGGTTTAGGTGGTTTTATTTATTGGCTGGCTGAAATCAAAAGCAAAAATTCTCGTCCTTATATTTCAAATTAGTTTTTTAAATTTTTAACATGAAATTTCTTATCACTTCTATTTTTTTATTGAGTTTTTTGAATTTGAATGCACAGTTCAATTCAGCCCAACTCGATCAATTCTTTGATGCTCTGGAAACAAATGATAAGTTCAACGGAAGCATTGCTATTTCGGAAAATGGTAAAATCATTTACGAACGAAGTTTGGGTTTTGCTGATTATGACAGTCAAAAGAAAAACGACGCTCAAACCTTGTATAGAATTGGTTCGATTACCAAAACTTTCACCGCAGCTTTGACCTTATTGGCTGTTGATGAAGGAAAATTAGACTTGAATCAATCCATTGACAGTTTTTTTCCCAAATTAAAAAATGCTGATAAAATTACGCTCAAGCAATTATTGAATCACCACAGCGGAATTTACAGTATCACAGACGACCCGAAATATTTGGACTGGCATACAAAGGCACATTCAAGAGCTGAAATGCTCGATAAGATTTATAACTATGAGCCGGCATTTGAGCCTGGAAGTCGTGGTGAATATAGCAATTCCAATTATGTTTTGTTGACAATAATTCTCGAAAAAGTATATGGAAAATCATTTGCTGAAATTTTGAATGAGAAAATCGCTCAACCCTTGGAGTTGAAAAATACTCGATTTGGTGGGAAAATTGATTTAAATAATAAGGAATCGAATTCCTATTCATTTCAAAGAGAATGGGTTAAAAAATCTGAAACCGATTCCTCGATTAGTTTGGGTGCCGGTGGGATTATTTCTACACCTGCGGACATCATCCATTTTGGTGAAGCTTTGTTTTCTGGTAAAATCATCTCCGAAAATAGTCTGAAAGAAATGACAAGTTTCACAAACGATTATGGTTTAGGACTTTTTGAAATTCCTTTTTACAACAAAAAAGGATGGGGTCATACCGGTGGGATTGATGGTTTTAGTTCAATTTGGGCTTATTTTCCCAACGAAAATGTATCTGTAGCCTTGACTTCTAACGGAACAAATTACAGCAACAACAATATAGTTATCGCAGCTCTTAGTGCTGTTTTCAATCAAGAATTTGAGATTCCTGAATTTGCATCATCGAACGCGGATGTAGCGCCTGGTTACCATGGAACTTTTTCCAATTCTCAGATTGGCTTGGACATTCAAATCACAGAAAACGAAGGTCAGTATATTGCGCAAGCAACGGGGCAATTCCCTTTTCCTTTGGAAAAAGTAGATGAGTTTACTTTTAAATTTGATTTGGGTGGAATCCAATTAAAATTCTCAGAAGATTTAAAATCTTTCATGCTTTTGCAGGGCGGTGGTGAATTTCTTTTTGAGAAAATTAAGTAAAATGAAAAAACCTCTGACGAAATTTCGTTCGCCCGAGGTTTAAGAAAAAAGTGGAATTTTTGATTCGGAGGCTTCTTTGCCTCCGAACTTATTTTATCATATTTTCGGAAATCAAAGTTCTAATTATATAGATGCAAACTCGTCAGAAAAGGTTGGATAGCGAAAAAAAAAGCCGGAACAAGTCCGACTTATGTAAAATATAAAATTATGAAAAAGTTTATTTTTTAATTGGGAATTCTAAGTTAGATACGATGGTAATTTCACTTCCTACAACTGCTGCAGGGAAGTCCGTTCCTACCCCGAAGTCATTTTTATTTATTTTTCCTTTGATCGTAAATCCAAGTGTTTGTTCATTGGACATGGGATTAACAATCATTCCGTTGTAATAAGCTTTTAATTTCACAGATTTAGTTACGCCATGAATTGTCAAATCTCCGATCAATTCATATTCATTTCCAATTTTTTTCGTGAAAGAAGTCGATACAAATTTCAAATCCGGGTATTTGGCTACGTCGAAGAAATCTGCAGATCTAAGGTGATTGTCACGTGCTTCTACTCCTGTATTTACAGAGGTTAGTTTTGCATTCACTGTAAATTTCGCATCGGATAAATCTTCTTTTGTATAAGTCAATGTAACATTAAAGTCTGTGAAATTTCCTTCAACCTGAGAAATCATCAGGTGATTGGCAGCAAATCCTAGTCGAGAATGCGCCGGGTCATTTGTCAAAGTTTGGGCGGAAAGAAGGCCTGAAGCAATCATCAGAACCGATACTAAAAATGTTTTCATATCTATAATTTTTTGATTGATACAAATTTAGAGTTTATAAAAGCAATTAATATTGATCTAAGACAATAAATCAGGATTCAATCCTGTAAATTCCTGTTTTTATGGCAAATAATACAAGACCTACCCTGTTTTTGATGTTTAGTTTAGAAAACACGGCATCACGGTAATTGTCGATGGTTTTGGGACTCAAAAACATTTTATCCGCAATTTCTTTGTATGTCAAATCAGTACAAGCCAACTGAATAAATTCTATTTCACGTTCTTTTAAATCGTCGAGTTCATTTTTCTTTTTAAGACTTCCCAGCAAAGCATCGGTCACATTTTGAGTATGAAAAAATCCGTTTTGCAAAATATTAGTAAGTGCCAAATGCAGCATATCTTTCTGAATATCTTTACTCAAATAGCCTTTTGCTCCAGATTTCAGCATTTGGATGATGGTATTTTCGTCTTCATCTACCGAAAGTGCTAAAACCAAAAGGTCTGGAAATTCTTTTGTAAGGATTTTGGTTGTTTCGATTCCGTTGAGAACCGGCATATTGACGTCCATCAAAACGATTTGAGGTTGAATGGTTTTATTTTTCAGTGCGTTAATCAATTCCTGACCGTTGTGAAAAATTCCATCGGTTTCAAAATCATCAAAACTTTCAATCAGGTTTCCTATGGCTTGAGACAATAAAGTATGGTCGTCAACTATGGCTATTTTATGTTTCATGTTTTAAAAGATTTTTTAATTACCAGCTCGGTTCCCTTATTAGGAGTGGAATTCAGGCTAAGTTTTGCTCCGATTAAAGCAGCCCGGGTACTCATGTTTTTGAGTCCGATTCCGTTAAAATCAACTTTTGGATTAAATCCGATTCCGTTATCATAAGTATGGATTTCCAATTCGTCCATTTTATAAATAACGTTAATTCGGAGCTCAGTTGCGCGCGAATGCCGGATAGTATTGGCAAAAAATTCTTGATGAATTCTGAAAATAATGATTTCTTCTTTCTGCGGAATTTCAAAAGGAGTACCGGTTATCTCAAATTCGGTTTTGATAAAATTCATCCGTTCGAAACGTTCGATTTCATTGTTAATGGCCTCCAGCAAACTCATGTTTTTTAAACTTTCGGGATTGACCGATTTGGACAATGCCCTGAGTTCGCGAAGCGCATCACCCAGGATATTGACCGATTCATCAATTTTCTTGGGATCTTTATTTGAATTCTGCAACTGGATTTTGGCCAGGGTCAGAAGTTGGCCTATGTTGTCATGGAGCTCCCAACTGATGTTGCGGAGGGTTTCTTCTCTGATTTCAATTTGGGACTCTGCTAATTCAGTTTCAAATTTCTTCTTTTCTTCCATTTGCTGACGGATCAGTTTGTTTTTGCGATTATTGAAAATGACAAACAATAACACCATGGAAAAAGGTATCAGAATCATAATCCCGACTATGAAAAGCAGTTTATCTCCTTCCTGAAACATAAAATCCAATTATATATCCGCCATACAGCAATAAATTCAAAATAATGATAGCGATGTAATAAATATGTAAAATATTATATCCCTGTCCCAAATAAAGCGACAAAGGGACAAAGCCAATGTAAAACATGAGCAAACCGCAAACAATCCAGAATTCCGGTAATCGTTGGTAATGAATCACTTCGTTACTCTTAAGCAAGTTAACAAAAAATACAAGAGAAAAAATCAGCAATAAAACCGCCTGAACATTTACCGTTGTTTTGATAAGATTTTTAATGAGATTAATTGTAAGCGCATCATAAATAAAAGCTGCCGCAAACAAAATCCAGATAATCCATTTCCAGAATCTGAATTTGAGAAGTTTGTCAAACCAATACATATATACACCGAAAGAAATCAGGATATACAAGTTGTAAAGAATCCTAACCGGATATTTGGAAGAAAGAGCCATCGCCAGAATTTCATTGCAAAAGGTATAAATCAAAAAAGGAAGAAATATCCACATGGGCGTTTGCCTGTAATGCCGCCAATAATAGATGGCGGCACAACAAGCAAGCAGTTGGATGGAAAGGTAAATATAATTCTGAACGGACATATATAATGAGTTATGGCGCTCCTACTCCGTCTTCTTGGTCTACACTATCCGGAATTCCGGCTCCGCCTAAATTCAGTCTTTTTGCATTAACAATATTCAGATTGTCGGCAACATCACTACCCCCACTGGGATTGGTAGTGGGAACAAAGAAAACCGTTTGACGAGGATAGACTTCACCGTCTTGTCCCAACTGGTCTTTTGCGCCCAAATATACACGCAACCCCAGATTATCGTATCCGTTTTCCTGCGCATTTTGTTCGATATAAACAATGTATTTTTTGATTTCATCCAAATCAAACCAAATGTAACGGACGGCTCCGTCATATCCGTTATAAGGCATATTGCCTTCATTGAAAAGACCATAAAAAACATCTTTATAATGTTCTTCCAAAACATCTGCTTCCGCAACAGAGATTAAACCGTTTGGCTCGGTACAAGGAACTTCTATGAAACACCCCTCGTGATTATTCCCCTGATTATCATCGTCTTTACAGGAAAAAAAAGAAATCATCAGCAAACTGACAAGTGGTAAAAGTTTCGTTTTCATAATTTCAATAATTTTAGAATTAATTATTGTAAAAATAAGAAGGTCCTTGTTTAAAAAAAGGGGGAATTCACCCTTTTTATTTTTTTACCATAAAAAAGAGAAGCTTTCAGTCTGCAGAAAGCTTCTCATGATGTAAAATATTTGATAATGTAAAAGGTTTTTAAGTATCGGCCAGTCTTGAATTCTCATTTTACACCATTTATTTAGTATATTATAAACAACAGGGAGCCAGCTCATACAGTTGGGTGACTTCACTTTGTGTAAGCGTCTGGCTAAACAAGACCACATCGTCCAGTAATCCCGTGTATTCTTTTCCCAAAAATAAATCACCTATATCGGAAGTCCCTTGTGGATTGCTACATCCTGTATTGGGAGAATGACTAGTTGGCAATCCGTCTATGTACATCATCGTTCCTCCCGGAGTTCCGTCAGAGGTAACTACCAAATGATGCCAAACATTGGTAGAAGGATCATTTGCACAATCAGTATCACCGTAAAAATTTGGATAGCCATCGCCCCATAAACTGTAATCATTGATCCCAAAAACTGAGTTACGGCAGTCATATAGTCCTACTGACCATTGGCCATAGGTATCCGGACAGTGCAAACCGGTATCTCTTCCGATTAACTGCTCATAAATACCTCCACTTCTCGTTCCCTCGGCTTTAAACCAAAGCGAAACAGAAAAGGGCTGATTGTCAAAACCGTTTATAAAAGCAGAATTGGTACTGGTTAAAAATTCGCCATTGGCAGCATCAAATGAAAATGCACAATTTGCATTACCATTTCTGTCCTGAGCAGGCGTAGCAGTTGTAGGATTGGATAAATTGTAATTATTACCGGAAAAATCATTTATAGAACCACCGGAAAAAGGATAAAAAGCAATCATATTGGTTTGCAAGTTAGCCGGGATACAACTGGATTCAGGCTCAGGTTGGGGATTGGGATTGTCGTCATTATCACATGAAATTATCAGTCCGACAATCAGAGCAACATAAAGCAGATTAAATTTTAAATTTTTCATAACTAATTGTTTTTAAGATTCATATTGCAAAGATTGTCCATGCTAAATTCGATCAGATTCGGCGAATCCTCCTTTTCTCAGGGGTGAAATCACCCTTTCTTTTAACTGCTGGATTGTTAATATTTTGTACTTTTGCAAAATGTTTTCAACGAATAAAACAGTTGCTTTTCACACACTCGGATGTAAATTGAATTTTTCCGAAACTTCTACCATTGCCCGAAACCTTTTGGACAACGGCTATGAGCGTGTGGAATTCTCTGAACCTTCAGATGTTTATGTAATCAATACTTGTTCGGTTACAGCCAATGCCGATAAGGAATGCCGTAGCATCGTAAAAAAAGCCTTGAAGTCCAATCCGGCAGGATTTGTAGTGGTTGTGGGTTGTTATGCGCAATTAAAACCTTATGAAATCGCTGAAATGGAAGGCGTTGATTTGGTTTTGGGCGCTACTGAAAAGTTCAATATTGCGGATTATCTCGAAGATTTAAACAAGGATAACCAGGCCATCGTGCATTCCTGTGAGATTGAAGAAGCAGACTTTTATGTGGGTTCCTATTCGATTGGCGATCGCACGCGCGCTTTTTTGAAGGTTCAGGATGGATGCGATTATAAATGCACCTATTGCACCATTCCACTTGCCCGCGGGATTTCTCGTTCAGATACCGTAGAAAACGTTTTGAAAAACTCTAGGGAAATTGCCGAAAAAGGAATTAAAGAAATCGTTTTGACGGGTGTAAATATTGGAGATTACGGTAAGGGAGAATTTGGAAATAAGAAACACGAGCATACTTTTCTGGAATTAATTCAGGAATTGGATCAGGTCGAAAGCATTGAAAGGTTTCGAATTTCTTCTATTGAGCCCAATTTACTTCGAAATGAAATCATTGAATTCGTTTCTCAATCCCAAAGATTTGTTCCTCATTTTCACATTCCGCTTCAATCCGGGAGTGATGAAATTTTAAAAAAGATGAGGCGACGTTATCTAACAAAGCTTTATCGGGGCAGGATCGAAAAGGTTCGTTCGCTTATGCCTCATGCTTGCATCGGTGTCGATGTGATTGTTGGGTTTCCGGGTGAAACCGAAGAATTATTTTTGGAAACTTACAATTTCCTAAATAGTTTACCGATCAGTTATTTACATGTTTTCACCTATTCCGAACGTGATAATACGGAAGCTACCGAATTCGAAGGCATTGTCCCACAACATATTCGCAAAAAACGAAATACCATGTTGAGAATTCTTTCGGAGAAAAAGCGTATTGCTTTCTATCAATCTCAGTTGGGAACTACGCAAAAAGTGCTTTGGGAGTCAGAGAACAAGAATGGAAAAATCCATGGATTTACAGAGAATTACGTGAAAGTGGAAACGGATTTTGATGAGAATTTGATTAATCAAACTGAATACGTTGATTTGGTTATGTTGAATTCGGCCGGAATTGTTGAAGTTTCAAAAAGTCCTGCTGAACTATCTTATTCAATTTCTTAATTCTCCTTTAGGTTCATTTCCAAAACTGATAATTCATCATGAAAATTTATCAAATAAGCGGATTGGGTGCTAACCAAAAGGCATTTAAATACTTGAAATTAAATCCAGATTTTGAATTGGTTTATCTTCCATGGATTCAACCTGAAAAAGGCGAAAGCTTGGATCATTATGCTCAGAGAATGGCTGAGAAAATCGATCCCACAGAGGATTTTATTTTGATGGGATTATCATTTGGTGGTATCATAGCGCAAGAAATAAATCGTTTTCTGGAGCCTCAACAAAATTTATTGATTTCCACCGTAAAAACTCGTTCGGAATTGCCTGCTTATATGAAGTTTTCTTCCAAGACAAACTTACATCGGCTTGTACCTTCCAAATTTATTTCCTCTGACAATGGGATTTCCTATGCAATTTTCCGAAATATTTACGATGCGAAAATGCCAAATTTGAATGAGTTTTTCGAATACCGAGATCCTTATTACCTGAAGTGGTCGATGGATCGGATTGTGAATTGGCAAAACAATGTAGAAATGAAAACTTACGTTCATTATCATGGAACGAAAGACATTGTTTTTCCTTATTCAAAAATTAAGAATGCGCAAAAAATAGAAGGAGGAACCCATGTGATGGTGATGCAAAAAGCAAGGAAGTTGAGTGAGTTAATCAACCAAGAACTTTCAAAGTTTTAGATAATCAATCGTTTTCCGGGATATCTTCTTCGCCCAAGCCTAAATCGGCTTCTTTGTCCACATAAGTGGTTTTCCAAAGTTTAATTCCGCTGACATATGCTGTACGGGAAATCATAAAAGCGGCAACGGGTGAAGTTATAAACAGAAAGAATATAATAGCAAACACCTTGGTCGAAACCGCAAAATCATAGAAGTAATAAGCCACGGCTCCAAGGATACAGCCTACGCCAAGTGTTCCAGCTTTAACCGTTACTGATAATCGGGTATAGAAATCCGGCATTCTGTAAATACCAAGAGAAGCAATCAGTATAAAAATCGCACCCAGCGTACAAAATACCATGATGATGATGTCATTCATTTTTTTTCTTTTTTTTGGATTCTCCGTTGTCGAGGTAATATGAAAACGCGACGGTACTCAAGAAAGCAATCAGTGCCAAAATCATAGCCACATCTAGGAAAGAGGCATTGTTGTACAGAATACAAAAGACACCGATCAATCCTACGCCTGAGGTGATAATCAGGTCAATTGCCACTACTCTATCCACCACTTTTGGACCTTTGAGAAATCGTATAAAAATAATCAAATACGCTAGGCAGATGATAGGTAGAATTACAAATTGTAAATATTGGTGTACAGACATTATCTAATTACTTCTATTAATTTTTTTTCTAAACCGTTTCTCATCGTTTCAATAAATTTATCTCGGTCTTTCACATTAAAACAATGGATGTAAAGATATTTTTTATCGGGGCTAATTTTCACCACCATTGTTCCCGGTGTAAGTGCAATCAAATTGGTCAGCATCGTGATTTCAAAATCGGACTGAAGTCGATGTTCAAAACTTATTACCGCAGGACGAAGTTGAAATCTGGGACGTAGGATTTCTCTTGTTACTTCGATATTTGCTTTGATGATATCATATAGGAAGAACAATGCAAACAACAGTAATTTTGGGACTTTATAGAAATAGCCTTTATCGATGGCATTGGTACGTGAAAGCATCCATAAAATGGCGAATCCCATCAGAAATCCAAATAAAAAATTCAAATAATTCAAGTGTCCGGTCAGGGCTACCCAAACCAGTGAAAGTAAAAGATTAAGTAAGAAATTCTTCATCATCTCCCAAAGTTCCCATTTAGAACCGCATCGATGTATCGATCCGGATTCATTAATTCTTCCGCAGTTTTCTGTGCAATTTCATAAATTCCTTCCGCATTCAGTCCTATGTATAAAGATACAAAAGACAATGCAGTAATCGGAGCAATCAAAGCTATTTTCTTAATCATCGTCAAATTGGCAAATCGATCGGTTTCCTCGGTCAGAGGTTTCGGGGATTCTTTCCAGAAAACTTCAGACCACATTTTGGCCATCACATAAAGAGTCACAAAGCTGGCAAAAATAATCGCACCCAATAAAATATAATGTTTCGTCTCAAGAGCCTCACCAAAAAATTGAATTTTCGGCCAAAATCCAGACAAAGGCGGAATTCCTACCAGTGAAAACATTGCAATCGCTATGACGATGGAAATTTTCGGATAATCACTGTACAAACCACCTAAACGGGTCATATCAATCGTATTTCTTATTTTTTGAATAATCCCTGTCATCATCAGTAAGTTACTCTTCACAATTACATCATGTATCAAATAAAAAATCACACCGACAAAGGCGATTTCTGTATAGAGTCCAATTCCGGCGATTAAATAACCGATATGACAAACAATCAAATAAGATATCAATCTTCGAACACTTCTTTTGTTGATGGAACCTAAAGCTCCGGTAATCAAAGTCAAAATAGCGATGATGATGATGACATTTTGCATGAATTCATCGGGCTGAAAAATCAGCGTAAACGTACGTATCATGGCGTAAATTCCCATTTTTGTAAGCAGGCCTCCAAAAATAGCAGCAATTGCCGAAGGAGGTGTATGATAAGAGGAAGGAAGCCAAAAATACAATGGAAATATGGCGGATTTAATTCCAAAACCAGCAAAGAATAAGAGTGCGGTTACAGAAACCAATCCCGGATTTTGAATACTTTTTATTTTCACCGCTAAATCGGCAAGGTTCAAGGTTCCTGTGATTCCGTACAAAATCCCGATAGCAGTTAAGAAAACAACCGAAGCAAGCATGTTCATAGTTACATACTTAATCGCTCCTTCCATCTGCATTTTCTTCCCACCGAGTGTCAACAAAATAAAGGAGGAAATAATCACCACTTCAAACCAAACATAAAGGTTAAAGATATCTCCGGTGAGAAAAGCTCCTAAAAGTCCCATAACGAGGAAATGGAAAAATACAAAATAGCCATATTTAATCCGGCTGGGATTCAGTCCTACAGTTGAGAAAATCCCTACTGCTAAGCTCACGATGGATGTGAGAATCACCATGATTGAACTTAAAGTATCGGAAACGAAAATAATCCCGAACGGCGCTTCCCAGCTTCCTACTTGCACTATGAGATAATTGTATTCTTCTGTTGCATTGAACAAGCGAATGCACAGCAAAAAAGCAATCAAATTGCCCGTAATACTTATGATTCGCTGTGCTGCAATATTTCGCCAGAAAAACACCAGCAAAATCGCCGTCAGCATATGGGCTAATATGGGAGCAAGTATAAAATTCGTAATCATATATCCAAATCCTGAATGTTTAGAGAATCCAAATCATCGGACCCAGTGGTTTCATATACTTTTTTGAGTAAAATAACCGCAAATGAGTTCAAAGCGAAACTAATTACAATCGCCGTTAAAATCAAAGCTTGAGGAACCGGGTCTGCATAAGCATCCGTAAAAGTTCTTTCTGCTTCGTCGATGATGGGTGGTTTACCTTTGGTCAGTCCGCCGGTCAGAAATATCACAATATTAGCTCCGTTCCCGAGCAATAAAAGCCCCAGGAGCAGTTTTACCATACTTCGGCGAAGCATCAGGAAAATTCCAGCTGCATAGAAAACGCCCACCAATAAAACCAGTAATAATTCCATTTAAACATTATCTTTAATCGTAAATAAAATTGTCAAAGTCACTCCCACCACCACAATGTAAACTCCGACATCAAAAAACAAAGCCGTTCCCACCGAGCCTATAACAGCAATGGGTTTCTCCAGCCAAAGTCCTGTAAAAAAAGGCGCACCCGTAAATACAGGAAGAAAAGCACTGACCAGAGAAGCTGATAAACCAATCGGGATCAATGTTTTAGGCGAAAACCGAAACAAAGAAAGTGTCTCTTTGGTAGTATGAGCAAATGAATGAAGAACGAAAGCAATCGATGCAATCAGTCCGCCCACGAAACCTCCTCCCGATAAGTAATGCCCTCTCAACAATACAAAAATGGAGAACATCAACAGTAAAGGAATCAGATAATTCGTTGCTGTTTTTAAAATAATCAGGTCAAATTTCTTTGACTTTTGTCTGTTAGTCGGCCTCTTCATTTATCCCTCTGTATTTTAAAATTCCAAAAACACCCAAAGCAGCAATGGATAAGACAATGGTTTCAATTAAAGTATCAAAACCCCTGAAATCCACCAAAATAACATTCACTACATTCTTACCTTTTGCAAGAACATAAGCGTTCTCTGCATAAAAACGGCTGATTTCTTTACTTGCCGGATAAATCAATGATTGAAGCGTGATCAACATGATCAAACCTCCAAATCCCAGTGAAATCAATCCGTCTCTAACAATGATTTTCTTATTGCGGAATGGCAAAAATGCAGGTAATTTAAACAATACCAATACAAATAAAACTACGGTCAAAGTGTCAATTGCAAATTGAGTCATCGCAAGATCCGGTGCCCCATAAAATACAAAAATCAAACAGAGACAATAACCGATAATCCCCAAACTCGCAATGGCCGTCAACCTCGAAGTCGTTCGTAAAGTATAATAAGTTGAAACTAATATAATTATGAACACAACGAATTCATACACACGGAATCCTGATAAATCTTCTGTAATCAATTGAATTTCAATGGTTGTAAACAATCGATAACCCACCAGAACTGTGATAAATATCACAATGACTATCAGGTAATTACGGAGATATCCATTGTGCATCAATCTTGTATAAACAAATGCAAAACGACGGAAAAATTCTCCAAAACCTTCTGTCAAACTCTGAGGCGATACGGACTCCAATTTGTAAACATTTTCCAAGGGTTTGCGCAAGTAGGGAATCAAGAGAAAAAGTGCAATTCCCAGCGCAATGGTCAAAACCGATAGCAAAAGAACGGTATTGAAGCCATGCCATACTTTCAGGTAAATTCCTGTTTCTTGTCCCGAAACAGCTTGAAAGGTATATTTTAAAATTCCATTATCGGGAATAGAAGGAAAAATCCCATACAAAAGCGAAAGTGAACTTAAAATCACGACCGGTAACCAGAGAAACAATGTAGGTTTATGAAAATAAACCGGCATTTGACCTAATTTCCCTATAAATGGTTTAATTCCTGCAAGAAAGCCAGAACAAGCCAAGAAAACATTGGTAAGAATAGCCAAAGCGGTTAGCCAAATCCCCCATTGTGCGATGGAAAGAGTTGATTCGTAAATTAAATCTTTACTTAAAAAACCAAATGTCAATGGAACTCCGGCACTGGAAAGTGATGCGATAAAAGCTGCAGCAGCCACTGCCGGCATCAATTTGCCCAGACCACCGATGAGATTTAAATCACGACTATGAACCGTGTGGTCAACAATTCCCGTAACCAAAAACAAACAAGCTTTGTAAAGTGCATGAACCAAAATAAAAGTAACAGCAGCATAAATGGCATAATCGGTCCCAATTCCAAGTAAAAAAACAATAATTCCCAATGCTGAAACGGTAGAATAAGCCAATATGGATTTCATATCGGTTCGGAAAATACTATGGAATGCCCCATAAATCATGGTAATTCCTCCTACAATCATTAAAGTATTATTCCAAATAAATCCATCACTTAAGACAGGTGTAAATCTTGCCAAAATATAAATTCCGGCTTTTACCATAGTAGCCGAATGCAGATAGGCCGAAACGGGCGTAGGCGCAGCCATGGCTCCAGGCAACCAAAAGTGAAACGGAAATTGAGCCGATTTGGTAAAAGCTCCCGCAAAAATGAAAATCAAAATCAAAACATAAAGCGAATGATTCTGAATCAATTCCGTTGAATTTAATAGTTCGGCAATCGAATAAGTTCCAGTAATATTGGCTATCAAGAGCAAACCTGACAATAAGAAGAACCCACCTAAACCGGTAATGGCAAATGCCGTCATGGCACTTTTTCTTGAATTTTCATCTTCGTTATTAAAACCAATTAAGAAAAATGAACTGATACTCGTTAGCTCCCAAAAGATGAAAATGCCTATGAGATTATCTGACAAAACCAAACCGAGCATAGCTCCCATGAAGAGCGTCAAATAGCAATAAAATCGGTTGAGATAAGGCGAATGTTTGAGGTAATCTGCAGCGTAGAAATAGATTAGCGTACCGATTCCCGTTATCAAAAGCGAGAATAATACTGAAAGTCCATCGATTTTAAAATCCATATTTATTCCCAGACTTGGGATCCATTCGTACGCCAAAATCAGATTTTCTTCCCATTGAAGGTTTATCAGGTAATACCCAAAATAAACAAAAAGTCCCAATGGAAATAATGCCAAAAATCTGTAATATACGGCACGTAGGAATTGCCCTGAAAATAAAATCAGAAATGCAAAGACAAAAACAGAAATCAAGATGCCTATCATAGAGGTTTTTGTTTCAGGGTTCGTAAAAGTACGAAAATTGAACAAATTTTAAGCCCCCCAAAATAGTAAAATCATAGAAATTATTTGAATTTAAAAGGGTTTGTTTTTATTTTTTTTTAAGTCCCCTCCCCTTTTTAACTAATTTCCAAAAGGTTGTAGAGTCCTTGGGTAGTGAAATCTCAGTTTCAGAAAAGGATTTAAAATAATGATTTAAATCAGCTAAATTAAATTCTAACTTATATTCATCTTGTAATTCTAAATTATTCTGAGCAAAACAAAGATTTCCTTCAGTTGGATTTTCACGAAATTGAAGCCCTGTATTGGATTCAATTATTTGGATTAATTCCATTTGTTTTTCAGAAAGCATGATTTTTAATTTAAAGATAAGTCATTCAGAAAATTTTAAAAAAAACCTCACAAGTTCTAAAAGCGAGTGAGGTTATAATATTGTTTTAATTTAAATTGATTTAAAAGTTTTTTAACTGCTCTTCGATTTGCGCAATTTTTTCCAACGCATCGGCTTCTTTTTTCTTTTCGGCATTGACCACTGCTTCAGGTGCTCCGCTAACGAATTTTTCATTGGTTAATTTCTTACGAACCGAATTTAGGAATCCATAAAGATATTCTTTCTCTTTTTCCAGTTTTTCCTTTTCGGCTTCCATATCGATGTTTTCCGTTACCGGAACCGAGAACTCATAGGTTCCAACTCGAAATCTAAATCCTTTTTCTGGGAATTGCTCTGCAAACTGAACTTCGACATTTCCAAGTTTCTGAATCAATTCAATGTTCAATGCTTCTTTTGAAGATTCAGCAGCAAATAATTCCAGTTTTTCTTTGGGTGAAATTCCTTTTTCATTTCGAATGGATCTCACACCCGAAACTACTTCAGAGGTAACCTCAAACTGGCTCAATACACCTTCCCAGAAGTTCTCCACTTGAGGATATTCAGAAATAATCAGGGCTTCTTCCGTAGTTCTTTCCCCCATCAACTGCCAGATTTCCTCGGTCAAAAACGGCATGAAAGGATGAAGAACTTTCAGGCAATTCTCTAAATACTCAAGGGTTGAATCATAAGTTTTACGATCGATTGGCTTTCCGAATTCGGGTTTTACAGCTTCCAAATACCAGGAACAGAAATCGTCCCATATCAATTTATAAACTGCCATTAAAACATCGGAAATTCTGTATTTCTCGTAATTGGCTTCGATGTCTTTTAGTTCCGAATTAAATTTCGAATAAAACCATTCGGCTGCAAAATGATTTTCTTGCGGCGTTTCCAAGCTTTCATCTACTTCCCATCCTTTGATCAAGCGGAAAGCATTCCAGATTTTATTGGCGAAATTTCTTCCTTGAACGCATAATTCCTCATCAAAGGGCAAATCGTTTCCGGCTGGAGAAGAAAGTAGCATCCCTACCCTAACCCCATCGGCTCCGTATTGTTTCATAAGCTCAATCGGGTCGGGCGAATTCCCTAAAGATTTCGACATTTTTCGTCCTTGTTTGTCTCGAACAATTCCTGTGAAATACACATTTTTAAATGGATATTCATTTCGGTATTCATAGCCTGCGATGATCATTCGAGCTACCCAGAAAAACATAATTTCGGGTGCGGTTACCAAATCCTGAGTTGGATAATAGTAGTTGATTTCTTCGTTTTCAGGATCATTAATTCCATTGAAAACCGAAATCGGCCACAACCAAGAAGAAAACCAGGTATCGAGGGCGTCCTCATCCTGACGCAAATCCTCTTCGGTCAGCACCAGATTTCTTTCTCTTTGGATGATTTGAATTGCTTCTTGCTTATTCAGAGCTACTACAAAATCATCCTGACCTTCGCCATAATAAAAGGCCGGAATCTGATGTCCCCACCATAATTGTCGAGAAATATTCCAATCATGGACGTTTTCCATCCAATGTTTGTAGGTATTTTTAAATTTGGAAGGATGAAACTGAATGGTGTCATTCATCACATTTTCCAAAGCCGGTTGTGCCAAATCTTTCATTTTCAGGAACCATTGAACCGATAGTTTGGGTTCGATTACCGCTCCAGTTCTTTCGGAAGTCCCAACTTTGTTTGTGTAATTTTCAACTTTTTCAAGTAATCCTTTTGATTCAAGTTCCGATTCAATTTCTTTACGCACTTTAAATCGGTCTTTATCTGCATAGTGCAAGGCATGATGGTTCAAAGTAGCATCCTCATTGATGGCGTCTATGATTTCCAGCTCGTGTTTTTTCCCTAACTCATAATCATTCACATCGTGAGCCGGTGTTACTTTCAGACAACCCGTTCCAAATTCCATATCCACATATTCATCTTCTATAATTGGAATTACACGGTTTGCAATCGGAACTATTACTCTTTTTCCTTTCAGAAATGAATAACGCTCATCATTGGGATTGATGCAAACAGCTGTATCTCCAAAAATGGTTTCGGGGCGTGTTGTTGCTACGACGATGTATTCATCCGTTCCTTCGATTAGGTATCGAAGGAAATATAATTTCCCTTGTTTTTCTTGGTAAACAACTTCTTCATCTGAAATATTGGTTTTGGCTTCCGGATCCCAGTTCACCATGCGGTAGCCACGATAAATCAATCCTTTGTTGTACAAATCCACAAATACTTTGGTTACTGATTCGGATAAATCCTCGTCCATTGTAAATTTGGTTCGGTTCCAATCACATGAACAACCCAAAGTTTTCAATTGCTCCAAAATGATTCCTCCGTGTTTATGCGTCCATTCCCATGCGTGTTCGAGAAATTTCTCTCTTCCGATTTCAAACTTTGAAATTCCTTCTTCTTTGAGTTTAGCCACTACTTTTGCTTCGGTTGCTATGGAAGCATGATCGGTTCCGGGTACCCAGCAAGCATTGTAACCTTTCATTCGGGCACGACGGATTAAAACATCTTGAATCGTATTGTTCAACATATGGCCCATATGAAGGACCCCTGTGACGTTTGGAGGTGGAATTACGATGGTATAAGCTTTACGTTCGTCGGGTTTGGAAAAGAAGTATTCGTTTTCCATCCAGTAATCGTACCATTTCTTCTCAACAATCTGGGGATTGTATTTTGTTTGTAATTCCATTTCGTCTAAATCTAATTGGTAATTTAATTGTTAATGAATTGCAAATGTAAGACTAGTAAGATTCATATTTAAATTTAATTTCTAAATTTGTTATCGTAAAAAAATAATTCAAATGAAGAAACTATTATTAACAGGACTTTTTTTTGTGGGTGGTTTAGCTTTACTAAACGCACAGGAAATCGAAATAAGCGAGTCAAATGTTGATTTAGGAAGCATTGAATACGGTGGAAAGGCCGTTACAACCGTTCAGATTAAAAACACGGGAGATAAACCTCTTATTATTTCTGATGCGAGAGCTTCTTGTGGATGTACTGTGCCAAAATGGCCGAAAGATCCAATCGCTCCAGGACAATCTGCTCCGATGACCGTTGAATATACAACTACGAATAAAGCAGGTGCATTTAATAAAACGGTTACTCTTACTTCCAATGCAGTAAAAGAGGGTCGTAAGATTTTCCGAATCAAAGGAGTTGTAAAGGAAAAATAATTGTTTACAAATAACAGGAATTAAAAAATCCTTCAATTATGAAGGATTTTTTTGTGTTTAAAATAACTTTGGCTTGTGAGATACCGTGAACATTTAAAGCGGAATTTAAAATTGGCTGTTCCTGTGATGATTACACAGGCGGGGCAAATCATGGTTAATTTGGTGGACAACTTCATGGTAGGTGGTCTAGGTGGAAGGTTTGATTACATAGTCGATGATCAATTGGGGAAAACCGCTCTGGGAGCTGTCTCTTTAGGAAATGCCGTTTTTATCACTGCTTTGGTCGTTGCTTTTGGGTTCAGCTTTGCGATTTCTCCTTTGGTTGCTTCTGCGGATGCCAAAAAGGATAAAGAAGGCGCCGGTAAAATATTTTCGCATGGTTTGGTTCTAAATTTAGCTTTGGCGCTAATCCTTTTATTGGTCTTGAATTTTTCCAAACCCGTACTCTATCATCTCGGACAACCCAAGGATGTAATTGACGCTGCTCTTCCTTTCTTATCCATTATGGCTTGGTCCATGCTACCGATTATGGTTTTTCAGACTTTTCGTCAATTTTCGGAAGGACTTTCACTCACCATTCCGGTAACAGTTGCGACGATAGCCGGTAACATTGTCAATATTTTATTGAACTATGGTTGGATTTACGGCTATTGGGGATTTCCAAGACTGGAAGTAGAAGGTGCCGGTTGGGGAACTTTTTGTGCTAGAATCAGTATGTTAATTGTGCTGGTTATCACACTATGGAATTTCAAAAAGACGAAGGAATACCTGAAAGCGGTTCGATTTAGAATTTTCGAGAAATCCATTTTTAAAAGCATCATGAAAATGGGAATCCCAACAGCGCTGACTTCTTTCTTTGAGGTGAGTGCATTTAGTGGTGCAGCCTTTATTTGTGGGTATGCATTGTCTTTGGATCCTGCGGAACAAGAATTGGCAAAAACCCATTTAGCTGCTCATCAGATTGCCATCAGCCTTGCTTCGACGACCTTCATGATGTGCATGGGACTCAGCGTAGCTGCTACGGTGCGTGTAGGATATCAGTTGGGACTGAAGAATTACAAACTCCTTCGGGATGCCGGCTGGTCCACTATTTTTATGGTGATAGGATTTATGTTTATTTGCGGGATTGCTATGGTCGCGCTCCGACATACTTTGCCTGCGCTCTACCTCGACAATCAAGCGGTGATTCATCTAGCCTCGCAACTTTTGATCATCGCAGCCTTGTTTCAGCTTTCAGATGGAGTTCAATTGGTTTCGCTGGGTGCTTTAAGAGGTATGCAAGATGTCCGGATTCCTTCCATGATAACTTTTGTGGCTTATTGGGTCATTGCCATCCCACTCGGAATTCTACTTGCTATTTATTTTGGGTTAAGGTCCTATGGAGTTTGGATTGGTTTGCTGGTAGGTTTGACGATTGCTTCAATTTTGTTACTTTTACGATATCATAAACAAACTAAAAAATTAATAGATGGAAACACCCAAGTTTCTGATAGCTGATAATTCAGATTATCCTGAGAAAATTTACATACTTCACACCGATTTCCCAAGGTTCTTACTCGATGTAGAAACAGAAGAAATCGAATGGTTTGATGAACTCGAAGAAGAGCCCGATGTGGATTTGGAAACCGAAATTGCTGAACTCATGGAAAAAGCATTTGATTTTTTTGACCATGAAATGAATTCGTATGAAGATGAAGAATAATTTGAAATACGAATTATTTTTTATTAAATTTAGAAAAGATTTTAACCAAACATGAAAATAACAAGACTCTTTGACTTTCTGGAGCATCAGCTTCGGAACTCCCCTCGCAACGATAGTATCGCGATGAAGAAAAATGGCGAGTGGCAGACGATTTCCACCAATGAATACGTCAACAAGGCCAATGCCATCAGCAGAGGATTTTTAAAACTCGGCGTAAAACATGGCGATAAAATTGCCATCGCTTCGACCACCAACCGAACCGAATGGAACCTACTCGACATCGGTTTGCAGCAAATCGGATGCATCAGCGTTCCGGTTTATCCAACTATTTCTCCACGGGATTATGCTTATATTTTCAATGATTCTGAAGTGAAATTTGCTTTTGTTTCGGATTCAGATCTATTTGAAAAAATCAGTTCAATCAAAGCTGAAGTTCCTTCTTTGGTGAGTGTTTATACATTTGACCATGTGGAAGGTGCGCCGAATCTCAATGAAATATTTGACTTGGGATCCGATGCTGAGAATCAACATGAAGTAGAAGCTGTAAAAGCACAGGTAAAGCCTGAAGACTTAGTTACCATTATTTATACTTCGGGTACAACGGGAAGACCCAAAGGCGTTATGCTCAGCCATCATAACATTCTCTCAAATGTTATCGGGAGCAATCCCCGGGTACCTAAATTCCCGTCCGAAAAACCCAAAGCGCTTAGTTTTCTCCCGCTCTGTCATATTTTTGAACGGATGTTGATTTATCTATATACCTACAACGGTATCGGGATTTACTATGCAGAAAACATGGAAAGCATTGGTGAGAACCTGAAAGAAGTCAAACCGGATGTCATGACAGTTGTACCTCGGCTGGTTGAAAAAGTTTATGCGAAAATTTATGATAAAGGAG
Organism: Flavobacteriaceae bacterium; assembly: GCA_012522185.1. Lineage (GTDB taxonomy): Bacteria > Bacteroidota > Bacteroidia > Flavobacteriales > Weeksellaceae > Moheibacter. The sequence goes on along the minus strand of JAAYKY010000012.1, from coordinate 3,009 downwards.
CTTCTGCAGGTGGAATTAAAACAAAAATATTCATGTGGGCCATAGGGCTCGTTGAGAACTATGAACCTTTTGGGCAACAAAGTCTAAGCTGGAAAATCAAACACAAAATCGCCGATACACTTGTTTTCAAAAAATGGCGAGAAGGTGTAGGCGGAAATATGACTTGCATGGTTTCAGGAAGTGCAGCTCTCTCCCCGAGATTGAACCGTATGTTTTGGGGAGCTGGAATTCCAATTTTGGAAGGCTATGGACTAACTGAAACTTCGCCTGTTTGTACAGTAAACTCCATGTCCAAAGATGGATTTGGAATTGGAATGGTTGGAAAACCAATTGACGGTGTCGAAGTGAAAATTGCTCCTGATGGAGAAATTTTAATCAAGGGGCCTAACGTAATGATGGGGTATTATAATAATCCTGAAATGACTAAAGAGGTGATGACAGACGATGGCTATTTCAAAACGGGGGACATTGGGGAATTACACAATGGGAACCTTAAAATTACGGATCGCAAAAAGGAAATCTTCAAGACTTCGGGAGGTAAATATATTGCGCCTCAAAGCATTGAAAACGATTTTAAACAATCTCGATTCATCGAGCAAATAATGGTACTCGGTGAAGGCGAAAAAATGCCTTCGGCATTGATCCAACCAAGTTTTGAAAACGTAGCCGCTTGGGCAAAAGAACAAAATATTTCCTTGCCTCCTTCCCGTGAAGAATTGGTAAAGCACAAAGAGTTGATTGATTTAATCCAAAAGGAAATCGATTTGTTTAATCACTCTTTAGGACATTGGGAACAAATCAAAACTTTCCGTTTAACACCTGACGAATGGTCAATCGAAGGCGGTCAGCTCACTCCTACTCTGAAGCTAAAACGAAGAGTACTTATGGAAAAATACAAAGAACTATACAAGGAACTGTATGGAAGGTATGCGGGCGAATAATTCTCTAATTATTCTACATAAAAAATCCCGAAAGCAAACTTTCGGGACTTTTTGTTTTAAATTATGAACAAATTAAAATCTTATTTCTTGAATTTTGCGTATTTGTTCTTGAACTTATCAATACGCCCAGCCGTGTCAACCAATTTTACCTTACCGGTATAAAAAGGGTGAGATGTACTGGAAATCTCCATTTTCACCAATGGATACTCTACACCGTCAACTTCAATTGTATCTCTTGTTTCAGCAGCTGAACGAGTAATAAAAGTTTCGTCATTACTCATATCCTTAAATACTACTAAGCGGTAATTTTCTGGGTGAATTCCTTTTTTCATGAGATTTATTTTTATTGGGCAATTTCAACTTTCCGTCAGCATCCATTGCATTAAACTAATTCTTATTTTGAGCTTGCAAAGATAGTAATTTTATTAAAATAAAAAATTATTTCTCATTTAATTTTTCAAAGGTCATAATTTTATTTAATTCAATAAATTAAGTAGTTTATTCGTTCTGCTTTGTACATTGCTCAGATTTATTTAGTTTTGTTTTCAATTTAATATACAATTATATGAAAATCCGCAACCTGATCGTACCGGGTCTGATGGCTTTAATTGTCGGAATATCTTCTTGTCGTGATGATTTTGACTTTGATTTGGCCACTGAGAATCTTAGCTTTTCAAATGATACGGTACATCTTGATACTGTTTTCAATCATACTAATTCTCAGACTTTTAAGCTTACCGTTCATAACCATCAGAACGATGATGTATTGATTCCGAGAATTTTCCTTTCGCGTGGAGAGGCTTCTCTTTTTAAATTAAATGTAGATGGAATGCCCGGTTATGATTTTGAGAATGTCCCCATCCGTAAGAAGGACAGTATTTTTATTTTTGTGGAAATTGCAGCTGGAGAAGCTCCTGTAAATCCGCTGTATGAAGATGAAATTAATTTTGAAACAACGACCCATCATCAACAAATCAAATTGATTTCCTACATAGAGAAAGCTTTATTTTACAATACAGATCAAACGGAAGACTACTCGCTGGGAAACATCAATTGGGACAATGAATATTCGCGTGTGATTTTTGGAAAAGTGAGTGCTGATAATGTAAATATCGGTCCAGGAACCAAAGTTTATTTCCATCAAAACGCCGAACTTAACATAAATGGAAGCGTCAGTATAAATGGCACAGCCCAAGAAAATGTAGTTTTCCGAACCGACCGCATGGACGAACGCTCTGATTCCTTACCCAATATGTGGGGGAAAATCAAATTGAAATCACCCAATAACACGGTCTTTAACAAAATCGATTATGCAATCATCAAAGGAGGTCATATCGGACTTGAAGTAGAAGACTCCTACTTGGAGATTTCCAACACAAAAATTCTGAACAATGAATCCATTGGTCTTTATGCGAAAAACTCAAATATCACTGGAAGCAATCTCGTGATCAACAACAGCGATATCACAGCAGTTGGGATTGAAGGTGGGGTTTACGATTTCAGACATTGTACTTTTGCAAATTACCACAACATCGGTCAGGGAGCCGGCTATAATTGGAGTCTTTACCTTAGCAATGAAGGAAATCCACTGAATGCCCGATTCTATAATTCGATTTTCTATGGACGCGCCATGAATGCAGTTCAAGTCGAAGAAGGAACGACCGGAAATATTCAGTTTGATTTTAATTTAATCAAAGGTGAGAATCCAAACGGTGCAACCAATACCCTAAACGAAGATCCTTTGTTTGTCAATTCAGGTTTTGGTAAAAATGATTTGAGATTGTTTTTAGAGTCTCCGGCTCAAAACGCAGGAAGCAATTCATACATCATTCCTACCGATATTTTAGGACAAGCACGTTCTACAAATCCTACACTTGGTGCCTATGAAATTTTAATTGACCCTGAAACTTTACCTTAAAGTTTTATAAGAAATTAAGACAAAAAGAAGCCGTCTCGTTTACAAAATCGGGACGGTTTTTTTTATACCTTCTAATTTAGAATAAAAGAGGGATTACATTCAAGCATTGCACAAAAGATGAGCTATTCTCTTTGTTTAAGCACTCATCTT
>JAAYKY010000011.1 GCA_012522185.1 Flavobacteriaceae bacterium | reverse complement strand
TATAAATTTTTCTATTCAAGTCAAGGAAAACTTATGATTTGAGAAAGATTCTTTTGCACATACTTATTGATAGTTTTGAACCTTCATTTTATTGAATTTTTAAATTTCAACAATCAACAATTTTTGTTTATAACTTCCTAAATCATTCATTTTAAAACAAAATTACAAATAATAAATTGTTAATCACTTCTCCATAAAATTATTCCAAATTTAGTTATTCACATATCAACAGTGCATACATATACATAGGTTTTCTTTTTAATTAAAATTTAAATAATAATATGATGATGTATATATAAATGTGAACAACTTAAAATTTTAGGGTCAAAGAATTTCTTAATTTTGCTTTCAACAAATTTAATTCCAAAATGAAAACGATTGATGATTTTAATTTCTCTGGCAAAAAGGCTTTGATTCGAGTGGATTTTAATGTTCCACAAGACGAAAATCTCAAAGTTACGGATGATACTCGGATCCGAGCAGCTAAACCTACGATTGATAAAATTCTAAAAGATGGTGGATATGCCATTTTGATGACGCATTTAGCTCGACCAAAAAACGGATTTGAAGATAAGTTTTCATTGAAAAATATCGCTTCCAAAGTTGCAGAAATTTTAGATGTAAATCTGATTTCAGCAGAGGATGTAGTGGGAGAAGATGCCCAGAAAAAAGCCGAAAATTTGAAACCAGGCGAAGTTTTATTATTGGAAAACGTACGATTTCATGCCGAAGAAGAAAAAGGCGACAAAAACTTTGCAGAAAAATTATCGAAACTCGGTGATATTTATGTAAATGATGCCTTTGGAACGGCTCATAGAGCACATGCTTCCACGGCCATCGTGGCTGAATTTTTTCCTTCGGCCAAATGTTTTGGTTACTTGATGAAACAAGAATTAGAAGCGATCGAAAAAGTTTTGAAATCCGGTGAGAAACCTATAACAGCCATTTTGGGTGGTGCAAAAGTTTCTTCTAAAATTACAATTATTGACAATATTTTGCCCAATATTGACAACCTAATCATCGGAGGTGGAATGACTTATACATTTATCAAAGCCCAAGGTGGTAAAATCGGGAAATCTTTGGTAGAAGATGATAAATTGGATTTGGCATTGCGTATTTTGGAAGAATGTAAAAAACACAATGTAGAAGTTCATTTGCCGGTGGATAATGTGGTTGCAGATGATTTTAAAAATGAAGCCAATCAAAAAACCGTTGCGGTGGATCAAATTCCCGAAGGTTGGATGGGAATGGATACCGGAGCGGAAACGAATGAGAAGTTTGCCGAAGTCATTCGTAATTCCAAAACTATTTTATGGAATGGACCTTTGGGTGTATTTGAAATGGATAATTTCGCAAAAGGAACCATCGCATTGGGTGATGCCATTGCTGAAGCCACTAAAAACGGTGCTTTTTCCTTGGTAGGAGGTGGAGATTCGGTTGCCTTCGTCAAGCAATATAAATTCGATGAAAAAGTAAGCTATGTTTCCACTGGAGGAGGTGCGATGTTGGAAAGTTTGGAAGGAAAAGAACTTCCCGGCGTGGCGGCAGTATTGAATTAATTCAAAATAAAATAAATGCCCCAATTTCGGGGCATTTTTGATTTCAATCAACTTTGAAAATTTTTCAATCTATTTTATAAAATAAATTCCGTAAACCTTAAATAATTGCCCTTTTCATCTTCGAAATAATGCCGATGAAATCTTCATAAATCAAAACATCTTTATCATATTTTAACTTTCGGATTGTGAGGGTGTCAAGTATATTTTTCTGCGAATCGACTTCAAACACAAATAAACTTTTGCTAACGGGAATCTCATCGATACGTTTGATGTATTCGACCCAATAATTTTCTTGACTTTTACAATGGATTGTCATGAAAACCAGTGTGAAAAACAATCCAAAACTTATTTTATTCATTTAGAAATGATTAATATTCTCGAATATATAAAGAAATCATTTGAAATTTATTTTAACTTAATCTTTTCAGCGAATTGATGTCATTTAAATTTGAGGTTATACCTTTGCAAAAATTTCGATATCATGTCAGAACTGATAAGTCAAATTTCCTTAAAAGAAATCGGAACTTGTTTTGCCGTTTTATTTGCGGTGATTGATATTTTGGGAAGTCTTCCCATTTTGGTTTCCATTCGCAGTCGCGTGGGGTTCATTGAATCCGAAAAAGCGACCATCGTAGCTGGACTTATTATGATTTCTTTTTTGTTTTTTGGAACTAAAATTTTGTCTTTCGTTGGGATAGATGTTGAGTCCTTTGCAGTAGCGGGAGCTTTTGTGATTTTCATCATAGCTCTCGAGCTAATTTTGGGCATTCAGATCCATCGAGATACGACTCCCGAATCGGCATCGATTGTTCCGATTGCATTTCCGCTCATTGCCGGTGCAGGATCACTGACCACTGTGCTGACTTTGCGTGCAGAATTTGCCGATATCAACATCATCATCGCCATCATCCTCAACATGATTATCGTGTATTTGGTACTTATAAATGCCGGACGTCTCGAACGATTATTGGGACCAGGCATTATGTCCGTTCTCAAAAAGGTATTTGGAGTTATTTTATTGTCCATTGCCGTTAAATTATTTGTTTCCAACATCGGCGCATTATTCGTTCAAAGTTTTTAAAAATGAAAAAAATTATTTATATCGCATTGGTTCTTCTTCTGGGTTCCTTTATTTACAACCTTGTTTCCATTGATTATGGATTGGGTATTTTAGATGCTTCAAATCGTCCGTTTATCATCGGATTGGGAGCTGGAATTTGTGGATTGATTCTTTGCTTTATTTTTCTGAATTATTATCGTTTGAAATCGAATTTAGATAATCGATCAACGAAAGCATAGATTTTTCTATTTTGGAAAATTCCAGGATTTGAGGGGAAGTATAAATAAACATTATTTCCAGATTTCCTTGGGTTTTCAATTGAAGTTGATGAATCCGAAAAGCTTCTCTCATTCGTCGTTTCAAAAGATTTCGATCCACGGCTTTTTTAAACAATCTTTTTGGAACGCTTACCGAAATTTTTACTGCATTTTCTTCTTGAGAATTGAGAATAAACATAGCTCTGATAGGAAATTTCTGGGTTTTCTGTCCAGAAATAAATAATTGGTCAATTTTTTTTCGACTTTTCAGGCGTTTGTCTTTTCCCAGAGTAAGTTTCATCAATTCCGATTATCTGTCTATAATTAATTCAAAGGTAATTCATTCGGCTAAATATAGAAAGATTGCCTAATTTTGTATATAAATTTAAAATTTAAAAAATGTATCCAGAAGATATTGTAATTCCCATGAAAGAGCAATTGACGCTCAATGGATTTGAAGATTTGACCACGGTCGAAAAGGTTGATGAAGCGATGAAAAAACAAGGCACTACATTGGTGATGATCAACAGTGTATGTGGTTGTGCTGCAGGAGCGGCTCGTCCCGGTGTTTTGATGTCGTTGACAGGAGATAAATTGCCCGATAATTTGACAACTGTTTTTGCAGGTTTTGACCTAGATGCGGTAAAACGTGTTCGTGAATATTTGATGCCATTTCCTCCAAGCTCACCGGCTGTAGCTTTGTTCAAAGATGGTGATTTGGTTCATATGTTGGAACGCCATCATATCGAAGGTCATTCGGCCGAAGCCATCGCAGAAAACCTAAAGGAAGCTTATCAAGAATACGCTTAATTGCAAATTTTAAAAATAGTGATAACCCTTTAATTTTAAGGTTAAAGGGTTATTTTTTTTATTTTATTGTACTTTTATCCCTTATTTATTATTGATGAAATTAATACCATTTATTTTAGTTGGATTCTTATTTTCCATTTCAGTTCAAGCACAATTGCCCAATGTTTTTTATCAAAGCCTTGTGGATCAGGTAAGCTATACAGAAGTCGAAGAAAACCTGACGGAACTTGCCGGATTTGGAGAGAAAACCTTAGGTTCTGCAGCTGAAGAAAATGCATTGAACTGGATGAAAGATCTATACCAGTCTTGGGGATACACAGACATCGAACTTCACGAAGTCAATGCCTATGGACAATCGGGTTATAATCTGATCGTTACCAAAACTGGAACGCTTTATCCGGACACTTACATCATCGTGGATGGACATTATGATACGGTTAATGGACCGGGCGCGAATGATAACGGAAGCGGAACGGCCGTGATTTTGGAAACGGCTCGTATTTTAAAAGATATTTCTACCGAATACTCCATTAAATTCATTCATTTTACAGCTGAAGAATGGGGACTATTCGGAAGTTATCAATACGTGGAAGACATTGTAATTCCCCAAAATCTGGACATTCGTTTGGTGTTTAATATCGACCAAGTGGGAGGAGTTGCTGGGCAAATCAATGATACGATTACCTGTGAGCAAGATGAATCTTCACCCCATCATAACAATTCAGAATCAGCAGCTTATACAAACGACCTGATGAATTATATGGAAACCTATGGCGGTTTGTTTACGGATTTGAGTTATGCCTATGGCTCGGACTATGTTCCCTTTCAAGAAGAAGGCTTCGTGATTACAGGAATTTATGAATACAATGTTTCGCCTTATCCACATACTCCGCAGGACACTTTGGAAAATCTGGATTTTGAATTCATTCACAAAGTAGCAAAAGGAACTTTGGGAGCAGTTTGCCATTTTGCACAAGCCACTGAAACCATGGGAATTCATGAAATAGATTCATCCAAAATCAAAATTTTCCCCAATCCCGCTGATCGATTCATTCAAGTGAATACACAAGGAAATGAAATTCAAAATGTACAGTTGATGGATCTTTCAGGAAGAATTCTTTTGGAAGAAAAATTTCAACAAAATGATTTCCAAATCAATACATCGGGACTGGCAGATGGAATTTATATATTGAAAATTTCCAATGGAAATTCTGTATCCAATCAAAAAATTATTGTTCAACATAAATAAAACGAACTGTGTTTACCGGTATAGTCGAAAGTATGGGAATCATCGTAAAGCTTGAAAAAGAAGCTGGCAATCTTCATCTCTGGCTGGAATCTGATTTTACAAATGAATTAAAAATTGACCAAAGCATTGCCCACAACGGGATTTGCCTGACAGTTGTGGAGATAAAGGATAAACTTTATAAAGTAACGGCGATTGATGAAACTTTGAAAAAAACCAATTTGGGAAAGGTTTCGGAAGGCGACAAGATAAATTTGGAGAGATGTCTGCGTGTGAGCGATCGCTTGGACGGTCATGTGGTACAAGGTCATGTAGATCAAACGGCCAGTTTGAAATCCATCCGAAATGAAAATGGAAGCTATTTATTAGATTTTGAATACGATGAAGATTTGACCGGAAATCTCACCGTTCCCAAAGGATCTATCTGTGTAAATGGAATCAGCCTAACCGTGGTGGACTCTCAAAAAGGTAAATTTTCGGTAGCTATCATTCCCTATACTTGGGAAAACACAAATTTGCATCAATTAAGTCCGGGAGACATCGTAAATTTAGAATTTGATATCATCGGGAAATATGTTCAGCGATTGATGAACCGATAAATATGTTCGAAAGGCTCAAATTATCACAAAGAATTTTTGCAGCGATGTTTTTAGTAATTCTATTTACATCGGTCTCCATTTTATTGGTCACCAATTATAGCTTCCGCGAACAATATCAGGGATTTGCAGAAAATCTTTTGAAAAATAAAGAAAGAGAAGTCATAGCTGCCATTGATTATGAACTGGATCGCTATCCAGAAATCGCAAACGATGATAATATTTTTTTGATTTTAGAAAATTCCATTCTCGGAATTGCAGACGTTCACAAAACCGATATCAATGTTTTTGACATTCGTGGAAATCTTTTCCGTTCAACCGAACCCAATGGATACCCCAAAAGAGTTCTTCCTCAGCAGGTTTTGGACAGCTTATCCCGAAATTTAGAATACCTCGAAGTACCCGTAACCGTCGGAAAAGACAAAACGGTTTTGGCGACTTACCGATACATTACCAACTTCAAAGGCGAGCCGGTTGCAATTATCAATTTGCCTTATAAATCCGATAATTCTTTCTTTCGCGACAATATGTATTCGCTTCTCAACCGATTTGCGGGCGTGATGTTATTTGTCTTAATCGTCGGTGGAATTTTATCTTGGTTTATGGCAAAGCAAATCACCAAAAAAATCGATTTAATTGCGGCTAAAATCAAACAAACCGATGTGGTAATTCACAATAAACCCATTGATTATCAACGAAAAGATGAACTTCGACCTTTGGTAGATTCCTATAATGAAATGTTGGAAAAACTCAATCATCAATCCAATTTATTAGCCTTGACCGAACGTGAAGAAGCATGGCGTGAAATGGCCAAACAAGTTGCACACGAGATCAAAAATCCGCTGACGCCGATGCGAATGATGATTCAGAATTATGTGAGAAAATACGACCCAAACAACCCCAATGCAAAGGAAAAATTGAAAGATTTGTCAGATACTTTGGTGACCCAAATCGATACGATGTCGGCGATTGCGGAAGCTTTTTCAGATTTTGCTCGAATGCCAATTCGGAAAGACGAGGAAATTGATGCGGTAGCAACGATTGAAACCGCACTGGAGATTTTCCAAGAAAATATGGTTCATTTTGATTCTACCGTGAAGGAATTTAAAATTCATTTCGATAGGATTTATCTGATTCGTGTCATTACCAACTTGGTTAAAAATGCCATTCAAGCGGTTCCTAATGAACGTAAACCCGAAGTTCATGTTATTCTTCAGAAAATGAAAGACCAAATTGTCATTCGTATTTCCGACAATGGAGTAGGAATTCCACCAAATTTGGGAGATAAAATATTTGAACCCAAATTCACCACCACGACTGGTGGTATGGGACTTGGATTGGCAATGGTCAAAAAAATTGTTGAAGATTACAACGGCGTGATCCGTTACCAAAGCGAAGAAAATCGCGGAACGGAATTCATCATCAAAATTCCTTATGTCAAAAGCAGTTTTTAGATTTAAATCCTTTTCCGTTGTACAGGAAAAGTCTGCCATGAAAATCGGAACCGATGGAGTTTTGCTCGGAGCTTGGGTAAAAACCGAAAATCCAACGAGAATCCTGGACATTGGAACCGGAACGGGATTGATCAGCCTGATGCTAGCGCAGCGTTATCCAAAAGCTCAAATTACTGCCATTGAAATCGATAGCGACTCCTTTGAAGAAGCAAAATATAACTTCGAAGAAAGTCCGTTTCATGAGCGAATTTCTGCTATGCACCGTTCTCTTCAGAAGTATGACTCTCCAGAGAAATTTGATTTAATTGTTAGTAATCCACCTTTTTTCGAGTTGACGCACAAGCAAAATTCTTCAAGAAATACCGCTCGTCAACAATCAGAATTGAAGTTTTCGGATTTGATATTTCATTCCGAAATCCAATTGAAATCAGATGGAAAACTAGCGGTGATTATTCCGTATAATTCTGAGGCTGAATTTTTGGATTTGGCCGAAATGTATGGATTGTATCCCAATAAAATCACGCATGTGAAAGGCAATGAAAATGCACCTTTCAAACGAAGTCTTCTTCTTTTATCACGGATTCAAACCCAACCTGAAATAAGTGAATTGACCCTTGAATTATCCCGAAATATTTATACCGAAGAATACATTGCGTTGACACGGGATTTTTATTTGAAATTTTGATTTAGACAAGTCGATAATTTCGAATTTTAAGTTTAATGAGCTCGTTGGAAGGAAAATGGACAAGGTAAAACTTCAGCGAAAGACTTTCATTTACAGCTTCTACCAGATAATCTCTTCCCTGAAACCGCAAATCTTTGATTTCGAATTCGGTACCTTCTTCTGAAACTTCTATTTCATCTGGAAAAACAATTGCTTTCTTGTCGATGGGTATTTCAATTTGAAATAAATTGCTCATTTCCTTTGCAGTGATTATCGAATATTCGCCCAACAAAGCAGCTACGTATTCATTAGCGGGAGTTTTCCTCAAATTCTCTGGGGTATCCGTTTGAATGATTTCACCATCTTTCAAGATGATAATTTTATCGGAATACTCCAATGCATCCTGCATATCGTGCGTCGTGATGATAAGCGTAGAATTGGTTTCTTTGGCCCAATTGCGGATGCTTTTCCGTATCTCAATTTTTAGGGGCTGATCTAAGTGCGAATAAGGTTCGTCGAGCAAAAGTAACTCCGGATTGGCCGCCAAGGCTCTCGCAATGGAAACTCTTTGTCGCTGTCCTCCGCTGAGTTGATTGGGAAAATCGTTTTTGAAATCCAATAAACGTACTACGTCCAAAGCATTTTCAATGTTTTCTTTTTTCAATGGCAAATTAAAATTGCTTAGGTATTTTCCCACATTTTCGGCTACCGTTACATAATCGAGTAAATCAAATTCTTGCGGCACAAATTTCATTTTGGGATGTCCGGGTATTAAATTAAACTTTGGACCTCTAATGATTTCATTTTGAAAATAAATTTCGCCCAAATCCGCATCTTCTAAACCATAAATCAATTTTAAAAGACTCGATTTTCCACTCCCACTTTCGCCTAAAATAGCTGTGAACTCTCCCTTCTCGATTTGGAAGTCCAAATTTTTTAGTACCCGAATTTGGGGTGAAAAACTAAAATTTAAATTTTTAATACTGAGCATGAAGTAAAATCTATACAATATTACCCAAGTTTTTTCGAAAATTTATCAGTTCATTAAAATTCCTTATCATACATCAATTCATTAGGGTATATATTTTGCTTATTTTTGCCTAAAAATTAAAAGAAAATGAAAAAAGTATTTTTAGGACTATCTCTGGTAGGAATGGTATTTTTCGTATCATGCGGAGGAAACACAAACCCTGTTGAAGCTACAGATGCTCAGGATGCTGCAACGGCTTCAGAAGAGTCGGTAGCTTATGTACTGAACACAGACGTAAGTTCAGTTTCTTGGAAAGGTGGAAAAATCTTTGAAGACACTTCAAAACCTGAATCCGGGCACTACGGTTCTGTGAAATTGAAATCAGGAGAAGTTGTAATCAACAACGGAGTTTTGGAAGCAGGAAGATTTGTTTCTGACCAAGGATCAATCGAAAGCGCAGACCTAAATGAAGATCCAGACACCAAAGCAAAATTGGACGGACACTTGAAGTCTGAAGACTTTTTGCACGTGGAAAAATTCCCAGAAGCAAGTTTTGAAATCACCGGTGTAAATACTTTAACAGAAGGAGATTACAATACTGAAATTTCAGGAAATCTTGATTTCAGAGGAACTCCAAAAAACATTACATTCCGCGCAAATGTTAACGTAGAAGGAGATCAAGTTACAATCAAATCTGAAGAATTCCATATCAACCGTCAGGACTTTGGAATCGTTTATCAAGGTGGTGGTGACTCGATTATCAAAGACGAGGTAATGTTGCAAGTGGATATTACAGCCGATAAAAATCAATAAATAAAATTATAATTTTGTTCAAAGCCCTGAATTTTCAGGGCTTTTTCTTTTTCCTAAAAGGCTTAACTTTAAACCCAATTAATTTTTAAAGCATGAAACTTACAGGACCTTTTTCACAAATCGTCACATTGGCAGGAATTCCTCTCAAAGGCGCTGTCAAAGATGAACAAATTGAAATCATCCCAAACGCCGGAATTCTTACCCAAAACGGAAAAATACTCCGAACAGGGAATTATGAGGAGTTGAAAAAGGAATTTTCCAATGCAGAATTGGAAGAAACCGACGGGAAAAATGTATTGCTTCCCGGATTTGTGGACAGTCATACGCACATCTGTTTCGGCGGAAAACGCTCGCGCGATTTTGCGATGCGACTAAACGGAAAAACCTATCTGGAAATTGCCGAAAGCGGTGGCGGAATCTGGAGCACCGTGACCAATACCCGAAAAGAATCACAAGAAAATCTCTATACATCCACTTTTGAAAACACTCAGAAATTAGTTAAAAATGGAATTACGACCATCGAAATCAAAAGCGGATACGGGCTTTCCATTGAAGATGAATTGAAAATGCTACGTGCCATTAATCAGGTTAAAAATAATTCCAAGGCAGAAATCGTTCCGACTTTTTTGGGTGCACACATGAAACCTCGTGATTTTGAAGGCTCCAATTCGGAGTATTTAGAAATATTGGTAAACGAAATCTTTCCAATTCTGAAAGAAGAAAATCTTTCCAATCGAATTGATATATTTACCGAACAATCTGCCTTTTCGGTAGAAGAAAGCCGAATTTATCTGCAAAAAGCCAAAGAAAACGGATTTGAAATTACCATTCACGCCGATCAGTTTACGCCGGGCGGGAGTCATTTGGCAGTGGAATTTGGTGCTTTGAGCGCAGATCATTTGGAATTTTCCGGAGAAAACGAAATCAAAGCACTTGCAGAAAGTGATGTGGTGGCCGTGGCTTTGCCCGGCGCATCCATAGGTTTGGGAATGCAATATACGCCTGCCCGAAAGCTTTTGGATGCAGGTGTTTCTTTGTCGATTGCTTCGGATTGGAATCCCGGTTCCGCACCGATGGGTGATTTATTGACCCAAGCTTCCATTTTGGCAACTTTTGAAAAATTATCAATGGCGGAAGTCCTTTCAGGAATTACATTTCGTGCGGCAAAAGCTTTAGGGTTTACGGACAGAGGAAGTTTGGAAACTGGTAAATTAGCGGATTTTATTTCTTTTCCGACCGATGATTTCCGGGATATTCTTTATTATCAAGGACAATTGAAACCCAATGGCGTTTGGAAAAATGGAGAAAAATTATAATTTATTCACTTCTTGTAAAATCGTGTTTTTACACTCTTCCCAGTTGAATTCTTTAAATACTTTAGGCTCAGGCTGTAAATCCGCATCTCCAAAATAAGACAAACTTTTCAACATCATAAATTCAGATGCATCTGTATATTTTTCACGGTAAAAACCAATCATTTCTTCCAATGTAAATGTTTTAAGCAAAAAATATAAATCGATAAAATCTTTTTTGCTTCCACGGCCCGAAATCGCGTTTAATTTCATTGCTGCAATTTCTTTTGGAGTAAACATTCTAATCCCCTGAATCTCTATAATTTCATCAATTTGGGGAAAATTGCTGTAATTTACAAAATCAACTTTTATTTTATTGATTTCGGAAATGTAAATATTTGTTGAGCTTTGTCTTTCTGCAATTTCTCCAAAACCACTTAAAATATCATAAAAAAGTGCAGGCTTAATTTCAGAAGATCCAAACATATCAATATCAACCGAGTTTCGATGCCCTATCTGAAGTGCCAAAGCAGTGCCACCTGCTAAATTAAATCCCGAAAATGCATTTTCGTTCATCAATTTTATCAGGAGTTCCATAAGTTCGGGTGCAACTGTGCGTGTTTGTAGCATCTGAATTCGGTTTTATCAATCTGAAAAAGGTTGGAGACAAAAGCAAGCGTTACCGCATCCAATGTCCTGACAGTAAGCGCTGTTTCTTTGATTGCTTCCATTCCGTATAATTCTTTGATGAGTTCCCAATCTTTCATCGAACCATATTCCAATACTTTGTGGATGATATGCTTTTTATGCTTCTGCAAATCCACTTTCTCAATATCCACATCCCAAAACAAAACGGGCGAAAAATCCTGTATGGTAATCTCCTTCTTCACCACGTAAAAATACAAAATTCCGGGATATTATTTATTATCAAGGACAATTGAAGCCGAATGGTGTTTGGAAAAATGGAATTAGAATATCATAAAATTATAATAATATGATAGTTGACTTTCATTTTATTATGACTATTTGCTAACTACTCTTTGGAGGCTCTTTGGAAACCATCGAGGTACTTTTTGGGAATAATGGATATAGTCATCTCCAAGAATAGATATAAGCAAAGGCTCTTCATTTCGTTTAATGTATATAATCGAAAAACGTATAAAAATCAAAAACCATATTAGAATGAATAATGAGCTTTCTACCATTACTTCTCCTGCCAACACAAGAAATAATGCCCACATCATAGGATGTCTGACAACTTTGTAGGGATCAATTTCTATTACTTTTTGAGGCTTAGAAAATATGCTTGGCGCATTTGTAGTGAGAAACATAATAAGGGCACACCAAATTGCCAGAAGGCCTCCTAAATTCATCAGAACAATTCCTAAATACTTTAAAGGCTGATAAATTGGCAGCAAAATTCCTATTTCTTTCTCAACCGCTAACAAATACTTCGGAACTATAAAAAGAACGGTAAAAGGCCCTACCAATCCATATATTACCGCATCGATTTGACGAAGGAAAAAACCAGAAATTTTTTTCATACGAGATTTATAATTAGCGTGTTAAATTCCGAAAAGTATAAATAGTCAAAAGATATTTCTTAATAGGCAGAAGAAAGAAGAAACAAGACAGCCACTAAATTTACTCCAAAAGCAATACCCCAATTCATCCAGACTCGACCTTGTTTTATTTTTTTGGCTTTTTTAGTGTAGCCCTCATAGTATTGAGAGTTTTTAAATAATTCTTCATTCGGATAATTCAAGTTTTCTATCTTAGGTTGTGTTGAAGATGTTGAAATAGCTGGAATTAAACCAATTAAAGGTGATACTAAACTAGTAATAAGAGTCCCAGTTCCAGCGCCTCTATACCCTTTATAATACTTTGAAGCATCCCTCTCTCCCAAACTAAACAAATCTTCATTGGATGGACTTTCTATATTTGAAACCTCTGGTTCCTTATTTGTAAAAATGTCTTTCTCGCCATTTTCATACTGAATCAGTAAAACGTCCGATTTAGGAATGATATAAACAGGTCCATCTGGACTATCAAATTTTTTGTACTTTATTTGCTCAATGTTAATTTCACTGACCTTAGATTGGATTTCATCCCCGTTTTTCATTATGATAACGTCTTGTGAGTTACATATAACTGAAAGTAGGAAAACAATTAATATAAATTTCTTTTTCATAAGTTTAAATTTTCCACAATTTTAACACTTAATTGGGTTATAAATATTACATTTGTGGTTATACTATATAATTTTAAGTTATAGTTTAGTCCTATGGAAAAAATTGAAAACAAAATCCGCAACATCCGCGAATTGAAAAATCTGACACAAGAATACATGGCAGACAAGCTCGGGATTTCGCAAGCTGCTTACAGCAAAATTGAAAATGGAAACACGAAAGTTTCTTACGATAAACTACAAGATATCGCAAAAATTATGGGTGTAAAAGTAGAAGATATTCAGTCGTTTGATACACAGAAATATTTTAATTCCTTTAATAATTTAAAAGGTAATAATAACGGGGTTGTAAACATCAATTTTGATGAAGACATCAAAAAACTCTACGAAGATAAAATCATTCTGCTTGAAAAACTTTTGGCTAGAACCGAACAAGAGCTAAACAAATACGTGGATAAGTTTGGGTATATTTGATTATTAGGGTCGGAATCAATTTACATACTCTGAATACATATCCAATCTACCCAATTGACGACCTGCCTGACTTAAAAGTTGCAAAACAGACATATCTTGAATTTCCCAATTGCGATGAATGAATTCGGGCTGAAAGCTTTTATAAAAAACTTGATTTATATATTTACCCGATTTAAAATTTTGCATAAATAGTAAATAAACATAGTTCTTATTTAAGTTTTTCTGTAAAATTTTAAATAACCAATGCCCTTGTTTAAGTTATTGCTCATAAATTAAAATAAGACTTAGGCCAAATTAAATTTTTTCCAAAAATTCCAAAGAACAATAAATTCATTACTTTTGACCCAATCAAAATGCATATATGATTCAATCCATGACCGGATACGGAAAAGCAGTCGCTGAATGTTCTGACAAGAAAATCACGATTGAAATCCGTTCCCTAAACAGTAAATCCATCGATCTGAATACACGACTTCCTTTTTTGTACAAGGAAAAGGAGCTCGATATTCGTAAAGTTTTATCAGAAAAACTTCAGCGAGGAAAAGTAGATTTTACGGTAAATACAGAAGCCACGGCCGATAACAAAGCCCAGCAAATTAATCCCGAAATCATCAAAGCTTATATCAACGAATTCAAAGCAATCGTTCCTGAAGCTACTGATCCCGAACTTCTTGCCATCGTGATGCGTTTGCCCGACGTCATGGCTTTTACTTGCAAAGAACTCGATGAAGAAGAATGGAATATTTTTCTGAAAGTTTTATACGAGGCCATTGATAATTTAAATGAATTCCGAATTGCCGAAGGAAAAGTATTGGAACAAGATTTTATCCAGCGAATCAACAAAATAAAAGAATTATTGGTTCAAGTTGAACCCTTTGAGAAAGAAAGAATTCAAACCTTAAAAGATCGTTTTACCAAAAATCTGGAAGAATTAAGTACAGAATATGACCCCAATCGTTTCGAACAAGAACTCATCTATTATCTTGAGAAACTGGACATTACAGAAGAAAAAGTACGTTTGAAAAACCATTGCGAATATTTCCTTGAAAGTTTGAATTCCAATGAATCCGAAGGAAAAAAATTGGGATTTATCTGCCAGGAAATCGGACGGGAAATTAATACTTTGGGTTCGAAATCCAATCATTCCGAAATGCAGAAAATCGTAGTTCAAATGAAAGACGAACTCGAAAAAGTCAAAGAACAGGTTTTGAATATTTTGTAATCGTATTGCTATTTCGAGTAACGAGAAATCTAATAAAAAAATAGATTTCTCATTTCGTTGCACTGCATTCGATATGACATAGATTATTTTGAATTGGATTCGCCATAATAATTCACGATTTTTGCCCCATGAATTCAGCAAAACTAATCATCGTCTCGGCTCCTTCAGGCGCAGGAAAGACCACTTTGGTCAAATATTTATTGGAAAATCTCGATTCCATCGAGTTTTCTGTCTCATGTGCAACAAGAAGTCCGCGACCCAATGAAATCGACGGAAAGGATTATTATTTCATTTCTGAAAAAGAATTTAGAGAAAGAGCTGATAATCAGGAGTTTGCTGAGTTTGAGGAGGTGTATGCCGGAAGCTTTTATGGAACTTTGAAATCCGAAATCCAACGAATTTGGGACAAAGGGAAATCCGTGATTTTTGACATCGATGTCATCGGCGGAATCAATCTGAAGAAAATTTACCCCGAAAATTCACTCTCCATTTTCATTATGCCTCCTTCCGTTCAGGAATTGGAAAATCGATTGCGCAACCGAAATACGGAAAGCGAGGAAAAAGTCCAAATGCGGATTGATAAAGCCGAAAAAGAATTGGTATTGGCACCTGAGTTTGATACAATTATTGTAAATAAAGATTTAGAAATCAGTCAGAAAGAAATTTTAGAATTGGTTAAAAACTTTATTAATTAGGTTAAAGTCGCAGAGGGATTAAGCCTTTTTCTGAAAAGCTTTCCAAATTTCTTCGGTTTCTTTGAATTTGCTCATCAGACTTTTGCCCGTTTCGCCAAATGCATATTTGGATTGTTTGCATTCTGAAATCAAGGACTTCCACTTCATAGCAAGCTCGCCGTAGGTCGACTCTAGTTTTTCATCGACATGAGTTTCCGTAAATTCCGATAGGTTGGTGCCACTATAATGCATCCCGATTTGCGTCAGAATTTCTTCTTGAAGCGATAAAAATGCATTCTTATCTTGCTTTTGAGCCAAAGACTTCAAAGCAGTTAATTTTTGATTTATCTCGGATTTGAACTGAGATTTGAATTGTTTTTCGCTCAGTGCTGCCTTTTCTTTGGCGCCCGATTGCTTTGATCGAATCCAGAATAGAACGGCGATTAAAACTGCACCCATGGCGATAA
Organism: Flavobacteriaceae bacterium; assembly: GCA_012522185.1. Taxonomy (GTDB): domain Bacteria; phylum Bacteroidota; class Bacteroidia; order Flavobacteriales; family Weeksellaceae; genus Moheibacter. Next base: position 28,988 of record JAAYKY010000011.1, on the reverse strand, counting down.
GAACCCAAATCCAATTATTGTTGGTGGAAACCGTTTCCACTACTTTGTCTTTTACTTCTGTAATTTTCTGAGGAACGACGACTTTGTCAAGACTTGAAGAATCGTTTCGAAGATGATCCGAGAAATCATTGGTTTCCAAACTGTCTTCCCTTGGTGGTTCGGGGCCGTTTACTGATAAATTGAAAGGTTTGGTCTGAAGGGTGATGTACTTTTCTTTGTTCGGATCGAAATAATTGAAAAGCACCGGCCCAATTTTATAATCGCCTCCGTATTGTGGAACCAAAACATGATTTTGAACCACAGCTCCACGCATTCCAGAAGGACGAACTTCAATGACGTCATTCTTTTTGGGTGGAAAAGCTTCGATGTGTTCCGGCAAAGGAATTTCAGGAGATTTCAATGTGTTGAGGTTGCCGGCACCTACTATTTCTACTTCCAGATTGACCGCCTCATTTGCATTGATTTGCTTTTTCGATAACGAAGCATTTAATTTGTAATCCCCAATAGCACCACTGAAATTGGAGGGTTTTCCCGAAGGAAGCTCTCGTACGCGCATAATCGCTGGCTCCGAAGTAAGTTGTACATTTTCAGCTCCATAATAGCCTGAGACAAGGACGTTTATAGAGAAAGGATCGATTTCAATTTTCCCTTCTTTTTGAGGAAATAATACATAACGCGCCAAAACTTTTTGAATGAATGTGACGCCGTTTACCAAAACTTGCTTTTCGTCATCATCCAATTTTTCGCTGACGTATTTGGCGATCATATTATTGAAATCCGGTTCTTGATAATTTCTTAAACGACGCAAAATCGAATAATCACGTGCGTAAATTTTCACTGTCAAAACCACTTCTTGATTGAGAAATGGGTTTTCCTCTGATAGTTCAGCAGTCAGAAAAGCTCCTTGTAAACGTTGACCCGCTGGTGGAACAGGTTTGAGTCCTTTTTTTACCGAAATCTTAATGGGTTCGGTTCGGTAACGTTTCCCGTCGATTGTGACTGTGGCAGCTCCAATTGTGAATTCCCCTTCTTGATCTGCGACCAACATCACCTCTACTCCGGACTGATTGATTACGTTTCCGTTAATGAACTGAAAACTATTGATTTTGGATTCGCCCAATTGATGGAGTTTCCCAAAATCAGGTAAGCTCAACGGCCGATCTACGGAGAGATTTTCTTGTCCATAGGTTAAAACAAACTGAACCACGAAGCGCTCGTTTACAGAAACTTCCGTTTTGCTGGCCACTGCTTTAAAATTCAGTTCCTGGCTCCACAGAAAATTTGCGAAGAAAAAAAGAAATGCCAATAAAAGATTTCGTTTCAACATTACCAATCCTTTTCCGTATTTGTTCTTACCTTTTTTGCTTTTTGACTGATTATTTTTTTGAGTGTTTCTTGTTCTTGTTGACGCAAAGCCTCCAATAAACCTTCTTGTCGCTGTGTGTTCATCGGTCTTTGGGATTCATTTCCTTCGCCTTGTGAACCCTTGGTTATTTGCTGTCCTTGAGGCGTATCGCCTTCGCCTTGTTCTTGTCCATTTTGCCCGCCTTCTTGATTTCCTCCTTGATCCTGAGGTTTGGATTCTCCATCGTTTTCACCTTCCTCTCCTTCATTTGAATTCTCAGAATTCTCTTGGGAATCGTCTTGATTTTCCTCAGAATTTTCCTGGTCTTTCTTTTCGTTATCTTCTTGTTGTTTCTCTAAAAGCTTTCGAGCCAAAGCATAATTATAACGGGTTTCATCGTCATAAGGATTGAGCTTTAAAGCTTCTTTCAGATGGGTAACCGCTTTCTCAGGATCGTTCTCATCCAGATAGGTTTTTCCGATGTTATGATACGCTTTGTGTTTGTCAGCCTTAGTCGATTCCCGGTTTTTAATTACTCGGTCATAATGAACCCTTGCTTCTTCCAATCGACTTTGATTGTACAAAGCATTCCCTAAATTATAGCTGGCTTTCAAAGAATTGGGATCTTCGGAAAGCGCAATTTTATATTTGGTTTCGGCTTTTGAAAAATCGCCTTGATAATAACTTTGATTTCCACTGATGATATAGTCCTTTGCTTCCGATTTCTGAGCAGAAAGGTTTTGCAAAAAATTCAGTAGTATAAAAATAGTTAGTATATGTTTAAGCATAGGCATCGTTGGCACAAAACTATTGCTTTTTGTTGTTAAAAAGTTTATGGTCAGTTGTTAAAGTATCTATAAAAATCAAAAACAAGGCAATTGCTAAAAAGACTTGAAAAATATGTTTTTTGTCTTTACTGGTGGATATGTCTTGAACTTCTTTGTCCAAAGTATTTAAATAGCCGTGTAAACGGTCAAGGGATTGTTGCGTTTGATTGACTCTTAGGTAAACACCTGAAGTGGATTTGGCAAGGGATTGCATAGAATTTTCTTCCAGTTTGGAAATCACGGTTTCTCCGTATCGATCGAGTTTAAATGATTCAAACGAGCCTTCTTTAACCGGTATGGGACCTCCTTTTTCGGTTCCTATTCCCATCGTAACAATGTGAATATTTGTTTTTTTGGCTAATTCTATGGCGCGATTTACGCTATTTTCATTGTCCTCCCCATCGGAAAGAATCACTAGTAATTTTCCTGTAGTCGGTGCATTTTCAAACATTTCTGCGGCTTTGGTAATGACGGCCGAAAAACTGGTTCCCTGTTGAGAAATTAATTCAGGACTTGCAGTTTGAATATACGACTGAATGGCACTGTAATCGTTTGTCAAAGGTGAAATGGAATAAGCATCAGCAGCAAAGACAATCAAACCCACACGATCGCCACCTAACCTTCCGACCGATTCGGAGATGATTTTTTTGGCTCGCTCCAAACGGCTTGGAACCACGTCTTCGGCATTCATGCTATTGGACAAATCCAATGCGTAAATAATGTCAATTCCTTCTCGTTTGATTTTGACTTCTTCTTCCCCAAAAAGAGGATCCATCAAGGCTAAAATCGAAAATAACAAACCGGAAATGATTAGAATATTTTTCCACCAATAAGATGAATCTGAACTCAATGGAAATAATCGGGAAAGAAGATTTGCGTCAGCGAATTTCTCGCGTGTTTTCTTACGCCAATTATGGACATAAATCGCTAGGCCGATTATAATCGGAACCGCTAGAAGCCAAACGCTATTTTCGGGTTGTGCCCAATCCATCAGGTTAATTCTTTAAACAGAGTTCTACGTAAAATGAGTTCGAAGCATAGCAATGCCAATGCCCAAGTAAGGTATTTTCCAAACAATTCGGTGTAATTGTAATATTTTATTTCGTTGATTTCTGTTTTTTCCAATTGATCAATTTGGCTGTAAATTTCCTCCAAAGATTCATTGTCCGTCGCTCTGAAATATTCCCCACCGGTACTATCCGCAATGTGTCTCAACAAATCTTCATCGATTTCTACCAATTCCATGGTGAAAATTAGTTCTTGAGTGAAAGGATTGTATTGAGTAGGAAATGGTGCTCTACCGTTTGTTCCCACACCGATGGTATAAACTTTAATTCCTTTGTTCATAGCGATTTGAGTAGCATCTTGTGGCGAAACATACAGCAAATCGTTCCGATAATCAATGGATTCCACACCGTCGGTAATCAGGATGATGATTTTACTTGTTGCTTTGCTATCGGTCAGGTGATTGATGGCGGTAGCTAAGCCGACTCCGATGGCCGTTCCATCTTCAAGCTCTTTGGTTTCCAAATTCCGAATTTCTTGGATTAAAACCCGATGATCTGTAGTCAAAGGAACTTTGGCAATGGCTTCTCCCGAATAAGCCACCAAACCGATTCGGTCGGTAGGCCGAGCGCGGGAAAAATTTTCTGCAACTTCTTTTAAAGCTTCCAAACGATCCGGTTTCAGGTCTCTTGCAAGCATACTCAAAGAGGTGTCGACCACCATCAAAATATCGACACCTTTATCCGATTTAACCGTGGATGTCATTTCTACGATTTGTGGGCGGGCAAGCGCGATGACAATCAAAGCTATCGTCGCCAGACGTAAAACATAGAGCAGAGGTTTTAATTTCCCCAAAAAACTATCGGTAGTTTCAAAGGGCTTCAGGGAAGATATTTTCAGAACAGAATGCGGTCTTTTTCTTTTGATTCGCAGATAAATCAGCAAGGGAATCAAAAGAAGCAACAACAGCATCCAAGGATTTTGAAATTCAAAATTTCCCATCATCTTAATTTTCTATATTTTTCATTGGGTCTCAACTCCTGAACCGTTTCATCTTCCAATTCCAAAGGTTTGGTTTTTTCAATCAAATCCTCTACCCATTTTCGATAAAAATCATGTTTCTCCTTTTCGGGAACCACTTTGGCAAATTTCGCCAAATCGGAATCGTATAAAAACTCTCTTAGTTGTTCAATTTCTTCTTTTTCTAAATGGGTGGTTTTTCTGAAATAATCAATCAAATCATCTGACAATAATTCCAGAGAAGAAAAATGGAAAACCCTTCCTAAATACCTCCTCAACACATAAGAAAGTTCGGAATAATAAGGATTGAATTGATTTTTCTGAAGATAATTTTGTTTGTCAAGGGATTTCAATGCGTATTTGGCTTCTTCATAGGGTGTTTTGGGTGTTTTGGCCAAAATGTCCTTTCTTTTTTTGTCGCGTAGAAATAGGATTGCTACAATTAATAAAATCAAAAATAATAAGATGCCGACTGCAAAATAAATCCAGTATTTATCCCAATAATCTTTCCATGTATATTCCTCATCCATTATAGGTTTGATAGGAAATCCGGTCAGATTTGCGGAGTCAATTTCCACATCATCTACTTTGATTTGAAAAGAAGCAGAGAGCAAAGTATCGCCACCCACCACCACAGGAAGTGAACGAATCAGAAACTCACCCGGATCGAAACTCGTCAGAACCATTCGTTTGATAAGGTTTTTTCTTTCGCCCTCCAACACTGTGTCGGTTCTTTCTTCCAAGACCTCGATATGAAAACTGAGTGTATCTTGAATTTCTGGCAAAATCACAGGAGTGTCAACTTGTAGAGGAACTTTAAGAGAATACTGAATCGGCTCACCGATTTTGATATGTGCTGTGTCGATTTCTGTGTCGATTTGTGCAGACGAGAAAGTAGAAAATAGAAAATAGAAAACAGACATCCATAGCCATTTTCCAAAAACCAACTTCCAATCTCTAACCTCTATGCGTCCCATCATTTCACCGAATGTTTTTTAAAATAATTCAACAAGGGTTTGACGTAATCCTCATCGGCACGAATCGATAAATTTCCGGCACCTGCTAGATTGAACCGTTGATTGAACTCATACGTCAATCGATCGAAATAGCTTTTGTATTGTTTCCGTACAAATTCAGAAGAAGTGTGTACAATTTTCTTTTTGCCAGTTTCATTGTCCATCAGAGTGACTAAACCAATGTCCGGAAATTCTTTTTCTTTTTCATCATATACTCGGATTCCTGTTACATCATGTTTTCGAGCGGCAATTTTTAGGTTTTTCAGGTAATTGCTTTCATCCATAAAATCCGACAAAATGAAAACATTTGCCTTTCGTTTAAAGGTATCCATTAGAAAACGAAGAGCATGGGATAAATTATTGCTTGAGTTTTTGGGTTCATGATGAACCAATTCTCGGATGATTCTCAGTACGTGTTTTTTTCCTTTTTTGGGTGGAATGAACAATTCGATTTCTTCAGAAAAAAGAATTAAACCTACTTTATCATTGTAAGTGATAGCTGAAAAAGCAAGTGTAGCGCAGATTTCGGCGATGGTGTCGGATTTGAATTGCTTTCGGGTTCCGAAATTTTGAGAACCACTTACATCCACCATCAAAACCATTGTGAGTTCTCTTTCTTCTTCAAAAACTTTCACATAAGGCTCGTTGAAATGCGCGGTTTTATTCCAGTCAATATTTCTTACGTCATCACCGTATTGATAAGGTCGAATCTCAGAAAAAATCATTCCACGACCTTTGAATGAACTTTGGTATTCGCCCATGAAAAGATTGTTTGCCTTGCGTCGGCTCTTTAGCTCAATCTTTTTGACTTTTTTAATGATTTCTTTGGTGTCCAAAATTTAATTTAAAGTTTAAGGTTCAGAGTTTAAAGTTTTTCAAGACGTAGATTTAGGTTAATTTTTTAATAAAACAACACTTGAAACAAGCCTGATATATCCACTATTGTTAGTAATACGACGCTCATAAAATTCTCCGTATACAGTTGTAACTTCTAAAATATCTCCTTTGGTTGCTTCTATTTCAAAATTTCCTTCTTTGTCAGTAGTGGTTTTTCTGTCAGTTCCTTTTACCGCTACCTCAGCGTCTGCTTCTGGAATTTCGTTGCTATCAAGGACTACACCTTTTACTATTTTTTGCGGTTTTTCGTTTTCAATTGTGTTTTTTGTTGTGGTGCAACTTACCGCCAGAAAGCAGAAAATTAGAAATGATATATAAAGTTTTGAGGTCATCGTTTAAATTGAAAATGGGATTTAATCAGGATATACATATACCCCTTTTTTTCTTAATTCTCGTTTAATATAGCGTTGTTGTTTGTTATCAACATAATAAGCTTTTATCGTAATATTATATTCGTTTTGATCGGTAACATTAATTTCTTGATGAGTACAATTCTTACAGTTAAAAATCAAAACATCGCCTTCAGCAGCATCTAATTCAAAATTCCCGTCAATATCCGTTGTTGTTTTTCGCTTAGTTCCTTTTATTTTCACTTCAACACCACTAAATCCAAATCCGTCAGTATCAAGAACAATTCCTTTTACTGTTTTTTGTGTTTTTGTGTTTTCGATTTTTGAGGTAGAACAATTTACCGTCAGAAAGCAGAAAATTAGAAATGATATATAAAGTTTTGAGGTCATCTAAAAAGTTATGGGAAGATGTATTTGGGGAAATTTTTCTCCGGTTATGTTTTTAATTTCTTGAATAAACAACAGTTTTTGTTCGTTTGTCAATTCGGTTAGAGAATAAAAACTACTATGTTCGCCTTCCTCTCCATTAGAAACCGAACGTGTATTTTCTAATTTTATATTATTTTTTTCGGCAAAAAGTTTAATGTAGTTTTGAATGGCTTCGTAATAATCCCATCGTTTATCTCTAGGACAACAAATTGAACCATATCCATCTGCATAATAGTATATTGTTTCACCATCATTAAATTCCGGTTTTATGAAGTTTAATGTAATAGGTTTTCTTGGGTCGTCCATTCTGATACTCAAACTGTCAACATTGTAACTCTTATTATTTCTTTTGATATGGTAAAATTTGTTTTGCACATAGGGAATCAAATGTAACCCGGGGGTGTTTCTTTCGTCCTCCCTGAGACTCTCATAATATTCCCAGTCACGCGTAATCAATAAAATTTCATTTTGTCCGTACAAAAATGATTTCCTTTCAAAGAATAATTCTACGGGAATTCGATTGTCGTTATTGAAAATAATAATAGGTTCTTTCTGTACTTTAATCGGCATATCAATCAGAAAATTAGAACCATTTGTGAAAACTTTTTCTTTTTCTATCAGGATTACATTGTTTATAATAGAATCCTTAATTTCAAATTTCTTCTCGGCTTTTTTTGGCTTTACTTTTCCAAAGTCATCTGGTATTCCAATTGTTCTATTATCTTGTTGAGCATTAGAATCACAAGAAAGCAATAAAAGTAAAACGGTTAATGTCAGTAATCTTTTCATTTTTTCATCTTTCCATTAGTAGATGTATAAAAACACTAAAAGGTTGTTTCTTACATCTTAGTTTGATTTCTTAAATTGAATCTAAGGAATCGGAATGGCATTTAAAATTTCGTCGATAATTTGATCCGTTGAAATATTTTCTGCTTCTGCTTCGTAACTCAGTCCAATTCGATGGCGCAAAACTTCTTTGCTCATCGCCCGTACATCTTCGGGAATCACATAAGCTCTTCTTCTCAAAAACGCATAAGAACGTGCTGCCAATGCCAGATTGATGCTTCCACGCGGAGAAGCTCCAAAGGAAATCAGCGGTGAAAGTTTGGACAAATTAAACTCTTGTGGATTTCTTGTGGCGGTGATGATATCGAGTATATATCGTTCGATTTTTTCGTCCATATACACTTTTTTCACAATCGTTCGGGCTTTGAGAATTTCCTCCAGGTTAATTACTTTTTCTATTTCGGGGAAGCCTTCGTGAATGCTATGTCTCAAAACCAGTTTTTCGGCTTCTCTTTTGGGATAGGAAATTACGGTTTTCAGCATAAATCGGTCCACTTGAGCTTCTGGAAGTGGATAAGTTCCTTCTTGTTCCACCGGATTTTGGGTAGCGAGAACCAGAAATGGATTTTCCAATTTATAGGTTTCATCACCGATGGTCACTTGTTTTTCTTGCATGGCCTCCAAAAGTGCTGATTGAACTTTTGCGGGTGAACGGTTGATTTCGTCCGCCAAAACAAAGTTTGCGAAAATGGGTCCTTTCTTTATTTTGAAGTCGTTTTCCTTTATATTGTAAATCAAAGTTCCTACGACATCGGCCGGAAGTAAATCTGGTGTAAACTGAATTCTGGAAAAAGAACCGCTGACAGCTTCTGACAAGGTTTTTATGGCTAAGGTTTTGGCCAACCCGGGAACACCTTCTAGCAAAATATGTCCGTTTGAAAGAAGACCTATCAGAAGGCTTTCCACCATTTTTTCCTGACCGATCACTTTTTTATTGATTTCATTGGAAAGTCGAGAAATGATTTGACTTTCTCTTTCAATTTCTTCACTGACTTGTTGAATGTCAAATGAACTGAGGTCGTTCTGCATATTGATAGTTTAAACACGCTAATTTGCACATTTTAAGTGCTCCTTTTCGCTAATTTATTGATAGAATTATGTTAAAGTTTGTTAAGGGACAAATTACAAAAAAGACTTTGGATTTAAATAATTTTTCAATTCTAAAAGAAAACAGGCTCAATTTGTATGAACCTGTCTGCTGTTTATTTGATTAATTTCATTTGAATTAAAGTCTTCCGTCAACGGTGTCGTCGTTTAGTATTCCTTTTACATCATAGACTACCGCATTTTCTTTTTTCAGCAAATTCAAATCTATATTTTTGAATTCATCATGCGCTACGCCCAAAACAATTGCGTCATAACGTTTGTGTTGTCCGTTCACTGCCAAGTCTTGAATGGAAGAAATGCCGTATTCCTGCTGAACTTCCTCCGGGTGTGCCCAAGGATCGAAGGTGGTGACTTCGGTTTTATATTCCTGAAGCGCTTGAATCACATCGACAATTTTTGTGTTTCGGACATCGGGACAATTTTCTTTGAAAGTAATTCCAAGCATTAGAATTTCCGCTCCGTTTACTTTTATTCCTTGACGGATCATGCATTTCACAACTTGCGAAGCTACGTATTCGCCCATTGAGTCGTTTAGCCTTCTCCCAGCCAAAATGATTTCGGGGTGATAGCCAAATTCTTGTGCTTTTTGTGCCAGATAATAAGGATCTACGCCGATGCAGTGCCCGCCTACTAAACCGGGTTTAAAGGGAAGAAAGTTCCATTTGGTGCCGGCGGCTTCCAGAACGGCATGGGTATCAATGTCCATGAGATTGAAAATTTTGGCCAATTCATTGACGAAAGCAATGTTGATATCGCGTTGGGAATTTTCAATTACTTTGGCGGCTTCAGCCACCTTGATGGAGGGAGCAAGATGCGTTCCTGCCGAAATAACGGCTTTATAAAGTTCGTTTACTTTCCGACCCGTTTCGGGTGTGGAACCGGAAGTAACTTTTAAAATTTTTTCTACGGTATGTTCCTTATCGCCCGGATTGATTCGTTCGGGAGAATATCCGGCATAAAAATCTTCATTGAATTTCAATCCTGAAACTTTCTCCAAGATCGGGATGCAATCTTCTTCCGTTGCACCTGGATAAACCGTGGATTCATAGATGACGATATCGCCTTTTGACAAAACTTTCCCCACGGTTTCACTCGCTTTGTACAATGGAGTTAAATCGGGACGATTGTTTTTATCTACGGGTGTAGGAACTGTTACAATATAATAATTGCAATCTTTTAAATCTTCTAATTGATTGGTTATGAAAAGACCTTTTTCAGCTTTTGAATCTTGAGTTAGAACGGACTGTAGAAGTTCTTCTTCGACTTCCAGAGTGCTGTCCACACCAAGTTTGAGTTCATTAATTCGGGCTTCGTTGATGTCAAATCCTACGGTATAGTATCTCGTGGCGAAAAGTCGCGCCAAAGGAAGACCCACGTATCCCAATCCGATGATGGCTATTTTAGCATCGCTCATTTTTTTAAATTCTGAAATTAAGTCGCAAAATTACAGTAATTAATTGAACAGATGTTTACATGAATTTAAAATATGAAATCGAAATAAGGATTTCTATACAGAAAACCAGTTGAGTAAAGACTAAATCGATCCAGTTTTTTGCTATGTAAAATATATAAAAACTGCATAATGAAAAAAGCCACTTCTTTTGAAATGGCTTTTAAAAAGTGGTGCCTCCAGGAATCGAACCAGGGACACAAGGATTTTCAGTCCTTTGCTCTACCAACTGAGCTAAGGCACCGACTCATTTGGGACTGCAAATATATAAATTTTATTAAATGCAAAAAAAATATTTTTTCGAATTAAATCAATTCAAGTCTTAACAAACTTTAATAGTTCATTAACAAGCAATTCCTAAGTCTGTTTTTGCAGTTTCCAATCTAATCATCATATTTGCAACTTCAAATTATAGATTTACGCATGAAAATAAATCGCGTTTTAGCTGTTTTGGGTGTTTTGAGTATCGGCGTTTTGTCTAATGCACAAAGTACTTCTACTTCTCCTTATTCCTCTTTTGGAGCCGGAGATTTGTTGTTTGACAATAATATAGAACAAGCCGGAATGGGAGGCTTGTCGGTTTTACCCACAAATCCTTATTCAGCAAGTGCCAACTTTTATAACCCAGCGGCGAATCCACTTCTCAGTTTTACGAGTTTTGAATTTGGCGTAAACACCCATTTGAGCCAGTTTGACGATGGATCCAATGTTTCGAAAAAAAGTACAACTTATATTTCAAACGTTTCACTTGCCTTTCCAATCGGAACAAAAGCAAGAGCTGGTTTTGGCTTTCAGCCTTTTACATCGGTGGGATATGATTTGGCTACGATTTCGGAAAACGATGAGCTTCGCTTCCGAAATGATTACAAAGGAAGTGGAGGAATTAATTCGCTTCATTTCATGGGTTCTTATAATCTGTCTCCCGAACTTTCTTTGGGACTTCGTGTGAATTATTTATTTGGTGAATTGGATCGAAATCAAACCATCACAACAGAAGGATTGGCTTTGCAAACCAATTATTCATACCAAGCCGAACTAAGCGGATTCCAATTTACAACCGGTGCATACTATTCCAAAAAAATCGGAACCAATAAACGTTTTGATGTGGGTGCGACTTACACATTGGGCGCAAATGTCAATGCGAAAATCGAGGATTTGACCACAACTTACGTGCTGATGGATTTGGTGCCAAGTAATTTGGATACCATTCGTTATCAGAAGATTTACGGAGATATGAAACTTCCTCAATCTCTTTCAATTGGAGCTTCCTATCGAAAAGATTTAAATTGGATGGTCGGCGCACAATTGGATTGGGGTGATTGGGGTGGATACTCTCTGGACGAGGATGATAATTCCAACATTGACACGCGTTTTCGAGTTTCAGCAGGTGGGTATTGGATCCCGGATTTCAATAGTTACAAAAGCTATTTCAATCGTGTAACCTACCGTTTGGGTGGTTTTTATGAAGCGACCCCTTTGCAGTTTGGCGATTTAGGCATCAAAAAATACGGAGTGACTTTCGGTTTTGGATTTCCAGTAGGCAAAGACCGCGATGCTTCGATGCTGAATTTAGCGTTTGAATTGGGGCAATTAGGTAAAGCAAATTCAATGGTCATCAAGGAAAATTATGCCAACATCAAGATTGGATTTACCCTGAACGATATCTGGTTTAGAAAGCGTGTGATTGATTAATCGAAATAAAGATGTTTTCTTTCTATACATTTTCAAGAAATTTTTTGCGAAAGAGACTTCTGCCGGTTTATTTTTTTCTCTTTGTTTTTGCCTGTAATCAAGCAGAGGATTTAGATTTATCCACTCGGAACGAAGAGATCCCAAGCCGATCGCTTATCAATGCGCACGTAATTTTTAAAGATTCAGGCTTTCTGAAAATTGATCTTCGTTCGCCTTTGATCGAAGAATTTGCAATGACCGACTCGCCTTATACAAAATTCCCAAAAGGTCTGGAAATGGATTTTTACAATAAAAGTATTGATTCTCCCGGATATCTTCGTGCCAATTGGGCAGTGATGAATGATATGAAAGGCTGGTATGAGGGAAGAGGTGATGTTTTGGTCATCAATGAAAAAGGCGATACTTTGAAAACCCAAAAATTATTTTGGAATAAAAACGAACGAAGAGTTTTCACGCAGGACACTGTGTATATTATATCGAAATCAGGCGATTCTTTGCAGGCCAATAATGGATTGGAGGCCAAAGACGACTTGAGCGAATACAGTTTGTTTAATAATCGGGGGATGAAGCTTTATGAGGAAGAAAAATTCTGATGCTTGAAGGGGATTCATTTTTTGAAATTCAACTCATTAGGAATTAATTTCATCCAAACTAAGTTGAAAAATGGTTTTAAAGGCTTCATTTTCAAAATTTATGGGTTTCAAATTTTCAATTTGATTTAATTATTGTAATTTCGCCAACCAAAAATTAATATTTAAGACACGAGATAATGGCAATTTTAGGAGCAATTCGCAAACAAACATGGCTTTTGATTGTAGTGATCGGTATAGCTATGATAGCTTTTCTGGCCGGGGATTTATTCAGTGATAATTCCGTCGTAAAACGACTGTTTACAGGTGACCCCAATGAGGTCGGGAACGTAAATGGTGAGTCCATCTCATTGGCAGAATTTGTCAATGCACAATCGGCTATGTCAAATCAAAACCTATCTCAAAATCAGGTTTCTCAACAAGTTTGGAACACTTTGGTTTCTCAAAAACTTATCAAAACACAAGCAGAAAAAGCCGGACTTGAGGTGAGCGAAAATGAAGTTTGGAACTTCCTTGCTCAACAATATGGTATGCCGAGCGCAGATGAGTTGAAAGTTCAGATTGGGCAATTAAAATCTCAGGCCGAACAAGGAGTTCCCGGTGCCGGACAGACCTATCAGAATTTTTTGATGATGTTTGACGAAGCAAGACCTAATTTAATTCGACAAAAATATATGCAGTTGGTGACAATGGGCGTAGCCACTACTTCCAAAGAAGCCGAACTTCAGCAAATAGGAAACATACAAAACGCAACCATTGATTATGCTTTTGCTTCTTATGAGGATTTGAAAAAGCGATACAACATCGAAGTAACCGATGATGAAATCAATGCCTATGTGAAAAAATATCCAAAATACTACAAAAGCGAAGCTTTAGTTGATTTGAATTACGTTTATTTCCCAGCTCAGGCTTCTGCAGCTGATGAAGCAGTAGCCTTAGATGAAATCAAAAAATTCTTAACCCCACAGATCGTTCATGATGAGGTAAACAATGTAACGGATACAATTGCTGCATTTGCGAGTGCAGACAATGATTCTGTTTATGTATCTAAATATTCAGAGCGTCCTTTCGTAAATCAGTTTATTACAAGAAAAGAGGTACAACAATTTGCTTCTCAATTGCCTGAGGACTACGTGGATTTCTTAATGAATGGGACGGTAGGACAGGTAGGAGGCCCTTTCAAAACGGGAAATGCCTATCAATTGGTAAAGGTTTCCAAAACAAAAGAAGTTGCCGACTCCATCAATTCAAGCCATATTTTAATTTCTTATACAGGAACAGGAAATGCGGCTGGCAATCGTTCCCGCGAAGAAGCAAGAGTATTGGCCGATAGTTTGTTGACACAAATAAAAGCAAATCCATCCAGTTTCAATGCCATGGTAGCTCAGCATTCCGAAGATCCAGGATCAGCACCCAAAAACGGTAGCATTGGTTGGACGTATAGAAACTCACAAAACATCGCTCCCGAATACCTTCAATTTTTAAATACACATACAACCGGAGAAATCGGATTGACAGAATCTCGTTTTGGGTTCCATATCATTCGAATCGATGGAGTGAAAAACGTAACAGGCTATCAGTTTGCAAACATTCTGAAAGAAATCAAACCTTCTCAGGAGACTTCGGATAAAAACTTTGCGGATGCAAGAAATTTCGCACAAGAAGTGCAAGGAAAATCCTTGAATGAATTTGCCAACTTGGCGCAGCAAAAAGGTTATAATTACAATACCGCTGAAAACGTTGCCCGATATTACGTACTTCCATTGGTAGATCCATCAACAGGATTTAGCAATGACAAAGACAACGATATTTTGAAATGGGCTTTCAATAAAAACACAAAACCAGGTTCTACAAACATGTTTTCAACCATAAACGAAGATCATATCATCGTTTTCCTTTCGTCAAGAACACCTGAAGGATTAGCTCCTGCCAAAGCTGTTCGTGATGAAGTGGAACCGATTTTGGCGCATCAGAAATTGATTGAGGAAATCAATAAGAAATTAGGTGAAAACCCAAGCTTGGATGCTTTTGTATCTAATTTTGGAGCGGAAAGAGGAAGTACCTCCATCAGCTTTGGATCGGCACAAATAGCAGGAAAAGGAGCAGAACCAAAAGTTGCAGGAGCAGCTTTCGGAATGAATCCAAATACAACCTCCAAAGCAATTGCTGGAAATGCGGGAGTTTATGTAGTCAATTTGAAATCCAGAACAGAAGCTCCGACCGTTCAAGATGCAACATTCCTGATCGAACAAATCAATCAGCAGGCACAGCAAAGAATGATGCAACAATTACTTCCATCCTTGATTATGTCATCGGACATTGACGATACCCGAATGGAAAAACTAGATAGACAAATGATGTAAATCTTTATAAATGAATAAGAAAGCTGGACTTAGTTCCGGCTTTTTTTATGAAGAAATAAAAAAAGTTGAGAGAAATAGGAATTCTATTTGCAGGTAATGAAAATTCATGTATATTTGCAGTCCAAAATTGACTGATCCGGTAGTTCAGTTGGTTAGAATACCTGCCTGTCACGCAGGTGGTCGCGGGTTCGAGTCCCGTCCGGATCGCAAAAAGCACTTCAGAAATGAGGTGCTTTTTTTGTTTTGTAAAGATTCAACTTCATAGTATACCTGCCCATCTTTTCGGATGAGCCGAGACGGGTTCGAGCAAAGAGCACTTCAGAAATGAGGTTTTTTTTCAACACCGAAAATCTTAATACATAATACTTAGGTCTTAATACTTATTTTTGTAACATTTTTGCCATTTGCCCTACTTACATAAGTATAAAATTGAGCGCATGTTTAGGAAACTCATTTTACTCGAATGGAAATCATTTTTTCGGTCTGCCACGATGGGCAAAGAAATCGCAATCAAACTTCTGATTGGTTTTTTTGCGCTGTATGGAATTGCAAGTATGCTGGTTTTGGGAATCGGATTGCGATTTTTACTGATTGAATTATTTCCCGACACAGAACCTCTTTATCTGGCCAATCAGTTGGTGGTGGTTTGGTTTATAATTGAATTGGTGATGCGCTATATGATGCAAAAAATTCCGATTATCAACATCAAACCTTTTCTCATTCAAAACATCAAACGAAGCACTTTGGTCAATTTCATTCTGACCAAAAGTATCTTTTCCTATTTCAACATCTTTACGCCCATCATGGTCATTCCTTTTGCCGCCATTAGCTTTTGGCAAACGGATTTCAGTTTCCTTCAGATTTCAGGCTGGACGATTTCAATTTTATCGATGGTGTTGATTGCGAATTTCCTCAACATTTACATCGAAAAGAAAATCCTTGACAATAAATTATTATTTGCCTTGTTCTTTGGCACAATCGCCATTCTTTACGGATTGGAATATTTTGAAATCTTTCTGACCACTCAATTCGTAGGAAATATTTTCAACCAAATCCTGCTTCAGCCTTGGATTTGCCTAATTCCCGTTGCGATTGTAATTTTCTTGTTCAAGCTCAACCAAAGAAATTTAATTCAGAATTTTTATCTAGATGCTTATCTGAAAACCGAATCCAATAGTTTTGACGACACCGAAATGGCGTGGACGCAGCGGTTTGGGAAAGTAGCGCCTTTTATGCAGTTGGACATGAAACTCATCTGGCGAAACAAACGCCCCAAAACCGTGCTTTATATGTCCTTGTTTTTTGCGCTTTACGGATTGCTTTTCTATACCCAGGATACTTACAACGAATCGGCGATGTGGGCTTTCGTCGGGCTTTTTATGACCGGAGTTTTTATGATGAATTTCGGACAGTTTATTCCCGCTTGGGACTCGACTTATTATCCGATGATGATGACGCAAAACATTCCGATGAAACTCTACCTGCATTCCAAAGCGACTTTGATGAATTTTTCCATTCTGATTATGACCATTGCCACTTTGCCTTATGGCTTTTTTGATTCTAAAATTTTAATTTTAAACATGGCTTGTGCGATTTATAACTTCGGAATAAATGTTCCGCTTTTACTGTTCGCAGGCTCATTTAACAAGAAAAGAATTGATCTGGACAAAGGTCAGTTTTCCAATTATCAGGGAACCGGAATTACGCAATGGCTCATCATTTTGCCTTTGATCGGTGTGCCGGTGATCATTTGGATGCTGCTGAAATATTTCGGGAATTTTTACATTGCTTCGGCGGTTTTGGCCTTCCTTGGGCTGATTGGGTTTTTACTGAGAAATTATTTTATGAATGGAATTCTCAAAGGTTACAAAACCCGGAAATATGCCGCAATTAATGGATTTAAAGAACAAAATGCTTAATCTAACTTCAGGAAAATGATTGAAATCAATACTATATCAAAAGAATACGGTGGAGTCAAAGTTTTGAACCTCGGCGAAATTAAAATCAACAAAGGCGAAAGTATCGGACTGGTGGGAAACAACGGAGCCGGTAAAACCACGCTTTTTAGCCTGATGCTGGACTTAATTCAACCCACGACAGGGGAAATCATGCTCAACGGAATTAAAGTCCACGAGAGCGAAGACTGGAAGAAATTCACCACCGCCTTCATCGATGAAAGTTTTCTCATCGGTTATTTGACACCCGAAGAATATTTCTATTTCATCGGGGAACTTCGCGGCGAAAACAAAGCGAGTATAGATGCTTTTCTGAAAAATTACACCGATTTTTTTAACGATGAAATTTTAGGAAAAAAGAAATATTTACGCGATTTGTCCAAAGGAAATCAAAAGAAAGTCGGCATTGTTGCGGCTTTGATTGGCGACCCGGAAATCATTATTTTGGATGAACCTTTTGCCAACCTCGATCCTTCCACACAAATTCGTTTGAAAAAACTAATCAGGGATTTAACTTCCCACAAAGAAAAAACGATTTTGGTTTCCAGCCACGATTTGAACCATACGGTAGAAGTTTCGGACAGAATTATTGCTTTGAACAAAGGCGAATTAGTAAAAGACATTCAGACTTCCCCCGAAACGTTGAAAGAATTGGAAAGCTTTTTTGCGGTTTAATTTGTTTAAAACTGATAAGCAAGACCAAATCCGTCTCCGTTTACATTTAATCTTAACTGTGAAGTCTGAATCTCACTTTCTCCATTTTCAACATCAATTGCCTTTTTGATGTTTTTGGAATAACCCATCCACAATGGAATGCTTGAAAGCATAATTCCAGTGCCCAATGCTATTGTCGAACCACTTAAAATATAACCCAAAAATTACCTTCGGTTGATTTAGTGATAACATAAACACCTACCCCCAAACCTAAAATTGCACCGCCCGAATAAGTGAGAATTGAAGCAATAGATTTGTTCGTTTTAGCTTTTCGCATATAACCAATTGCTTGTTCGTTTGAAAAAACATTTTCATATTCTTTAAACCTAAATTCCTGAGCATCCTTGATGAAGAAACTTTTAGAGTTTGCTCCTCGCTCAACTTTTGATGTGGTTGATTCATCAATTTGTGTATAAACTAATGCGGGTATAAAAATTAATACCAATAATAATATTTTCATTTGTTTTAAGATAGCGTGATTTACAATAAATCTTCATCCACCAAATTCGGCAAAGTAACTTTCAGCAAAGGTTCGTCTTCCATCGCACGTTTGATGGCAAAAATCGCTTCTTCGTTTCTCGCCCACGAACGACGCGCAATTCCGTTATTTACATCCCAATGCAACATCGATTTCAATCTTTGTTCAGCTTCGGAAGTTCCGTCCAACAACATTCCAAATCCGCCGTTGATGACTTCGCCCCAACCGACGCCGCCACCGTTGTGAATCGAAACCCAGGTTGCACCACGGAAACTATCGCCAATCACGTTGTGAATCGCCATATCGGCCGTAAATTTCGAGCCATCGTAAATATTGGAAGTTTCTCTGAATGGCGAATCCGTTCCGGAAACATCGTGGTGATCACGTCCCAAAACTACCGGTCCGATTTTACCTTTGGAAATCGCATCGTTAAAGGCTTTCGCAATTTTAATTCGACCTTCGGCATCGGCATACAAAATTCGGGCTTGTGAGCCTACCACCAATTTATTTTCCTGCGCACCTTTGATCCAAGTGATGTTGTCCTGCATTTGTTGCTGAATTTCCTTCGGAGAATTTTTCATGATTTCTTCTAAAACTTGACAAGCGATTTCATCTGTTTTCTGTAAATCTTCCGGTTTCCCCGATGTACAAACCCAACGGAACGGCCCAAAGCCAAAATCAAAACACATCGGCCCCATAATGTCCTGCACATAAGACGGATATTTGAAATCGATCCCGTTTTCTGCCATCACATCGGCTCCGGCACGACTTGCTTCGAGCAAAAAGGCATTTCCATAATCGAAGAAGTAAGTTCCTTTGGCGGTGTGTTTATTGACTGCAGCCGCATGACGACGCAATGATTCTTGTACTTTTTCTTTGAATAATTCGGGATTTTCCGCCATCATTTGGTTGGATTCTTCGAAACTTAATCCCACCGGATAATATCCTCCCGCCCAAGGATTGTGCAAAGAAGTCTGGTCAGAACCCAAATCGACGTACACATCTTCTTGGTCGAACTTTTCCCAAACATCCACGATATTTCCATCGTAGGCAATCGAAACGACTTCTTGTTTTTCTTTTGCTTCGCGAACTCTTTTCACCAATTCGTCCAAATCCGAAATTACTTCATCCACCCAACCTTGTTCGTGTCGTTTCCAAGTTGCAGCTGGATTCACTTCAGCTGTAACCGAAATGACACCGGCAATGTTCCCGGCTTTGGGTTGAGCACCCGACATTCCGCCTAAACCTGCCGTGACAAAGAGTTTTCCGGCAGTTCCTTTATCATCAATCTTTCTTGATCCGTTTAAAACCGTAATCGTGGTTCCGTGTACAATTCCTTGCGGACCGATATACATATAACTTCCGGCGGTCATTTGTCCATATTGGGACACGCCCAAAGCGTTCATCTTTTCCCAATCGTCGGGTTTTGAATAATTTGGAATGACCATTCCATTTGTGACAACGACTCTCGGTGCATTTTTGTGAGATGGAAACAAGCCCATCGGATGCCCGGAATACATCACCAAAGTTTGTTCATCGGTCATTTCCGACAAATATTTCATCGTCAAAAGATATTGTGCCCAATTCTGGAAAACCGCTCCGTTTCCTCCGTAGGTGATTAATTCGTCTGGATGTTGCGCGACCGCTGGATCCAAATTGTTTTGAATCATCAGCTGGATGGCTTTGGCTTGCAAAGATTTTCCGGGATATTCCTCAATCGGTCGGGCGTAGATTTCATAATCGGGTTTGAATCGGTACATATAAATGCGTCCGAATTTCTCCAATTCCTCTTTGAATTCGGGAATTAATTCCGAATGAAATTTCGGTTCGAAATAACGCAAAGCATTTTTCAACGCCAGTTTTTTCTCTTCCTCCGAAAGAATTTCTTTTCGCTTCGGAGCGTGACTTACATTGGGGTTATAGTTTTTTTTCAGTGGCAATTCTGCCGGAATTCCTTGTTGTATTTGTTGTTGAAATTGTTCGGTTGTCATTTTCTCTATTTTTTAAACCTTGATTAGGTTGAACTTTATACTTTCGAAATAATTTCTTTCAATTTCTCACCTTGAATTAATTCAATAATCGCCAAAATATCTTCACCGATCAATCGGTCATCTTCTAATTTACCCACTTTGGTTCGAACCAAATCAAAAACTTCTTCAATCACCGGACTTGATTTCAAAGGTCTTCTAAATTCCAGTCCCTGACAGGCATACATCAGTTCAATCGCAAGAATTTTCTCCAGATTATTCAAAACCTGATTGAATTTTCTACCCGAAATACTTCCCATCGAAACGTGATCTTCCTGTCCCAATGAAGTCGGAACCGAGTCCGCCGAAGCCGGGAAACACAAAGTTTTATTTTCGGTAACCAAAGCAGCCGATGTATATTGCGGGATCATAAATCCGGAGTTCAGACCCGATTTTTCCGTCAATAATCTGGGCAATCCGAATTTCCCTTCGAGCAATAAATATTGTCGGCGATCGGAAATATTTCCCAGTTCTGCAGCAGCCAAGGTCGCATAATCCAACACCATTGCCATTGGCTGACCATGGAAATTCCCCCCACTGATTGCGGTTTCTTCGTCCAGGACAATCGGATTATCGGTTACGGAATTCAATTCGATTTCTGCCATTTCCTTCAGATGAAACCAAGCATTTCGCGAAGCGCCATGCACTTGCGGCATACAGCGAAGCGAATAAGGATCCTGAACCCGTGGAAAATCGTTGTTATCAATGATTTCTGAACTTTCCAAAAGTTTGCGAATTCGCTCGGCTACTAATTTCGTTCCGCGATACGGACGGACTTCATGCAATTCCTTTCGGAACGGAGAACTCAAACCCGAATAAGCCTCCAAACTCATTGTTCCAACCACATCGGCCAGATCCAGCAAATACTTCATTTTGTCCAATCCGAAAAGGGCGTGCGCCAGAATGAATTGGGTTCCATTGATCAGCCCCAAACCTTCTTTTGCCTGAAGTTCAATCGGCTCAAGATTATGTTCTTTCAAAACTTCCATTGCCGGAGTTGGAACGCCGTTTTTCCAGATTTTCCCTTCGCCAATCAAAGGCAAAAATAAATGAGAAAGCGGCGCCAAATCGCCCGAAGCTCCCACGGAACCTTGTTCAGGAACGACGGGAATTAAATCTTTTTCGACGAACAACAAAATTCTTTCAAAAGTTTCAGGCGAAATTCCCGAAAAACCTTTTGCCAAGGCGTGGAGCTTTGCCACCAGCATCAGTTTGGAAAGTTCCTTCGAAATCGGATTTCCCACACCAACGGCGTGACTGATCAGTAAATTTTCCTGAAGTTTTCGGGTCTCTTCTTTTGAAATTTTAGTATCGCAAAGCGGCCCGAAGCCTGTGTTAATGCCGTAAACCGTCATTCCGGAATTTACGATTGCTTCCACATTGTCTTTGGAGCGTTGGATTTGTTCGCGGCTTTTTTCGGAAATTACCGCTTGGATTTTATTGTTTAAAATCTCTATCGAGTCTTCTATTGTAAAATGGTCAACGCCATAAATTTTTTGGTTCATTCTTGAATTTTTCTGGACTCAAATATACAAATTTGCGGTGGAGACCGATAATCATTAGGTTTTAGAATTTCGCCGGATAATGGTCTAAATATGATTCTGTTTCGGTAAATTTGCACTTTATTAAATTTAAGAAAATGTCTGACCAGAATTTGTACGACGAAATAGGCGATGATCACTTTGCGTCGCACCACGATACGCCTATGCGCAAAGATGCTTTTGAGTTGAGTAATGATGAAAAAATTGCAAAAATCGAAGCCGATTTCAAAAACATTATGGATACTTTGGGATTGGATTTGACCGATGATAGTTTGAAAGGAACGCCCAAACGCGTAGCCAAAATGTTTGTCAATGAAATTTTCGGTGGATTGCATCCCGATCGAAAGCCCAAAATGTCCACGTTTGATAATAAATATAAATACAACCAAATGTTGGTGGAGAAAGACATCACGGTTTATTCGACCTGTGAGCACCATTTTCTGCCCATCGTAGGGAAAGCGCATATCGGATATATTTCAAACGGAAAAGTAATCGGGCTTTCTAAAATGAACCGCATCGTGGATTATTACGCGAAACGTCCGCAAGTTCAGGAAAGACTGACGATGCAGATTGTAAAAGCGATGCAGGACGCATTGGGAACGGAAGATGTTGCCTGTGTAATCGATGCGAAACACCTTTGTGTAAATTCACGGGGTATTCGTGATATCGACAGCAGCACCGTGACGGCAGAATTGGGCGGGATTTTCAAAACCGATCCGACGACAAGAAGAGAATTCCTGCATTACATCGGCGTGCATACGAAATTTAATGTGTAAGCCTCCCTAGTCTCATCCATCCGCCTATCTGACGGACAGGAAGGAGGGGAGTTTGAAGATTTAGATTTGAAATGAAAATAGTTGTAGATATAACGAGGGAAGATTATTCAGATTTTGCTAAACATCATTTCATGAAAAATGGTTTTAGAAAATCAATTATTTTGTATTGTATTGCATTTATTATTATACAATTATATTTCCTTATTAATTACGGAATAAATTTATTCGCTATAATTTTTTCAACAGTAATTTTTTGGCTTACTTGTTTCCTTTTAATTTATTTTAGATTAAAAAGTACAAAAAAAATAGCTTTAAAAGATGGGAGTTTTTTAAGTAAAACAGAATATGAATTCTCTGACGATAAAATTTTATACAATAGTGAAAACTCACAAGGAGCAGTTAATTGGGCTACAGTAAAAAAATTTGAAGAAGGTAAAAATGCTTTTTATCTTTATATCGATAGTATAGTTGCTTATGTCATTCCCAAAAGATATTTTAATAATGAAGCAGAAATGATAGCTTTTCAAAGCTTAGTTAATAGAAATATTCAAAAATAATTAACGCATAACCCAAAACCCATAAACGCACAACCCAAAATGATCAAAAACCACAACTTAAAAGTACATAATTCGCTGAGCGGCGAGAAAGAAACATTTGTTCCCATTCACAAAGACAGCATCGGGATGTATGTCTGTGGACCAACGGTTTACAGCAATGTACATTTGGGAAATGTACGTACGTTTTTGTCGTTTGATATGATTTATCGGTACTTGGTGCATTTGGGTTATAAAGTTCGTTATGTACGAAATATCACCGATGCCGGTCACCTGACCGATGATGGAAATGTGGACAACGACCGTTTTGTGAAACAATCAAGACTGGAAAAACTCGAACCGATGGAAATCGTTCAGAAATACACCGTCGATTTTCATAAAGTCTTGGAAACCTTTAATTTACTTCCGCCCACAATTGAGCCCACTGCCACAGGGCATATTCTGGAGCAAATCGAATTGGCTCAAAAATTAATCGAACTTGGATTGGCTTATGAAATCAACGGTTCGGTTTATTTTGATGTGGTCGCTTACAACCAAAAAGGATTGAATTACGGCGAATTGAGCCGAAGAAATATTGATGATTTAATCAATAATACCCGCGATCTGGACGGTCAGGATGAAAAACGAAATCCGGTGGATTTTGCCCTTTGGAAAAACGCTTCTCCGGCGCACATTATGCGTTGGGGCTCACCTTGGGGTGAAGGTTTTCCGGGCTGGCATCTGGAGTGTACCGTAATGAGTACCAAATACTTGGGTGAATTTTTTGACATCCACGGTGGCGGAATGGATTTGAAGTTCCCGCACCACGAATGTGAAATCGCACAAGCCAAAGGCGCCAACGGACAGGAACCTGTAAAATACTGGCTACATGCCAATATGCTGACAATGAACGGACAGCGCATGAGTAAATCAACCGGAAATTATATCTTACCGATGCAATTGGTAAGCGGTGAAAATGATTTCTTTGAAAAACCATTCCATCCCGGAATTGTTCGGTTTTGCTTTTTGCAAGCGCATTACAGAAGCGTTCTCGACATTTCGAATGATGCCATGCTGGCAAGCGAAAAAGGATTTAATCGATTGATGGACGGAATTAAAAATCTTGATTTCATTCAAAACTCAAAAGAATCCACCTTTGACGTTCAAAATTGGCTGAAAGATTGTTATGCAGCAATGGACGACGATTTCAATACGCCCATTTTAATTTCTCATTTATTCGATGCGGTGCGGGTAATTAATGGCGCTAAAGCCGGAACGGAAAAACTGAGTTCGGATGACATAGAAGTTTTGAAAAAGTCGTTGAATGAATTTGTATTTGACGTAATGGGATTGAAATCCGATGAAGCTTCCAACGGAAAAAACGACAAACTGGACGGAACGGTTCAATTACTCATCAAAATGCGAAATCAGGCGCGTGTCGATAAAAACTGGGCTTTGTCCGACCAAATTCGTGACGAATTGGCTGCCATCGGAATCCAGCTGAAAGACGGAAAGGACGGAACGGAGTATAGTTTGAATTAACTTCATACGTGGAAATATCATAGTTTGATTGCAATCTATTTGCTAACTTTAATTCAAATTAAAAATTCCACTGAAAATGAAAACAATATTAGTTCCCATTGACTCCAACAAAGAAGGTGATTTGGTAGCGCAAAAAGCAATTGAAATCGCCAAGGCATTTGAATCCAAAGTCCATTTGGTGCATGTGACTTCGCTCAGTAAGGACATTGTCGTAACTGAGCCGGGTGTCGAATACATTTCTCCAGTAAACCTTACCGAATATGAAAAGGAAATGGACACTTTAAATTCCTTTAAAGCAAAATTTCAGGAGGCAGGGCTATTGACCGAGGTTCATCTTCTCCATGGCTTTGCAGACAAACAAATTCTGAAACTGGCAGAAAAACTTCATGCAGATTTGATTGTTTTGGGTTATATAAAGCATAGCGCACTATACAAGACATTTGTAGGAAGCGTTTCCGATGGCGTAATTAAAGGTACAAAAATTCCAGTTTTACTGATTCCTGCTCCGATTAATTGATTGGATTTCCAAGTATTTAAAAAAAACAAGCAGTCCTTCAAACGATTAGTTCCAAGGACTGCTTTTGATTCACTAACTAAAATAAAATCAGTTAGAGTAGAGAATAGGTAGTTAAAGTAATTTTTGTTTTTTTTTAGGAGGGAGGGTTCCGTCAAAAATATTTTTACTTTTTGCTTTCAAATAAAAGCGGTACGAAAGTCACAAATAAAATTTATTTTCTCTACTTTTGTGGGTGTAGTTAGGGAGTAGTTATGACAAACTACCCAGTGGGTAGGTTCGTAATAGGTTAATAATCAATCGTCTTGAGTGTAATTAAAGTATTCTTTTTGCAAAAGAAAGTTTTATTTTTTTGTGGTTTTTTCGCATTGCCTCTGTTGGTATTTGCACAGAATATAGATCCGAAAGAGTTAACTGAAAAGATTTCGGAGCTGAATAATGCCTATAAATATGATTCTGCAATCATAAAATTGGAAGAAATTATCAATCATCCGTCCAGCACTTCGATTGATAGATATTATGCTTACATCGAAAAAGCTTTGACTTACAAAAGGCTTTACAATTATGCCGTTGTTCTGAACAATCTGAATTATGCTGTGGAAGAGGGAAGAGGTACGGCCATTGAGGCCCATGCCGAAGCCCGAGTCAAATTCGAAAAAATGTTTATTCACTTTGACTTATTGGATTTTCAACAAGCCCGATATCATTTTGATAAAATTACAGAGCGGGATCTCGAATTAGTAGATCCGCCCATCAAAGCTTTTTATTGGAACGTCGCAGGAACATTTAAGATAAGAGAAGGAAAATACGAAGAAGCAGAAGCGATATTGCGCCAAGGCATTGCTGTTATAGAAAACGAAAATCCAGAGCATTTGCCTGCCGTTTATTGCAAATTGGTCAATCTTGCAGAGCATACAAGGAATCCTGAATTGGCAGAATGGGCTTTTGAAAAAGGTATTTATTATTCCAAGAAATACGGAATTGATATTTATAAAATTAGAATGCATTATGACATGAGCCATTTTTACCTCAAAATGGACGACTATAAAAACGCATATTTTCATGAAAGAATGGGCTCTGAATTATCCGGAGTGTACAATGCGCCCGTTCAAAGTGGAAATTTAAATATGGTTGAAAAAGAACTTTGGAAAAAACGTAGAGAGCTCGAACGAAGATATGAGCGATATGTCCAGATTTTCCTCACCGTAACCTCTGTTATTCTATTGGCATTTCTCGTTGTTTTGTATCAATTATTTAAAATCAATAAAGAAAAAAGATATTTCATTGAACTCGAAAACGAAAGAATGCGTGAGGAGTTGGAAGAAATCTCCAGAAATGCAACCCAAGGAGACAAACAATTGGAGGAAGCTCGGGAGAGTTTGTCGGACAGGCAACTCCAAATCATTGAACTTGTCAAACAAGGAAAAACCAATAAAGAAATTGGAAACGAATTATTTATTTCAGAAAATACAGTCAAATACCATTTGAAAATTATTTATAACGTACTCGGAATTGAAAATCGTTTCGATTTGAAATAATCTGACTTAAACTTCCTTCCTCAATTTACTATTTCTATAACCATAAAGGAAATAAACCGTCAGCCCAAGCGCCATCCAAACCAGAAACCATTTCCAGCTCACAAGCGGAATTTCAACCATCATATAAGAACACATCAAAACGCCCATAATCGGAATGAGCGAATAGTTTCGGATGAAGGTCATAATCGCTACGATTAAAGCAAAAATCAGGAAAACGATAAATAAAACTTCTTCGCTATTTTCTAAATTGAATTCGGTAAAAGCCGCAATCGTACGGTTTTGGAAAGCGTAAACAAAGAAAATGTATAAAACAGGAACAATCCATTTTCCGTTTATATAAGGCAAATGAAACTTACCAGATTCCTTGAGTTTGGGCGGTAAAAACAAAACCCCACCCGAAACCAACATAAATGCAAACAAAGTCCCGATGCTCGTCAAGTCGGTTACCAAATCACTTTCGATGAATAAAGCTCCGATTCCGACGATGACACCCGTTACAATCGTTGCAAATCCCGGAGTCTGGTATTTCGGATGAATTTGCCCGAATTTTTTAGGCAATAAACCATCACGGCTCATACTCATCCAAATTCTCGGTTGTCCAATCTGGAAAACCAATAAAACCGAAGTCGTCGCGACAACTGCACTGATGGAAACAATTTTTTCAATCCAAGGCGCACGTTCTTCAAACACAAATGCCAGCGGATCGGTTACATTTTGAAAATGCGAATAATGTTCAATTCCGGTCAATGTCAGTGCGATTAAAATATACAATCCGGTACAAATCAGTAGCGAATAAATCATTCCGCGCGGCATATCACGTTGCGGATTTTTGGTTTCTTCGGCCATCGTGGAGATCGCATCAAAACCTATATAGGCATAAAAAACGGCCGAAACACCTTTCAGAACGCCTTCAAATCCATTGGGAAGAAAAGGTCGCCAATTGTTGGTATCGATAAAAAATGCTCCGGCAACAATCACAAATAAAATCACGGCAACTTTGAAATACACCATAAAATTGGCCGATTTCTTACTTTCTTTAATGCCGATATATGCCAGCCAAGTAACCAAGGCCACGATGATGAAAGCCGGGAGATTGAAAAATATTTTGGTGTCGCCAATCATCGGTGCGCTGTTGTAAGCATTGATGGCAAACTCATAACTCTGAATTTGTTTGGCGGTCAATTCCGCTCCCGAGGCCAGTGCGGCAGTAGATTCTACAAAGGCATTTTTGGCGGTCATCGGGTCGATGATCATCCAGTCAGGGAGATGAATATTGAAAAGATGAACCAATAAATTATTGAAATAACTGCTCCAGGAAATGGCTACGACAATGTTCCCGATGGAGTATTCGAGTATCAAAGCCCAACCGATAATCCAAGCGGCGATTTCGCCGAAAGCCACATAAGAATAAGTATAAGCACTTCCCGAAACCGGAATTCTACTGGCAAATTCGGCATAGCAAAGCGCTGTAAATCCGCAGGTTACAGCTGTGATGATAAACAAGAGCGAAACGCCCGGTCCACCGTTGTAAGCCGCCGAACCGATGGTGGAGAAAATCCCGGCACCGACGACTGCCGCAATTCCCATAAAGGTCAAATCCTTTACCGAAAGGACTTTTTTGAGCGGATTGACATCTTCCTCACTTTCCCGAACGAGTTTCTCAATGGACTTTTTCCGGAATAAATTTTTAAACATTATGTGTAATTAAGGTTTCGTAAAATGAAAGTAGGGATTTTTTACTCAACTTTGACAAAGTTCCAAACTTTGTCAAAGTTTTTTCTGCCTGTGATTATTAAAGTACCTTTTCAAAAGCCTTTCTCGGACTATTTCTCACCAAGATTTCGCCGCAATAGGTATAATCTAATTTTTCCAAAATCCGAAGCATCGCCAGATTATCAAAATTCGTATCGATTTTAATGCTGAAAACACCCTTTTCTTTGACAAATTCCTCAATCATCAGAAAAAATTGGGTTGCTATTCCTTTTCCGGCTACTTCATCTGAAACGCCTACCCGATGCACCACATAAAAATCACCGTTTGTCAGCCATTCTCCATCAATTTCATCATAAGTGGGTTCGTAATTGAAAATGACAGCGGCCGTCGCAATGAGCTTCCCGTTTTGGGTAAGCACATAGTTTTGTTGTTTTTCCACATCCATTTCGACGGTGGAAAGATTGGGATAACCGTCCTGCCATTGATCACTTCCGTCTTTTCGTCGACGTTCTATGGATTGTTGGAGAATTTTCCAGATGACCGGAATATCCTCCGACTCCGCCTTTTTCAATTCTAAAAAATCATTATTCATTACCCGTAGTGCATTATAAGAAAGGTTGCCCAAATCACTAAAAATTAGTATATTGTATTGACTGACAATCAAATACAATTATGAGCAACCTAGAAGCAAGTTACAAATTAATTTTAGAAGAATTAAGC
>JAAYKY010000010.1 GCA_012522185.1 Flavobacteriaceae bacterium | reverse complement strand
GTTGCACAACTCCCCGTTTTAAAGCAAAAACGTAAATTATTATAAAAAACAACCTCGTTTAAGCCTTTTTAAGCGAGGTTTATTTTTCAGCTCCAGCACAAATTCCTGAAATTTAGGTGGCTTAAAATTGAGGTTTCAAGATCGTTAAAAAGCATTTTTATAAAAGAGCAGTCCTTCCCTTGTTTTAAAGATAGAACTTGTGCTAAAACACTCGGTTTTTTCACGACAAAACGCAGGTATTTCTTCAGATTATAAGTGAGTGCTGCCATCAGAACCTGTTTGTTCGCCTGTGCCATCCCTCTGCTATTGATTCGTCTCATATTGTGGTGGTTGATCAGTGTACCTACAACGGGTTCGACTGTACTACTCCGCCGCCTTACCAACATCAGGCACCAAAAACATTGTCGCTTAGCATGCCCAAAACCAAATTTTTTTATTTATTTTTTAGTTGTGCAACAAGCACAGCGGTTTTGCGAAATGGCGGTTAAGTGCAAAATTGAAATTTCCGTCTTTCTAATCCGCCACTTCGCCAAGCCTCGAAAAGTTATCAGCAATCCTACTGAAACCCGTCTCTAAAAGAAAAAACCGAAAAGGTCACCATAGATAAATGGGGAATAATGTGCAACTTTACAGTATTTTTGAATGATAAGGATATGACAAATAAAGAACAAGATAAAGTAACCCGCAGTAAAGAAATTACCGAAAACTATTTTCAGTTTTTAGACAACCATATTGAAGATGTTGTTTTGGGAAAAACTGATGAATTCATGGAAATCAATCAAATTGCCAGCGCATTATTTATTTCTCATAAACATTTAACAGATACCGTTCAAAAAGAAACTGGAAGTCATCCTTGTTATTTTTATGACCTTAAAATTATTGATGAGGCAAAAAAAATGCTTTCAGAAACGGATAAATCCGTTTCTGAAATTGCAAAAATATTGACATACGATCCATCCAATTTTTCAAAATTCTTCAAAAAATTTATTGGACAAACTCCTGGACAATTCCGAAAAGAAAACAAAAAATAAAAACTTCCGAAAAGTTCACCACGATTTATATTTTTTGCTTAGCCATCTTTGCTAAATCAATTGTATAACTTTTAAAATCAGACAAAATGGCAAGAAACGATGTAAATGGAAAAGTAGTTTTAATTGCAGGTGGTGCAAAAAATTTAGGTGGCTTACTAAGCCGTAATTTTGCGGCTAAAGGAGCAAAAGTGGCTATCCACTACAATAGCGACAACACAAAGGCGGAAGCCGAAAAAACATTGGCAGATATCATAAACGCAGGTGGAGAAGCATTTTTATTCCAAGCTGATTTGACAGATGTAAAAAACATTACAAAGTTTTTTGATGCAACTATCGAAAAATTCGGAGGAATTGACATTGCTATTAATACGGTTGGAAAAGTATTGAAAAAACCTTTCGTAGATACCACCGAAGAGGAATATGACAGCATGAACGACATCAATGCGAAAGTTGCTTATTTTTTCATTCAGGAAGCAGGCAAAAAACTAAACGATAATGGAAAGATCAACACAATTGTAACTTCGCTATTGGCTGCATTTACAGGATATTATTCTACTTATGCAGGTGCAAAAGCTCCAGTAGAGCATTTTACAAGGGCTGCTTCCAAAGAGTTTGGTTCAAGAGGAATTTCTGTAACTGCCGTTGCTCCAGGACCAATGGACACGCCGTTTTTCTATGGACAAGAAAGCGATGATGCCGTAGCCTATCACAAACAAGCCTCTGACTTAGGTGGACTTACAGACATTAAAGACATCGCACCTTTGGTTGAGTTTTTAGTAACCGATGGTTGGTGGGTTACTGGACAAACTATTTTTGCAAACGGAGGCTACACAACAAGATAAAATAAAATTTAATATTTTGAAAAGGCAAATGACTTAGTTTTTTGCTTTTTTTAAATTTAAAGATTATGATTTTAAAAATTCTCAATTCAGCATTGATTTTATTTGCGGTGTTTATGGGTGCCAAGCACGGATGGAATATGCTCGTTGCAAAACCAGAAATGCTCGAAATGTTTGGTAAATGGAATTTTAGCAAAAATGCTGTAATGATTAATGGTGCAGTTACCTTATTGGCATCTATATTAATCCTTTTTCCGAAAACATTCGTGTGGGGAAACTTTCTAATGGCAGCGGGAATACTGATGATTATCTGTTTGCAGTTGCTCAACAAAGACTTGAAAGGCGTGGCGATAGAAATCCCATTTCTGTTACTCAATTTAATCATCATTTATTTACAACACCCATTAAAATCGAATGTGTTATGAGAAAATTTCTAATCATTGTGTTTTCCTCTTTTTCACTTACGGCTTGTGGACAAACACAAAACACCAATCAAACAACAAATAAAAAATCAGAAAAAATGCAAGACGAAACCCTATTAAAACCAGTAAAAACTTTGATGGAAGCGATGCAAACAGAAAATGCCGAACTGATCAGAGCTCAATTTTCGGAAACAGCCACTCAAGCCTATGGTGCGGATGGAGTGATGAAAACAGCCGAAGAAACCAAAAAATGGATTGAAAGTGATATCGTGGATCGCCAGGGCAAGGTCGCCAACCCTGAATATTCTGTGATAAGTGAAAATGAGGTTGTTGTCAAAGGGCAGTATTCGAGTGTAGGTTATACAAATAAAGCTAACTTTTTATTTACCGTTGAGAACGGATTGATAACAAGTTGGAGAATGAGATATTAAGTACGATAGTTTATTACCTATAAAAGGACTGCTGATAACATCGCATTGGCGAAATGGCGGGATTAAGTGCAAAGTTGAAAGTTCCGTCTTTCTAATCCGCTCCTTCGCAAAGCCTCGAAAAGTTGTGTGCAAGTATAAAACAACGTCAGCAAGAAAAGACGATTTAACTAAAATAATTCTTTAAAAAAAGGTAATTTTGAGAACTCAAAACAAGAAAAGAAAATGTAATGATTGAACAAAAAAATTATCCTTTTGACAAACTAAACAAACCATTTCAAAAATTTATACAAAACGAAAAAGCTGGAGGAATTGTACTCGGAATAAGTGTAATAATTGCCTTGATTTTCGCAAATTCACCCTTATCCCACGCATATCATCAATTCTTTGAACACAAAATTGGTTTTCAATTTGATGGTAAAAGCTATTTAGAATATAGCATACACCATTGGATAAACGATGGTTTAATGGCTATCTTCTTTTTCGTTGTTGGACTTGAATTAAAAAGAGAAATTGTTGGAGGAGAACTGTCAAATCCAAGAAAAGCATTATTACCAATTGGAGCCGCAATAGGAGGAATGCTTGTTCCTGCAATTATATATTTTGTTTTAAATCCAATTGGAGAAGCTCAAAACGGTTGGGGAATTCCAATGGCAACTGACATCGCTTTTGCTTTGGGAGTTTTATATCTGTTAGGAAATAAAATACCACTTTCATTAAAAGTATTTTTGACAGCATTAGCCATTGTTGATGATTTAGGAGCAGTTTTAGTAATTGCATTTTTCTACACTTCCGACATTTCAACTTTAAGTCTTTTAATCGGTTTAGGATTTGTATTAATAATGTACATCGGGAATAAAATGGGTGTGCGAAATGTTTTGTTTTACGCAATTATAGGTATTGTAGGTGTTTGGACTGCATTTTTATTATCAGGAGTTCACGCAACTATCGCTTCTGTTTTAGCAGCATTTACAATTCCTGCTGATATGAAGATAAAAGAAAATCTTTACATAACGAAAATCCAAAACTATCTCACAAAGTTTAAATCCATTGACCCGAATGACAAAATTCCGACTTTGACAAACGAACAATTACATATTTTAGATGAAGTTAAAAAAGGCACTAACGATATAATTCCACCATTGCAACGATTAGAACACGCAATGCATCCATTCGTTACGTTTCTTATTATTCCTATTTTTGCTTTAGCCAATGCAGGAGTCTCTGTTGCTATTGATTTTGAACAACTTTTTAGTACAAATGTTGCTTTAGGTGTCTCACTTGGTTTGTTAGTCGGAAAAGTTGTTGGAGTAGTTGGCTTCACTTTGTTGTTTGTAAAACTAAAAATTGCACCATTTCCAGACGGAATGAATATCAGAAATCTTTTGGGACTAGCATTATTAGCTGGTATAGGATTTACAATGTCTTTGTTTATTACTTCTTTAGCTTTTACAAATGAAGAGCATATTATTCAAGCAAAAATTGGAATTTTCTTTGCTTCTATAGTTGCAGGAATTTTGGGATATTTGATTTTAAACAAACAACCGAAAAAGTAATACCTGCACACAAACGAGGTTTGGCGAAACGAAATTCAGTGAAGTTAAATACGGGGTAAAGGGCAAAGTTGTTTTGTGCATATTAAGTATGAAACCTCTTTAATCATTTCATAAATATCAAATATGATATATTATCAATCGTCGTGAAAGGATTAGACAATCCAGGGCTGTCCCTCCACGAAATACCAAAGGTTCTTTAATAAATTCGCCACTGAATAAAGCAATCAAAGCTCGCTATATAATCAAATCCTGTTCTACCTGACAGTTTTCCGGCCAGGGAACCTTTTTTAGCCACTCTAAATGTACGAATGTGGTATCAGATATCTGCTTCTATTTCTACATTAGGCACAATTTTCCATTTACTACAAGTGTAAATCCCCAAAAACATCTCAATGGCAATGGGAATACAATCACCAAAGACCTCATAAATCACTTGGATATAAATCCCCTAAACAATTTGAATTAATGAATAACAATAATTAATTTTTACAATGGTAACAAAAAAGGGAGGCTTACAATTCACAATATATCAATAGATTTTTGAAAATTTCAGAACAAATAAAAAGCTGTCGTTAAATGCGACAGCTTTTTTATGCTCACAAATATGTTATTTTATTTCAGCAGTCCATTCTATTCCGCTAATGTCAATCAGTTTCAAAGTGTAATTTTCTTTGCGCGCAATACCACCTAAATCTATCGTCAAATCAGCTTTTGCACCCAGCGGTAAAATCAAACTGTGTTTTCCAGGTTTGATTTTTGCCACATAATGATTATTGATTTTTTCTCTTGGAAATTGAGCCAATTCCTCTTGACCATAGGGATGGAGTATTTATACCAAATCGGGCATTTTTCATTTTATCGCAAAAGGCTCGTCCTTTTTAGATAAATCGTTTTGAATAAATCTAAATACATCAGCGGCTTAAAGATTTAAGCAGAATAAAACCAATTGACAACAACCGGGAAATTTCACGTATAGACAGTGTACCCATAAAGCATAGATAAAGCATAGATAAAGTATGAATAGTGTATGAAAACTCCGACAAATTAAACTTTCTCAAAGCATACTATTATTGATTACAAGCCCCCAGCACTCAACACCCAACACTTCATCACTTCTCCGGATGAATCGGAATCAAACCTTCTTTTATGGCATATTTCATCAGCCCCACGATGGATTTTGTCTTGGTTTTGATAAAAATATTCCGGCGATGTGCTTCCACCGTTCTTTCGCTGATGAATAGTTTTTCCCCGATTTTTTCATTGCTGTATTCTTTTGCAATGAGTTTAAGCACTTCTAATTCTCGGGCCGATAAAACTGGTTTGTTTTCTTCTTTGCCATCCATCAGTTCATCGGGGCTCATGAGATTATCCATAATGATGTTCTGCGTGGTCATACTCAAATATTTTCCTCCGGCATGAACAATCTTCAACGCATCGATCACCTCATTCATATTGGTTTTCTTCAATACATAACCAGAGGCTCCGGCTTTGATCATTCGGGTGATGATGGAAATATCATCATGCATCGTCAACGCAATCACTTTGGTAGCCGGATAATTTTCCCCGATCTTTTGGGTGATTTCAATTCCCGAAACTTCCGGCATATTGATATCCATCAGGACTACATCCACCTGATTTTTTTCCAAAAACGTCAGGGTTTCTTCCATCGAATTGGCGCCTGCAACAGAACCAATACCTTCTTCATCTTCAAGCAAAGACCTCAGACCTTCAATCATAAGTTGGTGATCGTCAACAATTAAAACTTTTATCTGTTCTTTGGACATATTATGCTGTTTTCTCTTTTGGAATTAAAATACTGATGATGGTTCCTCTCCCCGTTTTGGAATCTATGTGAATGTTTCCATTCAGGTTTTCAACCCAGGACTTTATATGGGACAAACCAAAGCTGGAACCCGTTTTCAATTGGTTGACATCAAATCCTTTTCCATTATCTTCTGCCAAAAGGGTAATCTGGTTGGTATCTTGAGCAATCTGAATAAACAATTCGCCGGCTTCGGCGTGTTTGATGGTATTATTTACAATTTCCTGAATGGTTCTGTACAGCACATTTTCGGTCAATCCATCCGGTTTTTGATTCAATCCGAATGTTTCAAAACTCATCTTGAGCTTATTGCTTTGGTTGACCCGATCCGCGATACTTTTTAGCGCACCTTTCAGACCTTGTTCAGAAAGCAAGGACGGAGCGAGATTATGAGATATATTCCGAACCTCTTCAAAAGCATCGTCAATGCTTTCCATCAGCGAATTCAGCAATTCGGCTTTCTTTTCTTCCGAAATATCCTTTCGCTTTTGCAAAACACTGGCATTGAGTCCGGCAAGTGAAAGAAGATACCCCAAACTATCGTGAAGCTCGCGACCGATTCGTTTTCTTTCCACAATTTCGGCTTCCATCGCTGCATTTGATTTCTTTTTGGTTAATTCCAGAATCGTGGATTGTAGTTTGACTTTTTGTTTGTTGCGATGATTTCGATACGCAAGATAAAGTCCGGCCAAACCAAGCAGAAATAACGACGAAACAAAAAACAACAGATTATTTTTATTACGAATGGCGAGCTCCTTTTTATCAAGCTCCAATTGCTGCATCTTATTAAGCTGATTCAGATGATTAAGCTCTACATCGTAAATCTGATTGACAACAGAATTATTGTTCAGTTCTTCTTTAACTTCTATATGTTTCTGAAAATGAAGAAGGCTTTTTTCAAACTTTCCTTTAGTCTGATAAATGCTGGCCAGCAACCGGTGCGCATCGGTTTGAAGTACCAGACTATTCTTTTCATCGGCCATTTTCATTACTTCTTCCGCTATTTTCAAAGCTTCGTCTGATTTATTCTGATTCAGCAAAACACGCGCAATGCCTGTTTTGGAAACGGCTGTCTGGTGAAACAAATCGGCGTTTTCTGCAATCTGCAAACTTTTCTGATAGGCAATAAATGCTTCTTCTTTTTTTTCTTCAGCCAGCAAAAAATTCCCTTTGATCTGATAAGAAATACAAAGCCCATACTGATTATTGGCTTGTTCTGAAAGCTCAATGGAACGATCCAAAATTTCCATTGCTTCCTTTATCTCTTTCAAATTGACCTTGCAGATGGCTATATTATTCAGAATAGTAGAACGCATAATCGGATCTCGGATTTCCATTGTTTCCAGCGCCTGCTCAAAATAACTAAGGGCTTTTTCGAAATTCCCCAAATTAAGATAAGTCAAACCTATATTATTCAAAGTTCCACTTCTTTTTTCTTTATTTCCCGCCAAATTATATTGATCCAATGCTGTGATAAAATAAATATAGGCCGAATTATAATTCCCGAATTCATTGTATATCGTCCCCAGATTATTGTTGAGATTACCCATTTCAAAATGATCCTCAATTTCCTCGGCGAGGCCCAGAGCTTCATTGTAATATTTTATCGCTTCCGGATATTTCGTTTCCAACGCATAGGACGAGCCGATGTATTTCAAGGATTTGATACGTGGCTTTTTATCTTCTGCTACAAGGCCGTCCAGAATTTCACGGGATTTTTCTCTGGCCAAAGCAGGATCTTCATAAATCAGTTTATAAATTTCTTCAAAATCTTGCTGGTACCTTTCATCCACTTCAGCATCTGCTTTTTGATTCCTTGAATCGCAGGAATTCAATAAAAAGACAAACCCAACGGAAAGGAAACTTAGAAATAAAAACTTCCGCACCGTATTCTTATTTTTATGTTGGGTCTCTTTCATTTAATAAAAAATCCTTACAAATATGAAACTTAATAATGAATTCCGCGCTCCATTCTAGGGCGCCAAATTAAAATTAAGTGGTAGCACTTAATGGATTAATTCAAAAATTAGCAGCAATCCCCAATTGCAAGGTTTCTTATTCTAAAGTTAATTTGTAATTAGAATATCTAAAAAAATTCACATGAAACGATTTATTACTTTTTTGAAAATTATTCCTGCTCTTTTCCTGTTCAATGGGATGGTGCAGGCACAACAAATTCTTTTCGCAGAGAATTTCGATTATACGCCAGGTCCACTGCCTACCAATTGGACAATCGACGCGGAACAACCACCTGAGTGGTCGATCAACAATTCCCAAATTTCCGGTGGAACCGCTCCTGAATTGTATATGGGATATGGAATGCAAGCTGGACTCAGCCGCCTGATTTCTCCGGCCATCGCCTTGGAAGGACATAGCCAATTATTGGTAAAATACAAACAATATTTGATCAATTACGCCGGCGATTGGGGCGAAACCATTGGGATGGACGTGACTTTTGACGGTGGAACCACCTGGCAACCACTATGGGAACAATTGTTGGGATTATTGAACATTCCACAAGACGAATTTGCCTATTACATCACAGCTCCAGACGGCGCTACCGAAATGCAAATTGCTTTCCGTTTCGAAGGCAATAATATGGGAATCAACGGTTGGGCAATTGATGATCTTATAGTGGAATCAGCGATGGACAATGATTTATTGATTTCCAATATCATGGGAAATACCACTCCAAATGCCGGAATTGAAACGACTTTCGTCGCCGAAGTTCAAAATGGCGGAAAACTTACTCAAACCAATTATACGGTGAAACTTAAAAACCAGGAAGGTGAGGAACTTGCTTCTTTACCCGGAGAGGAAATCAATTTTACTGAAAAGAAATTTTATATTTTTCCCTGGACACCAGATGCTTCCGATATGGGAGCTCACACCATCTATGCAACTGTTGAATTGGCACAAGACCAGGATTCGGAAAATAACGATTCCAACAACCTTTTGGTAAATGTTTTGGCGCAGGATACTGAGAACGTTCAGATCGGAAGTGGCTCTTATCCTTTACAACATGCCATTCCTTATAACTTTTTCAATTTGAATAGCTTATCCCAAACGCTTTATTTATCTCAGGACATCGGTCAGGTAGAAGAATCAGCAGCCCTAACGGGAATCCAATACAATAGCCAGTTCGATGAAGATATTCAGGATGTTCCAGTTCAGATTTATCTGGCCGAAACAGATCAGACAGACTTATCAAATGATTGGGTAAATCCTGCTTCTTTCACATTGGTATATGACGGACTGATGGATTTTAGAAAAGGTTTTAATTCACATTACATTCAGCTTGATACGCCTTACGAATATACCGGTGGAAATCTGGTTGTATATTCAAACAAGACTTATTCCGAACAGATTTTGTGGTCAACTTTCATCAGCACTTACCATGAAGAACCGATTTATTCGAGAATGATCGACGGAGCACAGGAACCCTACGATGCTATGAATCCGCCGTCAGGTTACAATGTTTGGTACACGCCCAACATAACGCTGTTCTTCTCTTCTGGTGAAATGTCGGTCATAGACTCACCTGCCAATGCCCTTTCGATGGATGTCTATCCCAATCCGGCCAAAGAGATTTTAAACATCAAAACCCATAATGGTGAGAACATTTTAGGAATTCAGTTGATCAGTTCAAATGGTCAGGTTGTTTCTTCACAAAAAGTCGCTAACACAAACACAACAATAAACGTTCGCGGACTTCAGCCAGGATTTTATCTCGTTCAGATTCAAACCGAATCAGGCTTTACAACCAAAAAAGTGATAATTAACTAATACAGAATTTATAATTCAATTACCTGTCAAAAATCAAAACTTGACAGGTTTTTTTATTTTCCATCTTATGGGTTCAATTAATAAGTTTTGGAAACTTCACCCGAATCAATTTCGGCAAATAAAGCCCCAGACTAATTCCTCTCACGATGACATAGATAATAAACGAGAGCCACAAACCGCGGTTCCCGAAATCGTCCGTCAGGATAAAACTTGCTCCTACAAAGAGAATTAGAGAAATAATCGAAGCATTCCGCATTTCACGGCTTTGGGTCGCCCCGATGAACACACCATCCAACTGAAAAGCCACAAAGGAAAACAGAATATAAATTCCCGCAAATAGCAAATGTCCCTTAGCGATGGCCTGAACCTCCCCGTCTTGACTTAAAAGCGGAATAAAATAAGGCCCGAGCGCATAAAAGAAAAATCCCAAAAGAAAAGCTGTCACTCCGGCAATAATGGTGGAATCTTTTAACTGAAATTTAAATTCCTTTAGATTTTTCTCACCAATGGTTTTTCCGCTCAGCATCTCCATCACATAGGCATATCCGTCCAGAAAGAAAGCCGATAGCGAAACGAACTGAAGCAATACATGATTGGCAGCCAAAATGCTGTCGCCAAACTGTGCACCCTGATCGGCAAACCAGGCAAATCCCGCCAAAAGGGCAAAAGTCCGAATCATAATATCACCGTTCACTTTGAACAAAGCCACAACTTTACTTCGTTCCAAAATGACATTCCATAATTGTTTAATTTCTTGAACAGGACGGCGAATTTCCAGACGATTGCTCAGCAAATACCAAGCAAAAAACAAAGCGATGTATTCCGCAATCACCGTTCCTGCCGCAATTCCCTTAATCCCCATTTGAAAACCCACCACAAAAAGGACATTCAGACCGATGTTCACGCCGTTGAGCAATAATTGCACCCAAAGCAATTCTTTGGTTTTTCCCAATCCGATGAATCCACCCAACAATGCATAGGTAATCAAAGTCGCAGGCGCACCCCAAATTCGAATCCGAAAATATTCGCCTACCAACGCAATTACTTCTTCGCTTGCACTCATCCAAACCGTCGCCAATTTCAAAATAAAAGTCTGCAAAAGAATCAACAAAATCCCGATGCTCAATCCCAGAAGTACTGACCGATAAAGCACAGTGAGCACTTCCTGATGGTCTTTCGCTCCCCTTGCCTGTGCAATAAATCCCGTGGTTCCCATTCGCAAAAAACCAAAACCCCAATACACAAAACTGAATACCAAAGTCGCCAAAGCCATACCGCCTAAATCAATGGCATCGCCCGTTTGTCCGATTGCAGCCGTATCGGCAAGCCCCAACAAAGGCGCCGAAGCATTGGCCAGAATAATCGGAAAAGCCAGTCGGATGATAGTTTTATAATTCTTCGGAAGGAAATTCAACATAGCTAAATAAATCCCGAAATTAAGAATAATGTTTTTGGGAATTGTAAAATGTATATTGCAGAAATCTATAATGTATTTTTTTCGAACTTTCCCTCTTAACAACCTTAATTCCTTAATGGTAAAAATCCTTGTGCTTTCTCTGTGTTCCTTGTGCCTTCTTAGCGTCCCTTGTGGTTAGATAATTTTACCACAAAGCTCAAAGGAATTTTTGCTGTATATTGTATTTTTACGAGTTTCGAGCTTCGAGCTCCTTGTCATCCAGACGATAGGATGGATCTAAGGAGCGTATAGAGATTCCTCACCATCATTCTTCGAGGCTTCGGAATGACAACGAACCCCTTAAAAATCTTCCGAAGTAGATATTGCGCCCTGAGTGAAAAATCTTCCTGCTCTTTGTGGTTTAAAAATCAGTCAACACTAATTAAGCATAAACACCTTCTAACTTCTAAATTCCATCCTCCAAACTCATCAAAAAAACACCCATCCAAAAAATAAAAATACCCCTAAACGGCGAAAAATAACACCTTATTCCATAGATACTCCATAGATACTCCCAGTCTACTCCCAGTCAACCCCCAGTATACTCCCAGTCAGAAAACTCCAAAAAACCATGACATACGTGGATGAAAACGCCATAATAGGACAAAAACGCCATAAATCCCAAAAAGACGATACCCCAAAACGGCGAAATTTGGACTTCGATTTTTAATGCCAAAAATAGCCAAAATCCAGGCCTCATTTTAACTTAAAAATTCGGATTCTTCTCACTCATTCTTCGTGTTCTGAATGACAACTAACCCCTTAAAAATCTTCCGAAGTAGATATTGCGACCTGAGTGAAAAATCTTCCTGCTCTTTGTGGTTTAAAAATCAGTCAACGTCAATTAGGCATAAACAATGCACACCTTCTAACTTCGAAGCTCTGACTTCGAATTACGAACCGAAGATTTCTTAATCTACATCAACACACACCTCACCCCTATCCCCTAACTTTGTAATAAAACATATCATCATGGAAAACAAAATATTAGGATTACACCATATCACCGCTATTGCGGGAAACGCAAAAAGAAACCTCGATTTTTATACCCGGATTCTAGGACAGCGACTCGTCAAAAAAACCGTGAATTTCGACGACCCCAAAACCTATCATTTCTATTTCGGGAATGAAGGCGGCGAACCGGGAACCCTTCTGACTTTCTTTCCCTGGGAAGGAATCAATCCCGGACGAAACGGCGCCGGAATGGCAACTCATATCGCTTATTCAGTCCCACAAGGAGCCCTTGAATTCTGGAAAAACCGATTGAAAGCTTTCAACATCGACTACAAAGAAGGAAACATACTGGGCGAAAAAATGATTTCCTTTCAAGATCCGGACGGACTGGAACTGGAATTCGTGGAACCAAAAAAACCTGACAACCGCAAAGTTTGGACGACCGAAGAAATCTCTTCCGACTTTGCCACCAAAGGTTTTTATACCACAACTCTTACGCTGAACAATGCCGATGCAACTTCCAAAGTCCTCACCGAATTGCTCGGCTATCAACTTCAACAAGAAGACGGAAACCGATATCGTTTCGCCACCGAAGCCATCGAAACTGCCAATCTGATCGACATTCTCGAAGATCCGACTGCCGAACGCGGTATCAATTCTGCCGGAACCAATCACCACATTGCTTTCAGGGTGAAGAATGACGATGTTCTGATGGAATTCCGTGAGAAAATCCTTTCGGCCGGATTGAATATTACACCCAAAATTGACCGCGATTATTTCTATTCGCTTTATTTCAGAGAACCGGGCGGAGTCCTTTTCGAAATCGCTACCGATAATCCCGGATTTACGATTGATGAACCTTTGGAAGAATTGGGGAATTCATTAAAACTCCCACAACAATATGAACCCGCAAGAACGCAAATTGAAAGTTTATTACCCGATTTAAATTAAAAAAATGAAACATATTCTCAATATAAAAACCTCCGGAGCGGAACTTAATACCGCCGAAAAAGTCCTGATTATGATCCACGGGCGCGGCAGTAATTCCGAAGACATCATCGGCATTTCCCAATATCTGAATCTGGACGGATTTGCCATTTTGGCTCCCCAAGCCACCCAAAACACTTGGTATCCGCATTCTTTTATGGCGCCCGTCGATGCCAATGAACCCTGGCTGAGTTCGGCTTTGGAAAACATCGGAGAAACCGTTCTGGTCGCTATGGAAGCTGGAATCAAATCCGAAAACATTTATTTCTTTGGGTTTTCCCAAGGCGCTTGTTTGCTTTTGGAATACATCAGCCGGAATGCGCAGAAATACGGTGGTGCAGCAGCGATCATCGGTGGACTTATTGGCGAAGAGATAAATTCATCTAATTACAAAGGAGATTTCCAAGAAACTCCGGTTTTCATCGGAACAAGCGATCCCGATTTTCACGTTCCCATCGAAAGGGTTTATGCCACCGAAAAAATGCTCAAAGAAATGAATGCCGAAGTCACCCTGAAAGTCTATGAAAATTTTGGACATTCCATCAATCAAGATGAAATCGATTGGATCAACAAACTGATTTTCTAGAAGAATTAAATTTCTTTTTTTTACCGCGACATAGATTGACTTACCTAAGTTTTAATTTTGGAAAATTAATTCAGTTGCGATAAACCGTAATGAGCTTGAAGAAAATATTTATTAATTTAGGTTAAATTTAAAGGTTTAAATATCATGGGAAATTAGTCATGAAAAATTCACAAATGAAATCCTTTGTTGCCTTAGATTTCGAAACCGCCAACCAACACAGAAGCAGCGTTTGCAGTATCGGTTTGGTGTTCGTCGAGGAGGGTATAGTCGTTGATAAATATTATGAGTTGATAAAACCCGTTCCCAATTTTTACAGTTATTGGAATACGCAAGTACACGGATTGCTTGCAGAGGATACCCAATATGCAGCCGAATTCCCGGAACTCTGGCAGGATTTATCCAAAAGGCTTAAAAACATGCCTTTGGTCGCACACAATAGTGTATTTGATGAAGGTTGCTTAAAGGCGGTTTTAGAAACTTATCAGTTGCCCTTGCACCAAAATCCGTTTTTCTGCACTTATCGAAAGTCAAAAGCACTATTTCCTCATTTGCCGAATCATCGATTACCAACGGTTTCAAAGTATTTAGGCTTTGAGTTGGAAACTCACCACAACGCTTTGGCCGATGCCGAAGCCTGTGCGCATATTGCGATGAGGGTGTTTTGAGGTTGTTAAAAATTTTAAATTAAATAAAAAAAACAAATGCGCCTCCTCCACTTATCCGACACACATAATCAACACAAAGATTTAAAAGAATTACCGGAATCCGATGTCCTCATCCATTCCGGTGATTTTTCTTTTGCCGGGACAAAAGCAGAATTTCATGATTTTCTGAATTGGTTTTTCGGCCTGAATTACAAATACAAAATTTTCATCGGCGGGAATCACGATAATTTTCTGGAAGGAAAATCCCAAAATGAAATTCAGAAAATCTTACCCAAAAACTGTTATTATCTCTGCCATTCGGGCGTGACCATAGAAAACACAAAATTCTGGGGTCTTCCCAAATTTATCTCAGAAGACATTGATGGAACTTATTTTGAAAAAATCAAACATATTCCCAAAAACACAGAGGTTTTGATCTCACATCATCCGCCTTTGGGAATTTTGGATCGTGCCGGTAAAATCAATTTCGGATGTGCTGATTTATTGCAAAAAGTACTTGACATTCAACCCAAACTTCA
Source organism: Flavobacteriaceae bacterium (assembly GCA_012522185.1). Lineage (GTDB taxonomy): Bacteria > Bacteroidota > Bacteroidia > Flavobacteriales > Weeksellaceae > Moheibacter. The sequence goes on along the minus strand of JAAYKY010000010.1, from coordinate 48,366 downwards.
TCTTTTCGGACATATTCACGATGCGTACGGGATAGAAAAATCACTAAAGACGACTTTTTCAAATGCTTCCGTCCTCAACGAAAATTACGAACTTCGAAATATTCCGGTTGTTTTTGATATTTAATTCAAAGCGACGCTATATGGCGTTATGAGTCTTCATATTTGTAGAATAAACCCAATATCTTATGCAAATAGAAAAATTCATTCAGACCCATTCAGAGAAATTTAATCAAAATCGTTTTTCTGATCATACAAATCAATTTGACAAGAACTTTATTTTCGGTGAAAAACGCCGAAGTTATCTCAATGAACTTGGATTGTTTATGTCTTATTTTGGAGAAATCCCAAATTTTATTGAAGAAGAAAACATCAACTGTAAAAAAGCTTTGGAATGGTTTCTATCCCAATATCGAAATGAAATTAAAAATCTACATTACAGTAAAATTCAATTGTATTCACGCAAAAATTCATCGGCAGAATTTGATGATTTGCTTTTCATTCTCAATGAAGATTTATTGATTTACTTTGACACCAATAATTCTGATGTTCGGTTTTTATTCAGAAAAACCAAGATTGATTTTGTTGAAACTATCAGAAAGTCAATAATCAAATTCAGACATAGAAATAGAAGAAGCACCCCGGAAATTCATTTGATTGTCAATGAGCCTTATGGTTTGGATTTAGAAGAATTTCTCATCCAAAAACCAAAGTTAAAAATTGAAGATAATTACAACGATGATTTTCTGGCTGTTCACAAAACCATTTTGTCGCGGCTTCAAAAGAAAAAGGACAAAGGGTTAATCTTGCTTCACGGAAATCCCGGAACAGGAAAAACTTCGTATATCCGATACTTGATTACATCTCTCAAAAAGAAAGTTATTTTTCTTCCACCCAATATGGCAACCGAAATTACCAATCCCAATTTGATGAAATTACTCATCAATAATCCCAATTCGGTTTTTGTCATTGAAGATGCCGAAAACATCATTATGGATCGGGAAGAAAATGGCTATTCGCCCGTTTCAACCTTATTAAATTTATCGGACGGACTCTTGTCAGACTGTCTAAATATTCAGATTATTTGCTCTTTCAACACCGATTTATCCAAAGTCGATTCTGCACTGCTCAGAAAGGGAAGACTGATTGCCCAATACGAATTCAAAGAATTGGAAACTCAAAAAGCACAGCAACTTTCCGACAAATTAGGTTTTCAAACCCAGATTAGTAAACCTATGAATTTGACCGATATTTATAATCAAAAGGAAATGAATTTTGAAAACGGCAAAACCAGAATCCCGATAGGTTTCGGAAAGAATTAAAACGAAACTTATTTTTATCAAATTTTCTAAAATTAGCACAAAACGCCACAATTTGTCGCTCCAATTCCTTAGATTTGACAAGAACTCTAAACTTAAAAAAACAAAACCCTATGTCCAAACAAGAAACACTAGCCCGCCACCGCATCATCATCCAGAAACTGAGATCCAAACCTTCGTCTTTCGAAGAAATTCTAGAAAAACTCGAATCCGAATCCGAACTTCACGAAATGAATTTCCAAATCTCTAAACGTACTTTTCAGCGCGATCTCAAAGAAATTGATGCATTGTATGGAATTGCAATCGATTTTGATCGTTCCCGAAAAGTTTATAAAATCACCGAAGATCATCAGGATGAATACAGCGAAAGGATGTTTGAAGCACTCGATATTTTTCAGGTACTCAACCTCAATCAGTCCATTTCTGAATTCATTCAGTTCGAAACCCGAGAACCCGATGGAACTCAGCACCTCAGCGGAATTATTTATGCCATTCAAAACCGACTTCAAATTCAGTTCCGATACAAAAAGTTTTACGAAGAAGACGTCGAACTGCGTACGGTGGAACCTTATCTTCTGAAAGAATTCCGTAAAAGATGGTATGTTTTTGCTTATGACCTCCACCGAAAAGAATTTCGCACCTTTGGTCTCGATCGCCTTTACGCACTTGATATCACCCAAATTAAATTTCAATTCCCACAGGACATTCAGCCCAAGGAACATTTCAAAAATTGTTTTGGAATCATCGGTCCCAATGGACAAAAGCCTCAAGAAATCATCCTGAAATTCACCCATAACCAGGGAAATTACATCCGAACCATGCCCCTGCACCGCTCGCAGGAAATCCTAAAAGACGAAAATGAAAAACCCGGCGAAATGACCGTCAAACTCAAACTCGTTCCAACCTATGATTTCTTGACCGAAATCCTTTATCATAGCGAATTTGTTCAAGTCTTAGAACCAAAATCTCTGGCCGATGAAATAAAAAACAAACTCAAATCCGCTGTGAAATTGTACAAATAAACTCAAATTAAGAAGCCTTGAAATCAAAGCTTTTTTTAATCCCGATTTAAAAAAATCTGTGCCTGCTTGATTTCATCGAAACCTATTTTCAGATGACTAACCGAACTCATGGATTTCTTTAGATCTGAAAGAATTCGTGTCAATGAAGGTTTTTCTACTGAACCTTGTTTCGCAACAGCTTCCCTGACTTTATCGATGAGCTCCTGCGACGGACGAAATCTTTCCAAATCAATTTCTTTATCGGTTTCCGAAATTCGAATCAGATGACTCAAAACCGTTCCCTTTGTCAAGCCTCTTTTCTCGGCCATTTCCTCGATGCCCATGCCTTGAAGAACCAAATTTTTGGTGTGCTGATAGGTCGAAACTTTTTCAGCTTTTCCCTTCATTGCAATTTTTTCTTTTTGCTTCGCTAATTCTCTCTTGTCCACGATTCCACCACTATACAAAATAAAACTTCGGAATTCTCCTTCCAGACTTTTTTCTTCCAATGAATCGTCCCATTCCTGCGAAAGTTCCCGAAATCTTTTATCGGCACGCATCGCTAATTCATCCACCTCCAAAGCCGTTTGATTGAGACCTCGCAACTTCAAACCTTGCAAATCACGCAAACGCGAAAGCGCCACATAGCCCTGCCCCTTTTCAAATGCCCGACTCAAATCAATCATCGCTTTGTCCAGCGTCATTCCCTGACTTTTATGCACTGTAATCGCCCAAGCCAAGCGCAAAGGAACTTGCACAAAAGAAGCCAAAGGTTTACCGCTCTCGTCCTCAATTGCCCAGGTTTCGGGTTTGGCTTCAATCAAATCATTGTCAAAAGTTTTCACCAGCGGATGACCTTTATCGGTAAATCCCGAAATCCGCCCCAGCGTACCGTTTACATATCCGACTTCATAATTATTTTTGACAAACATAACTTGCGCACCGGTTTTCAGTTCCAAATTATCCAACGCCAGCACCGACTTTTTCAGCATTTCAATCAAAGCTTCATTTCCTTTTACTTTGGCTGGGAAAAACCGCGAAGCACTTCCGATTTGCTCCAAAAACATATGATTGATCCGATCTACATCGGCATTATGTGTAAATAATTTGGTTTCCTGTTCGCCTTCATCCGGATGAAATTCTACCCGTGACTCCAACAAATCAATGGATTTTTGGGTTACTTCACCGTTTCGAATTTCATTTAAAATCAAATTCAAATCATTTTCAGATTGTCGGTGCTGTTCGGTCAGATAACAAATCACCGGTTCGGCTTCCAACCATGCATCCGACATAAAAGCAAACTTCTGTCGTGAAGTTTCTTCCTCATTCCCTATGGGCGGCAACTGAAAAAAATCACCCGAAAAAACAACCTGAATTCCACCAAAAGCCATTTCATTTTCTTTGAAAAATTTCAAAACCCGATTGACCAGATCCAATTGATTTCGGTGCAACATGGAAATCTCGTCAATTACCAGAACTTTCACCTGTTCCATCTTTTCGCGGAAATATTTTTTCTCTTTCAAATTGGACAAATGCCGAACCGAAACTTCATCCCGAATGCCAATTCCTGACCAGGAATGAATGGTCTGACCGTTCATATGCGTGGCTGCAATTCCGGTCGAGGCCGTGACTGCAACGCCGACTTTATGTTCTTTCAGGTATTTGATGTATTGATTTAAAACATAAGTTTTTCCTGCGCCCGCCGAGCCCGTGAGAAATACGTTTCGCCCGGATTTCAAAATGGCCAAAGCTTTGGATTGCGTCATTTTATTTTAGTTTCAGGTTGTACAAACTATTTATTACAAAGATATCTTATTTGGAGAATATAGTTAAATGAGAAACCAAAACCAAGGCAAACAAGAAACCAATGTAAGTCTGAGAAAATTAATTTCGTATAAGAGCCTGTTTAAATTTATATTGTGAAAATGTTTATGAATTATTTTTGAGTTAGAACAAGGCAAATTTTCAAGGATAGCAGAGACTATCGTTTAATAATTTAACACAGTTATAGCCAAAAAGAAGCATAAACAAATTATTAGATAAATTTAAAAAGGCTCTAAGCTTTAGTTTACGTATTTTTAGCCCAATTAGATCAAAAAATAAATATGAATACATACAAAATTACCGTTGACGGAGATAAAAGTTTTGATTTCAGTTCAAAGGATGCGGGCTCCCTCGACAGTATCTCATTACAAGAGAATAAATTTCAGGTTTTAAAAGACGATGTTTCTTATCAGACCGAAATCCTTTCTGCCGATTTCCTCAATCGAAATTATACTGTGCTTGTGAACGGAAACGAATACGAAGTCAACATCGCACGACCATTGGATCAACTCATCAAAGAAATGGGATTTGAAGTCGGAGCCGGAAAACAAGTCAATGCCATCAAAGCTCCTATGCCGGGACTCATCCTGAGCATCAACGTTTCAGTCGGACAGGAAGTTCAAGAAAACGATAGTTTATTGATTTTGGAAGCAATGAAAATGGAAAATAATTTTGCTTCGCCAAGAGCCGGAATTATCAAATCCATAATGGTCGAAAAAGGTCAGGCCGTGGACAAAGGTCAATTATTAATCGAATTTGAATAGCCTAAGTAAGGTTTCAAACCACTTTAAACATTGAACCTTAAACTTTAAACAAAATAGAATGAAAAAAATATTAGTTGCTAACCGCGGAGAAATTGCTTTAAGGGTAATGAAAACCGCCAAAAAAATGGGCATCAAAACCGTTGCGGTTTATTCGATAGCCGACCGCGAAGCTCCTCACGTAAAATTTGCCGATGAAGCGGTTTTAATCGGGGAAGCACCTTCCAACCAATCTTATTTGTTGGGCGATAAAATCATCGAAGTCTGCAAAAAATTAAATGTAGATGCCGTCCATCCCGGCTATGGATTTCTTTCTGAAAATGCGGAATTCGCCGAAAAAGCAGAGAAAAACGGCATCATTTTCATCGGGCCTAAATCCGAAGCCATTCGCGTGATGGGAAGCAAACTCGCAGCCAAAGAGGCGGTTAAAAAATACGATATTCCGATGGTTCCCGGATTGGATGAAGCCATTACAGATGTGGAAAAAGCAAAACAGGTGGCCAAAGAAATTGGTTTTCCGATTTTGATCAAAGCTTCGGCCGGAGGTGGCGGAAAAGGAATGCGAATTGTAGAAAACGAAGGCGAATTTGAGTCGCAGATGCAGCGTGCCATTTCGGAAGCTCAATCGGCTTTTGGAGACGGTTCGGTTTTCATTGAAAAATTCGTGGGTTCTCCACGCCATATAGAAATCCAAGTGATGGCCGACACGCACGGAAATATCATTCATTTGTTTGAAAGAGAATGCTCCATTCAGCGTCGTCACCAAAAAGTTATCGAAGAGGCTCCTTCTTCTGTTTTGACTCCAGAAATTCTTCAAGCCATGGGCGAAGCCGCTGTAAAAGTGGCAAAATCCTGTGATTATGTAGGGGCGGGAACAGTCGAATTCTTATTGGACGAAAACAAAAATTTCTACTTTCTGGAAATGAACACACGCCTTCAAGTGGAACACCCTGTTACGGAAATGATTACCGGAATTGATTTGGTAGAAATGCAAATTCGGGTGGCACGTGGCGAAGTTCTTCCCATCCAACAAGAAGATTTGAAAATTTCAGGTCATGCAATGGAACTCAGAGTCTATGCCGAAGATCCTATGGACAACTTCCTTCCAAGCGTCGGAAACCTGGAAGTTTATCAGCTGCCCGAAGGCGAAGGAATTCGTGTCGATAATGGTATTGACGAAGGAATGGATGTACCGATTTATTATGATCCGATGCTGGCTAAATTGATTACTTACGGAAAATCTCGTGAAGAAGCGATTTACATTATGCGCAAAGCCATTGACAATTATAAAGTCAAAGGAATTCAGACTACTTTACCGTTTGGGAAATTTGTATTCAACCACGAAGCTTTCCTTTCGGGGGATTTCGATACGAATTTTGTGAAGAAATATTACAATCCGGAAATCATCAAAGAACAATCCGTCAAAGAAGCCGAAATCGCTGCTTTGGTAGCTTTAAAAGATTATCTGGAAGAGATGAAACAAATAAAACTTCCGAATTCTTAAATCATTAATCAGACAAAAAATGAACGACAATATTCAAAAATTAAAAGATAAAAAAGCGCAAGCACTTTTAGGTGGTGGCGAAAAAAGAATTGCCGCCCAACATGCCAAAAAGAAACTAACCGCCAGAGAGCGTGTCGAATACCTTTTGGACGAAGGTTCTTTCGAAGAAATCGGGATGCTGGTCGAACATCGCACCACTGATTTCGGTATGGACAAAGAAAAATATCCGGGCGACGGAGTGGTAACTGGTTATGGCACTATCAACGGACGATTGGTTTATATTTTCGCTCAGGATTTTACGGTTTTTGGTGGTTCGCTGTCCGAAACTCACGCTGAAAAAATCTGCAAAGTGATGGATATGGCCTTGAAAGTGGGTGCTCCTATGGTCGGGCTGAATGACTCCGGTGGAGCGAGAATTCAGGAAGGAGTTCGTTCTTTGGGCGGATATGCCGATATTTTTTATCGAAACGTTCAGTCCTCGGGTGTAATTCCACAGATTTCCGCCATTATGGGGCCTTGCGCCGGCGGCGCGGTTTATTCGCCTGCCATGACCGATTTTACCATGATGGTGGAAAATACTTCGTATATGTTCGTCACCGGACCCAACGTCGTTAAAACCGTTACGAACGAAACCGTTACAGCAGAAGAATTGGGAGGAGCTTCCACGCATTCAACCAAATCGGGTGTGGCGCATACCACTTCTGCAAACGATGTGGAATGCTTGGAAGATCTCAAGCGATTGCTGAGCTATATGCCACAAAACAATGCGGAACTTCCTCCGCACTTACCCTATGAATTAGGCGAAGAATTACGTCCAAATCTGGATGATATCATACCGGAATCATCATCCAAACCTTACGATATGAAAGACGTCATCAAGGAAATAATCGACGAAGACTCTTTCTTTGAAATTCACAAAGATTTCGCAGAAAATATCGTAGTCGGATTTGCAAGATTGGGCGGAAGAAGCATCGGAATTGTAGCGAATAATCCCATGTTCCTAGCCGGAGTTTTGGATGTGAATAGTTCCGTGAAAGCAGCTCGTTTCACCCGTTTTTGTGATGCGTTCAACATTCCTTTATTGGTATTGGAAGACGTTCCAGGATTCTTACCAGGAACCGATCAGGAATGGAATGGAATCATCGTTCATGGAGCGAAATTATTGTATGCGTTGAGTGAAGCAACTGTTCCAAAAGTGACGGTCATTACGCGTAAAGCCTACGGTGGAGCGTATGATGTAATGAATTCCAAACACATTGGTGCCGATATGAATTTTGCATGGCCTACGGCCGAAATTGCCGTAATGGGTGCAAAAGGAGCGTCGGAAATTATCTTCAAAAAAGAAATTGCGGAAGCCGAAGACCACGAAGCTAAACTTTTGGAAAAAGAAAAAGAATACGCGGAATTGTTTGCTACGCCTTATGAAGCAGCTAAACGCGGATTCATTGACGAAGTAATTTTACCACACAATACCCGTAGGAAATTGATCAAAGCCTTTGCCATGCTCGAAGGAAAAGTCGTGGACGGCCCGAAACGGAAGCACGGAAATATTCCTTTGTAAACGCATTAAAATTCAGACAAATAATATAAATCCGTATTGAGAAATTCATGCGGATTTTTTGTTTTGCAGTTAGATCCGTATGTTTCGGGATGAGACTCAAAATTAGCAAAAAATTACAGCTTAAAAAAATCTAGATAACACCAAACGTCCCTACGGGACGAGCTTCTATCACATCTAATTATTTCTACCAACCAGATGTTCCTACGGGACATTACCTTTTAAATTATAAAATTTATTTCACTTAATTCAATCAATCGTTCCGTAGGAACGTTTCGTTGGTAGAGTCAATAATTTAGCTAACATTCACGTTCCGTAGGAACGTTTCGTGAAAAGGTAAATTCACGGAAAAATTGATCTGTTTTTTTTATATTTATATTTAAACTCAAAATCATTACAAATGAAAATATATGCCAAAATTTTATTGATTTTCCTTCCAATCATGGGCTTCGCTCAAGAAATTATTTCTCAAGACTTGTACAAAGGAACAATTGGAAATGATTTAAAAATTCAATTCTATCTTAAAATAGAGGAAGACGGATGTCCGAATATTCATGCTTCCGCTATTTACAAATACGAAAACAATAAAAATGATAATTGGATATTACTTAATTCGACAATGAATTATGAAAAAGGTAGATATACGTTTGTTGAAATTTGAAATACAGGAATTTTATTGTTGGAGAAAAAAGGAAATTCCTTTAATGGTTTATGGATTTCAAGTGATGGAGCCAAACAATTATCCGTTAAACTGGAAAAACAAAATATTTCAGGTCAAGAACTTGAATACCTTGAAGACAAATTAGAAAAAGAATACTACAACGAAAATGATTGTTGATTTTATTCTAAATTAACTTCTGATTTTCTTCACCATCGGCATAATCCACAAAAAGCTTGCAGCCAAAATGGAAAGCACAAAAATCATAATGAACATCGTAAGCGAAGACTCGCCCTGAAAAAGTCCGACGGCTGTGGCCACCAAAGCCCCGGTTCCCATTCGTATAGCGCCGCCAAGTGCAGAAGCCGTACCGGAGTTTTTGGTAAAAGGCGCCAGAGATGCCGCGGTTGCATTTGGATTGATAAATCCAATCGTGAATAAAATTAAAAACAAAGTAACCACCAGCCACTGATAAGGCAAATGGGGGTTTATAAGTACAAAAATCAAAATACAAAGCGAAATCAGACTCAAAATCAGAGCGGCATAATTGGATATTTTAATGTAATTTACCTTTCGCGTCAGCAGTCCGTTCAGGTAACTTCCCGAAATAATTCCCGATGCATTGACCGCAAAAAGAAGGGAAAAAGTCGCTTTGTCCAAACCATAAAAACTTATGAAAATAAAGGAAGCCGAGGAGATATAAGCAAACATGACCGACATCGCAATGCTTCCGGCCAATGTGTAAAACAAAAAGGTTTTATTTTTCAAAACTTCGAGATACCCAGCAACTATTTCCCTGATTTTTAATTTATTGGAATGCATATAACGACTGGTTTCGGGAAGGAGGAATTGAATCAAAAGAAAAACAATTCCGGCAAAAACCGCCAGAAAATAAAAGATGAATTCCCAATCCCATTTTTCGACAAAAAAACTTCCCACGCTTGGCGCAATCAAAGGTGCAACGCCCATCACCAGCATAATCGAAGAAAAAGCCCGTGCACGGTACTGAACTTCGTAAACGTCACTGATAATAGCTGTGGAAGCCACCATTCCCACACATCCGCCCAAAGCCTGCAAAAATCGCATTCCGATCATCACTTCGATCATTGGCGAAAGCGCACAACCAATGGCTGCCAAAATGTAAATTCCCAGTCCAAAAAGCAAAGGCTTTTTACGTCCGTATTTATCGACAATCGGACCGTAGAATAGTTGTCCCAAAGCAATTCCCACGAAATAGGAAGTCAGCGTAAAAGCCACGTGTTGCTCATCGGTATATAAATCCTGGGCAATTCTCTGAAATCCCGGCAGATACATATCGATGGTAAACGGGCCAATCGCGGCCAGAATTCCCAAAAGAATAATCAGGTAATTCTTATTGATTTTTGCGTGTGTCATAAAGACTGCAAATGTACTTCAATTCGCTTCTGGAAAAATGGTTTTAACAGAATTTTGAAATCAAAATCAATCTTTCAATCGAGTTGTCAAATGGAAAATAGCATCGCCCTGAAAGACAATTGCACCTTGATTTTCATTGATGATATAACCTGAATTCGGAGCCTGAACCGGCGTTTCCAAAAAACCATAAGGATCCGTAATCCAAGCAATCACCTGACCTTCTTCCACATAGGTTCCCACCGGCGTTATACTTCGAAATAAACCCGACAAATCTGCGCGTAACCAAGTAGAACTCTCAATTAAAATCATCGGCTTCTCTGCCAAAGGAGCCGTGAAGCTTTCTGAAAGCATTCCTAGATTATCCAAAAATCTTTTGGTTCCTGCCAGGGCTTCCTCCACAACCATCGAATTGATTTCAAGGGATTTACCTCCTTCAAAAAGCAAGTATTTCACTCCCAGTTTGTCACAAGCCTGACGAAAGGATCCCGAAATATTGTCGGAATACATCAAAAAAGGAGCATGAAAAGCTTGAGCCATTTCCTCTAATTCAGTATTTCCTGGTTCCACCCTAAGATGAGGAACGTTGAACCTGGCTCTTCCACCCGCATGAAAATCGATGACATAATCAATCAAAGGAATGATGTGCGTCATCAGATTATAAGCAAACTGACTGGCCAAAGACCCACCGGAAGTTCCGGGGAAAACACGGTTCAGGTCACGACCGTCGGGGAATTCACGCGATTGCCCCACAAAACCAAATACATTAATAAGCGGAAGGCAGATAATCGTACCCACTTTGGGTGAGTTCAGTTGCTCACGGATTAAACGACGAACGATTTCAATTCCATTTAATTCATCACCATGCAATCCTGCAGTAAATAAAACAACCGGCCCTTTTTTCTGAGAATGTGAAACGATAATCGGTATTTTCAACTCCGTCATCGTGTGTAATTGTGCAATATCCAAATGAATCGTCTGAGTTTCGCCTGGACGAATTTCATTATCTAAAATGAAAAAGCTTTCGGTTTGAACCATCGAAGTTTGAATTAATTTGCTAATTTAAACAAATCAATTCAACTCATTCAGAGGTAATAAAACAGCTTAAAAAAATTAATTCGAGGCAACTTCGAAATAATTAGCCTCAGAAAAGTTAAATAATTTATTTTAAAATAATTTCTTCTTCTCCCTTTTGGATTTCTCCAATCGCCATCGAACCTTCAATCAAATTGAGAATCGTATCGGCATCTTTTGCATCGCAAACACCAACCATACCCACGCCCATATTGAAAGTACCAAACATTTCATCTTCGGCAATTCCGCCACGTTTCATCAATTCCTGCATCACAGTCGGAACTTTGACTTTTGATTTTTTGATGACAGCTGTCAAACCTTTCGGTAAAATTCTTGGAACATTTTCAATCAATCCGCCACCTGTAATATGCGCAATTCCGGAAAGCTGAACTTTTTCCCTGATTTTAAAAATATCGTTCTGATATAATTTAGTCGGCACCAAAAGCGTTTCCCACAAAGGCTTTCCTTCGAATTCTTCATTGAAATCGGGAAATATTTTTCGAACCAATGAAAAACCATTGCTATGAAATCCGCTGGATGGGAGTCCAATAATCATTTGACCTTCTCGGATTTCTGAACCATCGATGATTTCATCTTTCTCCACTACACCTACACAAAATCCGGCTACATCATAATCTCCGACTTGATACATTCCTGGCATTTCGGCTGTCTCCCCACCGATTAAAGCCGTTCCCGTTTCTTTGCAAGCGGCAGCAATTCCACCTACGATTTCGGCTGCAATGTCTGAGTCTAATTTTCCACAAGCCAAATAATCCAGAAAGAACAAAGGTTGAGCACCGTGACAAAGTATATCGTTGGCACACATCGCAAAACAATCAATCCCTACGGTATCATATTTCTTCACATCCAAAGCAATTCTGAGCTTTGTTCCTACACCGTCCGTCCCGGAAACCAAAACTGGATTTTTATATCCTGAGAGTTGGTAAAAAGCACCAAAATTGCCAATTCCGTTCAAAACATTGGAATTATGAGTTTCTGATACTGCTTTTTTGATTTTGGAAACCGTTTGGTAGCCTTCTTCTTTGTCCACTCCGGCCGATTTGTAGGTATTGTCCATGATGAAATTTTAAGCTTACAAAAATAACCAATAATTCATCAGCTTCCCAAACGAATGAGAACGATTATGGTGAGAAAAATTTAAAATAAAAACCACTTTCTAAGTTTCAATGAATCTAAATTTCACGCACAAATTTATCAGAAAGCCTCCTCTCAAAATGGCTTTATTTTTTCTTTTGAAAATGCTGTGGCATTGTATTTGTAAAAATCTACACTGTATAAAAAACGAATAGTTATGAAAAAGATTATTTTCACAGCATTACTTTCTGTAATCGGTTTAGTCGGAGTAAATGCACAAAGCGGAAGCTTTGAAGTCGGGCCTTATTTGGGCGCACCCATTGGGGACTCAGATGGTCTCAGTTTTAATACTGGAGCTACTTTTGCTTATTATGTCAATGTTATACCAAGGCTAAAAGTGGGTGGTTTGATTGGAGTTGATCACTTTTTTGGTAAAGAATACGAAAGAGGAAATATCAGTTACCGAGCAGACGGAGCTACTTTCATTCCGATTGCTGCATCAGCCAAATTCAATATTACACCCCAGTTTTTTGCAGGACTTGATTTAGGATATGCCGTTGGGGTAAGTGATGAGGCCGGTGACGGTGGATTCCTTGCAAGACCGAGAGTCGGATTTAGCTTACCGGTGGTGGACATTTATGGTTATTATAAAGCTATCAATTATTCTTGGGATGGTCCCGCAGGGCCTGATAATTGGGAGGATGATTATAACTTAGGTTCCATTGGTGTAGGAGCCGCTTTCAAATTTTAATTAAATTTCATTCAATAAAAAAGTCCCGTCTCGGCTGAGCCAAGACGGGACTTTGCATTATGAATTATAATTATGATAAAATGGTATCGATGATTTCAACTGCTTTCTCTAAATCTTCACGTTGTACGTTCAGATGCGGACGAAAACGAACCGACTGATCACCGCAAGGCAATACAATCAATTTATTTTCAAAGGCTTTATTGATAAATGCATTTCGTTCTTCATCGGAAGGTAAATCAAATGCAATGAACAATCCCATACCGCGAACGTTGCTCACATTTGAATATTTATCTTGTAATTTCTCCAATTCTGATTTCAAAAATTCTCCCTGAACTCTTACGTTTTCCAAAAGATTTTCTTGTTCGATTACTTCCAAAATCAATTTGAAACGAATCATATCGATGTAGTTCCCTCCAAAGGTGGAATTAATTCGACTGGACTCTTGGAAGACATTATTATCAACCTGATCTAATTTTTCTTTATTAGCAAGAATTCCACAAACCTGCGTTTTCTTTCCGAAAGAAATAATGTCTGGAATGATGTCATAGTTTTGGAATCCCCACATTTTTCCGGTCAGTCCGATTCCTGTTTGAACTTCATCCAAAACCAAAAGAATTTCATTCTCATCACAAATTCTTCTCAGTTCTTTGAAGAATTCATTTCGGAAGAAATTATCACCTCCTTCGGCCTGAATGGTTTCAATTACCAAACAAGCAATTTCATTTGGATTTTCAGAAATAGCCGACATAATTTGTTCGATGGCCAGTTTTTCCTGAGAAATGGTTTTGGCTAGATTTTCTTCCGTAATCGGGAAATATAATTTTGGATTGACGATTCTTGGCCAATCAAATTTTGGGAAATACATAAATTTCCTCGGGTCTTTTGTATTGGTCAATGTCAAAGTATAACCGGAACGACCGTGAAAAGCTTGCTGAAAGTGGATGACTTTCCCGGCTTCTTTGTCAATTCCTTTGGATTTATTCAATCTTGTTTTCCAGTCAAAAGCTGCTTTCAAAGCATTTTCAACTGCCAAAGCACCTCCTTCCACAAAGAAAGCATATTGTAATTCCTTTGGAATCGCGACACGTTCAAAAGTATCGACGAAATCGGCGTATTCTTCTGTATAAACATCCGAAACCGTTGGTTTATTTACAGCCATTCGTCCCAAGAACTCAAGGTTTTTCACCAAATGCGGATGATTGTAACCAATGGAAGCCGAAGCAAACATACTGAACATATCCAAGTACTCTTCTCCATTTTCATCTACTATATAAGAACCGTGCGATTTCACGATATCCATCACAAGCGGATAACCATCGGCCAATATATGTTTTCCCAATCTTTCGTGTACGTTCATTGTTTGTGTTTCCATTTTATAAATATTTTGTTATGCGGATTGCAAACTTAAGAAATTAAAGACAAATAACTTAGAAATCAACCGCCGGATTTGCCCTCTTTTTTGCGTTTGAGATAATCCTGAACAAGAATCTGACTTGCCGCCATTTTCTTGTACATCGCACGTGCTTCTTCGGCCGGAGAACCGAAATAAGATTTGCCTTCCACTAAATTATGCCCTACTCCGGACTGCGCCATCACCACGACTTTGTCGGCAATCTTAATTCCGCTTTTGATACCAACTTGCCCCCAAAGCGTAACTTCGTCTCCGATGACCACACAGCCTGCAATACCGACTTGCGAAGCAATCAGACATTTTTTTCCGATGATGGTATCGTGTCCGATCTGAATTAAATTATCCATCTTGGTTCCGTCTCCAATCGTCGTGGAAGCGGTAACCCCACGATCAATAGTACAATTTGCGCCGATTTCCACATCGTTTCCGATGACGACATTTCCAACGGATTTCAATTTATCAAATCCTGTTTCGCGCTTTTTATAATAAAATCCATCACCACCCAAAACCGTTCCTGAATGAACAATCACATTGTCGCCGATGATTGAATCATTCCCAATCGAAACATTGGCGTGAATTAAACAATTATTCCCAATTTTTACATTTTGACCAATGAATGCACCCGGTTGAATATGAGTTCCTTCTCCAATCTCAGCAGTTTCAGAAATATTTTGATTGGAAATTCTGAATGAATTAAAATGCTGTCCGATTTTCACGAAATCACGAAAAGGATCGTCAGAAATTAACAATGCTTTCCCTTCTGGGCAATCCACTTCTTTGTTGATCAAAACCACGGTTGCTGCACTTTCGAGTGCTTTGTCATAATATTTCGGATGATCCACAAACACAATATCACCCGGCTCGACCACGTGAATTTCATTGAGTCCTTTCACCGGAAAATCTTTCTCTCCTATGTATTCACATCCAATTATTTCGGCTATTTCTTCTAATCTATATAATCGTGGAAATTTCATCTGACAAATTTTAAATTCACCACAAATATATTTTTTTCTTTTTGGAATCTTTCGTTTAACTTCGAATAATATTGAGAATTCAGAATTCGGATTAACCCAAACATAAATCAACTGAATTATGAAATTAAATAAAACTATTTTTCCGGTAATCATCGCTTCTTCTTTGCTCTTTACAGCTTGTAAATGTGATAAGGCGCAAGTAGTGGCTCCGATTGCTAATCAGGAATTGGAGGAAAATGAAATCCCGACTACCCCTGCCCGAATCGATGCCGACGGAAATTATATATATGATGTAGGAAACACTATGGAAATTGAATTGCCTGATGGTCGCAAAATCTCTGTGGGCGAAAATTCAACTGAAAATCGAGTATTTCTGATGCTAAACGATCCAAATTTCAATGTTCTCGAGGATCGAACCCAAGGATGGGTTACCCTCGACCGAGTATATTTCACTTCCGGAAGCGCAGAATTGACGAATAATTCAGAAAATCAAATCAATAATTTAATTCAAGTTTTAGAGGCTTTTCCATCTGCAATCATCAAACTGGGCGGATACACCGATAGCACAGGAGATGATGCCACTAATCTGAGAGTTTCAACTGAGAGAGCCAAGGTCGTAGCCAAGAAATTCTTGGATGCAGGAATCGACGCTTCGAGAATCGAACATGAAGGTTACGGTGCTCAACACTTTGTTTGCCAAGCTAATGACACGGACGAATGTAAGGCTCAAAACCGAAGAGTGGACTTACGAATCATGAAGAAATAATTTCAAACCCCGGTCAATGATTCGGGATTTTTTCGAATTTAATCTATCTGAATTTGCGAACGGAATTCATGAATTTTTTGATCAAATAAATTTCTTTGGGATTTTTGAATTCGTTTTTTATCGATTCGAATTTCCGTTTCTTTGGTTCGAAAAGTCCATTCCTGATCATAAGTAAAGACAAAAATTACTTCCGAAACATGAATCTTTTTTGGAAAAACTACATTTTGAGTTTGTACAAAATCCTTTTCAATCTTGGAATATCCGTTTTTATATCTCAAGAAAATTTCCACAATTGCTTCCAACCAAAAAATTGCGGTTACAACCCAAAAGATTCCACCCCAAAACAAAGCCGGAATTACAAAAAGCACAGTAGGCAGAATCCGGTTAAATAAAATAACAAGCAATCGGCTGGTGGAATAATTGAATTTCATATTTTGAAGTCCGACAAAGGCGGAATGAGTTTTTAAATTAATTTAGAAGTTTTTGATTAAAACAAAAAACCCTCAAGACCGTAAAGTAATGAGAGTTTAAGTGCCCCAGACGGGACTTGAACCCGTACGACCTAAATGGCCACAGGATTTTAAGTCCTGCGTGTCTACCAATTCCACCACCAGGGCGGGCTTTAAGTTTATTTCAAAAAAATAGAGCGAGAAACGGGATTCGAACCCGCGACCCCGACCTTGGCAAGGTCGTGCTCTACCAGCTGAGCTATTCTCGCAATTGGGACGCAAATATAAACAATCCCACTTATTAATTACAAATATTTTTTACTTTTTTGACTTGGTTTTTTCTACTGGCAAGGGCATCAACATGTTAATCGATTCGCTAAGTTGAGTTTTCAACATTTTACGGTGAACAATCATGTCAATAAATCCCTTTTCCAATAAGAATTCTGAAGTTTGGAAGCCTTCTGGCAAGTCACGACCAATGGTTTCCTTGATAACTCGTGGCCCTGCAAAACCTATCAAAGCTCCAGGTTCTGCCAAAATCAAATCGCCAACCGAACCAAATGAAGCCGTAATCCCACCATAAGTAGGATTGGTTAAAACCGTAATATAAGGAAGTTTCGCATCCGATAATTGAGTCAGTTTGGCTTCTACTTTTGCAAGTTGCATAAGTGAAATCGCAGCTTCCATCATCCGTGCACCCCCCGATTGGGTAATCAAAATATAAGGAAGATTATGTTTGATGGCATAGTCAATCGCTCGAACGATTTTCTCCCCCATCGCAGAGCCCAATGATCCTCCGATGAATTTGAAATCCATTGCACTGATCACTACATCCCGACCATTCATCTTTCCGGTACCGCTGCGCAAAGCATCTGTCAATCCCGTTCGTTTCTTTACATCTTTCAAACGGTCTTTGTATTTCTGTGTATCCGACCAATTCAAAGGGTCTTTGCTCTCCACTTTCGCATCCAATTCTTTGAATTTGCCATCGTCAAACAAAATTTCAAAGTATTCCTTACTACCAATTTGAACATGAAAATCATCATCGGGACTCACATACATATTGGCTTTTAGTTCCTCAGTATCAATTATTTTCCCGCTTGGAGATTTGTACCATAAACCTTTTGGAAGGTCTTTCTTTTGCTCTGTCGTAATGTTTTTCTTTGTTCTTCTAAACCAAGCCATCTTCTTCTTCTCGTTTTGCTGATCGTATATGTTGTCTAAATTATCCAAGTCGTCCTATATTGTTTAGGTCTTTGAAGGATTCAATCAATCTTTCTTTGAATGAAACTTCTCCCTCTCTGATCCAAACGCGCGGATCGTAGTATTTTTTATTGGGTCTGTCATCTCCTTCCGGATTTCCGATTTGAGATTGCAGATAATCTTTTTTGGAGTCGAAATATTTACGAACACCTTCCATAAATGCAAATTGCAAGTCTGTATCGATGTTCATTTTAATCACTCCATAGCTAATCGCTTCGCGAATTTCTTCTAGTGAAGATCCTGAACCTCCATGGAAAACAAAATCCACTGGATTTTTATGGGTTCCAAATTTCTCTTCAATGTACTTTTGAGAATTGTCCAAAATCTTAGGTGTCAACACTACATTTCCGGGTTTATAAACACCGTGAACGTTTCCAAAGGCTGCCGCAATCCAGAAATTATCACTTACCGATTTCAATTGTTCGTAAACGTATCCTACCTCATCGGGTTGCGTATATAAAAGTGAGTTATCAACCCCTGTATTATCCACTCCGTCTTCTTCTCCTCCAGTAATTCCCAGCTCCACTTCAAGTGTCATCCCGACTTTGGTCATTCGCTCCAGATATCTTTTGGAAATTTCCATGTTTTCCTCCAAAGGCTCTTCCGATAAGTCAAGCATATGAGAGCTAAATAAAGTCTTACCCGTTTTATTGTAAAAATCCTCGTTAGCGTCCATCAAACCATCAATCCAAGGCAATAGCTTTTTGGCACAATGATCCGTATGAAGAATTACTGTCGCTCCATAGGCTTCGGCCAATGTGTGGATGTGCAAAGCACCTGCAATAGATCCTCTCACTGCAGAAAGTTGATTTTCACCTTTTAAACCCTTTCCCGCATTGAAAGCAGCTCCTCCGTTGGAAAACTGAATGATAATCGGAGAGTTAACTTCTACCGCTGCTTCCATAGCTGCGTTTACAGAACTCGAGCCAATCACATTACAAGCTGGAAGGGCGTATTGATTTTCTTTTGCGTCTTGAATGATTTCTTTTACTAACGAACCGGTGGCAACCCCGGCAGGGAATTTTCTACTCATAGTTAAAATTTTGGTAGTTTAAACTTCGTACAAATATAGAGAACTTCTCGTTAAAAAGGGTAATTTATTCCAAAAGCAAGGCGTGGTTTGAGAATATTAAAATTGTCAAACTGCCATCGATCCCCCAGGGGATAACTCGGATCATGAATTTTATACGCAAAATCCAATCGAAGAATCAGATACGTCAAATCAAACCGAAGACCGAATCCCGAACCAATTCCCAATTCCTTGTAAAAATCATCGAATCGGAACAGAGTAAGTTCATTTTTCTTATCGGTGCCCCAAATATTTCCGGCATCCACAAACAAGGCTCCATTCAGGATGCCAATCATCTTGAATCGGTATTCTAAATTAAACAATAATTTCATGCGTTCAATCGCAAATACCTCATCACCACCTGCATATCTCGGAAAATCGGCCGGTCCTAAAGTCGCCGCAGCCCAACCCCGAACATCATTGGCTCCTCCCGCTGTATAACTTCGTACAAAAGGAACAAAATCCGTGTTTCCATAAGGCTGAACAATACCAAAATAGGCACGTGCGGCCAAAGTGGATTCGGAACTTAACTGAAAGTATTTCCTTACATCAAAATCCAATTTGACAAATTGCGAATACGGAACATTGAAAACCATCCCCATTTCTTTTCCTTGGGAGGTTTCGGTTTTATAAAACCCAAACGCATTGTCGAGCAGGCCCAAAATATTTCCAGCCAATTCGACTCGTCCTCTAAAAAACCAAGGATTACGAGCGTTTCGACGTTCACTTTGGTTGAAATTGTATTGATAAATCAGAGAAGTAATCAAAACATCCTGAGAAATTGTCTGACGACGGAAATTCATATTTTCAAACAAAGCCAAATCTTCCAAAGAATCGGCGTCCAAAGAATTCAGAAAGTCCTCATCGTTGTAAATCATATTGATGACATCCACATCAGACAATTCACCGTGATAGTGTTGGATCGCTGCCCCGGGATTGTACATGAAATAATAATGATTGAAAAAATGGTTTTTTATATTGTAATCGCCTTCAAATACACTGAAATAGTTATCTTTTTGCTTATTGTTTACAAATTCCGTGTTTAGAATACTCAACATATGAGAATGCGTATCGCGGAAGGAAATATTGTAATCCAAACCGGTCGAATAAGTTACACGACCTAAGCCGATATTTCTTTGTACCGAGGCCCCCATCCTTAGATCCGTTTGTTTGTAAAATCGTTTAGGAAAAAGATTATCGGTATTGAGCGGAAACAATAAATAGGGAAAACCAAGTTTGGTTTGAAAAGCCATTTCAAAGGCATTGAAAAAGCTTCCATCGTCGGTAAACTTCCGGTTTACATTTCCCAAAGTTCCCCGCAATGTGGTTTCTAAATTCTCGCCTCCTTTGAACAAGTTCCTTGCAACAAAAGAAGCTCGTGGAGTAACTCCAAAATTCATGAATTCCGACCAAGAAAGTTCCACCCCATAGAAAATATCATATTTCTTTTTGGGTTGAAACCACATCCTGACATCCAAAACACTATCGTTCTGAATCAAGTTCTCATTGAAAGGATCCCAATTATGTTCAATCGCCGTCATACGAATTCCTTCTCTTTTGGAAATATTTCGCTTGGTTTGATTTTCCGATAAAACACGATACAAAGAAGAATCCCGCAAAACAATCGCATCGGTAAAAAATTTCGGACGAAATTTCATCTTTGGGTCTACATAATGCAGATGATACCCATCGTAAATTGTGTCATAATAAATCGGCTGAGGCTTATCGGGTGAAACCGGATTGGAGTCTGGATAAATATGAATTTTACCATAACGATAGCGAGCAAAATTTTCTTTCACTTTTAGTGAATCATTTTTTTCAGAAGGAATCAAAAGCGTCACATCCAATTGCTTGTCGCTATAAGTCGTATCGGCTGTAAACTCAATTGCCTGACCGTCCTGATTGAATTTCCAATACCCTCGATTTTGCAAAAATTCTACTATGCGATCCCGTTCGGCGAAAAAGTTATCCATGTCATAACGCTCTCCTACTTTTATTTCCGAGCCACGACCAAGCAAAGTCTCATAATGATTTCGAATCAAGGAATCTTTAATCACG
The DNA here is from genome assembly GCA_012522185.1 of Flavobacteriaceae bacterium. Taxonomy (GTDB): domain Bacteria; phylum Bacteroidota; class Bacteroidia; order Flavobacteriales; family Weeksellaceae; genus Moheibacter. The sequence goes on along the minus strand of JAAYKY010000010.1, from coordinate 27,442 downwards.
TATTGATAAGATTGGATCAAGGATTCTTCTCCCGGATCAATTGTATAAATCACTTTTCCTTTCTTGGCTGTACTGTCTAAATCATGTGTGGAATTCACTTGCGCATCGAAATAACCTCGGTCAAAATAAAAAAACTCAAGGTTTTCTTCGGAAAAGGTTGACAGGGAAGAGTCGATTAAAACCGGCGGTTCGCCTTGATTATGAAGAAAACGTTTGAGCCAAAGACTTCTTCCTACATAGCGATCGAGCCCATTTTTTGCCAAAAGGCTATCAAGCGATTCTTGATTTCTTCGCTTTTTGGTCAAATCATAATATTCAGAAAAAGTCGTGTCAAATTTGGCTGGAACCGAATTATAAAGTGCTAGTTTCAAAGGGAGCAGACCAAACAAAGCGCCCCCATTGGGTCTTTGACGTACATAATCAGGAATGCTCGATTTGAAAGGTTGTTCTTGGGTTTCGAATTTGAATTCGTTTTTGGTAAGAAGATGCTCGCCTTGAGGTACTTTTTTTGTGACATTGCAACTATAGGCAAATGCGAGCAGAATTACGAATAATATTATCTTTGCATTTAGATATTTCATTTCAGATGCTTACCAATAATGAAACCAAGCTAATCAATTCCTTGGTCAAAAAAAAATTTAGGCAAAAATACAATAAGTTTATTGTTGAAGGTGTTAAAATCATCGAGGAAGCGGTTCAATCCGACCTCGAAATTCATAAAATCTTCACGACCGATGATATTTTCAGCTCTAAAAAGGAGAAAACATCTCTTGTTTCTGAACGGGATTTAAAAAAAATCAGTCAACTGGTACAGCCCAACAAATCCCTTGCGCTTTGTGAAATTCCCGAAGAAAAACCACCCAAAACCGAAGGTTTCATTTTGGTACTCGACGACTTACGCGACCCGGGAAATTTAGGAACCATCGTCCGACTGGCCGATTGGTTTGGAATTGAACAAATCATTTGCTCCACCGAAACCGTGGATCTTTACAATCCCAAAGTCATCCAATCCACCATGGGTTCTTTTTTGAGGGTTCAAGTCAATTATATGAATCTAAATTCCTTTTTTGAAAATTATCCTTATCCCATTTTGGGAACCTTTATGGAAGGTGAAAATATTTATCAATCCCAAATTCCTGATAAAGCAGCTTTGGTCATGGGAAATGAAGCCAATGGAATTTCTCCTGAAATCTCAACATTTATTTCAAGAAAAATTTCCATTCCACAAATGGGAAACACACAAAAAACTGAAAGCCTGAATGTTGCAATGGCAGCAGGAATCCTACTCGGAGAAAGAGCATCAAGAGAATTTCATTTCTAATTCTTAGAAAAAAGTTAAATTTTTCCCCTACATAGAGAATTGATGTAAATTGGCTCGCTGAGTTTAATTTAAATGATAAAATCTGCTATGAAAGGATGGTATTGGGGAGTTTGTATCCTGACAATTTTGAGTTTGAACAGCTGCAAAAACTCAAATCAGGAAAAACTCCACTTAACCCAAAATGAAAAGGATACGCTTCCAAAATTTGACTCACTCAATTGGGCCAATGAATATCAATTTGGGACCATTGACTTAATTGACAAAGCAAACAAATATCGGTTTATCGATCAATTCTACAATGATTTCTGGCTACACAATAATCTAAGTGGAGGATTTCTTGTGGCTCAACATGGTCAGATTCTCTACGAAGGTTATTCTGGATATTCCGATTTTGAAAATCAAATTCCAATGACAGCTGAAACTCCTCTACACATAGCATCCATCACAAAAGTGCTCACTGGACTAGCTATTTTGAAACTCGCAGAATACGATAAACTCGATTTGAATGACAATGTGGACGAATACCTAGATAATTTCCCCTACAAAGAGGTCAAAATCGAAGATTTACTCAACCACCGAAGTGGACTCCCCAATTACCTTCACCTCTCTGATGATAAAAATTACTGGGACAATTCAAAAAAAATAACTAATCAGGATGTGCTCGATATCCTGACTCATAAACAACCAGAAGCTTTGAGCAAACCTGGAAAAAGCTTTTCCTATAACAATACCAACTTCGTAATTCTTGCGCTCATCATCGAAAAGATAACTGGACTCAGCTACCCCAAAGCCATGAAAGAAATGGTGTTTGAACCACTTGGAATGAAAAATACTTTTGTGATGGAATTTGAAAAAGATTCCGCAAGGGTTTCGAAATCTTATTACAACAATGGTAGAGAATGGAAATACGATCACCTCGATGTTACCTATGGCGATAAAAATATTTATTCCACTCCACGTGATTTACTCAATATGGACATCGCAATGTATTCCGATAAATTTCTCCCGAAAAAATTTAAAGATAAAGCCTGGAAAGGATATAGTTACGAGCGAAGAGGAGTCAAAAACTATGGCCTTGGAATTCGACTGATGGAATGGGACGACGGAGGAAAAATCCTTTATCACAATGGTTGGTGGCACGGAAACAACACAGCTTACGTCAGAGATTTCGCCAACGAAACATCTATCATCGCTTTGGGAAATCGAAAAAACAGAACAATTTATTCGACCCTTCGACTCGTCAGTTTATTTGGGGATTATCCGTTTGAATTCCCTGAAAGTTCCGTCAAAGGGAGAAACAAAAGATCCATGCAAAATCTAGAGAACCAAATGGACAGCGTCAAACAAAAAACTTTAAAAGAACAGTCCGAAAGTAGTTCCGATGAGAAAGCAAAACTTAATAAGAAAAGAAATTAGTGAGTTTTCTTTCTAAAAACCTGCAAACAGAATAAATAATTTACAAAAAAAATTGACCGCATATAACCAACGAATTCTATCATTTAAATACTTATAAAATCTAACAAAGGTCAAACTGCCGTCATGAAAAACAAAAAGCTTGTAGAAAAGAAATTATCCGAAAGCTTTTAATCTTTTGAAACTTTTAATGAATCATCGGTGTCTTTCAGTTCCTTTCTTGATAAGGGCTTCACTGCAGGTGCCGTAAGTACATTTCCTTTCACGCCAAAACGAGATCCATGACAAGGACAATCCCAAGTCATCTCCGATTCATTCCACTCCACAGAACAACCAGCATGGGAGCAATTATTCTCCAAAATATAACATTCGCCGTTCAATTCTTTGAAAACCGCATAAGAACTCTTATCAATCTCCACGATTTCACCACAATTGACCGGAAGCTTTTCCAATTTTTCTGCATCCGAAAGCGATAGTTGATTTTTAAACCAATAACCCACCGCCGTTGTATTGTGTGAAATGAACTTTTTAAATCCCGCAATGGGCTTCACTCTTCTGGGATTAAATAAATTCTCATAAGAATTAGATTTTCCCAAAATCAAGTCAGGAATAACTATCCCGGCCATCGTACCGAAAATCATCCCATTGCCATTGTAACCTGTACACACAAAGACATTGTCAGGACCACCGGGAATTCGACCGATATAAGGAAGGCCGTCCACCGGCTCAAAATATTGACTGGACCATTTATAAACAACTTTCTTTACTTCGAAATACGTCCGAATATGCGTTTCTAATTGAGCAAAACAATCTTCCGTCCGAATTTTAATTCCAGTTTTATGATCCTTACCTCCTACAATAAGATATTTCTTGCCCTCTCTCTCATGCGTACGATAATAGTGATAAATCTCCTCTAAATCATAGCCAAGAGCTTGAGGATAATTCCCATCCTTCAATTCGACTGCCATCACATAGCTCCGCCATGGAATGTTACGAAAATGGAGGAGATTCACTCCCGGAGGTGTATGCGTGGCATAAATCAGATTCCTTGTCTTCACTTCGCCCAAACTTGTACTGATAATCAACTCATCAGCTTCCGATTTATAATCCATCACCCGGCATTTCCGTATGTATTCACCCCCTAATTGCTGAAAAGCTTTCCGAAGCCCTCTAAGATAGAGAAGCGGATGAAATTCTGCTTGCCCATTTACCCGAACCGCTTTTAAAAAAGGGATGGGAAAAGGAGTCATTTGCGTGTACTCAAACGGAATTCCAACTTCATTACCGGCTTCTTTTAATTTATTTAAAGCGCCCAATTGGTTCGGATCAGTCGCAAATAAATACGCCTCCTTGGTCTCAAAATCACAATCAATCCCAAATTCAGATATCATGGACTGAATGAATTCAATGGCAGCCGGGCCAGATCGAGAAAAAATTTTCGCATTTTCTAACCCGAAATCACGAATTACCTCATCATAACTTGCATCAAAAAAAGTATTCAAATGGGCTGTTGTACCTCCCGTTGTTCCAAACCCAATGTTCTCTGCCTCTAACAATAGACATTTCATACCTGATTTCTGCAAACGAATTGCACAACTCAAACCTGAGATTCCCGCTCCTGCTATCACAACATCATACAAACCTTCTTTTACACTAGCATTTCCTTCCCTCAGAATCTCATCCTGCCAAATGCTTTTCAATACTCCATCTCGAAACATAAAATCCACTTTTTATTTAAACCTATCGCTGTTGAAGATAATTTTTGATTTCCCTGGCTTCATCTAAATGTTCTTTCAGAGCCGGAAGCTTTTTTTCAACCCTTTTTTTTAAATCCAAATTTTCGCCGTTCTGAAGATGTGCTTCAAACAAACCAATTGCGTTTTCATGCTCTTCAATCATTAAATCAATAAAAGAATTATCAAAGTCCAATTCGGATTTCATGGAAAGTTCATTTAGTTTTCTTTGTTTGTCTTGAGCTAATTCAATAGGAAAAGTTAGATTTTTAAGCGCAGCCAAATCCTCTAATTCTCGATTGAGTTCAGCATGATGAATCTCCATTTTAAATCCATAAGTTTTTATAAACTGAAACTCTCCTTTCTCCTGAGCTAATTTTCCAAACTCAACTTCCGAAATTCCAGTTTGAGCCGCCCGATCCACAAAAGTTTTATCATGAACCGAAATAGTATTGCGAACTTGACCAAAAACAAAGGACATAGAAACCAATAATAAACTCATCATTAAACCCCTCATATTAAAGATTTTACCCAAATATACTTTGAGAAGCCAACCTTTACTTATGATTGAAATCATAGCGAAACTCAATTTATTAAAACTAAAAAGCTCGATAAACAATGTTTAAAACTCAAACGACAGATTAGTTATCTTGTCGCAGTCAAATCTTTGTAAAAAACCGAGCTTAAAGTCTTAAAAGAAATTTCTTTTCTTCATTTGAGCGATGAAAAAATCTTCCTCACGCCCTCGATTAATTTCCCATTCAGGATTACCTCCTCTTTTGTAAAGATTCAGAATCTGTTCTTCTTCTCTTTCATGAAGCCTTTGGAAAGGAACGCTTTCCACCCCAAATTCAGGATCAATTTTAGTTTTAACTCCGAGTGCCTTTTCATCCACTACAAAATAACAACCCGGATATTCCGTCTCTGAATTTAAAATAAACAATTCCATAATTTTTTGATTTAAATAATTCGAATCAAAAAATAAGCCCTCCCTTTCTGGGAAATTCTATTTAACAAAAGATTAATAAACCTAGTAAATAATTAATTCCGAATACATTAATCCTTTATGATCTCAATCATAATTTGAGAATCAAACTCACACTATCATTGTACAATAGATTAAATTAAATGACCTACAGAAACCAAAATTTCTAAAAAAAATACGTTTTCGTTTTTTTCGTTTTGTTTCCTTTTTAAAAAAACTGCATTGGTAACTCCATGCAGTTTTTTATTTACATTAACAGGAAATACAACCCATTATCTCTATTATACAAACAAAATTTATAAAACTCCGATAGATTTCAAACTCGAAAACACAAAATAAATGAACAAGCAAACGATTGATATATTTGCATGAAAATCGGCATTCAAGACTTTAATTATTTGAATATCAATAGAAATTTTAATTCGAATTCAATTCCTGAAAAACTTCACTTGTAATTTTGTAGGAATTTAATTTCGCTTCGAAATCAAAAATATTGGTGTAAACAATAATTTCATCCAAATTCAAATCTTTCACAATACGTCCGATTTTCTCCTTTAAAATTTCCTTGTCGCCAATCATCGTCAATGCGGTCATCCGATGAACACCGGCCTGTAACTGCGGACTCAAATTTTCCAAATCCGTATTTTCTGGCGAAACTAAAGGACCTCTTTGGTCGAGCAATAAATTGACAATCATCTGAAATTGCGAGAGCGAATGATAAACCGCTTCATCCTCGGTTGGCGCAGCAAAAGTACTCAAACAGAGCATCGAATAAGGCTTCTCTAAAAATTGACTCGGTGTAAAACGACTTTGATAAATTTCAAACGCCTGCTGAAATTGTCCCGGCGCAAAATGTCCGGCAAAGGCATAAGGCAATCCCAATTTAGCTGCCAAAAACGCACTATCGGTACTCGAACCCAAAATATAAACCGGCACATTGGCACCTTCGCCTGGAAAAGCACGCACTTTTGCATCCGCATTTTCCGAACTGAAATATTGAAATAATTCCTGAATGTGGTATTCGAAATTATAATTGAAATTTTGATCACCACGTCTTAAAGCAACGGCCGTCAAAGGATCCGTCCCCGGCGCTCGTCCCAGTCCCAAATCAATTCGATTCGGAAACAAAGCATCCAAAGTTCCGAATTGTTCCGCCACGGAAAGAGTCGAATGATTGGGCAGCATAATTCCGCCGGCACCTACACGAATGGATTTCGTTGCCTGAGCAATATGACTGATCAAAATAGAAGTGGCCGAACTGATGACACTCGGCATATTGTGATGTTCGGAAAACCAATATCGTTCGTATCCCAATTCTTCTGCAAATTGAGCTGATTTTACAGATTTTTCAAAGGTTTCTTTGTAAGAATCTCCTTCTACGACCGAAGCCAAGTCTAAAACCGAATATTTAACGGGCATAATTTTTTGAATTTCCCCAAATTTACAAACCTATTTTGACTTAAATCTAGCGCTTGGATTTTAAGTAATGATTTCGAAATAGGTTTTAGTTATTAGAATTAATTTTTGAGAAATTATTGGTAAGCTTCCTTATGCACATTAGCAACCGCCCGTCCCGAAGGGTCATTCAAATTCTGAAAAGAAGCGTCCCAAAGCAAAGCTTGTGGTGTACTGCAAGCTACCGATTTCGCATAAGGAACCGTTAATGCAGCGGTATTGGACGGGAAATGTTCCTCAAAAATAGACCGATAAAAATATTCTTCTTTGCTCATCGGCGGATTGACCGGAAAACGAGATTCCGCATTCATCAATTGAGTATCTGATATCTTTTCATTTACCATTTTTTTCAGCGTATCAATCCAGCTATAACCCACACCGTCCGAAAATTGTTCTTTTTGACGCCAAGCAATTTCCGGTGGTAAATAATCTTCAAAAGCCTTCCGTACGACCCATTTTTCGATTCTTCCGTCTTTGATCATTTTGTCTTCAGGATTGATTTGCATCGCTACATCCAGAAATTCTTTATCCAAAAAAGGAACACGGGCTTCAATTCCCCAGGCCGCCATGGATTTGTTCGCTCGCAGATTATCATACAAATAAAGTTTTCTGAGTTTTCGTACGTTTTCTTCGTGGAATTCTTGAGCGTTTGGTGCTTTGTGAATATACAAATAGCCACCGAAAATTTCATCGGAACCTTCTCCCGAAAGTACCATTTTGATGCCCATGGATTTAATAACACGTGCCATTAGGCACATCGGAGTCGAAGCACGAATCGTGGTGACATCGTAGGTTTCGAGGTAATAAACCACATCGCGAAGCGCATCGAGTCCTTCCTGAATGGTAAAATTAATTTCGTGATGAATCGTCCCAATGTGATTAGCTGCTTTTCTTGCGGCAATCAAGTCGGGCGAACCTTCCAAACCCACCGCAAAGGAATGCAATTGAGGATACCAGGCCTCTTCTTTGTCGCCACTTTCAATTCGTTTGGCTGCAAATTTTTTGGTAATCGCCGCCACAACCGAAGAGTCCAATCCACCGGAAAGCAAAACCCCATAAGGAACATCGGACATCAACTGCCGATGAACCGCTTTTTCCAGTGCATCACGCAAAACAGAAATATCCGTGGTTTTTTCGCGAACATTTTCAAAATTTTCCCAATTTCTTTTGTACCATTTTTTCGGTTCCAATCCTTCGGGACTGTAAATATAATGGCCGGGCGGAAAAGTTTTGATGGACGAACATACACCTTCCAAAGCTTTCAATTCAGAGGCAACATAAAATTGCCCGTAATTGTCGTGACCATAATACAAAGGAATAATTCCCATGTGATCGCGGGCAATGAGAAACGCATTTTTTTCTTCGTCATAAAGCGCAAAACCAAAAATACCGTTGAGGTCATCGAGAAAATTTGAGCCTTTTTCCTGATACAACGCCAGAATTACTTCACAGTCCGAATTGGTTTTGAAAGGATAATCTGAAATCGTTTTCGAAGTTCGTGATGATTGTAAATTTCGCCGTTTACGGCCAAAACCAATTGATTGTCTTTGGCAAAAAGAGGTTGTTTACCCGAACTCGGATCGACAATTGCTAATCGTTCGTGTGATAAAATTGCATGTTCACCGGTATAAATTCCCGACCAGTCAGGACCACGGTGCCTGATTTTTTTTGACATTTTCAGAATCTGGTAACGAAGCGTTTGAGGGTCTTCGTTTAGCAGAAATGCCCCAATTATTCCACACATAGTCGTTAAGTTTTAATTCTACTTAAGTTTGAGAGTAAAGTATATGCAATTTAAGAAAAAAGATCTGAGTTCTTTAATTTTATTTTCAGGATTTTTCCTTAATCTTCAGGGTTTTGGAAAAGATAGTTTTCATCGGGAATATTTCATCGCCTCAACAATGTGCCAGCGGTTCAAAAACTTTGTAGAAAAAAAACGATGGTTGATAAAAGGCGTGCCGTAGGTACGCCAACATTTATCCAATTTTCACAACATTTGATTAAGTTTGTAAGAATTAAAAAATCAAAATGTTTCGCAATCTTATTTTTTCTATTCTGGTTCTCGTCGGAAATCAGATTTTCTCTCAAATTCAATTTGAGACCGACAGACTAACCCGCATCAGTTACGAAGTGAGTTACCACGGTCAAAAGGATTCCAACCAAAACCAAATTTGGGTTTATGCAGATGAGAAAAATGTTTGGATGACCAATCGGGATCAACTATCGGGCGATGCGAAATTCCCTTTTGAAATGACATTTGTTCAGCCTGACGAAAAGAAATTTACCCAAATCGCATTTCTAAACAAATCGGAAGTCATTTCGATGGTGGACAATGAGTCGATTGAGAAGCAGGAATTTGAATTTTTAAATGAGACCGAAAAAATTCTGGGTTATAATTGCAAAAAAGCCAGAACCATAATCAATTCCAATACGATTGAAATCTGGTACACCAATGATTTGAAAATCAAAGGCGCCCCCACAACTCTCGGGCAGGAATTGGGTTTGGTGTTGAAATGGGTTCGAAACGGAAATTATGAAATATCGGCCACCGAAATCAAAAAAGAAAAACCAAACTGGCCGGATTTTATCAGAAACTCAAAACCAAAAACACTGGACAAATTGGATTATCAGGACAAAATCTGGAAAAGCCGATTTACCACTCTTCCAATTTTTGAAAATCAATTAATCCATTGGTCTGAAGAGTTTGAACCTCGGGAAGGCGTAATGCGATTTGCCAATGGAACCATCGTCGTGAAAAAAGTGAAATTCCCTGAAATCAAAGCTTCCCAACAGATTTTTCTGGATTTAATTGAACAATCCAATGGCGATGCTTATGACCGAACCGGAACGGTTTTTTTAATTCCCACCGATAAAAAACAATCCTTTCTCGATGGATTAAAAAAGGGTGCTAAAACCCTTCCGATTTATACAAATGGAAACGGAAAAGAATACCAAGGCGTCGTTGCAACCGAAACCTATTCGCCTTTGGTGGAACTGATGCGTTTCTTCACGCCGTTTGGAGTAAATCACTTCAATGATCGAGTTATGCTAAAAGGAAAAACCTGGCAGGACTCCGTAATTTATCGACAGGAAATTAGTCAATTTGCTTCTCTGATGACGGAAAAAGAAGCTTATATCGGAGTTTTCATTGGGAACTATGACAAAGGCGGACATAAAATTTCGATGAACATCACTATTCACAACGATAGAAATTCAGACGAGCCTTTAAAGAAAGTTATTCCGCTTTTTAACACTTTGAATGTAATGGAAATGGCAGGGCAAGATTACGCCACGATGTTCGATTCCGAAAAAGGTCTTGAGTTGGAATTCGAACTAAAAGAAACTCTGAAAAATGCCCAACTTCGCTACATTACGACTGGGCACGGCGGTTGGTCAAATGGTGATGAATTCCTCCCAAAGAAAAACACAATTTTCTTAGATGGTAAAATTGTTTTTGACTTAATTCCCTGGCGGGAAGATTGTGGTTCTTATCGACTTTACAATCCGGTTTCTGGGAATTTTCAGAATGGATTGTCTTCATCCGATTACAGCCGTTCGAATTGGTGTCCGGGCACGGTGACCAATCCTTACCTCATCGATTTAGGCGATTTGCCGGCCGGAAAACATAAACTTCAGGTGAAAATTCCACAAGGCGCACCCGAAGGAACGAGTTTCAGCGCTTGGAATATCAGCGGAGTTTTGGTGGGAGATTGATTATAAACTTTCCAAAAATGCTATAGAATTGAGGACAGGAATTTCAGCAAAATAAAAATCGGAAACATCTTCTGTAATGATTAGTTGGCATTTTGACTTTATGGCAGAATAATATTCCAAACCATCTTCGAAATCATTAATTTTATTATTCTGAACGGCTAAATTTACCGTTTCGGAATCGGTCGAACTGATATTAAGTTTCTCTGAAAGTATTCTGATTTTTTCTTTCGCTTTTTGAGTTCCGCTCTTTTTTTCGGCAAAATAAAAGGCAATCGCCAGACAAATCGGGGAAGTATAAAGTTCAAAGTTTTTGCGTTCCGACAAACTCAAAATCTTTGCAGCATAGGTAAACAAGGGATATTGCCGATTCAAAACCGCCACAAGAATATTGGCATCTAAAAATATTTTCATTTTTTAGAATCAAAAAATTCAGATTTCATCTTTTTCCGGGAAATAGGCTTTCCGTACTCGGGACGTTCTTCTGCAACCATATTGACCCAGTCCGCAATCGGTAAATCATCGAGCGTTTTATAGTTTTTGGAAGTCATTTGTCTGTAAATGAACTCCGTGAGTCGCGATAAACTGATTCCGTTTATTTCCGCGAATTCTTTGGCTTGGCTAATAACCTCTTTGTCAAATGATAATGTAATTTTTGCGTCCATAATTCAAACTATACGACAAAGATAATATTTTTTTACGTAAAAATTATTCTAATGCAATTTTCAAAAAATAAATCTCCTCTTGGAGGAATTAAATTTTATAAAAGAATAAAAATCTCTGAAATACTTTCTTTCACAATTTCTCATTACTTTTGCAAGCATAAAAATTAGCATAATGACAACCGATTATTTTAAAATAGAAGATTTACTAACCGAAGAAAATAAACTCGTTCAGCAAAGTGTACACGAATTCGTAAACCAGGAAATAAAACCTGTGATTGACGAAGCTGCCCACAACCATACCGATATCCCTGGTTTAATGCCCAAACTGGGTGCCATCGGTGCTTTGGGGCCTTATATTCCGGAAGAATACGGCGGTGCAGGATTAGACCAAATTTCTTATGGATTGATTATGCAAGAACTCGAAGCCGGTGACAGTGCCGTTCGTTCGGCCGCTTCTGTTCAATCTTCTTTGGTGATGTATCCTATTTTTACTTTTGGTTCGGAAGAACAAAAAAGAAAATATTTGCCTCAATTAGCCACAGGCGAAATGATTGGTTGTTTCGGACTTACGGAACCCAACCACGGTTCCAATCCGGCTGGAATGGAAACAAGAATTAGAGACAAAGGTTCTCATTATGTTTTAAATGGAGCCAAAATGTGGATTACCAATTCTCCAATCGCCGATATCGCAGTGGTATGGGCAAGAGATGAAGAAGGAAAAATCCGCGGAATGGTTGTCGAACGTGGAATGGAAGGTTTTTCAACGCCTGAAACCCACAACAAATGGTCGCTTCGCGCTTCCAAAACAGGAGAATTGGTTTTTGAAAATGTTGAAGTTCCAAAAGAAAATGTTTTCCCACTCGTAAACAGTTTGAGAGGCCCGCTTTCTTGTTTAAATTCGGCGCGATACGGAATCAGCTGGGGCGTCATTGGCGCTGCCATTGATTGTTATGAAGTCGCTTTGAAATATTCGCTGGAAAGATTTCAATTCGGAAAACCCATTGCTTCTTATCAATTGCAACAAAAGAAATTAGCCGAATTTATCACCGAAATTACCAAAGCTCAATTATTGGCTTGGCGTTTAGGAACTTTGAAAAACGAAGACAAAGCAACGCCGGCTCAGATTTCCATGGCAAAACGAAACAACGTGAGAATGGCATTGGATATCGCACGTGAATCGCGTCAGATTTTAGGAGGAATGGGAATCGTAGGGGATTATCCGATGATGCGCCACGCCGCTAATTTAGAGTCCGTTATCACTTACGAAGGAACCCATGATATCCATTTGCTAATTACCGGAAATGACATTACAGGAATCAATGCGTTTGAATAATTAGATTGAAGTATTAAGTAACAAGATATAGACATAAGAAAAGTCTTAATACTTGATACTTAATACTTAATACTTAATACTTCAAGAAATGAAAGAAATCCAAATTCTCCTTCCCAAAATGGGCGAAAGCGTAATGGAAGCGACCATTACAGACTGGTTGAAAAACCCCGGTGATAAAATCGCCAAAGATGAATTGTTCGTTACCATCGGTACGGACAAAGTGGACAGCGATTTGCCGTCCGAATACGAAGGAATTCTCAAAGAAATTCTGGTTCAGGAAGGAGAGGAAGTGAAAGTCGGTCATCCGATTGCGGTTATGGAAGTTTCGGCCGATACAATTGTACATACCGAAAAATTTGAAATCAAAGAAACCGAAACGACTTCAACCGAATCCCATATTGAATTATTGGAAACCAAATCATTGGACGGAAAATCTTTTCTATCGCCCGTAGTTCGGAGAATCGCCGCCGAAAACGGATTAGAAATCGAAGATTTAAAGCAAATCAAACCGACGGGAGAAAACGGGAGAATTCGCAAAGCCGATATTTTAAAATTCCTTAAAAAGGACGAAAAACCAATTCAACAAAAGCTTTCGACCAAATTAAATCTGAACATCCAACCCGAAGATAAAGTCGAGTCTTTGCCGAGAATCCGACAAATTGCTGCGGAACATTTGCAGACTTCCTACCAAATCATTCCACACGTGACGACTTTTTCGGAAGTCAATGTGTCGAATTTGGTCAATCACCGTGAAAAAATCAAAGAAGATTTCCAGAAAGAAAACGGTGTGAAAGTAACTTATACGCATTTCATCATGAAAGCGGTCATCGAAACTTTAGTTGAATTTCCGAAGTTCAATGCCTGGATGAATGAAGATGAATTAATCATCAAAAACGACATCAATCTGGGATTTGCCACGGCTTTGCACGACGGAAATCTGATTGTTCCAAACATAAAGAAAGTCAATGATTTAAGTCTGAAAGAAATCATTGAAAACGTGAATTTAATTGGGAACAATGCCAAATCCAACAAGCTGAAGTCGTCCGACATTCAGGATACGACTTTTACGGTAAGTAATACCGGTATTTTTGGAAGTTTGGCCGGAACGCCGATTATTTCCCGTCCGCAGGTTGCCGTTTTGGCTTTGGGCGAAATCCGATCCGGAGCAGGTATAATCTTCAAAGACGGAAAAGAAGAATTAGCCGTTTGTAAAATGATGATGCTTTCGCTTTCCTATGACCACAGAGTGATTGACGGCGCTCTGGCTTCGCAGTTTCTGACTTCTCTGAAGAAGAGATTGGAATCAGTTGCCTAATTTTATTGAAATTCATCCGTTTTTAAAATATTTTTTTCTGACGGGAAGATTATAAAACCTATAATTTTTTGTTAAACAAAGATATTTAATTTCAGATATCGTATTTTTGTGAACATTCAAAATTTAAAATGGAATACAATACCGCAAGAAAACCCTTAATTATTCCCGAATACGGCCGCCACATACAAGAAATGGTGGATCATTGCCTCACAATAGAAGATGATGAAGAAAGAAATGGGTTTGCAAAAATCATAATTGAAGTAATGGGAGAACTCAATCCGCATTTGCGTGATGTTCCCGATTTTCAGCATAAACTTTGGGATCAATTGTACATCATGTCCAAATTCCAACTGGATGTGAACTCACCCTACCCCAAACCCACAGCTGATCAGGTTTACAGTAAACCCAACAAAGTTCGTTACCCCAAAGACGAATACAAGTATAAATATTACGGGAAAAATATCAGAAGCATGATCAAAGTCGCCAAAGAATGGGAAGGCGACAAACAGGAAGGTTTGGTGATGGTCATCGCCAACCATATGAAAAAATGCTATCTGTTGTGGAACAAGGATACCGTGGAAGATCAAACGATTTTTAATCATTTATATGAACTTTCAGACGGAGTTTTTGATTTGCGGAATTCTGAGGAAGTTTTATTGCCGAGCGAAAGATTGATGGCGGGAAGCAGTAATCATGCTCACAAAAACCGTAAACATAAAAACACACAAAACAATAATCGTAATAAATCCAAACACAAATAATTCCGAATAATGTCCGTATTTGAAATCAGAGGAGGAAATCGTCTCAGTGGCGAAATCATTCCCCAAGGCGCAAAAAATGAAGTGCTTCAAATTTTGTGCGCTGTACTTTTAACAACCGAACCGGTTCGGATTAAAAATATTCCCGACATCCGCGATGTAAACCGATTGATTGAAATCCTGGAAGATTTGGGCGTGAAAGTACAGAAAAATGCCAAAGGAGATTATACCTTTCAAGCCGATAATATCCAAATGGATTATCTCCAAACCAAAGAATTCAAAAAAGACGGAGCTGCACTTCGTGGATCCATTATGCTGATGGGACCGCTTCTCGCCAAATATGGAAAGGCCTATATGCCCAAACCCGGTGGAGACAAAATAGGACGAAGACGTTTGGATACACATTTCCAAGGATTCATCAACTTAGGCGCAAAATACCGATTCGAAGAAGGAGAAGATTTCTACGGTGTAGAACTTGAAAACGGAAAACCACTTCAAGGTACTTATATGTTATTGGAAGAAGCTTCTGTAACCGGAACGGCCAACATCGTGATGGCGGCTGTTTTGGCCAAAGGAAAAACAACGATTTACAATGCCGCCTGTGAACCTTATCTTCAACAATTATGCAAAATGCTCGTCCGGATGGGCGCAAAAATAGAAGGAATTGGCTCCAATTTATTGACCATCGAAGGCGTAGAAGAACTCTCTGGAACGGAGCACACCGTTTTACCCGATATGATTGAAATTGGTTCTTGGATTGGATTGGCCGCCATGACCAAATCGGAACTGACCATAAAAGATGTGTCTTGGGACAATTTAGGCGTCATCCCCGATGTTTTCCGAAAACTCGGCATTCAATTGGAAAAACAAAACGACGATATATACATTCCCGCACAGGAACATTATAAAATCCAGAAATTTATGGACGGTTCCATTCTTACCGTTTCAGACGCGCCTTGGCCTGGTTTTACACCGGATTTGTTGAGTATCGTTTTGGTAATTGCCACACAAGCAAAAGGAAGCGTTTTGGTTCATCAAAAAATGTTTGAAAGCCGATTGTTTTTTGTGGACAAATTAATTGATATGGGCGCTCAAATCATCCTTTGCGATCCGCACCGAGCCACCGTAATCGGACTGAACCACGAAACGCCTTTGCGTGGGACCACAATGAGTTCGCCCGATATCCGAGCAGGAATTGCGCTTCTCATCGCTGCACTTTCAGCAAAAGGAAAAAGTATTATTCACAATATTGAACAAATTGACAGAGGTTACGAGCAAATTGACACCCGACTCCGCGCAATTGGCGCCGATATCGTTCGGGCTTGATTTTTGTAGATTCCTAGCCGAAACACCCTTAGATGCAAGAAATTTTTGATGCTATAACTGGTTTTGTCAGTCGACCTGATAAAGTAATAAAACATTTATTCGACGAATACGGAAATTGGATTTATCTCCTATTATTTCTACAGATATTTGCCGAAACAGGATTGATATTTCTGATATTTTTCACCGCCTTTCTTCCTGGCGATGCCTTACTTTTTGCATTGGGAATGATTGCAGCCAGCAAAGACAATAGTTTACAGATTGAAATTCTGATTCCACTTTTGATGCTTGGAGCGCTTTTAGGAGATAACCTGAATTACCTGGTAGGTAGAAGGTTTGGGAAATGGATTTTGCAAAAAGAAGATTCTCGTTTTTACAAAAAGAAATACCTGAAAAGAGCGATGAGGATTTTTAAAAAAAATGGAAGAAATGCCATTATTATTGCTCGTTTCACACCGGTGATTCGCACACTCATTCCTTTTGTTTGCGGAACTTTACATTTAAAATACAGGGTTTTTCTATTGTATAGTTTCATTGGCGCAACCGTGTGGGTGGGAGGAATTACATTAATCGGCTATTTTTTAGGTCAATTTAGTTTTGTCGAACAGAATTTAGGAAAATTCATTATTGCCATCATCGTATTAGCAAACTTGCCGACCATTACAAAAATCATCAAAACTCGAATCGAAAGAGTTAAGAAAATTAAGCGAATAAAAGAATTCAGAAACAGGTGAAAAACTTTGGACTCATAGGAAAAAACATCGCTTATTCCTTTTCCGAATCGCATTTCCACGATAAATTCCGAAAAGCAAACATCACCAATTCGACGTATCAATTATTTGATTTAAAGTCAATTTCAGAAGTTGAAGAATTATTTCAAACGAAAGAGTTGAAAGGCTTCAATGTGACGATTCCCTACAAAGAAGAAATAATTCCTTATTTGGACGAATTAAGTCCGGAAGCTCAAAAAATTGGCGCAGTGAATTGCGTGAAAATTCAAAACAATAAAAAAATCGGTTTCAATACGGACGCCTTTGGTTTTGAAAATTCACTCAAGCCCTTGCTCGAAAAACACCATCAGAAAGCATTGATTTTGGGTGATGGCGGTGCGGCCAAAGCGGTGAAATTTATTTTAACGAAACTCGAAATTGATTATCAATCAGTTACAAGAAAAGGCGAATTGAGATTTCCAGATTTAGACAAGGAAATTATTTCCGAGCATCCATTGATCATCAATTGTACACCCGTGGGAACTTTCCCGGATTTAGAAGCATCACCCGATATTCCTTATCAATTTATCACCACTTCTCATTTGCTTTACGATTTAATTTACAATCCCGAAAAAACAAAATTTCTTCAGTTAGGAGAAATCAAAGGTGCCAAAATCAAAAATGGTTACGAAATGCTTGTTTTGCAGGCAGAAAAATCTTGGGAAATTTGGAGCCAATCTTTGTAAATCGCTTATGATTTATTAGATTTGTTAATCTAAAAGAAAAACGCGTTATGACAACTGAATTGGATAACCTGCACAATGGAGCAGATGGAGAAAACGATAAAAAATTAAATCCCCTTGAAAACCCTGAAGAATCAACTGACAATGAAGCAGATAAGCAGGGACTAAGCAAGGAAAAATCCACCGATGCTCCTGAAAAAACTTCAGAAGAAACAATTTCTCAAGAAGAAGCTACCCCATCGGAAACTCAGGAAGAAACTCCTAAAGCGGAGCAAACCGAAATTCAAAATGAGTCGAAAGAAGAAACTTCTGACAAGCTTCAATCAGCTCAGTCCAAAGAGTCGGATGATTACAAATCCGAATCCAATGGTGAAGAATCTGAGGAGAGCGAAGACGCACACGAAGAAGAAATTCCAATTAAAAATTATGATGAACTTCCTTTGACCGTACTCATCGGGGAAGCAAAAGAATTGCTAAGAAATCACCCGGCAAGAAAACTAAGGGAACATTTCCATCAGATTCGTGACGCCGTGAAAAAGCAATTGGAAGAGGATGAAAACACCAAAAAAGAGGCTTTTGTAGAAGCAGGCGGTGAAGAAACCGATTTCCATTATGACAATCCCCAAAGAAGAGAATTCAACGCCGTTTTCAATGATTATCGAAAACAACTTGATGCATTCTACAAAGAGCAGGAAAAATCACAACAAGAAAATCTAAAAGAACGCCTTCAAATCATCGATGAATTAAAAGCTCTTTATCAGGACACAGTAGATGAGAGTTCAAATATATTCACAACATTCCGTCAGCTAAAAACAAGATGGCACAATGCAGGCCCTATCCCAAAAGCCCAAGCCGGAAATGTTTTTAGAACTTATTTCCACCATTTGGATAATTTCTATGAATACCTGAATTTAAACAAAGAACTTCGAGAAATGGACTATGCACACAATTTACAGGTGCGCGAGTCCATCATCAAACGTGCAGAAGAATTGGTTGAAGAAGAAAATGTTCAGAAAGCACTCAACGAACTTCAATACCTACACAGACTTTGGAAAGAAGAAGCCGTGCCGGTGGCAGAAGAACTTCGCGAACCAACTTGGCAAAGGTTTAAAGAGCTGACACATAAAATCCATGATAGAAAATCGGAACTCGGTGAAAAAATCAAAGCCGAACAAGAAGAAAATCTGAAAAAGAAACGAGAAATTCTTGACAATATAAAAGCACTTACCGAAAATGCCGATAAAAAATCACACGGCGAATGGCAATCCGGTATCAAAAGACTGAATGCACTCCGTGAAAACTTCTTGGCAGTAGGAAGAGTTCCCAAAGAAGTAAACCAGAAAATGTGGGACGAATTCAAAGCAGCCACACGTGATTTTAACCACGCCAAAAATGAATTCTATAAATCCCTGAAAACCGAACAACAAACCAATCTGGAAAAGAAACAAGAATTGCTTCGAATCGCCAAAGAACATGCCGACAGCACCGATTGGAATGCTTCAGTTCAGGTTATAAAAAGGATCCAAGCCGATTGGAAGAAAATCGGACATGTTCCTAGGAAATATTCCGACTCAATTTGGAAAGAATTTAAGGATGCATGTAATAAATTCTTTGATAATTATAAAGAAAGAGGCAATCAGGCCAATCAGCAGTTCGAAGAAAATTTAGTAAAAAAAGAAGAACTCCTAAATGAAGTAAAAACTTTTGAATTAACGGAGAATTTACAAGAAAACCTAGATGCCATCAATGATTTCAATGTTCGCTGGAACAGTATCGGAAAAGTTCCCGCTTCTAAAATGAACATCAATTCAGAATTCAATAAAATCATCAGTGAAAAAGTAAAATCGCTGGGATTGACTGAAAATGAAATTCAAGATTTCAGAATGGCTTCTTTGGTAGATCAAATCAAGTCCGGACATGACGAACGACTACTCGATGATGAGATCCGAAAAGCGCGTAAACTAATTGATGAGCTAGAAAAAGAAATCAACCAACTGGAAACCAACGTTGGATTCTTTGCCAATGCAGATGCCAATAGCCCATTACTGAAAGACGTTTACAAACAAATCGAAGAAAAACGTTCACGATTGACCGATACCGAAATCAAATTGAGAAAATTACATCGGATTGATTTCGACCAAGAGGTAAATGACTCGGAAAACTCCGAAGAAATAGAAGATTAATTTTATCAAAAATAGAATCAACGCTTCAAAGGTTTTCTAAACTTTTGAAGCGTTTTTTTAAATCAAATAATGAATAATTTCGATGAAAAAATGATGCAAAGATGCATCGAACTCGCCCAACTTGGACTCGGAAGAACCTATCCGAATCCATTAGTCGGTTGCGTAATTGTTCATGAAAAACAAATTATTTCCGAAGGTTGGCACCAAAAAGCCGGTGATGCACACGCCGAAGTCAATGCCATTCAAAGTATAGGAAATAAGGAAATCCTAAAAAACTCGACCTTGTATGTTTCCCTCGAACCATGTGCGCATCACGGAAAGACACCGCCTTGTGCTGATCTCATTATCCAGCATCAAATTCCACGAGTTATAGTTGGAACTTCTGATCCTTTTGCAAAAGTCAATGGTTTGGGAATTCAAAAAATGAAAGAAGCCGGAATCGAAGTGAAAATTGGTGTTCGGGAGCAAAAATCTAAAGAATTAAACAAAAGGTTCTTTACATTTCATGAGAAAAAAAGACCCTATATTTTGTTGAAATGGGCAGAAACAAAAGATGGTTTCATGGCTCCAGCCGACCAAAATCAGAAATGGATCAGCAGTCCGTTTTCTAAACAATTGGTACACAAATGGCGAACCGAAGAACAAGGAATTTTAGTCGGAACAGCTACCGCAAAAATCGACAATCCCCAACTCAATGCTCGGCTTTGGGAAGGAAATCAGCCAATTCGGATGGTTTTGGACAGAGACTTAAAACTGAATTCAAATTTAAATCTTTGGGATAAAACACAGAAGACGCTTGTTTTCACAGAACAATCCAAGGAAAATTCAAGAAATTTAGAATATATTTCAGTAAGTTTTGACGAGCATTTGGCAGAGCAGATTTTAAAGGAATTACATAAGAGACAAATTCAATCAATCATCATCGAAGGAGGAAAACAAACACTGGAAACATTTATCCGCAAAGGACTATGGGATGAAGCTCGTGTTTTTAAATCTTCAGAGAATTGGGGTGCTGGAATTCCTTCTCCTGAAATTTCTGGTCAATTAATTGAATGCCGAAACATTGGCAACGACAAACTTGAAATCTATCAAAAATGAGTTTTTCATTTCAGACGATAAAAAAATCAATTGAAGAAATTACCTTCAAAGAAAAAGGGAGCAAATTCATTGGGTATGCTTATTCGATCGAAGATGAGGAAGAGGCCAAGGAAAAGCTCAGCGAACTTTGGCAAAAACACCCAGATGCCACGCATATCTGCTATGCCTACCGATTGGGGATGAACGGCGAAATCTATCGTGCAAACGACGATGGAGAACCTTCTGGAAGTGCTGGCTTGCCTATTTACAACCAAATTCTTTCCAAAGAATTGACCCATATACTCGTGGCTTCGGTTCGATTTTATGGGGGAACCAAATTAGGAGTGCCTGGATTGGTAAAAGCTTATAAACTCTCGGCTCAAATGGTTTTGGATGAAGCTGAAATCATAGAAAAACACCTTAGTCAAAAAGTTCATTTCGAATTTTCCTATGAAGATCAAGGAAGCGTGATGCGCAATATCGATAAGTTCAATGCCGAAGTCTTGAAAACGGAATTTACCGATAAATGTACTGTGCAAGTCAAAATCAGGAAAGAAAATCTGGACAATTTTTTAAGCTCATTCGAACCCCTGTATCAGGTAAAAATTAAAGTTTCAGAATAATTCATTGAGTCGATCTTTCATATAATCTGGGCAGCGAACCGGTTTTCGAGTTAGCTTATCGATAAAAGCCAATACCGAAGTTCCACTTGTTAATAAGACTTGTTTTTCGTTGAAGATTTCATAATCAAATCGGATGCGAACTCCCGTTGGAATTTCCGGCAAAATGGTTCGAACTTCCAGAACCTCATCATAATAAGCGGGTTTGTGAAATTTAAGGTTGAGTTCCGTAACCGGTAGCATAATTCCTTGGCTTTCCAATTCCTTGTATGGAAGTCCCATTTCTCTGAAAAACTCAACTCTTGCCACCTCACAATAGGTCGCATAATTGCCATGATAGACCACACCCATTTGGTCGGTTTCTCCGTATCTCACACGTATTGAAATCCTTGTAGAAAGCATATTGAAGTACTGCATTAATCAATACAAAGATATTTTTAAAAAGTCAATACCCAAAGGGTTTTTTTTACTAAAAAATTATGAGCATTTTTGCTTAACCAAAAAAAGCCCCTATATTAGTAGGCCAGTTACTTTTTTTAACAAAACCTTAAAACAAAAGATTTACAAAACTATGGGAAAAACTGCTGAATCGGTTTGGAAAAATTGCTTGAAATTTGTCAAAGACAATATTCAGGAACAAGCTTTCGAAACTTGGTTCTCTCCTATTCAACCAATTAAGTTAAACGAAAACATTTTAACCATTCAGGTGCCAAGTAAGTTTTTTTATGAATGGCTGGAAGAACATTATATAAAACTACTAAAAATCGCTTTGCAAAAAGAACTTGGGAAGGACGCTAAATTGGTTTATAGTATCGTCATGGATCAAAAGTATTCAGGCAAGGATCCCTATACAGTTAGAATTCCAAGTTCCAACAAAGAAAAATTACAACCTCAGGAAATAGATGCGCCTTTACCAATTGATTCCAAAAAGGTAAAAAATCCATTTGTCATTCCTGGGTTACAAAAGATAAAAATTGATTCACAGCTGAATACATCCAATAACTTCAGCAATTTCATAGAAGGAGAAACCAACCGACTTGCACGCTCAGCCGGAAAAGCTGTAGCCAAACGTCCTGGTGGAACTTCCTTCAATCCCCTATTCATATATGGAGGCGTCGGGCTTGGTAAAACGCACTTGGCACATGCAATCGGTTTGGAAGCCAAAGAAAATCATCCCGATAAAACCGTGCTTTACGTATCCACTGAAAAGTTCACGCAACAGTTCATAGACGCTGTTCAAAGCAACAACCGAAATGATTTTATTCATTTCTACCAGATGATTGATATTTTAATCATTGACGATGTTCAGTTCTTGTCTGGAAAAAAAGGAACTCAAGAAGCTTTCTTTCACATTTTCAACCATTTGCACCAAAAAGGAAATCAAATCATTTTGACTTCCGACAAGCCACCTGTGGATATCCAAGACATGGAACAAAGATTGATTTCACGTTTCAAATGGGGACTTTCCGCGGATCTTCAGGTGCCGGATTACGAAACAAGATTTGCTATCCTGAAACATAAAGTGGAAAAGGACGGGATCGAAATTCCGGAAGAAGTCATCGACCATATTGCGAAAAGCATTAAAACCAATGTGAGAGAACTCGAAGGATGCCTGAATTCGATCATTGCTCAAGCTACTTTGAATAAAAAAGAAATCACACTTGAACTGACTCAGAAAACCTTAGCAAATTTCATCAACCATACACGTAAGGAAATTTCCATCGATTACATCCAGCGTTTGGTTTGTGATTATTTCAAAATTCCATTTGAACAAATCCAATCCAAAACACGTAAGCGAGATGTGGTTCAGGCTAGGCAATTGGCTATGTTTTTTGCGAAGAAATACACGAAAGCCTCTCTATCGAGTATTGGCTCTCAAATTGGGAAACGCGATCATGCAACGGTTCTTCATGCCTGTAAAACAGTAAAAAATCTTTCGGAAACCGATAAAGTTTTCAGAGGATATGTAGAGGATTTAAATCGGAAAATCGGCGTAGAATAATTCACCATGAGAATTTTAATGGTTTGTCTAGGAAATATCTGCCGCTCACCTTTGGCAGAAGGAATTCTTCGCACCAAACTCGATGAGCAATTTCATGTGGATTCTGCTGGAACCGGACCTTGGCATATAGGGAAAGCCCCCGATAAGCGATCGATTTCTGTTGCTCAAAAATATGGAATAGATATAAGCACGCAACGAGCACGTCAATTTTCAGCAAAAGATTTCGATGATTTTGATTTGATTTTGGTGATGGATGCATCCAATTATTCTGATGTTTTAGCGATGGCACAAACTGAGAATCAACAAAAGAAAGTTAGACTGATATTGGGCGACCGAGATGTGCCGGATCCTTATTTTGGTGAAGACGATGGGTTTGAGGAAGTGTACCAACTTCTGCAGGAAGCAACCGACGAGATTGTAAAGGAACTGAACTCCCAATGAAATCAAAACTCTATCTGATTCCCAGTTTACTTGGCAACGATGATTTTAGTCGTAGTTTGCCGGAATACAATCTGCACATCATTCGAACCATTCAGATTTTCGTAGTTGAAAATGAAAAATCGGCACGGAAATTCATCAAAACAATTTTACCCGAAAAGAAACAATCAGAATTGGAAATTCACATTCTCGACAAAAATACATCGGGTGAGGAACTTCACGAACTAGGCCAACTATTTAAAAAGAAAACATCGATCGGGATTATCTCCGAAGCGGGACTTCCGGCGGTAGCCGATCCTGGTGGAAAGCTGGTCCGATTGGCTCATCAAAATGGAATTCAGGTAATTCCTTTGGTAGGTCCTTCTTCAATTCTTCTTGCGCTGATGGCTTCGGGAATGAACGGTCAACAATTTAAATTTCATGGGTATTTACCTATCGATAAATCGGAAAGGAAAAAAGTAATTCAAAGATTGGAATCCGAAAGCCGTAAAGAGAATTGCACTCAGATTTTCATGGAAACTCCGTACAGGAACAATCAATTGCTTCAGGATTTAATTAAGTTTGGGCAGCCTTCTACTTCCTTGTGCATTGCCTCCAACCTAACGATGATTGATGAGTTTATATTAACTCAAAGCCTGAAAGATTGGAGCAAAAAAAAGACGGACTTTCATAAAAAGCCCGCCATTTTTCTGTTGGAATCCTGAGGTTTAGTTTACTTCAGGAGCTTGTCCAATCAACTCCATAAACTCATCAAGTTGAGGAGTGATGATGATTTGCGTACGTCTGTTTTTCGAACGTCCGTCCTCGGTCGCATTGGAAGCCACCGGATTGTATTCTCCGCGTCCTCCTGCTGTCATACGTTTTGGATCCACACCGTGTTCGTTTTGTAAGGATTGAACAACGGATGAAGCACGTAAAGCACTCAAGTCCCAGTTGTTTCGGATATTTGGTCTACTGATTGGAACATTGTCCGTATTTCCTTCAATGATTACGTCATAATCTTTGTAATCTTTGATGATTTTAGCAATTTTTGAAAGAGTCTCGTGTGCTGCCGGGCTGATTTCATAGCTTCCCGATTTGTAAAGCATATTATCAGACAAAGAAATGAACACCACTCCTTTCAACACTTGTACGTCCACGTCTTTCAATTCTTCTCTACTTAAGGAACGGGTCAGATTATTGGTAAGAACCATGTTAAGCGAGTCGTTTTTACGGTTAATTTCCGTTAGATGTTTGATATATTTATTGGAAGCATTGATTTCATCAACTAATTTTGAAATATTGGCTCCCCCTTGTTTATTACCGGCCAAACATTCACTCAATGCTACTTGTAAAGCAGCTAAATTACTTCTCTCGGAATTGATCTGGTCTTCCAGACTTGCAACTCTTGATTTGGAAGCTGCCAATTCTGTCTGACATCCTTGATTTTCTGCATAAACACTGTTGAATCTACTTTGTAGCTCGTCGTACTTTTTCTGAGGTACACAACTTACCACAACAAAAGCGGCAAGTGTAACTACTGATAAAATGGATAATCTCATAAGAACTTTATTTATTTTTTGATTAAAACGTTAAAAGAAAGGTTTTAGTCTATGGTCAGTATAGAAAAGGAATCCGGCAGGATAATTACCAGATTCTTATCAAGTTTTTATCCTTGTGGTGGAATGTATAAAACCTGACCCGGATAAATTTTATCAGGATCGCTAAGCATGGGTTTGTTTGCTTCAAAGATAACAGGGTATTTGTTGGCGTCTCCGTAAACTTCTCTTGAAATTTTCGAAAGTGTATCACCGCTTTTTACCGTGTACATGGTTTTTGAGAAATCAGGCATTTCAAACTTTAAAGGCTCCAAAAGCGTAAGATTATCATCCACGTTTTCTACTCCATCTACGTTTCCGGCAGCTGCCAAAATTCGTTGTTTTTCATCCAAATTCTTAGCCGATCCGCTTACTGTGATATTGTCTCCGTCCGCAGCAAATGTAATTTGTGATAAATCAAATCCATATTTAGAAACATGATCTTTGACTTTCTGTGCTTTCTCTTCCGGAGTTTCATTTCCACCGAAGATTTTTTCACCTGCATTTTTGATAAATGAAAATAATCCCATAATGTTTTAATATTTTACTTGGTTAATAGTGGGATAAAGATATACAATTATTATTCCAGAGTTTTTAAATATTCTATAAATTTTCTTAATATTTTAACAATTTCTTTAATCCCGAGGAAATGCAACTTTAAATCTTGCAGAGAAACTACGAATTCAATATCTTGCCGAACACTTTTTTTTTCGAAAATGAAAACCAGAATTTTATTGATTTATACAGGAGGAACCATAGGTATGGCCAAGGATTATACCTCAGACTCACTCAAACCTTTTGATTTTGAAAACCTGATCAAACACATACCGGAACTCAGTCTGATCGATAGCGGAATCAGTTTTACCGGATTTGAAACACCTATTGACTCATCAGATATGAATCCCAGTCATTGGGTACTACTCGCTGAAATGATCGAAAATAATTACAATCAATACGATGGTTTTGTCATTCTTCATGGCACCGATACGATGGCATATTCGGCCTCAGCACTGAGTTTTATGCTAAACGGATTACAGAAACCTGTAATTTTCACCGGCTCTCAGCTTCCGGTAGGAGATTTGCGTACCGATGCCAAAGAGAATCTAATTACTTCCATTCATTTTGCTTCTCTGCAGGAAAATGGCAAACCCAGTGTGCGTGAAGTTTGTATTTATTTCGAATACCGTTTATTACGAGCCAATCGGACCACTAAAATCAGTGCTGAAAACTTTGATGCCTTTGCTTCACCAGATTATCCGGATTTAGGCGAATCGGGAATTCATCTCGATGTCAGAAAACATGTGCTGCGCATAGAAGATGAGTCCGTTCCTTTTTCAATTAACACGAATCTAAATACGGATTTAGGCTTAATGAAAATCTTCCCAGGTATGTCGCGTGAATTCATCGAAAATATGTTTGCGAGCCAAACTATGAAAGCGATGATCATTGAAGCCTTTGGTTCGGGCAATATTTTCTCATTGGATTGGTTCAAAGATTTACTTCGAAAGAAAGCTTCCGAAGGACTTTTGTTTATAATTAATACCCAATGTGCCGGTGGAATGGTGGAAATCGGACGTTATGAAACCAGTGGAATTTTCAGAGAAATTGGTGCAATTAATGGCTTTGACCTTACGACCGAAGCTTCTATTGCTAAAACCATACATCTTTTGGGGCAAAATTTAACACAAGAAGAATTCAAAAAACTATATGAAACTGATTTACGAGGAGAACTCACATATTTGAAACAATATTGAGTTTGAATTGATATTTTTTATACATTTGCCAACCCAAACAGAGAAGTCTCCGTCCCGATAGTTTTCGGTAGGTTGAAGAAGCTAATTTCTTCAGAAATTCTCTGATAAAAATAGAGAGGTGCTCGAGTGGTTGAAGAGGCTACCCTGGACACGTAGTATACGGATAACTGTATCGAGGGTTCGAATCCCTTCCCCTCTGCAATTATAAAACGCTAACGCCTACTTATTAGGTGTTTGCGTTTTTGCTTATTGTGAAAATGCACACAAAATGATAAGAACGATGTTCTGGGTATTTGGGTTTAAAACGCCCCCGCTGGGCTCAACCC
>JAAYKY010000063.1 GCA_012522185.1 Flavobacteriaceae bacterium | reverse complement strand
TTTTATAGGTATTCAAATCACCAAAAACTATATAAGGTTCAATTTCTACAAATTTTTTATCGGTAATGACATAAGAATTTTTGATTTGTTCCTTCGTAGTGAAATTGCCTCCTAAGGAATATTTATACTTCAAAATCGAATGGGCTTGTCGCTCAGAAAAACCCAATTCCTGCCATCCTTCAATGGATAATTCATTGGGGTCAAAATCCTTCAAAGCCCTGGACTCTTTTAACTCCTGACCGGTTTCATTCGCTTTCTCGCTCGAAGCCAACACCTCATCGGGAAGATCGTAAATGGAGTATTCAGGTGGTTTGTTTTCGATAAAATAAATCAGAATCTGAAGCGCAATCAAAAGTGCAATAAAAGCAAAAATCCCAATTCGTTGCGATTTGCTGTAACGAATCCGGGATTTTGCAAAAGTCCTCATGTGTTATATTTTTTTTAGCTTATCGAAGCTGAATCATGCTCTGTTTTTTTAATTTTTTAACTAAAGTATAAACTTTCTGACAATTATCATAATTTTTTCTTAATTATAAATCAAAAACTGATTTTCTTCGAATAACAATGCCATCTTTTACCCATAAAAAGAAAGCCATAATCAGGTAAAATGCGAAAGTTATCCCGAGGGTTACAAATGACAAATAAATGTACAGCAAACGCAATCGGGAAGCGCGAACTCCAAATCGGTCGGCAATGCGAGAAATCACATTGAATCCATTGAATTCTAAAAAATTTCTTAGTTTATCAAACATGTTTCAGAATTTGTAGTCCCAATGCGCAATTTAAACATTTTTTCTCATTGCAAAAGTGCTTTTTCAATTCCAAATAAGCTTGAGATTCAAATGCGTTTTTTGCTTTGAGTCCCAATTTTTGAAATTCCTGAATGATGGTATTTTTCTCGGGCTGAAGTTCACGAAGCAATTCCAGTAATTCTTCTGAAATTTCTGCACCCCGATGTTTAGCATAGACGAATTTCAGGGGGATAATTACATTGATAATCATTCGATCGATTAATTCATTGGAAATTTTCTTATCCGATTGAGACGAACTTTTTTTCTCGAGTCGAAAATGGTTTTTCCAAAATTCAGGATATTCTAAATCTTGAAAAACTTTTTGGATTTTCATGACTTCTTTCGTTCCCATCAGGAAGGTAAATACGTTTTGATAATGCGCATAGATAGTTGCAAGTTGCATCATTCTGACCGTTGGAAAGCTGGGCGGTCGTAGTCGAAAAAATTTAAAAATGTGACTTTCTATGGATTCTACTCCAAATTTCGATTGCAAAAAGGAATAATTCTTCTGGAGATTTTGCACATAAGGATCATCGCTGGTAAAGTTTAAAAATCCGGCTTGCCCAAAAAACAAGGCATAAATATAGTCGGGATTTGTTTGAACTTTGTTTAGAATTTTGAAATCGAATGAGTCTGCCCAGATCATAAAAGCTTCGGCATTAATTTTCAAGCCAAATGCATAAGCCATTTTTTTGAAAAGCAATTCTTCCCAATTTTTATTGGCTTTCAGGAATTCAATCTCGATTTCCTGCGTTTTTCGTTCCAATCGCTCAACTACCAATCGTTCTAACCAAAAGTTGACGGAGTCGTGCTGAATCAAATGAATGCTTTTTTCACAGGGTATAAAGTTTCGTCCAGCTTCCAATAAGTTTTCATAATTGCGAAGCACCTCGTCTGGAATGTAATTTTTCAATTCCAGTGTTTTGATGTTTTTTGATTCCAGGAACTCGATGGCCATATCGTGTTCGTAAACGACATGCAGAATGATGTTTTCGTAGTTTTTATCGCCGGTATGTTTGTGCAAATCCCAATCAGAACTTTTTACATGGATTTCAATATTTCCGACCCAGATTTTATCATCTATTTTAATTTTAGCCAATGAGAAATCGGGTCCGGCGTCAATTTTATTCCATAAACCTTTTGACTCCACTGAAACCAAGGATCCGTCAGTTGTCTGTAAATTTGCTGATTTGAGCAACTGGAACCTCCATATAAAATGTAGGAATTTTTCTTTCAAGGCAAAGGGATTTAAGTTTTTCTCTTTAAAATTAAGAATAATTTAAATGCCAATTGCCATTTCCAAAATCGGAAATGATTTTATTTATAATTCTTCAGAACCTCTTAACTTTTCGGCATTTTCTGCTAATTTCAAAGCGTCAATCATTTCTTGGATATCTCCGTTCATGAAGTTGTCGAGATTATAAATGGATTTATTGATTCGGTGATCAGTTACTCTTCCTTGGGGATAATTGTAAGTTCTGATTTTCGCTGAGCGGTCACCGGTAGATACCAGTGATTTTCGCTGTGCTGAACGCTCTGCATGCTTTTTCTCGTATTCGGTTTCATAGAGTTTTGTACGAAGCAATTGCAAGGCTCTTTCTCGGTTGGCGTGCTGAGAACGTCCTTCTTGACATATAATAACAATTCCGGTAGGTTTATGGGTTAGCTGAACTTTTGTTTCGACTTTGTTTACGTGCTGTCCACCCGCCCCACTTGATCTTGCTGTTTGGTATTCCAAATCAGCTGGATTGATTTCCACATCGACTTCTTCGGCTTCGGGTAAAACGGCTACTGTTATGGCCGATGTGTGTACCCTACCTTGAGACTCGGTTTCAGGAACTCTTTGTACACGATGAACTCCACTTTCGTATTTCATGGTTCCAAACACAGCATTGCCCTGAACTTCCATGATGAGTTCTTTAAAGCCTTTCACAGAACCTTCGTGTGAATTCAGCACTTCGTATCTCCAGCCTTTTTCTTTGAAATACATAGTGTACATACGAAAAATATCTTCCACGAAAATCGCGGCTTCGTCTCCTCCGGTTCCGGCTCGTAATTCTACGATGACGTTTTTTTCGTCTTCAGGATCTTTTGGGATGAGCATGAATTTAATTTCTTCTTCGGCCTCTGGAATTTTATGGATAGCTTCATCTTTCTCAAGTTTGGCCAATTCCACCATTTCGGCATCGCTACCATCGGAAATGATTTCATCAGCTTCTGAAATGATATTGAGCAATGACTCGTATTCCTGTTGTTTGTCAACGATGTCTTTTAAATCCGAATATTCTTTATTGAGTTTGGCATAACGTGCCTGATCAGAAATCACATCGGGTTGGATGATTAGATCTGAAACCTCATCAAATCTTTGTTTAATTGCTCTTAATTTTTCCAGTAAACTGCTGTCGGCCATTTTCTAATTTTTGGATTGCAAAGGTATAAGTTAGAATTCAAAATGAAAAGTTAGGGGTTGTAAATATGTAAGATCAAAAAAATTGGTGTAGGATAAAATAAATTTTCTTTTAAACAGTACAGACATTTTTATTTGTCTTGACCTTCTTTCTGTAAATTCTCTTTAGATATTTATGATTTCTTTTGTTCCTTTCGGAAAGGTTCGTTGGTTCGGTTGGTATTGTATATGTCAATGATATTCCTCTCGGTAAAGCCAATCAAGCTTTCAAAAATAAGGTTTTTCATCAAGGAAAGTCTTCGTTATTTTAGGTCGGAAGAATTTGGAAGACATCGGTCTTATTTATACCTTTAGTCATCTTCGAATTTATAGGTTTTCCCTTGAATTTTCATTTTTTCGACTTGTTTAAGGTCTGGCGTACCATGGCAGAAGCATCTTATAAGTATGGTGCAAGCATGACATAAGGATGGCACAACCATGGTGTGAGCATGGTATAAGCATGGCATAAACAGGGATCTAAGTGGGATAGCAATGGGGTTATCTATGGAGTATGAGGTTGGGAATTAAGTAATTTCTTGTTTTTATTGCTATTTCAGGACGGGGCAAATCATAAAAAAAGCCGTCTCATTTTGTAAATGGAACGGCTTTTAAATTATACGAGATTTATAAATTATCTCTTAACGATTTTCTTAGTTTCGGTGTTTTTACCGTCTGTGATAGTAACTAAATAAACACCTTTTGCTAAGTCAGAAACATTGTAAGAATCTGCTGCTGCAAAAGTTTTAACTGTCCTTCCTGCAAGATCAATAACTGTAACTGTTAGGTTATCTACATTGAATTTAGAAGTTAAGTTCAATTGGAAGTAGTTTTTCACAGGATTAGGTGTCAAACCAGAAGATTTAGCATCAAGATCAGAAACACTCAAAGGAGCGCCTAAGATTTTAAAGTCATCAACTTTAAAACCGTACGCATCAACTGAAGTACATCTAATTGCCACTCTAACTGTTTTATTAGCATAATAATCTAAATCGAAGCTTGCTAATCTCCACCCGTCAGGATAGGTAGCGACATCTCCGTCTACCCATTCAAAGTCCTCTGGACCTGAAGGAACTCCATCACCCTCGTAAACATATATTTCAAAAGTCTCATCTCCATACAAATCTGTTAATGCGTCAACATAAAACTCTACTTTGTTATTTGACGGCCCCAAAGTGACAGCAGGGCTAACTAACCAATCATCATTTGGTCCAGTTCCACCATCAGCCGGAAGTACTGCGGCAAAGGAAATAGCATATTTATCACCTGAATATGCAGAGAAACGCGTGGTATTAGAGTCTTCAACTCCAGCTGCTACAGGGTTAAATATTATATATGCCTGAGGATCGTAAGCATTAGGGTAAGTTGCCCCCGTAAAGCTATAGGTTGGAGATTGATCAACATCAATAGTAATCCAATTACCTATATCTGTGATTATGAAGTCTTCATATGATTCAAAATCATCTTCGAACAATACACTCTGCGCATTAATGACTGAAAAACCGGCTACCATAGCCAAAGAGAATAAAACTATTTTCATAATAATCTATTTTAAATTTACTTAATACATCAAAATTAAACATTTTTTTCATTACTGTTTAATTCTTAGAAAAAAACCAAAAATAAATTTTGGGTTTTTCTTTATAGAACATGGTAAATTTATCTCTTAACGATTTTCTTCGTTTCGGTGTTTTTACCGTCTGTGATAGTAACTAAATAAACACCTTTTGCTAAGTCAGAAACATTATAAGAATCTGCTGCTGCAAAAGTTTTAACTGTTTTCCCAGATAAGTCAGTAATTGTTACAGTAAGATTCGAAGCGTTGAATTTAGATGACAAATCAACATTGAACGTATCAACTACAGGGTTTGGATAAACTGAAGATGCTTTCGCGCTCAAATCAGAAACACCTAAAGAACCGGTCGTTACTTTGAAATCGTCTACCAACAATCCGTACATGTCATTTGAGTTATAACGAATTGCGATTCGAACTGTCTTTCCAGCATAGACATCTAAGTTATAAGAGTCTTTTCTCCACCCCTCATCACCATCAATCAAATTGCTATCCTCCCAACTAAAGTCAGTAGTAGAAGGAACTCCTGTACCCTCGTACACATAGAACTCGTACTCTTCAGGGCTATATATGTGGGACAAAGCCTTTACGTAAAATTCCACAACATTGTCTGAATTACCAAGAGTAATAGCTGGCGTGATCAACCAGTCACTGTTCTGAACATCTACAGAAGCCCATGCCATGATGTATTTTTCTCCTGAATGCGGATCCCAATTTTCACCTGAATCGGTTGTCAAGTTTAATGCTTGACTCGGATTAAAAATCTGCCATGCTTTTTCAGCGTGAGAATTAGGGTAATCTGTATTATCACCCGAGTAACTATAAGTTGGAGCACCGTCCTCATCAATTACAATCCAGTTACCAATTCCATCTATGATGAAATCTTCATAAGACTCAAAATCATCTTCAAATAGTACGATTTGGGCATTTGATATCGAAAATCCTGCCACCACGGCCAAAGTAAATAGAACTTTTTTCATAATTTTTTAATTTTAATATTCAAATTTATGAAATTTTTATTCCTTACTAATAGTAAATCATAAAAAAATCTCTGTTTATCTGGAGAACAGCAATTCTCGATATTTAGTAAGTGGCCAAATCTCATCATCAACCAGCATCTCAAGCTCATCCACATCTGCACGGATAACATCAAAGTAAGGCTTAACCTTTTCGGAATAAGCTTCTGCTTTTTTATGAGTATCTAAAATCTTCTGACATTTTTTCATTTCTGAAATCGTCCGATCGACCGAAACTTTTATTCCGGCAATTTTACCCGATATCATTTTAATTAAGTCTATTTGTTCTTGCGCCAATGATTTGAATTCCTCTGCAGAGAAAATTTCTTTCAGCCCTCGCACATTTTCAATTAGCTTATTTTGGTAATTAACCGCAGTCGGGATGATATGGTTTCTTGCCAAATCCACCAAAACTTGCGCTTCGATGTCAATCAAAGTTGAGTATTTCTCTAACTTGATTTCGTTTCGGGCTTCAATTTCTACTTGACTCAAAACTCCATTCTCCACAAATAAACTGACGAACTTCGGTTCCAATTCAATTTTAAGCGCTTCCGGGGTCGATTTCAGGTTTTTTAATTTTCTTTTGGCCGCTTCTTTTTCCCATTCAGGGCTATAGCCATCGCCTTCAAATAAAATGTTTCGAGAGGTTTTGATATAATCCCGCAACACATTAAAGATTGCTTCGTCTTTTGAAAAACCCTTTTGGATTAACTTCTCGACTTCTGATTTGAATAATTTCAACTGATGCGCAACAATTGTATTGATCACCATCATCGCTTCAGCACAATTGGCGGAAGAACCCACTGCACGGAATTCAAATTTATTACCGGTAAAAGCAAAGGGCGAAGTTCTATTCCGATCGGTATTATCCAATAGGATTTCTGGGATTTTCCCAACGATGTTCAATTTCAAATCTGTTTTCTCGTCTGGGGACAATCTTCCTTTCGTTACTTTTTCCAATTCATCCAAAACGGCTGAAAGTTGAGATCCTATAAAAATCGAAATAATCGCCGGTGGCGCCTCATTTGCTCCCAAGCGATGGTCATTGCTCGCAGAAGCAATTGTACTTCTCAATATATCACCATAATCGTGAACCGCCTTAATTGTGTTGATAAAGAACGTCAGAAATTGTAGGTTTTTCTTTGGGTTTTTACCGGGACTCAAAAGGTTTTCTCCTGTATCTGTACTCAGCGACCAATTGTTGTGTTTACCGGATCCATTTACACCCTTAAATGGTTTTTCATGGAACAAGACTTTGAAATTGTGTTTTTTCGCAATTCGCCCCATCAAATCCATCAACAATGAGTTATGGTCAACTGCTTGATTGGCCTCTTCGAAAATCGGTGCACATTCAAATTGATTAGGCGCCACCTCATTGTGACGGGTTTTAATTGGTATTCCCAATTTCATACATTCAATTTCCAATTCCTGCATAAACCGAAGAACTCGCAAAGGAATCGAGCCAAAATAATGATCTTCGAGTTGCTGTCCTTTTGCGGGCGAATGCCCCAAAAGTGTTCTTCCTGTTAATTGTAAATCTGGACGAGAATTGAACAAAGACGAGTCCACAAGGAAGTACTCCTGCTCCCAACCCAAAGTGGATTGGACTTTATTTACATTTCGGTCGAAATATCGGGCTACTTCTGTTGCTGCTTCATCCACCGATTGCAAAGCTCTCAACAAAGGCGTTTTATAGTCGAGTGTATCACCGGTGTAGGAAATAAAAACCGAAGGGATGCACAAAGTTGTATCGATTACAAAGGCTGCAGAAGTTGGATCCCATGCTGTATAGCCTCTTGCTTCAAATGTATTTCGGATTCCTCCGTTTGGAAAACTGGAAGCATCCGGTTCTTGTTGCGCCAAAAGAGAGCCATTGAATTGTTCAATCGCAAAACCTCCTTCCACCGTGCTGAAAAAGGCATCGTGTTTCTCTGCCGTACTTCCTGTCAACGGCTGAAACCAATGTGTATAATGCGTTGCTCCTTTTGAAATTGCCCATTCTTTCATAGCCGAAGCGACTTGATCGGTTATTTCACGAGGGATTTGCTCCCCTTTTTCTTTGGCCGCGACGATATACTTATACGCACTTGGAGTCAGATATTCCTTCATGGTTTCATCTGAAAAAACATTTTCATTGTACAAACGAGATAGACGTTGTGGGATTTTCACCTCTATCGGTTCTCTTCGAAAGACCTCTTTTAATGCGTGAAATCGTAATTGAGACATGACACTATCATTTTAATTGGGTTTATTTGGCAAATTTACAAGAAAATCAAAAGCAACCCTTATTTTTTTAGGGGTTAAATCAGTTTTTTTTCATAGTTTAACTCAAATTGATTTAGATTTCAAAAAGGAGAAATAAAAAAAGCAGCCTTGTTCAGGGGCTGCTTCGCACTCATATAAAGTTGTTAAGTTACCTGAACCTGTCTATCGATTTTACAAGCTTTTCATCTTTACTGATAAATCGATTTGCTATCACCAGCAAGACAATCGATACGAAAGGAACAAAAAGCCCAACGCCCTTCTCAGCGTTTGCAAACCCTCCGGGCAAATTTGATAGAACATAGGCCAGATACCCAATTAACAAAATGTTCAAAGAAATATTAAGACCATTTAAACGCATCTGCAATTTTCTGTTTTTATAGAGAAATATGGTCAGAAGCGATAATAGTCCCGACACGCCAAAAAGCAATAAGGTTTCGAGGTTATCCTCTGGTTGAATCCATTCTGTTGCTGATTTCCATAAATTAGCCACCCAAGTAGAAATTACGGAAACCAATCCAGCAAAAAACAAATAAATACTCTGCTTTCTTTGTATCATTTAATTTAATTCAACTGCAAAATTATAAATATTTTTTTTGTTTCAATTTAAAATTTATTCGTAACATTGCAGAGTTGTTCCTAACAAACGATTCTTCACAATACATTTATTCGATGTTATCAACCCTCAATTGTTGGGAGTAATCCTAAGACACACAATCTATATAATTAGCCATAACAATTACATACAATATGTTTGATTTAAACGAACTGAAGACTAAAAAAGTCGATGAATTGCAGGAAATTGCTTCAAATCTAAAAATCAAAAAAGTTAAACAACAAAAGAAAATGGATTTGATTTACAGCATCTTGGATCATCAGGCTGACAATTCCGCTCAGGAAAAAACCGAAAACCCAACCGAACCAGAAGTCAAAAAGAAAAGACCTCGTAAAAAAACAACCCCGGAAGCGACCAACGCATCTACCCAAAAGCCAGAAACGTTGACTCCAAACCTAAATAACTCAAAGGAGAGCACAGAAAACAAAGATACTTCTGCTTCGGAAACGGAAAAAGAAAACAAACCCAAACCACCACTTGCTCCAAAAGAACAAACTTCGAATCAAAATCAACAAAATAACCCCAGATCCAACCATCCGCATCACAACAAGAAAAAACAAAGCGGAAATTACCCACACAAAAATCAAAATCAAGGAAATTCACAAAATCAGGAAAGCACCGAAAAAAATAAATACCGTGCTGCCAATTATGAGTTTGAAGGAATTATAGATACAGAAGGCGTTTTGGAAATCATGCCGGACAACTACGGTTTTCTCCGTTCCTCTGATTTCAATTACCTTTCTTCGCCCGATGATGTTTATGTTTCCCAATCTCAAATCCGTTTGTTCGGACTGAAAACCGGAGATACCATCACGGGAGAAGTTCGTCCACCAAAAGAAGGAGAAAAATATTTCCCTTTGATTAAAATTAAAGAAATCAACGGTAGAACGCCGGATTTCGTTCGGGATCGCGTTGCTTTTGAGCATTTGACTCCTTTATTTCCCGATGAAAAATTTATGTTGGCCGAAAACAACTCTACGCTTTCCACACGAATTCTGGATTTGTTTGCACCCATCGGAAAAGGGCAAAGAGGGATGATCGTAGCACAACCTAAAACCGGTAAAACGGTTTTGCTGAAAGAAGTAGCCAACGCCATTGCTGCCAATCACCCTGAAGCTTACCTCATCGTTTTATTGATCGACGAACGCCCTGAAGAAGTAACCGATATGAAACGAAGCGTTAACGGCGAAGTCGTTGCTTCTACTTTTGACAAAGAAGCTTCGGAACACGTAAAAGTGGCCAATCTTGTTTTGTCCAAAGCCAAACGAATGGTAGAATGCGGCCACGATGTGGTGATTTTACTTGACTCGATTACACGTTTGGCAAGAGCGTATAACACCGTAGCACCTGCATCCGGTAAAGTTTTGTCGGGTGGTGTGGACGCCAATGCACTTCATAAACCCAAAAGATTTTTTGGTGCGGCAAGAAACATCGAAAACGGTGGTTCACTTACCATTTTGGCTACGGCATTGATCGATACAGGTTCAAAAATGGACGAAGTAATTTTCGAAGAATTCAAAGGAACGGGCAACATGGAATTGCAATTGGACAGAAAAATTGCCAACAAACGAATTTTCCCTGCCATCGATTTGGTTTCTTCCAGTACGCGTCGTGACGATTTACTTTTGGACGAACCAACTATGCAACGTATGTGGATTATGAGAAATCATTTGGCCGATATGAATCCGCTGGAAGCAATGGAATTCCTGATTCACCGAATCAGAGACACTCGTTCCAACGAAGAGTTCTTGATTTCGATGAATAAATAATTCAAGAAATCAATACCCATAAAAAAGCCATCTCGGTTGAACTGAGATGGCTTTCATTTTATCTTCTATAACTAAGAATTAATTTCCTTGTTGTGCTTGAATTTGACGTTGCAATTCCTCTAATTGTTCCTGAGAAATTTGCGGTTGCATTTGTTGTGATTCTTCAGGCATTTCTTCTATAGAAACTAATTCTACATCAAAAATCAAAACTTCGTTTGGTCCGATTTTCCCACCTCTTGGGTCGCCAAACTCACCATATCCTAAATCAGCTGGAATATAGAATTTATATTTTGACCCGACTTTCATTAACTGCAATCCTTCTTGCCATCCACGGATTAGGTTTTGCAAAGGCAATCTTGCTGGTTGACCTTCTTGTGATGCGTCAAATTGTTCTCCGTCTTTGGTCTGTCCTTTATAGTTTACAACAACGATGCTGTTGGGAGTAGGAGTCTCGCCTGTTCCTTCCGTAATCACTTCGTACAATAATCCACTTGGTGTTGCGGTAACTTTACTGTCTTTTTTCTTTTCCTCTAAGAATTCATTTCCTGCTTTAAGACTTTCTTCTTGCACACGCTTCATGTTGTCCTCTATATACTTACGCATAAAGGTTTCAATAGAGTCCTTTGCAAACAAAAGATCTTTCTCTTTCACTACGTCCATGATTCCTTGTAAGATGAATTTTTCATCCACCACACCTTTCAGGTTTTGCATTTCAAGAAAATCAGAGATATTTTTTCCGATTTGCTGACCTGTGATATAAGATTCTCTAGTTTTCTCATTCGCTTTCAGAAAATCCACAATTCCCTTTTCTAAATCAGAATAGCTCAAACTATCTTGTCCCAAAGAGGCGGAATAGTTTTTTACTTGCTCCCCAATGGTCAATCCATAAGAATAACCAGCTTTCTGATCGTCATTTTCTAACTTATTAACGGTGCCCATGCTGCCTCCCGATTGCTTACAAGAAACAACAACCGCAGCCAAAATTACAGTCGTAATTATTTTTTTCATCTGTTTATTATTATTTGTTTTTTACTTATCAAATCGAACTCACCAAAATTTCAGTTCCTAAGAACTTAGTGTGTTGGGGCTCATTTCATTCTAATTAAATTTTCGGCAAGTTTACGAAATAATTTGCTCTTATTCGTTAGAATTATAATCTAATCCCAGCTCCTCTTTCATTTTCAGAAGAATCGGATTTTTCTCGGCCATTTCCTGAAATATATCCGCCTTGGTTTTGATGTATTTTACGGATTCATCCTGAACGATTTTGACTTGAAAATCAATGGCATAATTATTTAATTTCTCACGAAGAAAGCGCATTAAATTATCCCTTTCCAAATCAAATTCATTGGCAAGCGAAGCCGAACTAAATTCGAATTGAATTTGGAAATTTTCCATTAATTCCAACTTTCCGGTATGGAGCGCATTATAAGTCGGAATTTTATTTCCTTTTAATAATTGATTGAGAAACTCCGTCCAAAATTTCTTTAGTTTTTCTTCAGAAAACGCATCTTTGGGTTTGTTTTCCAGATTTTCAATCACTGGTTTTTCTTCTTCAACTGTATGGAAAATCGTTTTCAGATTAAAGGAACGTTCCACCTGACTTTGAAGTGGTTTTTCTGCGCGTTCTACTTTTTCCGGTTCGGGAATTACCTTTGGAGTTGGTGGCTTTTCCGGTGCTTTTTCTGGAAGATTTTCTGATTTTTTAGAAATTATATTTTCGGCAGAAATTACCGGCGGAATTATCCTAAACTTTTTTTTTTATCGGTCTGATTTTCTGCCGTAAGCGAAGCAATTTGCATCAAAGCAATTTCCACTGTCAATCGTGAATTTTTGCTTGATTTATAATTCATATCGGTCAGATTGCAAATTTCGATGGCATCTGTCAGG
The DNA here is from genome assembly GCA_012522185.1 of Flavobacteriaceae bacterium. GTDB lineage: Bacteria > Bacteroidota > Bacteroidia > Flavobacteriales > Weeksellaceae > Moheibacter. The sequence goes on along the minus strand of JAAYKY010000063.1, from coordinate 4,702 downwards.
AATTTTATATCACAATTTTTGGCTTGCTCCAGGTATTTGGCTTTTGTTTTTTCTCCAACTTCAAGCAATTCCACAGTTTGCGGAATTTTGGACACCAGCAAGTCACGGAAATGTCCGCCCAGACCATTGATGAAAACGTGTGCATCAAAACCTTTGTTCAAAATCGCGTTGAATTCCAATAAAAGATTCGGAATCTGATTTTTCAGAGCGGCATCGGTGATTTTGAAATAATATTCATAATCCAAAACATTCAGGTTTTCCGCTACTTTTTCCAGTGTTAAATTTCCTGCGGTAAAAGTTACCATACGGTCAAAAGTGGAAAGTGCGTCGCGCAAAGCCCCATCGGCTTTCATCGCAATCAGATGAAGTGCATCTTCTTCGTAGGTAATGTTTTCCTGCTCCGCAATTTTAATCAAATGTGCCTGAATATCCTGAATGGAAATCCGTTTGAAATCATAAATCTGGCAACGCGACAAAATCGTAGGAATGATTTTGTGTTTTTCGGTGGTTGCCAAAATGAAAATCGCGTGCGCAGGTGGTTCTTCCAAAGTTTTCAAAAAGGCGTTGAAAGCTGCGTTTGACAGCATGTGCACCTCGTCAATGATATATACCTTGTATTTCCCGACTTGGGGTGCAAATCGAACCTGGTCGATCAGGTTTCGGATATCGTCCACCGAATTATTGGAAGCTGCATCGAGTTCAAAAATATTGAAAGCAAAATCCTGATCTTCTTCAGAAATTCCGTTTTCTTCGTTGATTTTCCGGGCCAAAATCCGGGCACAAGTGGTTTTCCCGACTCCTCTCGGACCGCAGAAAAGCAGCGCCTGCGCCAACTGATTGCTGGATATAGCATGGTCAAGGGTTTCGGTAATGGCCGATTGCCCTACTACATCTTCAAACTGTAGCGGACGGTATTTTCTGGCAGAAACAACGAAATTTTGCATAAGGATTACAAAGTTAATCGAATTTTTAAGAAAGAAAAGCGACACCCTAAAAAGGTTCACTGAAACTGAAATAATTCTCTGAATTGATAAAAAACCCGTTCAATTAAGCGTAAATCTTCGGTCACAATTTCAGCGGAACCCTGCATTTCCTTATCAAAAATTAGTTCTTTGTTATAAGAAGTTTTCAGTCCGTTTGGCAATTCGACTTCTACATAATAATTCCCATTCAAATCAGGAGAAAGCGATATATTTCTGACTTTTCCTTCTATAATTCCAAACTGTTGAAACAGATAATTATCGAGCTTTATTAAAACTTTCTGTCCTTTCAGGATTTTCCCTGAATTCTGTGCGGGAACAACTAATTTTCCTAAAAGATTGACTTGATCATCCGGTAAAATGGTGAAAATAACTTCTCCCGTTTTTACAAACTGATTACTACCCCAATACTGTTGGAAGCTCACTTTCCCATCAATGGAGGAACGCAAGAGATAGGTTTGTTCCCAATTACGCAAAGCTCTTTTCAAGTCGTCATACATTTGCAGGACATTGATGTTCAATACAGTCTCATCCTGACTTTGGTTGATATTGGCTCCTTGAATTCCCCTTTGGGCATTTACACGGCTTTCGTATAACTGAGAAATCGACAAATCTATATTTTGAAAACTTTGTTGGGCTTGCAGAAATTGCAATCTTTTCGTTTCCAATTCATTGGCTGAAAGAACGCCTTGGTCATAGAGTTTTTGAGTTCGGTCAAAATTCGTTTTTTCTACTTCCAGTTTAGATGCTTCGATTCTCTTTTGGGCTTCCAAACTTCTCAGTCTTGCTTCAATTTCAGACAGCGTCTGTCTGCCTGCTGTTTTTTCAATCGAATAAGGCTGCAAATCCAAATGCAGGTTATAATCGGTATATGCTTTTTCAAACTGTATGTAATTCGTTTCCAATTCTCCCAAAATCAGTCTTCTCGTCTTTTCGATTGGGAAATTAAACCGTTTGGAGCCTGGTTGGAAAGTATCTAAAATATTTTTTAATTGTAAGATATCTTGGTATTCTGCAGTTGTTTCCAAATACGCCAAAACTTGCCCTGAGTTTACATTTTCTTGATTTCCCACTAAAACCTGTTGGAGTTTTCCGTTCACTCTGGCTTCTATTTTTTCTGGTGGATTTTCGGTTGTAATTATAACCTGAGAAGTTATAAAGTCCGGGTATTTTACAAAAAAGGATATCGCAATGACAAATAGCAGTGCCATGAAAATCACCGTAATTCCCCAGCGAATAATCCATGAGGGTGGATTGTTCAGTATTTCCTGAACGGATTCGGAACGCAATTCTATGTCGTTTAATTTTTCTAAATCCAATTGGTTTTTCACTAGATTGAAATAAGCCCCTTTCAATGCTATTAGTTCTTTGTGGTCTCCTATTTCTATAATCTTTCCATCATCCATCACGACAATCTGGTCTGCGTTCTTTACCGTACTCAAACGATGGGCAATGATAACCGCTGTTTTTCCTTCAAAGAAGCGGTTCAGGTTTTCCATAATGATTTTCTCATTATTAGCATCTAATGATGAAGTCGCTTCGTCAAAGAATATATAGTCCGGATTTTTATACACCGCTCTTGCGATCATCAATCTTTGTCTTTGCCCACCACTCATACCGATTCCTTCGTTTCCGATTTTTGTGTTATAACTTAACGGCAGAGATTCTATGAAATCTTTGATGTTTGCAATTTCGACTGCTTTTTCAAGTTTGGTTTTGTCTACATAATCTTCTCCGACTGCAATATTTTGAGCAATCGTATCATTAAAAATATACCCTTCCTGCATGACCACTCCACATTTAGAACGCCAGGTTTTTTGGGCAATATTTTTCAAGTTTGTATTTCCTACTTTTATATCCCCATGATTGGGTTCGTAAAATTTCATTAAGAGTTTCATCAGAGTGGTTTTTCCGCTACCGGATGCACCGACTATTGCTGTAATCTTTCTATTTGGAATTGTCAAATCCAATCCTTTCAAAAGAGGCTCAGTTGAACCTGTATAACGGAATTCTAAGTTTTGGATATTGATGTCCGCTTCCGGAATATCCAATACTTTTTGGTCATGCAAAGGTTCTTCATCTTCCTTATCGTGAATTTCTCCCAAACGCTCCAAGCTGATTTTGGCATCTTGTGTTTGTTGGATAAAACTAACCAATTGCGTCAAAGGTCCATTCATTTGACCAATGATGTATTGAATGGAAAGCATCATTCCCAAAGTCAAATCTCCTTTCAACACCAAACTTGCCGACATGAACGTAATGAATATGTCTTTCAATTGATTGATGAAATTAGAACCTACGCTTTGCGTTTGCTCCAAAGCGAGAGATTTCATTCCGATTTTAAAGAGCTTTACCTGAACAAACTCCCAACTCCATCGTTTTTGCTTTTCAGCATTATTGAGCTTTATTTCCTGCATCCCATTGATGAGTTCCACAACTTTACTTTGCTCATCTGATAATTGAGAAAAACGTTTGTAATCCAATTCTCTTCTTTTTTTGAGAAAGAATAATATCCAAATCAAATACAAACTGCTCCCTACTAAAAAAATCAGAAAAATCCGCCAGTCGTAGTATGCAAGCACAAAGCTGAACACAATTATGTTGATAAAAGAAAAAAGTGTGTTGAGTGAAGTGTTTGTCAGCAGATTTTCGATGCGGTTGTGGTCATTGATGCGTTGCATGATGTCACCTGTCATTCTCGTATCAAAGAAACCGATGGGTAAGTTCATCAGTTTGATGAAAAAATCCGAAACTAAAGATATACTAATTCTTGTACTTAAATGCAGTAAAATCCAACCTCGAATGATTTCAATTCCCATTCTGCCCAAGAAGAGCATAATTTGTGCTAAAAGTATGAGATAAATAAAATTAATGTCCTGATTCTGTATTCCTACATCTACGATGCTTTGGGTAAGAAAAGGAAATATTAGCGTCAGAATACTGCCGGCAACCAATCCTAGAATCAATTGCGTTACCAATGCTTTGTAACGAAAAAGATATTGGAACAAAAAAGAAAAACTTCTTTTATTTTCCCCTTCTCCTTCCCAAACATTTTGATTAAATGCCGGAGTGGGTTCTAATAACAAGGCAATTCCTTCTTCGGTACTTTCATCGGCATTATTACCGATCCAGTTTTTAATGAATTCCTGTTTTGAATAGGTTATTAACCCATAAGCAGGGTCTGAAATGTAGATTTTGTCTTTTGAAATTTTATAAACAATCACAAAATGTTGTTTGTTCCAGTGGACAATGCAAGGGAGTGGCACTTCTTCTGCCAATGTCTCGAAATCTATTTTTACCCCTAACGTCTTAAACCCGATTTTTTCTGCCGCTTCGCTTAAACCCATTAAGCTGCTTCCTTCACGAGTGGTTTCAGAGAGCTGTCTTATGGTTTGTAAGGGTATAACCTTTTTATAATGCTTGGCTATGATACGTAAGCAAGTGGGGCCGCAGTCTTTGGCGTCGGGTTGTTTGTAGTGAGGGAAAATTTTTCTATTATCAAAACTCATAATTAATAAAATTAAATCTGAGTTTTTTCATAATTAATTTGTCGTCCTAATTGACTTTTATAGTGCTGATATAATAAATCATACACAATATAATACTCCCCAAAATTCGGACCACGGGTTAAGTTGAAAATAATGATTAATTTTAACTCGTATAATTATGAAAAAAAGCAGAAGAAAATTTACCGATGCCTTCAAGGCCAAAGTGGCCATTGA
>JAAYKY010000009.1 GCA_012522185.1 Flavobacteriaceae bacterium | reverse complement strand
TATTCTTTAATTCTATAACTCATTGTGCTGATAATTAGATAGTTAAATATAGTGATTTTTGCATTAACATCCTAATAATCAATCCATTATTTATATAAAAAAACCGCCTCAGTTGTGAGACGGCTTCCTTTTATTTTTCTTTGTCTTTTGCATTTACTTTTACGCTATGAATGGATTGGATCATCGCATCGGGACAAACTTTTGCTGCAGTGAGCTTATGGCCAAATCCTGCTCCGGTATCGAGATACCAAGCATCCGCTTTCGCATCATAAACTGCTTCCTCCACCACCGTATGACCTATAAACTGACGTTTGCCAATATTTTTTAAGGGTTTACGATTAAATAATTCTTCTAAATTCCTTTCTTCCAATGGAAATTTGGCATCCTCCGGGACGCCTGCATGCGAAGTATAAACCAATCCATTTTGCCAATGATGTGGCAATTTATCCATCCAATTGAGGGTTTGAATGTAATCGAGATTGTAGTTTTCAAATTTTTGTTTGATTGGAAGTGTGATATAATCTCGATAATATTCCTCAAAAAGGTATTCATTATTTCCTTTGAGAATCACCAAATTTCCTTTTTGTTTTCGTTGGAGATCCATCAAAAATTCAATTACCGCAAATGTATGTTTTCCTTTATTTACAAAATCGCCGAGCACAATTAATTTCTCATCGGAAGGATTCCAGTATTTATCCAAAAGCTCCCGAAGTGTGAAATAACAGCCATGTATATCGCCAATGATGAAATAATTCATTTGAAACGGTAGTTTATTCAAAATTAAACAACAAAATTTATTCCTTGTTTAAATTCAGGTAAACATCCGATTATAAAATCGTTACATCTAAAAAGAAGTTTATTTTTTCTTCAGACTTTTTTTATAGGATTCCGATTGACGGTTTTCTAAAATCGGATACTTTTGAAGCATTTCATTTTGAAGGGAAGCATTCATTTCCGATGCTTTTTTAAAGGCTGCTGCTCCGTTTTCGTCCTCTCCCAGTAGGTAATAACAATTACTGAGTTGGTAATACAATTCGGCTCGATTAAAGTGTTTCAAGCCGCGATAAACCGCTTCCACAGCTTTTTGATAATCACCTATCGTAATTAAAGTTTCACTCAATCCCAACCAATTGTAGAAATTATTGGGCTCCAATTCCACCAAACGATAATAATCCAAGGTAGATTCCTCGAAACGAACCAATTGAATATGTAAATAAGCTCTTCGTTTCCAATAATCAATATTTAGACCGTCCAAATCAATTCCACGGTTCAAATAATATAAAGCCTCTTCGTAGTTTCCCATACTTTCGTACAAATCAGAAGTCGCTACCCAAGCTTGATCTAACTGTGGATCTTCATGAAGTGCTTGATGGAAAGATTTCAAAGCTTTGAAAGGCTTCCCTAACTTCATGAAACAATTTCCGATTTTCATAAATGTATAAGCGGCCGAATCATCCAAATCAAGGGTTTCTTCGTAAACCTCAATCGCTTTTTCGTAATCCTCCAATTTTTCTAGGCAACTTGCTTTCTGAGTATGTGCCATGATACTTTTGGGATTGATAAGCGTCGCATAATCAAAGGCACGGTGCGCTTCTTCATAGTCTTTCATCAGCATATATTGTTGCCCCAATTGCGACCAAGCTATTTCTGAATAGGGACGTAAATCGATGTATTGCAATAAAAACTCAATGCACTCTTTGTGCAAATGAAGCTCTTCAAAACATTGAATGCATGAGAAAAACGCAAAATCATCATCCAAATCCAGCTCCAATGCTTTTTTAAAGTAAAACAAAGCCTTGCTTACTTCGTTTAGATTCAGGTACTCATTGCCCATACAATTGTAAATGTATTCACGGTCATCCCCAAACTCAAGTGCTTTTTCGTAGAACTCAATGGCTTTTTTAGGATTTTCCTTGAGTGACCAGAAACGCGCTACACAAATAGCGTAATCCACATCATTGGCTCCCACATCTTTTAAATCACTTATCAAAACCGAAGCTTCTTTCAATCGATCGATAGCCAATAAATATTCCAATTTTTTAATTTGAATTTCGGTGCTGGTCGGATACATATCCAAAGCATAATCCAAAGCTTTTTTGGCATAAGGCAAGTCGCCTACATCCAAATAATACGCGATGATTTCGTAAAACTCTTCGGTATCAAAATAGGAATTCTCTCTGTTGTCGAGCATCTGCTCAAAACGTACAATCAAATCATTATTTAAAAATCCATCTTCCACACTACGAATTTACGGATAACTTAAATTCTTTACCGTATAATCTTTATCAGTTTTGCACAAGGAATGAACAACTTTCAAGAATATGGAAAATAGAGAATAGAATATAGATAGAGTTTTGTAGATTTAGTTTCGCACAGTATATTCTAACTATAGAAGTGAAATTTATTAGCAATATTAGGTTGCTATACTTTTAAATTCTTAAATCATACTTCTCACCTCCGCAATAAATTGATCTCCTAAATCATCAGCTTCCTGTTGAGTCGGTGCTTCAGTATAAATCCGGATAATTGGTTCGGTATTGGACTTTCTCAGATGAACCCATCCGTTTTCGAAATCTATTTTCACACCATCCACCGTGGAAATGTCTTCGTTTTCATATTTCTCCTCTACTTTTTGGAGCAAAGCATCCACATCGATTTCAGGCGTTAATTCGATTTTCTTTTTGCCCATAAAATACGGCGGATAAGAAGCGCGCAATTCGCTTACTTTCATGTCTTTTTCTGCCAAATGACTTAGAAACAAAGCAATTCCCACCAAAGAATCACGGCCGTAATGCAATTCCGGATAAATAATTCCGCCGTTGCCTTCTCCACCGATTTCCGCACCGATTTCTTTCATTTTGGTTACCACATTGACTTCGCCTACCGCCGAAGCTTCGTATTTCTGACCGTGCTTTTCGGCGATGTCACGCAAAGCACGCGAAGAAGAAAGATTGGATACCGTTGCCGAAGGCGTTTTGCCCAATACATAATCTGCAACCGCAACTAAAGTATATTCTTCGCCAAACATTTCTCCGTCTTCGGAAATAATTGCCAATCGGTCCACGTCCGGGTCCACCACAATTCCGAAATCGGCTTTTTCTTCCAGAACTTTTTGTGAAATATCGGTCAGATGTTCTTTTAGTGGCTCAGGGTTATGTGGGAAATGGCCGGTAGGCTCGCAATACAATTTCACGTATTCAACGCCCAATTTGTCCAAAAGCGGCGGAATGGAAATTCCTCCGGTTGAATTTACCGCATCAATCACGACTTTGAATTTCTTTTCGGCAATCGCATCAGCATTTACCAAAGGAAGTTGCAGGATTTTATCAATATGAATTTGAATTCCTTCCTCGTTTTTCTCGTAAGTTCCCAAGTCATCGACTTCCGCAAAATGATAATCATCATTTTCGGCAATTTTCAGAATTTCGGCTCCGTCAAGTCCTGACACAAATTCGCCTTTAGCGTTCAATAATTTCAAAGCATTCCATTGTTTGGGATTATGACTTGCGGTCAAAATAATCCCACCGTCGGCTTTCAAATGTGGAACCATCACTTCAACCGTCGGTGTGGTCGAAAGACCCAAATCAATTACGTCAATTCCCAATCCTATCAGTGTAGAACTCACCAATTGAGAAATCATTTCGCCGGAAATCCGGGCATCACGTCCGATAATTACTTTGAGTTTTTTATCGGATTGATTTTCTTGTGAATTTGCCAACCAGGTTCCATAAGCCGCTGCAAATTTCACAGCGTCAATGGGTGTTAAATTATCGTTTATTTTTCCACCGATGGTTCCGCGTATTCCGGAAATTGATTTGATTAAAGCCATTTTCTGTTTCTGATTTTCGGGCTAAATTAAGGTTTTTGAATGAAATCTTTAAGGAAGGAGATTAACATTCGATTTAAATTTAAATTATTAAATTTGATTAAATCAAAATCTTTAAAATTTATGGAAACAACATCAGTACTAATTTTTGGCGCCATCGATGGCGTCTGGAGCTTTCTTGTTTATTTGGTATTCGGATTGATTGCCGCGGGGATTGCAAAAGCAATTATGCCAGGTAAAGATCCGGGTGGTTTTTTTGTTACGGCCTTGATAGGTATTGTCGGAGCTTATATTGGGCATAGTATGAGAACCTGGATTGGCTTAGATAGTGATCATGAATTAAACTTTTTAAGCATTTCAGACTGGATTTTTACTATTCTGGGCGCTTTGGTTCTTTTGTTTATCTGGAAAATGATTTCGAGATTGCTCAATAAATCATAAGTGATTTTTAACTAAAAAATCCGTCTCGGCTGAGCCAAGACGGATTTTTTTGTCTTTAATTTTTTCTTATGAATGAAGCGCTCTTTTTCCGGTAGCATCAAGTGCGGCTTCTTTGATCGCTTCTGCAAAAGTCGGATGCGCATGGCTCATTCTGGAAATATCTTCGGCCGAAGCTCTGTATTCCATCGCTACAACAGCTTCTGCTATTAAATCTGCAGCTCTCGCCCCGATGATGTGAATGCCAAGAATTTCGTCAGTGGATTCATCGGCAAGAATTTTCGCAAATCCGTCCAAATCCATACTCGCTCTGGCTCTTCCCAAGGCACGGAACGGAAAGCTTCCCACTTTGTATTTCACGCCGGCTTCTTTTAATTGTTCTTCGGTCTGACCTACTCCGGCAACTTCCGGCCAGGTATAAACCACGCCTGGGATTAAATTATAATTAATGTGCGGTTTTTGTCCGGCTAATTGTTCAGCCACCAAAACACCCTCTTCTTCCGCTTTGTGCGCAAGCATGGCTCCCGCGACAACATCTCCAATTGCATATACATTGGCAACATTGGTTTGAAGTTGTTCATTGGTTTTGATTCGGCCTCTCTCGTCGGTTTCGATTCCTGCATTTTCAAGTCCCAAACCATCGGTATAAGGGCTTCTCCCTACGGCTACCAAAACATAATCTCCTTCGAAACTTTGTTCTTCTCCTTTTTTATCTTCTGCTTTTACAGTTACCCCGTTTCCATTATTGGTCACCTCGGTTACTTTCGTTGAAGTATGGAATTTCATTCCTTGCTTTTTGAGTACTTTGGTCAATTCTCTCGACAAAGCATTGTCCATCCCCGGAATGATTCGATCCATAAATTCAACCACAGTAACTTCTGAGCCTAATCTTAAATAAACAGAACCCAATTCCAACCCGATGACACCTCCTCCGATTACGATCAAATGTTTAGGAATTTCTTTCAGTTCCAAGGCTTCGGTAGAAGTGATGATTCTTTCTTTATCGGTTTTAGCAAAGGGTAATTCAGAGGAGTAAGACCCTGTGGCTATGATTGTATTTTTGGTTTCGATTTCTTCGGTTGAGCCATCTTCTTTGGTTACGATGATATGCGTTGCATCTTTGAAGGAACCTAATCCGTTGAAGACTTGGATTTTATTTTTCCCCATGAGGTATTCGATTCCTTTTACGTTGGTTTCGACTACTTCTCTTTTTCGCTGAATCATTTGCTCAAAATTTACTTTTGGAGCTTCGATATCGATTCCATGGGCTTTAAAGTTATGAACAGCATTGTGATAATGTTCCGAAGAGTCAAGCAAGGCCTTTGAGGGAATACAGCCTACATTCAGGCAAGTTCCACCTAAATTTGACTTTTCTATGATTGCGGTTTTAAGTCCTAATTGCGCACAACGAATGGCTGCAACATATCCTCCGGGGCCGGCACCGATTACGGTAACATCAAATGAATTCATAAATTATTTTGTTTTAATTTTTGACTGTGTAAAATTATGAATTATATATGAGTTTAAGGGAAATTAATCAGTAAAACTCTTAACTCAAACGCAACCTTTGGATCCTGTTTTCGTCTGAAATTATATAAAACAATTGTAAAATGAAGTTAGATTTAAAAAAATTAGTATTAGCAGGAACATTTTTGTTTTCGGGGATGTTTTTATCATCTTGTTTAAATGATGATGTAGGGTCTGGGATTTCTGATCAATCCGGACTCATGGTTTTCATAAATGCTTCTCCAGGCACGAATGGTTTGAAGTTTTATGCAGATAATAATCCAATCTATATGCCTTCCTTGGATTACAACCAATATTATGGATATGTATATCAGAGAATTGGAAATACAGATTTTACGGCAAGAACGGGGGGAACTAATTTGGATACTTTGAGTTTAAATATAGAGCTTGATCAGTTCTATAGTATGTTTGCGGTAAATACTGCGGAAAACCTGGAATTAGTAGCGTACGAGGACAATATACCTTCGATTTCAGGTTCATCTAAAAATTTAATTCGATTTATTCATCTTTCACACAATGCTCCTTCTGTTAAAGTAGGAATTGAAGGTATCAATGAAAATTTAGGTACTTATCACTTCAAACAATCATCATCCTTTATAGAAACAAATCGTGTGTTTAATAAGAAGTTGTTTTTGCTAAATGCCGAAACAAATGATACGATTTTCACTAAAAATATTTCTTTAACTGACGGAAGAGCTTATACGATTTTCAGTGAGGGTATCTATGAATCTGAGAATGAAGATTACGAAATGGACGTTCAGTTATTACTATACTAAGCGAATATTAGATTCGGTTTATTTACAAAAAAATCCCCTTAAAAAATAAATTCAAGGGGATTTTTATTTTTTTAGAGTTTGAAATTAATATTGAACATAGTCAACATCCATTTCTTCTGCTGCTTTTTTATAATAACCTGAATCTAATTTCTCTCGGATGGAATCGAAAGCATTTAATGTGTATTCGATATCCTCATCGGTATGAACCGCAGTCGGTATAATTCTAAAAATAATCGTTCCTTTTGGGATTACTGGATAAACCACCACGGAAACAAAAATCCCATGATTTTCTCTCAGGTCTTTTGCCATAATTGTGGCTTCGATCGGGCTTCCCTGCAAGATAATAGGTGTTACAGGTGTATTGGTCAATCCAAGATTGAATTTTCTTTCTTTCAATCCGGACTGAATTTTATTTACGTTTTCCCATAATTTATCTTTTAATTCAGGCTTGTCTCTTAACAGCTCCAAACGTTTCAAAGCACCCATTACCATTGGCATCGGTAAAGATTTCGCGAAAATCTGCGAACGCAAATTGTACTGTAAATAACGGATGATTTCTTTGTCTCCTGCAAAGAATCCACCGATTCCGGCCAAAGATTTTGCAAAAGTTGAAAAATAAACATCAATCTGATCCTGACAACCTTGCTCTTCCCCCGCACCGGCCCCGGTTTTACCCAAAGTTCCAAATCCATGTGCATCGTCCACCAAAAGTCTGAAATTGAATTCTTTTTTCAAATCACAGATTTCTTTCAGTTTCCCTTGTTCAGCCATCATCCCAAAAACGCCTTCCGTCACAACCAAGATTCCGCCTCCGGTTTCTTCTGTGATTTTTGTAGCGCGTGCAAGATTTTTCCGCAAACTGTCCATATCGTTGTGCAGATAGGTAAATCGCTTTCCGAAGTGAAGTCTCACTCCATCCACGATACAGGCATGACATTCTTGGTCATAAACAATTACGTCGTTTTTTGAAACCAAAGCATCAATGGCAGAAACCATTCCCTGATAACCGAAATTCAGCAAATAAGCCGATTCTTTTCCGACGAATTCCGCCAATTCATTTTCCAGTTGTTGGTGGTATTTAGTTTGGCCTGTCATGGCACGAGCTCCCATCGGATACGCCATTCCAAATTGCGCGGCGGCATCGGCATCGGCTTTCCTTACTTCGGGATGATTGGCTAGTCCCAGGTAGTTATTCAAACTCCAAACGACAACATCCTTGCCTTTGAATTTCATTCGCGGGCCTAATTCTCCTTCCAATTCCGGGAAGATAAAGTATCCTTCTCCATAATCGGCAAATTGACCTAATGGTCCCGGGTTCTTTTTAATTCTTTCAAATATATCCATGATATTCTTATTGCATTGGTTCGTATTTAAGTAAAATGCTCCACAATGGAATTGGGAGCATTCATTACTTTATAATTATTCTTTCATTTTATTTAACATGCTGAACTGTGGCATTGGATTCCAAACCATTTAAACGGCTATTGGTAAATCCTTGTTCTGCCATCCACTCATCGCTGAATACTTTGGTAATATATCTCGAGCCATGATCGGGAAAAATCAGAACCACACAGTCGTCTTCTTTGAACTGACCGGCCAATTGCTGATAGGCCTGAACGACAGCTCCACAAGTGTATCCACCCATAATCCCTTCTTTCAGCGCAATTTCACGAGTTCTGTAGGCACTTTCTTCATCGGTTACTTTTTCAAAATGGTCGATGATTCCAAAATCCGTTGCATCTGGAACCAAATTTTTCCCAAGACCTTCGATTCGGTACGGATAAATCTCGTTTTTATCTACTTCACCGGTTTCGTGGTATTTCTTAAGGATGGAACCATAAGCATCTACACCAATGATTTTGATGTCAGGATTTTGGTCTTTTAAATATTTAGCTGAACCCGATAAAGTCCCTCCCGTACCACAACAAGCAATCAAATGCGTGATTTTGCCTTCGGTCTGTTTCCAGATTTCCGGCCCTGTGGTCAAATAATGGGCTTCAACATTTTTTAAATTAAAATATTGATTGATATAAATCGAATTCGGCGTTTCTTCCGCAATTCTTTTGGCTACTTCGTAATAAGATCTAGGGTCGTCAGCCGGCACATTGGCAGGACAAATAAATACCTTGGCGCCCAATGCTTTTAAATAAGCGATTTTTTCACCTTTGGTTTTATCTGAAACGGCTAAGATACATTTGTACCCCTTGACAATGCTTACCATGGCAACACTAAAACCTGTATTACCTGACGTCGTCTCAACGATGGTAGCACCTGGCTTTAAAATACCTTCCCGCTCTGCTTCTTCAATGATGTGAAGGGCAATGCGATCTTTGGTCGAATGTCCCGGGTTGTAACTTTCCAACTTAGCGTAAACCTTACCTGGAATTTCTTGGCCAATTTTGTTTAGTTTAACTAATGGTGAGTCACCAATCAGTTCTAAAACGTTGTTATAAGTTCCAGTCATTACATTTAGTTCTTTACTTACAATCGGCAAATTTAAGAATTTTTATGAATTTACCCATTTTTCGGTAGAGTATTATCAACAACTCCACAAGACAATGGCTTTCAATTTATTAAATTTAAAATTGTAATTGGTTAATATTCCGATGGTTCTAAATAAATATGTTTTAAAATTCGTTTGTCAACTTCGGTTAATAATTTTTTTCTTCGTTCCATCATTTTTTGAGCTGCCTCACAACTTTTCTCAAAATCAAACTTCGGCGAGTCTTCTCTTCCACCCCAACTGAAAGACGGAATAAATTTCGGCGGAAAACCAGACTCAAAAACATTCGCAGAAACCCCTGCAACCGTTCCGGTATTGAATTGAGTGTTAATTGCCGACTTCGAAAAATCGCCCATCATCAGTCCGCAAAACTGCAAACCAGATTCAATATACGTATTTTCAGTGTAATCCCACACCTTAATCGTCGAATAATTGTTCTTTAAATTTGAATTATTGGTGTCCGCGCCCAAGTTGCACCACTCTCCCAGAACGGAATTCCCTAAGAATCCTTCGTGTCCTTTGTTGGAATAACCCATCAAAATCGAATTATTCACTTCTCCCCCGACTTTACTATGAGGACCAACCGTCGTTCCCGAATAAATTTTCGTGCCCATATTGAGTTTCGCTCCTTCGCACAACGCCAAACTTCCACGAACCAGACTTCCTTCCATTATTTCAGCATCTTTTCCGACGTAAATCGGACCCGATTTTGCATTTAAAACCGAAAACTCTACCACCGCTCCTTCTTCCAGAAATATATTTTCCGAATTGAGAATTCCATTTGTGGCAGAAATTCCCTGTGATTTGCGCCCTTTTGTAATGATTTCAAAATCAAATTTTATCGCCAAATCATTATAAGTAAACAAATCCCAAAGACGATTAATCAATAAAATTTCACCTTTATAATTATGTCTTGAATGAATTTTTTCAATGTTCTGAAAGTCTTCCCATGAAACTTTGGCAGCAATCAAACTTTCCTGATGCATTAAAACTTCGCCATCTTTTAAATTTCGAATTGCTTGAACCAAATCAGGAAATGGAAAATAAGCCGGATTGATGAACAAATTCAGGTTTTCTACTTGAGCCGAATATTTTTCAGACAGATATTCTTTGGTCAGATAACTGTAATTTCCTTCAATTAATTTCTCCCATCGCTCCCGGAAACTCAAAATTCCCATTCGAAGTTCTGCCAAAGGTTTGGTCAGCGTAAGCGGACGAAGGTTCGCCCATTCTTTATCGTCAAAAAAGATGATGTTCATTTGGAACTGTTTCCTGCAAATGTAAAATTTATTTTCAGGGCAATTCATCGGTTTTAATAAAAACGAAAAACTAACTTTGCTGTATGCAACAAACTCCTATTTATTTCCAAGAAATTTTCGCTTCGCTAAATGAAGTTTTAAATCAAAAAGAGTATCATCCGGTTTTCATTTTGGTGGATGAAAATACACACGAAGATTGTTTACCCATTTTGCTTCCCGAAATCGAAAAAGATTTTACTTTTGAAATCATCGAAATCCCTTCGGGCGAGGAAAACAAAGTCATCGAAATTGCAGCCAACGTTTGGGAAACGATGGCACAACTCGAAGGCTCGCGTAAAAGCCTGATGATCAATCTGGGCGGCGGAATGCTGACCGACATCGGCGGATTTATCGCTTCGACTTTCAAACGCGGAATTGATTTCATCAACATCCCGACGACACTTCTTTCGATGGTCGATGCTTCTGTGGGCGGAAAAACCGGAATTGATCTGAGTGGAATTAAAAACGCCGTCGGAACTTTTGCGATGCCGGTTTCGACTTTTATTTATCCGGAATTTCTGGAAACGCTTCCCGAACGGGAATTTCGTTCCGGAATTGCCGAAATGCTCAAACACGGATTGATTTACAATAAAAATCATTGGGAAAATTTAAACTCAATCACGAATTTCAATTCTTCCTCCATAAAAGATTTAATCGAAGAATCAGTAAAAATCAAACAAGAAGTCGTGGAAAAAGATCCTTTTGAAAGCGGGCTTCGGAAAATTTTGAATTTCGGACATACCATAGGTCACGCAATTGAAAGTGAATCTTTGGAAACCGAAAATCCTTTTCTTCATGGTGAAGCCATCGCAATGGGAATGCTTGTAGAATCCGTTTTAAGCTTTGAAAACGAATTGATTTCGCTGGAGGAACTCGATGAGATTTTTATTTCTATCGTCCGTATTTTTGGAAAAACTCCAATTCCGGAGGAAATCATTCCGAATCTGTTGAACTGGATGAAACAAGACAAAAAAAACACGAAAGGTCAACTCAGTTTCAGTTTACTGAATGGAATCGGGAACTGCCAATACGATATTTTCCTGACGAATGAACAGATTTTGGAGGGAATTTTGTTGTACAACAAGAAATTGTCTATGATATGAAATTCGTATATTTCATTCTGATTTTATCAATGTTTGCTTGCACTCAAAACAATTTTAAAAAAAACGCTATGGAAAAATCAAATACAAATCCGCATACATTTAAATTAGAAAAATCCGAAGAGGAATGGAAAAATGAATTGACGCCGGAGCAATATTACGTAATGCGTCAGGCCGGAACGGAACGCCCTTTTACGGGAAAATACAATATGCATTTCGAAGAAGGAATTTACACTTGCGGTGGTTGCGGTGAACCTTTGTTTACATCGGACTCAAAGTTTGATGCGCATTGTGGCTGGCCGAGTTTTGACCGTGAAATTTCTGAAGGAAAAATTTTTGAGAGAACCGATACATCCCACGGTATGATCCGCACGGAAATTCTTTGCGCCAATTGCGGGAGTCATTTGGGACATGTTTTTGAGGATGGCCCTACAGAAACCGGATTGCGCTATTGTGTGAATTCAATTTCGCTTGGTTTTGAGGAAAAATAATCCCTTTTAAACTAATCACGCTAATTAAAGTAAGCATTTTCTAATTACCTTTGCCGTATGAATACAAACAGGCAGTCCATAAGGTTAGGAATTACTCTTTTCCTCATTACCGTTTCTCTATTTTTTTTATTGATTTTCATATTTGCAACACAGGGAAAAATTACCGACGCTCAATTTTTCAATTATTCTGCAATGATTAATTGCTTTTTACTGCCTGGGCTTTACGCAGGAGTTGGATTTTATAGTGTTTTCATCATAGCCAAACAAAGACCCGTAACTTTTCGTCAAGCTTGGCAATTGTGCTTTTTACCGATGTTTTTGGGAGGCTTTTTAAGTCTCGCTACCATATTTATTTATTTCAACACCTCCGGTGAATGGGTCGAAGACAGTTTGCAAAGAGGTTGGCACGATTTGATCATGTCGAATCCCAACCCGGAATTTATGGAGAAAAACGGAGAATTTCTCAGTGGAATGACTGACTTAAACATCAATATGTTTACACTGAAAGTATTCTTTCTTTCATTTTCAGTGATTATCTTTTTTTACTTTTTGATTTCGAGTATCTTCGCAGTATTCTTTAAAAACCGACGCATCTGATGCATTTATCCGTAGTCATTCCTTTATTAAACGAACAGGATTCACTGGAAGAATTATTCCAGCGAATTAAATCGGTTTGTCAGGAAAATGGATTTGAATTTGAAGTAATTTTCATTGACGATGGAAGTTCAGATAACTCTTGGGAAATCATAGAATTTCTTTCCGAAGTCAATCCAGAAATCAAAGGCATTCGTTTCCGAAAAAATTACGGAAAATCATCTGCTCTCATGGCCGCATTTAAACAAACCCGTGGAGATGTCATCATCACCATGGATGCGGACTTACAAGACTTCCCCGAAGAAATCCCCGAATTATACCATGAATTAAATTCAAAAAATGCGGACATTATTTCGGGATGGAAACAAAATCGTCAAGATCCTAAACTGACCAAAAACCTCCCTTCCAAAATCTTCAATTCCGTTGCCAGAAAAGTTTCAGGACTTGAACTTCACGATTTCAACTGTGGATTGAAAGCTTACCGAAACGAAGTTGCCAAAGAATTAGATTTGCATGGCGATATGCATCGGTACATTCCCGTTTTGGCCAAAAACATCGGTTTCGGAAGGATTTATGAGAAAAAAGTTCGCCATCAAGCAAGAAAATATGGAAAATCTAAATTTGGAAAACGAAGATTTGTAAACGGTTTTCTCGATTTAATCACACTTTCCTTTATCAATCGTTTTGGCAATAAGCCCATGCATCTTTTTGGCGCTGTGGGAACTTTGATGTTCATCATCGGATTTCTGGCTGCGCTTTATCTTGGACTTGATAAACTTTTTAAAGTTTATATTCTCGAGAAAAACGCAAGATTGATTACCGATAATCCTTATTTTTATATTTCTTTGGTAGCTATGATTTTGGGCACTCAATTATTCCTGGCCGGATTTTTAGGAGAAATTTTAGTTCGATCCAAAAATAACTCTCAGGAATTTGAGATAAGAGAAACTTTGAATTTAAATCGTAAAAAATCCAATTATTAAACCATAACCTATAAATACAATTCATATGAAAAATTTAATTCCAATTATAACGCTTGCATTCATTATGATGTCTTGTAATTCTGCTTTGGACGGAGAAGGCACAGCAACGGCAACTCAAGAGTACGCAGTTGAAGGATTTGATTCCGCCGAAATCAATTGCAATTGCGATGTGACTTTTATTCCGTCGGAAACTTCAAAAGTCGTGGTAGAATCGCATCAAAACTTGATTGATAATTTAGATATTCGCTCCAAAGGAAGAAATTTGGTTCTAAAAGAAAAAACATCGGTTGGAGATTATGATTTGTACAATGTTCTTATTTATTTCACTCCTGAATTAGATGAAATCGAATTAAACAAACAAGCCCGAATGAGAATCTCAGGCACTTTAAAAGCCAATGAATTTAGCTTAGATTTAAATGACCAATCTTCTGTTAGCGAATCCTTTATCGATATAAAAAATTTTGATTTAGATCTTTCTGAACAATCCAGCGCACGTATGAGTGGCACCGTCATCAAACTCGATGTAAATACTTCCAATGAATCACGTGCCGAGTTAAGTGATTTACAGGCGGTGGAAGTAGAATTTTCCACCAAAGACAACTCTCATTTATCCATCTACGCCATGAAAGACTTATCAGGAACAGCCTCCAACAATTCACAGGTTTCTTACAAAGGCGACCCAAATAAAAATACCACGGAAAAGGACAGAGCTTTTATCCGACAAAATTAATTGAAAAACATGAGTACCAATGCAATGGAGAGAGCCAAAATATGGCTCGGAGAACATCATGACGAAACAACAAGAGAAGAAGTTCAGCATTTGATCGATACCGATTTACAACTTCTGGAAGATGCTTTTTACAAAGATTTGGAATTTGGAACCGGTGGAATGCGCGGCATTATGGGCGTTGGCACCAACCGAATCAACCGATACACACTCGGCGCGGCTACGCAAGGACTTGCCAATTACCTGAAAAAACAATTTCCCGACAAAGAAAAATCAGTCGCAATCGCTTATGACGTTCGAAACAATTCCGAACTTTTTGCGAGAATTGTAGCCGATATTCTGACCGGAAACGCCATCAAAGTTCATTTGTTTGAAAGTTTCAGGCCAACACCCGAACTATCTTTCACCGTTCGGCACCTGAAATGCGATGCAGGAATTGTCCTGACAGCTTCGCACAATCCGCCGGAATACAACGGCTACAAAGTGTATTGGAATGACGGAGGACAAATCGTTCCGCCACAAGACAATGAAATCATTGCCGAAGTTGGAAATGTACAACCTCATCAAATTCAATTTCACGGAAACGACCGTTTGCTGAACGTAATCGGAAAGGAAATTGACGATTTGTTTATCGAGGCTTCCATCCGCAACATCGGATTTACAAATAAAGGAAAAGAAGAGGTAAAAATCGTTTTCACACCCATTCACGGAACTTCGATTGCCATCATTCCCGAAGCACTCAAACGTGCCGGATTTACAAATGTGCATATCGTAGAAGAACAAGCAGTGCCAAGCGGAAATTTCCCGACAGTGCAATCGCCCAATCCGGAAGAACCGGCTGCTTTGAAAATGGCCATTGATCTGGCCAATGAAATTGATGCCGACATCGTGATTGGAACCGACCCTGATGCCGACCGATTGGGAATTGCCGTTCGAAATTTTCATGGAAAAATGGTTTTGCTCAACGGAAACCAAACCAATACGGTTCTGACCGATTATCTTTTGGAGCAAAGGCAAAACGACGGCATGGACGGAACGGAATTCATCGGTTCAACCATCGTAACTTCCGACATTTTCTATGATCTGGCGAAATATTACAATGTCGAATGCAAAGTCGGGCTGACCGGTTTCAAATGGATTGCCGATATGATCCGCAAAGCCGAAGGCAAACAAAAATTTATAGGCGGTGGTGAAGAAAGTTTCGGATTTATGGTTGGGGATTTTGTCCGTGACAAAGATTCGGTAACTTCTACCCTTCTCGCTTGTGAAATTGCGGCCAATGCCAAAGCAAATGACAGCAGTTTCTTTGAAGAATTATTGACCATTTACACCAAAACCAAGTTTTACTTGGAAGATTTGATTTCCATTACCAAACGAGGAAAAGACGGCGCTGCCGAAATCCGTCAGATGATGGCCGATTTCAGAGCCAATCCGCCGGCTTCTTTTGATGGGTCGAAAGTAATCCGACTGGATGATTATCAGATTTCAATTTCAAAAAACCTGGTGACAGGCGAAGAAAAAACCATTGATATTCCCAAATCCAATGTTTTGATTTTCTATACCGAAGACGGAAGTAAAATTGCTGCGCGTCCTTCGGGAACCGAACCCAAAATAAAATTCTATTTTTCGGTGAAAACAAATTTGGATGAAATTTCGGATTTCGAATGGAAAGAAGATGAACTTCAGGCAAAAATTGAACGATTAAAAAAAGAATTTAATTAAAAATAAAAATCACTGCCAGAAGAAAATCTGGCAGTTCTTCAATAAAATAATGAAAATAATTTCCTATCCCCTCTCCGTTATTTATTATTTTTTCTTTGGAATAACGTTGGCCATCATGCATATTGTACAATGGCTTTGTTATAATCTGGGCGGATACCAAGCGCATCACAATTCGGTAAAAACCATGAACTGGATGTTGATTATGTGCACCAAACTATTGGGGACTTCTCATAAATTCAGAGGAAAAGAAAAGTTACCAAAAGGAGTTCCGCTTATTTTTGTTAGCAATCACCAAAGTATATTTGATATTTCACCGATTGAATGGTATCTAGAAAGTTTTCATCCGAAATTCATCAGTAAAATCGAATTGGGAAAAGGAATTCCAAGTGTTTCTTATAATTTGCAAAGAGGTGGTTCAGTGCTTATTGACCGTAAGGATTCGCGTCAGGCACTTCCCGAAATTAAAAAATTATCCCAATACATAGAGAAACATAAACGCTCAGCTGCGATTTTCCCTGAAGGAACCCGCAGTCGCGACGGGAAACTCAAAACTTTTCACGACAATGGAATGAAAATGCTTTTGAAATTTGCGCCTTCGGCTTTGGTTGTTCCAATTACCATTAATAATTCATGGAAAATTGTAAAAAACGGCTATTTTCCACTATCTTTGGGGACAAGCTTCTCTTTGGATGTACATGCTCCTATTTCTCCAAAAGACTATGATTTCGAAGCGTTAATGCAAAAACTAAGAGAAGCAATTGAATCAAAACTCGAAAATTAATACCATGACAAAGCGAGAAAATGTACGTTTGGAAGTAATGAATTTCATCGACAAAGATGTAGATGATTATATGGAGAAATTTCTCATTAGTCCCGAGAAAATATGGCAACCGACTGATTTCCTGCCTGATTCCAATTCCGATAAATTTTTTGACCAGATAACCGAATTAAGAGAACTTTCCAAAGATCTTCCTTATGATTTTTGGGTTACGCTGATTGGTGATACCATTACCGAGGAGGCGCTTCCCTCCTATGAATCCTGGATTATGGAAATTGAAGGCGTGGACAATGAAAACCGAAACGGCTGGTCCGAGTGGTTCCGTGCTTGGTCGGCAGAAGAAAACCGCCACGGGGATGTTTTGAATAAATTTCTTTACCTCTCAGGCAGAATCAATATGCGCGAAGTTGAAATTTCAACCCATTATTTAATTGCGGACGGATTTGACATCGGAACGAGTCATGATCCTTATAAAAATTTTGTGTACACAAGTTTTCAGGAACTGGCGACTTATATTTCGCACAATCGCGTATCGGAAATTGCTAAAAAATACGGTGCAAAAGGTTTGGCACGAATGTGTAAAATCATTGCGGGAGACGAAATGCGTCATCATTTGGCTTATGTTGAATTTGTGAAAAGAATCTTTGAAGTCGATCCAAGTGAAATGATGTTGGCTTTCCAGCATATGTTGAAATTAAAAATCGTGATGCCGGCGCATTTCCTGAGAGAATCGGGTGAACCTATAGGTCGCGCTTTTGAAATTTTCTCGGACTCTGCACAGCGTTTGGGCGTTTATACTTCATTGGATTATGTGGACATCATTCGCAAACTGATTAATTTATGGAACATTGACAAAATTGTCAATCTCAATGAAGAGGCAGAAAAAGCACGTGATTACATCATGAAACTTCCCGACAGATTGGATCGAATTGCTCAAAGAATCATCATTCCGGCTGAATCGCCAAGATTGAAATGGGTTTATCCCGCTTAAAATAATTTAAAATGAACTTATCAAATTACCTTGAAAAAGGATATTCCTATTCGGATTATTTAACCAAAGTCGAAAAAACTTTTCAAGAACTTGAAGAGTCCGGAGATGAAAAAGGTTTTGCGCAATATTACTCGATGAATCTAAAGCGAATTGACAGGTTAAACAACACTTTTGAATTAAGCGAAGCCCAAAAAGAGCAGCTCAAATCTGTCAATACTAATTTTTCGCTTTTGGTAATCAGCGAAGGCTGGTGTGGCGACGCGGCGCAAAGTATGCCGATTGTCAACAAAATCATGGAAGAATTGGGGGTAACTCAGAAAATTCTTTTTCGTGATGAAAATCCTGAGTTGATGGATGCTTATCTGACCGATGGCGCAAGGTCAATTCCGATGTATGTGGGAGTTGATGCCAACGGAAAAGAGTTATTTCGCTTTGGACCCCGTCCAAAAGCCGGAATGGAAATGCTGGAAAAGCACAAATCGGATCCTGATAATTATACGGCAGATGAATTCCATAAAGATCTTCAAGTTTGGTACAATCAGGATAAAGGAGAAAGTACTTTTAAAGAATTACTTCAAATTCTTACTTCTAAATAATTATACGAATAGTTAATTTATAACTCAGTTCGCGTGAGGGATAGTAGCGGAAATCCTTTTCTGACCGTGGCTTCGAGAGCCTCAGCCAACATTTTTGAGAACCTCAGCCACCGTTTATAGACTAAGTCAAAGGGAAGAAAAGATTGAAGTATTACTGAATTTTTTATAAAATAAAAAATGAAAGTAACCAGCGCAGCTGAGCCCGACGTCGTTGCGGGAAAATTTAATTTGATTCTCAAATTTGGAATCGCAACGGCGGCACACCCTAACCGAATTTCTTATTAAAATATGTCAATCTGTCACGGTATTCTGACAAATCGGAATAATTCATCCGTTGGCATAAAACTTGACTTTAAGAGGGAAATCATTTCAAATAAAATTATAAAAACATACTGAAGATGAGTAAAATAATCGGAATCGACTTAGGTACAACAAACTCCTGTGTGGCAGTGATGGAGGGTAGCGACCCTACCGTTATTCCAAATGCAGAAGGAAAAAGAACTACCCCTTCTATCGTTGCTTTTGTGGAAGGCGGTGAAAGAAAAGTGGGGGATGCAGCCAAAAGACAGGCAGTTACCAATCCACATAAAACCATATCTTCTATCAAGAGATTCATGGGAACTAAATTTTCTGAAGACGTAAAAGAAATCGACAACGTTCCTTATAAAATTGTAAAAGGTGATAATGATACGCCACGCGTTGAAATCGACGGAAGAACTTATACTCCACAGGAAATTTCAGCGATGACCCTTCAAAAAATGAAGAAAACAGCTGAAGATTATCTGGGACAGGAAGTAAGCCGTGCTGTGATTACAGTTCCTGCTTATTTCAATGATGCCCAGCGTCAGGCGACAAAAGAAGCCGGAGAAATTGCCGGACTAAAAGTAGAAAGAATCATCAATGAGCCTACTGCAGCGGCTTTGGCTTATGGAATGGACAAAGGAACCGGCGACAAAAAAATCGCGGTTTATGACTTGGGTGGTGGTACTTTTGACATCTCAATCCTTGAATTAGGTGATGGGGTTTTTGAAGTTTTATCCACCAATGGGGATACCCACTTGGGGGGTGACGACTTTGACAACGTAATCATCAACTGGATGGCAAGCGAGTTTCAAAGCGAAGAAGGTGTTGATTTGAAACAAGATGCGATGGCATTGCAACGTTTGAAAGAAGCGGCTGAAAAAGCAAAGATCGAATTATCTGCTTCTTCTCAAACCGAAATCAACCTTCCTTATATCACCGCAACGGCTTCAGGTCCTAAACACTTGGTAAAAACGCTTACTCGTGCGAAATTTGAACAATTGAGTGATGATTTGGTACGTCGTTCTATGGAACCTTGTAAAAAAGCTTTGAGCGATGCAGGTTTGTCTGCTTCTGATATTGACGAAGTAATTCTGGTAGGTGGATCGACACGTATCCCGAAAATCCAGGAAGAAGTTGAAAAATTCTTCGGAAAAGTTCCTTCAAAAGGCGTAAACCCTGACGAAGTTGTAGCAATCGGTGCTGCCATTCAAGGTGGTGTTTTGACCGGAGACGTGAAAGATGTACTGTTACTTGACGTAACGCCACTTTCATTGGGAATCGAAACTTTGGGAGGTGTTTTCACCAAACTGATTGAAGCCAATACAACCATCCCGACTAAAAAGTCTGAAACTTTCTCAACAGCAGCAGACAATCAGCCTGCGGTAACATTGAGAATCGGACAAGGAGAGCGTTCTATGTTCAATGACAACAAAGAAATCGGTCGATTTGATTTGGTGGACATTCCACCGGCGCCAAGAGGTGTTCCGCAAATCGAAGTTACTTTTGACATCGATGCGAACGGTATTTTGAATGTTTCGGCTAAAGACAAAGGAACCGGAAAAGAACAATCCATCAAAATCGAAGCTTCATCTGGACTTAGCGATGCGGACATCGAAAGAATGAAAAAAGAAGCGCAGGAAAATGCGGCCAAAGATGCGGAAGCCAAAGAAAGAATTGAAAAGTTGAATGCTGCGGACGCATTGATTTTCCAAACCGAAAAACAATTGAAAGATTACGGTGACAAAATACCTGCCGATAAAAAATCTGCAATTGAATCCGCATTGGAAAATCTGAAAGCGGCACATGCCACTCAAGAAATCGCGCAAGTAGATCCTGCAGTCGAAAAACTAAACGAAGTTTGGGCAGCGGCTTCTCAGGAAATCTACGCAGCGATGAACGAGCAAGAAGCTCAATCAGGAGATGCAAATCCACAAGACACTACAAATTCCGACTCAGACAGCGGAAGCGATCAAGTGGAGGATGTGGACTTCGAAGAAGTGAAATAATTTAAATTTTTCATAGTAAACCCTGGCAGAAATGTCAGGGTTTTTTAATTGATTTAATTCCATAAAAAAATCAGATCAAAGAAAACTTCAATCTGATTTTTTTATAAATCGAAACCAATTAGGTTATAATCTTTCGAATTAGTTTTTAGAATATAAAACAGTTACACCCTCTTGTTCAGGTAAAGTAGGACGAACTTCCAAATGAAGCCCACCTTTTCTTTCTTTGGCTTTCATTCTGAACCAACCGGTTAACCAAAAAGGAATGATGGATGAGAAAAACAAAATTCCCCAAAAACCACAAACCGCCATAAATAAGAAAAATACAAATCCTAAGTACTGTGCCATAACTGTAAATTTATCTTGACAAAAGTAAAAAATTAAATCCAATTCCAAAACTAAACTGAAAATTATCACTTTTAAAAATTCTTAACTTCAGGTTTCTTAACTTTGGGCTTTAATTTTCAAATAGATAGAATTCATTTGAATTTATAAAAATAAAATAGTTTAATCGTATTTTAAATAAAAAGTAGAATGGAATACAGAATTGAGAAAGACACAATGGGGGAAGTGAAAGTTCCTGCCGATAAATATTGGGGTGCACAAACCGAACGTTCCCGAAATAATTTCAAAATCGGACCAGCGGCTTCTATGCCAAAGGAAATCATTCATGGATTTGCTTATTTGAAAAAAGCAGCTGCCTATGCAAATTCTGAACTCGGTGCATTACCGCAAGAAAAAAGAGACCGAATTGCAGAAGTTTGTGACGAAATTCTGGCAGGGAAATTAGATGATCAATTTCCGCTTGTGATCTGGCAAACGGGTTCGGGTACTCAGTCCAATATGAATGTGAACGAAGTCATTTCGAATCGTGCCCAAGTACTTTCGGGTGGAAAAATCGGTGAAGGTGAAAAAGTTTTGCAACCCAATGACGATGTGAACAAATCCCAGTCTTCCAACGATACTTTTCCCACCGGAATGCACATTGCATGTTACAAGGCCGTTGTGGAAAAAACAATTCCGGGTGTAGAAAAATTATGCGATACCCTGAAAAGAAAATCGGAAGAATTCAAAGATGTGGTAAAAATCGGACGTACGCATTTGATGGACGCCACTCCCCTAACTTTGGGACAAGAGTTTTCAGGTTATGTTTCCCAATTAGACCATGGATTGAAAGCTTTGAAAAATACTTTACCTCATCTTTCAGAACTGGCGCTGGGCGGAACGGCCGTTGGAACCGGATTGAATACACCGAAAGGGTATGATGTCCTCGTAGCGAAATACATTGCCGAATTTACCGGACTTCCATTTGTAACAGCTGAAAATAAATTTGAAGCTTTGGCTGCACACGATGCCATCGTAGAATCGCACGGCGCTTTAAAACAATTGGCTGTTTCACTGAATAAAATTGCAAACGACATCCGAATGCTGGCTTCGGGTCCCCGTTCAGGAATTGGCGAAATTTTCATTCCAGAAAACGAACCGGGTTCCTCCATTATGCCTGGAAAAGTCAATCCTACACAAGCCGAAGCTTTGACGATGGTCGCTGCCCAAGTGATGGGAAATGATGTAGCCATTACCATCGGTGGAACCCAAGGTCATTATGAACTGAATGTTTTCAAACCGATGATGGCTTATAATTTCCTGCAAAGCGCAGAATTGATTGGCGATGCCTGTGTTTCTTTTGACGAACATTGTGCGCAAGGAATCGAACCGAACCACAAACGAATCAAAGAATTGCTGGATAATTCATTGATGCTGGTTACGGCTTTGAATACTAAAATTGGCTATTACAAAGCGGCCGAAATTGCTCAAACCGCACATAAAAACGGAACGACTTTGAAAGAAGAAGCAGTTCGTTTGGGCTATGTTTCAGCGGAAGATTTTGATGCTTGGGTGAAACCTGAGGAAATGGTATAAGCCCCTCCTGACCTCCCCTGACAGGAAGAATTAAAATAGATAATTTGAAAATAAAATCCCGGCACTTCGAGAACCTCAGTGACCGGGATTTTTATGTTTTTTTAATTAATTCGAAGAATAAAAAATAATCTGCCTCAACAAATTGATTTAAGGTTGCTCAGTTTTCTCCGGCACCTCATTATAAAATCGGTTAAACACATTACAAGTTACCAAATCACCCATCACGTTAACAGAAGTTCGGAACATTCCCAAAAGTCGGTCAACGCCAATGATCAAAGCAATAGCGGTCATCGGAATTCCAATGGTTCCGAGTACCGAACCCAAAACAATTACACCCGCTCCGGGCGCAGAAGGCGTACCGATCGAAGCCAGAATCGTGGTAATGATGATAATCATAATCGTCGCCAAATCCAGTTCCAATCCATAAACTTGAGCAATGAACAAAGTAGCAATTGCCTGAAAAACTGCGGTTCCATCCATGTTCAAGGATACCCCGACTGGAATGATAAACCGACTGACCGAAGGATGAATTCCCATTTTTTCTTCAGCCGTTTTCAATGTAAGTGGCATCACCGCTGCAGAACTCGCTACCGAAAATGCCAATAATAAAGTATCTCTGGCGTCTATAAAAAACTTTTTCAGATTGACTCTTACTACAAACAAAAGAATACAACTGTACACAATTACCACAAGGAAAAGTCCGATTATCACCGTCAGCATAAACATGGAAAGCCCCATGATGGTTCCAATTCCCACTTGAGAAGTTACCTGACACATCAGACCAAAAACCGCCAAAGGCACGATTTTCATTGCCCATTGGGTAATCGCCATGGTGATTTCCTGAACGGAATACAATACTTTTAACAAAGGCACAGCAGTATCCGAAGGAATATTGGCAAGCGAAACCCCAATGATAACCGCAAAAATCACGATACTCAACATATCGCCCGAAACCAATGCTGCAAGCGGGTTGGCGGGCAATAAATCAATAATCATATTGGGAATTGTTCCAAAACTTGTTGCAGATTGAGTTTGATTTGCTGCTTCTGGGTCAATTGCCATATCGGGCGTAATCAGATTTCCGGCGTCCATGTAATCACCCGGAGTCATTATACTTGCCAAAATCACCGCCAAAATCAAAACTGTGGTGGTGGTCATCATATAATAAATCAAAAGTTTGGGGCCGGATTTTTTGAGATAATCCGCACTTCCACCGCCGGCAATTCCTTGCACAACCGATGAAAACATTAGCGGAATCATAATCATTTGAACAATTCGGATAAATAGGTTTCCGGGGAAAGCAATCCAATTCACAACTGATTCCAAAGTATTTGCTTCGATCCATTCCGGTTTGGTGGCGAAGTAAGCACCCAAAAGAATTCCGGCAACCATCGCAATTATCACACGAAGCCATAAACGTTTCTGAACAAATCTTTGAAGATAGGTATAAAGATCTTTTACCGGTTGTAATTTGTCCAATCCGTATTCCACCATAAAATGATTTTTAGAACTGCAAAAATACAAATTAGAATTCCAATTGCTTCTTGAATAATTGGAATTAAAAATCCCCGAAGCCTAACTCCGGGGATGAAATTTTATTAGAATTTAATTTTCTGAATTAAATTATTTTCTACCGTATCTCTCGTAAGCCAAACGCACGGCTTTGTTTACATCAATTACACCACCGGTTACAGACAAATCAGAGAATTTACGCTCATCATTTTCTGAACCAATTCTTGTCAACTGATCGGATTTATTTACCGATTCAAACAAAACTTCTTTTACTTGGTGTGACTTCATATGTGGAAAATAGGCCCAAATCAAGGCGGCAGCACCTGCTGCAACGGGTGAAGCCATGGAAGTTCCTTGTGCATATCGGTAAGTTTGATCAGGAACTGTGGACCAGATTTCAGTACCCGGTGCAAAAATGTCAACTTTCATTGTACCATAATTCGAAAAACGGGCTTTCAGATTTTCGGGATCTCTTGTACTTGCACCAACTGTAATCCAGTTTTTAAACAAGTTTTTCATTTCATTGTGCTTGAAATTGGATGGATAATTATGGTTAAAATCCAAATCTTTATTGTCATTTCCTGCTGCATGGAACATCAAAACACCTTTTCGATTGGCGTATTTGATGGCGTCCATGACGATTTTTTTATCAGGTGAGAATCCTTTCCCGAAACTCATATTCAAAATCTTCGCTCCATTGTCAACTGCATAACGAATCCCCAAAGCAACATCCAAATCACGTTCGTCACCGTTGGCAACCATACGAACCGACATCAACTTTACAACATCACCTGCCACACCGTTCATCCCCAAGCCATTGTTTCGTTCTGCACCAATAATCCCGGCAACGTGCGAACCATGGAATGCATCAGGGCCTTCTACTTCGTTGTTTCCAAATCCCTTTGGGGTGGAAGCTGTCCTTCCGTCCGTTGGATCATAATCTAAATTGAAAGCATATTTGATGTCTCCTTCATATCTGTTTTTCATAGCATTGTAACGTCTTTCCATACGGTCAATGATTTCATCAATTGTATGTCCTTCAAAATCTATATTTTCTGCTAACAATAATTCAATATGTTCCTTTTCGGTCTTAGTCGTTTTTTCAGAATTAGCAGTATTTCGCACATATTCTTTGGAGAGTTTCGTAGTTTGGAAAGTTGACTTCAATCCTTTCAAAGCCGGAAGGATTTTATTGCTTTCTTTTTCTATATTTTCAAGATTCGTTTTGGCTCCGTTGTATCTTTCTGCCCAATACTTCCTTGCACGCAAGTATTCTTGGTATTCGGCAGGCATTTTTTTCATGTTTTCCACATTGGCTCTTTTGTTGTCAGAACCAAAGAGTGGCATGTATCGTTTTACTACACGCGTTGCTTCGTAAGTTTCATCGTTATAATCCTCGTTATTTCCATCTACATTGAAATCCCAACCGTGAATATCATCGACATATCCGTTTCTATCGTCATCTCTTCCATTATTGGCAACTTCTTTTGCATTTACCCAAATGTTGTTCTTTAAGTCTTCATGATCGATTTCAATTCCGCTGTCCAAAACGCCGACTACCACTGTTTGTGGTGTCAAACCTTTGGATTTTAAAAATTCAATGGCGGCATCCGTTCCGATACCATAAATTCCTGTTTCGGAAAAGTCACTGTGAAACCAGTTTCTTTTTTCCAGTTCTGCTTGGTCAACCGTTTCCTGGGCAAAGACCTGGAAACTTAAAATCAACGCAAACAAAGACATCATTAGTTTTCTCATATTCTTCTTAATTAATTTGACAAATTATTGATTTACAGAACTTTAAATTCTTTTACAACTCCTTATTCTTTATTAACAATCCGAAATGATTTTTGAATTCTATTTCCTTCTTTATCACTTACGGTAATGCTGTGTAACCCCGGTTCGGGACGCAACGCAAGTTTATGAATATTTTGCGTAGTTGCCACATAATTTCCATCCAAATACCAAAAAAGTGGATTTTCCGGACGCAAATATGCTATCTCAAATACAACTTCCTGTTGATTTCCCGAAAAATCACGTGGCAAAAAAATACGTGTGAAATTTTTGGGATAGACAAAATCAAAAGGCTTTCGACCGCTAGGATCCACACAGTTTTCTCCAAACGACGGCAAAGGTTGATAGTTCGGATTGATTTTCTGGAAATAGTATGCTTCCACCGGCGGTAAAACAAATCTCTTTTCCATCACCATTTCGGTGACCGGATAACATTCATTATTGACACGGTAAGTTCGGGTTTTATCGAGATGTACTTTCTGATGATAAGGACATACCGGACCATTCTCAGCCGAAGCAGGAATTTCTATCGTGACGGACTCTGCACAATTTTCTCCCATCAAATACCCCGTTTCCTTACAGGTTTCAACTTCAATCCAGTTTAGAGGAGGTTTCTCAAAACGATCCTGTGATTTTAACCGACTGAAAACATCGAACATAACGGGAGCAGCCGCTTTCACACCCAAGATTCCGGGACGACCTTCTCCATCTGCATTTCCCACCCAAACCGCCACGACATATTGAGTTGACACTCCAACTGACCAAGCATCTTTAAACCCATGACTCGTTCCGGTTTTCCAGGCTATATTTTTGTCTGAATAAACCTGCCAACCACTCTCTGAATCAGGCCTTGCCACATCAAGCAGTGCTTGTAGGGTCAGATAAGATGACTGCGCATTTACCGGCAATTTCCTTAGATCCGTATCTGAATTTTTCAAATAGTCAATTTTCTGATTAAATACAAAACTATTGGGTTTCATAACACCATAAGCCATATTTCGATACGCCTGTGCCAATTCCCATAATGTCACTTCTCCTCCACCCACAATCAAGGATAAACCATAATGTTTAGGTGTTTGGGTAAAAGTTGTAAATCCAAATTCCTGCAAACGATGATGAAATTTGGCGACGCTATAATTTTCCAACATATGAACCGATGGGATATTCAACGAACGAGCTAAGGCTTCATCGGCCGGAACGGCACCCGAATAGGTCCTATCGTAATTTTCGGTGATATCCATGGGGGTATCTGAAATTAACATTTTCGGCAAGAGCTTTCCTTCTTGGATCATGGAAGCATACAAAAAAGGTTTCAAAATACTCCCGCTACTTCTTTTGGCGTGAATGATATCCACCTGATTGGAATAAGAATTATTTCGATCGGAAGTATTACCCACATAAGCTTTCACATGACCCGATTTTAACTCCAGAACCAAAACTGCCATATTGTGAATTTGCTTTGAAGACAATTCTTGTTTGTGACTTTCCACGATTAAATTCAGTTGTTCTTGTAAATTGGAGTCCAAGGTAGTTCTTAACCTTTTTCCTTTATGGGTTTTGGCTGCTGTGTGCAGTAAATGGGGAGCGATTTCTGGTAGCGCATTGGGTTTCCCTGGCAAAGGTTCCAAAATCGCGAGTTCATAATCGTCTTTGTCAATGAATTCTTCGTCCCATAATTTTTTCAAAAGACGATTTCTTTTCTTTCGTAATAAATCCTGATTTTTTCCTGGGAAAATCAAGGAAGGCGCATTGGGCAATACCGCAAGTGTAGCGGATTCGCCCCAAGAAAGTTGACCCGAAGATTTGGCATAATAACGCCAAGCCGCTGCGTCAAGCCCAACTACATTTCCCCCGAAAGGCGCATGGGAAACATAATATTTCAGAATTTTGTCTTTGGAGTTTGTAAGCTCCAAACGGGTGGCCTGAATAATTTCTAGAAACTTTTGAATATAAGTTCTTTTTGGATTTCGTTTGGCTAATCGGATGGTTTGCATACTTATGGTACTTCCACCACTGACGATTTTATCCGAAGAGAAATTTTGGCGCAAAGCTCGAAACAAGGAAACCGGATTTACCCCTGGATGTTTTCTGAAATAAGCATCTTCAAACTGAGTGATGCAAATTTCAAAACGTTTTGGAACCGAATCATTGGCCGGAAAACGCCATTGTTCATCCTCGGAAATAGTTGCCCCGAGCAGTTTATTGTCCTGACTGTAAATCAGTGTGGAAGTTTCTTCTTTAAAAAGTGGTTTTGGTAAAGAAAAAAACAAATACCAAATCAAAAAAATCCCAAAGACTGACCAAATTGGGATTTTAAACTTGCCGTAAACTATTTTGAACTTTTTCCACATGAAGAATCCCTGCTCATCAAATATAATTCCAAATTACTCTGAATGGGCAATTATATAAGCACGTACTAGTTTCCCTTCTTCGTAATTCAACTTGGCTCTGGGAATCATACGCTTCAGCACATGGTTCCACTTTTCAGCATCACGGGACTGAGGTTCAAACAGTTTGTGACATTTATCGCAGTTATTGGAAAACAAAGCTCCGCCCTCCGCGAGTTGTTCCGTAGAAAAATTCGTATGAACTTCTGCCTTGGTCGGCACCGGTTCCAGATGTGCAACGGTATTCACAACACGAGCCGCACAACTGACCACAATCAAAACGATCAGAACCAATCCAAGTGTTTTAAATAATGATTTCATAATGAATGATTTTTAAATACCCTTAAAATTAAGCATTTAAGATTTTATTTTTTTGTTTATGCTTAATTTAGATTGATACTAAACGATTTCGGAATTCTTGAAAACTTCCTCTTTTTGTTGATTGTTTTATTTGCCTTCCCCGTCTTAATCCTTTATTTTTGTGCGGTAACAAGCAAGCTTTTTTTTGCGCTAAAAATTTCAATTCAGAAAATGTCCACATACGTTGTAGTAGGTCTTCAGTTCGGAGACGAAGGAAAAGGGAAAATCACCGATGTACTTTCAGCTAAATCAGATTATGTAGTTCGCTATCAAGGCGGTAACAATGCCGGCCATACGGTTTATGTAGGCGAGGATAAATTTGTATTGCACCTGCTGCCGTCAGGCGTTTTGCAATCACAAGGGAAATGCATCATCGGAAGTGGTGTAGTTGTCAACCCTCAAAGTTTTCTGGATGAAGTAGCCACTTTGGAAAGTCGTGGGATCAGTAGTGGTCATATTTTCATTGACCGTCGCGCACACATCATCATGCCTTACCATGTTTTACTGGATGGGTACCGCGAAGAAGCTGCTGGAAAAGATTCTATCGGGACTACCAAACGCGGAATTGGGCCTTGCTATGAAGACAAAGTCGCAAGAGTCGGCATCCGTGCGATTGATCTATTAAACCCTGAAGTTTTAAGAGAAAAATTGGAAATCAATCTGAAAATCAAAAATGCTTTGTTTGAAAAATTATTTGATAAACCGGCATTGGATTTTGATGAAATTTACAATGATTATTTAGCCTACGGCGAAAAAATAAAACACAGAATCATCGATGCAGTCGTGGAAGTAAACGATGCAATTGACGAAGGAAAAAATGTATTATTTGAAGGTGCTCAAGCCTTGATGCTGGACATCGATTATGGAACTTATCCATACGTAACTTCGTCTTCGCCTTCCACCGGTGGCGTTTGTGTGGGTGCAGGCGTTCCGCCTACCAAACTGAAAAATCTGATTGGGGTTTCCAAAGCTTATTGCACTAGAGTAGGTAACGGTCCTTTCCCGACGGAATTGGACGATGAAGTCGGAGAGCACATCCGCAAAGTCGGACATGAATTCGGCGCTTCAACAGGTCGTCCGAGAAGATGTGGTTGGCTGGATTTAGTCGCTTTGAAACATGCCTGTCGCATCAACGGAATCACGCATTTGGTCATCACGAAACTGGATGTTTTGAGCGGATTTGATAAAATTAAAGTTTGTACCGATTACCAAACCGAAGACGGCGAAATCAAACATAATTTCACGGCTTCCACCACCAAACTGGACAAATACACTCCGGTTTACAAGGAATTGGACGGATGGAAGGAAGACATTTGCAACATCAATTCCTTCAGTGAATTACCAGAAAATGCACAGGAATACATTCACTTCATTGAAGAATATTTGGGAATTGAAATTTATCTGGTTTCAGTCGGACCGGATCGGTCGCAGAATATCATCAGAAAGGAATTGTTTTAATTTAAAACATAAAAAAATCGGCATTCAAAAGCCGATTTCAAATTAAACTTTGTCAAAAATTTATTCGTAAAGCTTTGACAAAGTTTTTTTATTCCAACTCCTCCTTTCTACCATCAATTTCCAATTGCAAGAGAACTTTGGCAGCATCATCTTCATTAAAGCTCAAATTTCCGGCTACAAAAACGCCTTTTTCCCCATGGTTCAGGTGTTCAATTCCATAAACCGTGGACTCATCATCGGGATTGCTCATCCCTTCGTACCGATAAATGTACATGATTTTGAAAGCAGCCGGATTGTGTGTAACCTCTTCAGAATGAGCATTATAATCTTTCACATAACCTTTTTTTCTCAAATCCTCAAGTGCCTTTTCTGCGTCGGCATACTTGTATTGTCTTTTTTCTTCCATGATTTTAATTTTTAAAGGTTTAGTTCTTCTACTTCATAATTAATGCCAAATCAAGGTCGAATTCTTTCAGTATTCTTTTTGAAAGCTTAATTTTGTAGAAAATATATTTCAATGAGTTCAAACGCCAAATATCAAAACCCTCTCGAATCCCGTTACAGTAGCGATGAAATGCTTTATAACTTCTCTCCTGATATGAAATTTTCAACTTGGAGAAAACTTTGGCTTTCCTTAGCTGAAATCCAGAAAGATTTGGGATTGGATATTTCCGATGAACAACTACAGGAAATTCGTGACAATATTCACAACATCGATTACGAAACCGCCGCCAAATATGAAAAAGAATTCCGTCACGATGTGATGGCGCACGTTCACACTTTGGGTGATGTCACTCCGAAAGCCCGTCCGATTATTCACCTCGGTGCCACTTCCGCTTTTGTGGGTGATAATACCGATTTAATTCAAATTCGAGAAGGACTTTTGATTGTGAAGAAAAAACTGGTCAACGTCATCAAAGGACTGAATGATTTCGCATTGGAATACAAAGATTTACCCACTTTGGGGTTCACCCACTTTCAGCCTGCACAATTAACCACCGTCGGGAAAAGAGCGACACTTTGGTTACAATCGGTTTTGTTGGATTTTGAAGAATTGGAATTCCGAATTGAAACTTTGCGTTTCCGTGGAGTAAAAGGAACCACCGGAACAGCTGCGAGTTTCAAGGAATTATTTGACGGAGATTACGAAAAAGTAAAAGAACTGGACAAACGTCTTTCAGCACAATTCGGATTTAATAAAGTTTTGGGCGTAACCGGACAGACTTACGACCGGAAAATCGATGCAGAAGTTTTGGCGACACTTTCCAACATCGCACAATCCGCACATAAATTCACAAATGATTTAAGATTGCTTCAGAATTTAAAAGAAATCGAAGAACCTTTTGAAAAATCGCAAATCGGTTCATCGGCCATGGCTTACAAACGAAATCCGATGCGAAGCGAGCGAATTTCAGCTTTGGCAAAGTTTGTGATTTCATTGGCTTCGAGTCCCGCGATGGTGGCTTCCACGCAATGGTTTGAAAGGACTTTGGATGACTCGGCCAACAAACGACTGAGCATTCCGCAAGCATTTCTGGCCATCGATGCGATTTTGATTATTTGGAACAATGTTTTGGACGGTATGGTCGTTTATCCTAAAATCATCGAAAAACGCATCAAGGAAGAACTTCCCTTTATGGCGACGGAATACATCATCATGGAAGGAGTGAAAAACGGTGGCGACCGTCAGGAATTACACGAATTAATCCGTGAACACAGTATGGAAGCAGCAAAACAAGTAAAAATGGAAGGAAAACCAAACGATTTGGTAGAAAGAATTTTGGCAGACGAAAGATTTAACATCGACAAAGAAAAACTTCAACAAGTTTTGGATCCGATGAATTTCATAGGTTTTGCTCCCATCCAGACAGAAGAATTTTTAACAGAACATGTACAACCCATTTTGAATAAAAATAAAGATTTAATCGGTCTGAAAACAGATTTAAAAGTTTAAATTATGTTTACAATTGAGCCTATACAGGCAGCACTTTCAAAAGTTAAAACAGGAACGGATTTCCCCAATTTCATTCGAGAAATCAAAAATTTGGGAGTAACAAAAATTGAGACTTCCTTAAGGGACAATACCACTACTTATTTCAACGAAAGAAATGAAAACCTGCAAATGCCTTCGATGTACACCGATCTGGAAATTGCGCCCGAATACAATCCAGGGAAATTTAAAAAATACCTGACCATCCATAAAAAAGGAGAAACCGATTACCTTAGCTTTTGCAAAAACTGCGCAGATGCGGGAATTGAACGATGGAGAGTGGATTTAAACAAAATGACTTGTGTGTATTTTACAAAAGACAACACATTGGTTTACCAAGAAGTTATAATTCGAAATTTTTAATGTTTTTTTAGGCATAAGATCACGAAAATTAATCGTAAATTTGTCGCTTGTTTTTAAAGTTAATAATTTCCTGGGTGTTCTTTTCATTAAATGACACTTCGGAATTGCCGAAATGGCTCATTTCATTTGTATAAACCCGTAATAAGGTCGGGCGTTTCTACGGAAAACCGTTAATTTTCCTCTACAAATGAAGTTTATGAATTCATTTTCGTTTACTTCATTTGTAGTTATAAAAAGATTTAAAACTCTATGAATAAACGAATTTTTATTCAGAAAAAACCTCAGTTTGACATTCACAGCAAGAAAGTCACCAAAGAATTACAGAACCTTGTTCCCGGAATTGCGTGCAAGGTTTTCGTTATTTATGACCTTTTTGAAATCACAGAAAATCAACTGGAACAATCCCTTTTTCAGGTTTTTGCTGATCCGGTGACCGATGTTGTTTACCATAATTTAGATGAAATTTTGGAGAAGTTCGAAACTCGAACTTCGAATTTCGCGACTGAACCTCTCCCCGGCCAATACGACCAGCGCGCCGACTCGGCCGATCAATGTTTGCAGTTATTAGGTTTTAGAGAACCCGAAGTCAAAACCGGATTTTTATATGTTTTTGAAAATATTTCAGAAACGGATTTAAATAAGGTGAAAAATTATCTAATCAATCCGATTGAGGCGCGTGAAAAAAATCTGAACGAATTAAAAATCCACGAAAAAACAGAAATCAAACCGGTACTTATTATGGGCGGATTTATTGATTTCGATACAAATCAATTGGAAGAAGTTCATAAAGACTTCGGATTTTCCATGGGAATGGACGATTTGGAATTCATTCAAAATTATTTCAAATCCATCGACAGAAATCCCACCGAAACCGAATTAAAAGTCCTCGACACTTATTGGTCCGACCATTGTCGTCATACCACTTTTGAAACGGAAATCACCGATGTGAAATTTGAAAATCAGTTTCAACAAACCTTACAGAAAACTTTTGATTATTACCTGAGTTTACGCCGTGAAATGGGCATTAGCAAACCCATCCGTTTGATGGATATGGCAACGATTATGGGAAAACACCTGAGCAAATCAGGTAAAGTTAAAAACATAGATATTTCGGAAGAAATCAACGCTTGTTCCATCGTCGTTCCCATCGATGTGGACGGCGTGGAAGAAGAATGGCTTCTACAATTCAAAAACGAAACCCATAATCACCCGACGGAAGTGGAACCTTTCGGAGGTGCTTCCACCTGTGTGGGCGGGGCAATTCGCGATCC
Source organism: Flavobacteriaceae bacterium (assembly GCA_012522185.1). Classification (GTDB taxonomy): domain Bacteria; phylum Bacteroidota; class Bacteroidia; order Flavobacteriales; family Weeksellaceae; genus Moheibacter. The sequence continues at coordinate 102,727 of JAAYKY010000009.1, read as the reverse complement.
TTTGTCAGGGCGTGCCTATGTTTTTCAGGCAATGCGGATTACGGGTTCTGCCAATCCTTTGGAGAAAATTGAAGATACCCTTCCGGGAAAATTACCGCAAAGAAAAATCACCAAAGAAGCCGCCAACGGATACAGTTCTTATGGAAATCAAATCGGATTGGCCACGACATTTGTCAAAGAAATTTACGACGAAGGTTACAAAGCCAAACGAATGGAAGTTGGTTTTGTAGCAGGTGCAGTGAAAAGAAATTGGGTTCGCAGAGAAGAACCCGTAGCGGGCGACAAAGTAATTTTGTTGGGTGGAAGAACTGGACGTGACGGTGTGGGTGGCGCCACAGGTTCCTCCAAAACACACGACGGACAAAATCTCGAAGAATTAAGTTCAGAAGTACAAAAAGGAAATGCAATTGTTGAACGGAAAATTCAACGTTTGTTTAGAAATAAAGAAGTTTTAGCACTCATTAAAAAATGCAATGATTTCGGTGCGGGGGGAGTTTCGGTCGCGATTGGGGAAATCGCAAGAGGCGTAAATATAAATTTAGACACACTATTGCTCAAATATACCGGCCTGAACGGTACGGAACTCGCCCTCTCCGAGTCACAGGAAAGAATGGCTGTTGTGGTCGAATCGGCGGATGTGGAAAAATTCATTGAATTTGCCAAAATCGAAAATCTGGAAGCCACGGTAGTCGCCGATGTAACAACTGAGGAAACCATGACGATGTGGTGGAGAGGCGACAAAATCGTCGAACTCGACCGTAAATTTCTCGATACAAACGGTGTAAGAAAACAAACAAAAGCAGAAGTTCAAGACGGAGAAAATCTCAATCCGTTTCAAACAAAAGATTTCTCAAAAGAAAGTTTCATCGAACTCTTAAAAGAGCTCAATCATGCTTCCCAAAAGGGAATGGTTGAAATGTTTGACAACAACATCGGGCGAAGTACGGTTTTGAATTCCTTTGGCGGAAAAACAATGGACTCGCCGGAGGATGTGAGCGTTCAGAAATTCCCGACGGACGGGTTTACGAATTCAGTCTCCATGGCAAGTTTTGGTTTCAATCCCGAAATCAGCCGCTGGTCACCTTATCACGGTGCTTATTTTGCCGTAATGGAATCAGTTGCGAAAATCGTAGCCGGAGGTGGAAATTTCAAAGAAATCCGTCTGACCTTTCAGGAATATTTTGAACGATTGCGTAACGAAGCAGAGCGCTGGGGAAAACCGTTTGCCGCTTTGCTGGGCTCCATCGAAGCACAGAAACAACTGGAAATCCCGGCAATTGGCGGAAAAGACAGCATGAGCGGAAGTTATCAGGACATCGATGTTCCGCCGACTTTGATTTCCTTTGCGGTAGCGCCCAATAAATCATATAAAATCAAATCTGCAACCCTTCAAAAAACAAATTCGAAACTTTCAGTTTTCATTCCAGAATTAAATGATGAGTTTTTATTTGATGAATTAAATCTGAAAGAAATTTTCGAATGCATTCAATCCAATAATTCTAATATCATTTCTGCCGCAACCGTTAAATCTGGCGGAATTGCGGAAACGCTGGCCAATATGGCATTTGGAAATGAAATTGGTTTTGAATTAAATGCTGATTTGGATTTAATGAAATATTATCCGGGAGCGATTATAGTGGAACATTCCGAAGAATTGAATATTCCGGATGAAATTAAATCCAAGTATCATCCGTTAGGAAATACAAATTCATCGAAAGAATTTAACTTCAATGGAATATCCATTTCAATTTCTGAAGCCAAACAAGCTTGGAAATCGACTTTTTCGGAGCTATTTCCTTACGAAGTAAAAGGGCGAAAGGCAAAAGACAAAAGCGATTTTGTTTTGCAAAACATAAAGCTTCAAAACCCAAAACCCAAAACGCAGAACGCAAAACCAAAAGTTTTCATTCCTGCTTTTCCGGGAACGAATTCGGAATATGATTCGGCAAAAGCCTTCCAAAAAGAAGGTGCGGAAGCCGAAATCATCGTGTTTAAAAACCTTTCGGAAAAAGACATTGAAGAAACCGTGGAAGCTTACAGCAAAGCGATTGACCAAGCACAAATTTTCTTTATTCCGGGTGGATTTTCCGCTGCGGACGAACCGGATGGTTCCGGGAAATTCATCGCGACGGTTTTGAGAAACGAAAAAATTAGAGAAAGCGTTCATCGTTTATTGGAACGCGATGGATTGGTATTGGGAATTTGCAATGGATTTCAAGGTTTAATCAAATCAGGATTATTGCCTTACGGCGAAATTCGTCCGCTGGAAGAAGATACACCGACTTTGACTTTCAACGAAATCGGGCGACACATTTCGCAATTAGCGAAAGTCAAGGTCAATGACTCGCATTCGCCTTGGTTGAATGGAATGAGCGGAAAGGAATTCTGGATTCCGGTTTCGCATGGAGAAGGAAGATTCATGGCAGATGAAAAGAATTTGAAAGTTTTATTTGAACAAAATCAGATCGCTACTCAATTCATTGATTTAGAAGGGAATATCGCAGAAGAAATGCCTTATAATCCGAATGGATCTGTGTTGGGAATTGAAGGAATTACGAGTCCTTGCGGAAAAGTTTTTGGACGAATGGGACATCCGGAACGTTTCGAAGAAGGTTTGTTTCAGAACATTCCGGGGATTGAAGTGATGAATATATTTAAGAACGGGGTGAAATATTTCGCTTGACGAAGCTCGAAATTCGAAGTTCGTTGATGGAATTTGTAAATTTAATTCAATATAAACCTAAAAATTAAAATTATGAGTTACTACAAAAATTTACACATTTGGCAAAAATCAATGGATTTAGTTGATATGGTTTATTCTTTAACCAAGAATTTTCCAAAAGAAGAGATTTATGGACTAACCAATCAAGTCAGAAGGTCAGCAGTATCTATTCCATCGAACATCGCAGGGGGCGCAGGTAGAAATTCTAATTCTCAATTTCAGAATTTTTTATCCTATTCGAACGGCTCCACATTAGAACTTGATATTCAATTAATCATATCGAACCGACAAGGTTATATCAATCAAAATGATTTGAACGAAATCACTCAACTCATTGAAGACATTCAAAAAATGAATTATAAATTACAAACGAAATTAAATGGAAAATAATAACGAATTTCGAACTTCGAATTTCGAACCTCGCAAGAAAGATTTTATCTACGAAGGAAAAGCCAAACAGGTTTATTCCACTGAGGATCCGGATTTGGTCATCGTTTATTACAAAGACGATGCGACTGCATTCAATGCACAAAAACGCGGAACCGTTGCCGACAAAGGCGAAATGAACAATAAAATTTCGACTTTAATTTTTGAATATTTAATCCAAAAGGGAATTCCCACGCATTACATCGAAACCTTGAACGATCGTGAACAATTGGTCAAAAAAGTAGATATCATTCCTTTGGAAATGGTGGTTCGCAATTATGTAGCCGGCTCGATGGCACAACGTTTGGGGCTGGAAGAAGGAGCAAAATCGCCGGTAACGATTTTTGATATTTGTTATAAAAAAGATGAATTGGGAGATCCTTTGATCAATGACCATCACGCCGTTTTATTGGGCGCAGCAACTTATGAAGAATTGAAATTGATGTACGAAATGACCGATAAAATCAATGAAGCTTTGAAAGAATTGTTCATGAAAGCCAATTTGATTCTGGTTGATTTTAAAATCGAATTTGGAAAAGATTCCGAAGGAAACATCATTTTGGCCGACGAAATCAGTCCGGATACTTGTCGTTTGTGGGACAAAGACACTTTGAAAAAATTGGACAAAGACCGTTTCAGAAGAGATTTGGGAGAAGTTTCTGAAGCGTATCACGAAGTTTATAACCGATTGGTTGAAGCCATAAAATAGACATAAGAAGACCTCCAAGGTTTTGAAAACCTTGGAGGTCAGAAAATTTATTCAGTAAGAAAAAAATGAAAACCTGTACGAAAACAGTAAAAATCCCCACTCAGTTCTATCAGAGAAACCATCTGAAAAAGATGTTTAATGATTCGCTGGACAGTATGGAAGAAGAATGTGGTGTTTTTGGGATTTATTCGCCTCATAACATCGACACTTTCTCTTTGGCTCAATTTGGGATGTTTGCTTTGCAGCACCGCGGACAGGAAGCAGCGGGTGTTTCGGTTTTGAAAGACAGCGTTATCAAAACCTACAAATCCACCGGTTTGGTGCTGGATGTTTTCAAACAAATCGAAGAAATCGAAGATTTTCAGGGAAACGCTGCGATTGGTCATACCCGATATACCACAGCCGGAGGCGGAAGTTCCAAAAATATTCAGCCGCTTTATGCGGTCAATTATTTTGGGAAACCGCATTTTTCGATTGCCCACAACGGAAACGTCATTGAAACCGACGAATTAAAAGAAGAATTAATCAAAGAAGGTTTGCCTTTTCTGGCGACTTCGGATACCGAAGTGATTTTGCGTTCGATTCAAAAATATTCGGATTTAACAGTTCAGGAAGCGATTCAGAAAGGATTGAAAGATATTCGCGGTGCTTATTCCATTTTATTATTAACCAAAAATTCATTGGCTGCTTTCCGCGATCCGAATGGAATCCGGCCGTTGTCGATTGGAAAAATTGGTGAGGACACTTATGTTTTCAGTTCGGAAACCTGTGCATTGGATGCCGTGGGAGCGGAATTCCTGCGGGATGTAGAACCGGGAGAAATTGTAGTAGCGGATGAAAACGGGCTTCACTCCTATCCGCTCGAACAAGCTTCCAAAAATAGAATTTGCGCATTTGAATACATTTATTTTGCACGTCCCGACTCTACCATTCAAGGAACCGATATTTATGGTTTACGGGTAGAAAGCGGACGAAAATTATTTGAACAATCGCCTGTGGAAGCCGATGTGGTCATTGGTGTTCCCGATTCCGGTGTGCCTTCGGCAATCGGATTTTCCGAAGCTTCGGGTATTCCGTTTGAGCCGATTTTGGTCAAAAACCGATACATGAGCCGTTCGTTTATCGTTCCTTCGCAGGAAATGCGCGAGCGGATTGTGAATTTGAAATTAAATCCGATTGCCAATAAAATCAAAGGAAAACGCTTGGTGATTTTGGATGATTCCATCGTTCGGGGAACGACGAGTAAATTATTGGTCAAAATTTTGAAAGAAGCCGGCGCAAAGGAAATTCATTTCAGAAGTGCTTCTCCGCCGATCATTGCGCCTTGTTTTTTGGGAATTGATATGCCGACAAAAAAAGATTTGATTTCGGCCAATATGACGCCGGAAGAACTGGTTAATTATCTCGGTGTGGACAGTCTGGACTTTTTATCGGTTCCCAATCTGATTGAAATTCTTGGTTCCACCAATCATTGTTTCGGATGTTTTACTGAGAAATATCCGGTGGAAAGAACTACACAAAAAGACGAATTTTATCAGAAGAAGATTGAGTATTGATTTCATAAAAAATCAACGATTCTTCTTATATTAGCAAGACCAATAATTTTGAATATGAATGCGATAAGACAATTTATCAATGTAGAAGATAACTCCTTTCAGGTTACGCTACCCGAAGGATTTAATGCGAAGAAAGTTGAAGTAATAATTATCCCTTCCGACAATGATTCAACAGTGGGTGAGGATTTAAGAAATCTATTGGAAGTTCGTTTGAAAGATTATGAAAACCATCCGGACGAAATGTTGGATTTTAACGAACTTTTACAACAACTCGAAGACGAACTATGAAATACAAAATCGTCAATCGACCTTTTGTAAAACAAGACGTATCCGACGCAGTGAAATATTATAAGCAAATCTCACCGCAATTAGCAAAAAAATTTCTAGAACGCGTTAAAGAGGCTCGTGACTTTATAGCTGAAAACCCTTTTGCTGATGATATTATGTATAAAAATATCCGTGTTCGGTTAATTAAAAAATTCCCTTATCAGATTCATTATTTAATTGATGAACATCAAAAAAGAATAATCGTTTTAGCCATCGTTTTCGCCAAAAGAAAAAATTTAGATTTCAGTCAATAATTTGTTCCCTAAACCAACTATGAAAAAACTATTCCTTATTCTCACACTCATTAGCATTTCGATCAATGCTCAAAAAATCGAGCCTACCGAAGGATATTCGCCGCAAATCGGCATTTTGGTTTCGATGCTGGAAGATTTGAAGCTAAGAGTTACGTATAATGTTCAAAATTTAAATCAGGAAGAAACAGATTTCTTGATGGATGAAGAGTCGAACCGGATCGGCGCACTGATTATGCATCTTGCGGCAACAGAAAAATATTATCAGGTTTTTACATTTTCAAATCGGGGTTTTAATCCGCAGGAAAGAAAACAAGGTTTTCAGAAAGCTTTGGATTTAGGGAAACCGGCTCAAAAAGAGTTCAAAGACAAGCCAATTGATTTTTACCTGAAAATTTGGGATGAGGTACGAAATGAAACCTTGGAAATTCTCAAAACCAAAGATGATAAATGGTTGAATTCGCCCGTTGGTAAAAGCCAGATGAATAATTTTTACGCTTGGTATCACGTAATGGAACATCAAGCCAATCACATGGGACAGATTGCACTGATTATCAAAAGATTGCCGAAGCGGAAATAATTATTGATAATTTTAAGAAAGTCTAATTTTATCAGAAGAAGATTGAGTATTAATTTCGGTTAAATATGAAAATTAGTTATTCTAGTATTTCCTTAAATCCTGAAAAGAGTTCTTATTTCCAAAACTTAATAAGTTCATCGGTTCCTTTGTCTAAACCGGTATAATAATCTTCATTCTCAAATTCAGGAAGTATTATATTTTGGAGAATTCGTTCACAGATTTCATCTGTAAGAATTTCTTGTATTCCTAATCCTGTACTAATTCTTATCAATCGGAGCTTAGGGTTTAAGACAATGGTCAATCCATTGTTTTTCTCTTTGCTCCCTACACCCCAATAGTTTGATAGGCTTAATGCATAGTCTTCAAAATTTTCTTCTGTAACCTCATCATCAATTATAGTTAGAATAACCATTTGGTTTGTAGTAAGTTCATTAAAATCTATTAGTTTTCTTTCTAATTTTTCAGTTTCCAAACTATCTAAAATCAAAGCATAATCGTTCACATATCCGATTAGTTCAGGAAAGTTATAGGTTGTGTGATTTAGTGAAGTTTGACTTTCTTCTTTCGTCTGAGTGAGACAGGAATGAGAAACTAAAACTATCAGAAAAAGCAAGAAAATTTTTCGCATTATATAATTTTTAATCAAACCGTATATCTCCTCTTCCGCCACCAAATCATTCCCAAACCGATGAGCCAGATTACTACTGCCGGAAGAATCAAATTGGTCATTTGCCAAGTTGATTTATCCAATTGGACTTTGGTTTCGTTTAGAACCGGAATTTCCAGTTTTCGGTTTTTCAGATTGAGAAAATCGGTTTCGCCCAAAAGATAATCGATACAATTCAACAGGAAATTCTGATTGTCATAAGCCACCGGACGCTGTCTCGGATTGTCGGGACGAAGCGAAAATTTATCTTCACCCAAACGCATCGGACGTCCCATCAATACATGATTTTTCGCTACATCACCGTCTGAAACCACGATCAATTTCCCTTCGGTCGTTTCAGATTTGAAATTCGGAATTTCATTTCGTTCATAACGCGAAGCAAACATGGATTTTAAATTTCCTTCGGCTAAAACAGCTAATGGAATTCGACCCATTTGGTATTCCTCCGCTACGAATTCATCCACTTCGGCCAATTCCACCAAACTCATCGAAGGCTGCAAAGTCGTATAAGGCGAAGTCGCCAGCAAAACGGTATGCTCCACATTGGGATTTTCCAATAATTCCAATGGATTGGCAAATTCAAATTTCACCGAAGAAATACTTTCGGTTATCGGGTTTTCTCCGGCTTGAAATCCGCGCACAAAATAGGGCCAGGTATAAGTATTGTAACTCACATTTCCGGCAGTTGTTTCGCCGTCAGCGAGAACGATTTTCGCAGCTTCCAAATCTTTCACAATCGCCGGAATGATCCGAACACCATAATTGAAAAAGAATTCATTGAGTTTCAAATCCCGAGGAAAAGCCACAATTTTTCCGCTTCGAAAAATACTGTCCATTTCCGCATCCACATATTCGGTCAGAAACATCATTTTCCCGCCGTTCATGATGTATTGATCCATCACGAGTTTATCGGAATCCGAAAAAGGCAAAGTCGGTTTGGCCACGACAAGCGCATCAAAATGTTCCAATGCCTTTAAATCGGATTGTTTCAATGTATAAGTCGAATCCTGAATGGGCTGAATGTACACATCCACATTGTAATTATCGGCCAATGCGCGACCAAATCCGTCCATGTGAATTTGGCTCAATTCGTCATGATGCACCAGAAATCCAATGTTTTTCCGTTCGGTCTGCGTGATTTTCCGCAAATCATCCATGAAAAGATATTCGAGTTTTTCGGTGGAAGCAGACGCCAATTCTTCAAAAGGTAAAGCCGGATCATTGACCAAAGTTTCCATCCAGCCTTCCTTTCCATCGTATTTCAATTGGGCATACGGATAAACATTCAGCACGCCTTTGTCGGTTTTTACCGGTGCCGGCGCCAGTCCGTTTTCCTGTAATTGAGCTGCGGTAAAATCTTTGGACGGATTTAAAAATTGATAGGAAATTTTAGGATTTATTTGTCGGAATTCATCCAAAAGAAATGAAATTTCATTTTTTAAAGTCCGATAATCTCCGGAAAGTTCACCACCCAACAAAACATTAATTTTGAGTGGTTTATCAATTTTTTGAAGAATTTCTTTGGTAGAATTCGTCAGTGTATAACGCTTATCGCGTGTCATATCGAATCGTTTGAAAACGAATTCGGACAAAACCGCAATTCCCACAAGGAGAATCAGAATTCCAATTATATTTCGGGTATGTTTTTTCATTTTATTCGAAATACGAAGTTCGAAGCTCGAAATTCGCTATTACTTTTTTCTTTCTAAATTATAATTCGTCAACACCAAAAACAAAGCAATGATTACTATGAAATAAATCAAATCTCTTGTGTCAATAATCCCTTTCAGCATCTGCTGATAATGCTGATACATCCCTATTTTTTGTACATAATAATCGGCACCGCCCAATAAATTATAAGACGCCAGACTTTCAAATGCATAAAACAATACAAAACATAAAAATATGGCCGAAACATAGGCTGCAACCTGATTTTTGGTCAGCGAAGACGTAAACAATCCTATCGCGGCAAAACTGCTTCCCAACAAAAACAAGCCCAAATATCCGCTGAAAATCGCTCCGAAATCCAATTGGTCTGCATCGACGATGAATTGTTGCAAAGTATAAACAAATAGTAAAGTGGGAATCAGCGCGAAAAGCAAAACCACAACGACCGGAAGGTATTTCCCCCAAACAATTCCGCAAATTTTAATCGGTTGCGTAAAAAGCCATTGCAAAGTTCCGCTGCTTTCTTCTTCCGCAATCGTCCGCATCGTCAAAGCCGGAATCAGGAAAAGCAATATCCAAGGTGCAATGAAAAAGAAACTGCTCAAAGTCGCGGTTCCGATGTTGAAAATGTTGAATTCATTGTCAAAAAACCATAAAAACAAAGTGCAAATCAGCACAAAAGCCGAAGCCACGATGTAGGCCATATAGCCCGAGAAATAATTGGCAAGCTCTTTTTTAAATATTTTCAGCATTTATTTTTCAATTTCCTTTGTGTTCTTTGTGACTTCTTAGCGTTCTTTGTGGTAAAATTAAACCACGAAGTCCACAATCCGCCGCGGCGGACACGAAGTTCACAAAGTTATTTTATCATTTCTTTCTGTTCACCAAACGGACAATCAGCATAATTAGTACGCCAACGGCTACAAAACTAATCAAAATCCAGTACCAATACTGCATAAAAAGTCCTTTTAAAATCACGGCGAAAACAATGATAAAAAGCAACAAAGTTGCAACTTCATTCATCATTCGCAGTCGGACGGATTTCATTTTATATTGATCTTTCTGAATTTCTTTCAACGTTCGCCAGCTCCAGAGATGATAGCCGAGAAGTAAAATCACAGCGGTCAGTTTGATGTGCATCCAGGGCTGAGTCAGCAAAGCGGAATTCAGAACCAACATCGTAATTCCCGTTGCCAGCACCAGAATTCCTGCCGGAACCGTGATGATGTTCCAAAGCCGTTCTTCCATAAATCGAAACTGTTTCCGCAAAACATTTTGTTCCGCTTCCGGTTTATCTTGTGTTTCCGTGTGGTAAATAAAAAGTCGGACGATGTAAAAAAGTCCGGCAAAATAGCTGATCACAAAAATGATGTGAACTGCTTTTATGATTGGGTAGAATTGCATTTATAAATAATTATTTTCCAAAGATTAAAAAAGTCATTCCCAAAATGAAAGATATCAGGAAAATTAAAGCGATAAAACCAACTAAAATATTATAATTCTTTTGTCTATGAGGTTTTTCCGATCCTACTACTTCATTTGCCAACTTTTCTTTAGCCACTTTTATTCCAAATAATTTAAAGAAATAAAATCTGATATTTTGCCCGATAGTTCCTTCTAAAATTAGCCCGGTAAATAATTCAGTTAAAAACTCACTCATTAAAGTTTTTTTTCTTCACAAAAATACAATTTTAAACCATTGCAAATAGCCCTAACAGGGTTTTGACCCTGTTAGGGTTATTTAATACCTCAATATATCATCCAAAGTCGATTTGATAAATTCCACATCTTTTGGTGGAATTTCACCCAAGCGACTTTTCAAGCGGTCTTTTACCACCGAACGAATGTGAAACGTCAAAACTTCGGATTTCATTTCCAGCCCGTTTTCCGCATTTGGCTCAATGATTAGATTTCCTTTGTAGTTTTTGATTTTTGTGGTTAAAGGACAAACAATCACTACATTCAAATATTGATTCATTAAATTTCCACTGATGATGACCGCTGGTCCTCTTCCGCCCTGCTCGCTTCCTTTTACCGGATCAAAATACATTTCCCAGATTTCGCCCTGTCTCATTCTTTATCTTCTGAATCAATATGACGAATGTATTCAGCCATTCCTTCTTCTGCGACCATCATTATATCTACGTCCTGACTCGCACGCCGATAGGACTGCGCATATTCTGCACGTTTCATTTCATCCAAGTAAACCCGAAGTGCCTTTTCAATGATTTTGTTTTTGGCTACGCCAATCCTATCTGCATAATCAGCCAATTGCTGAAGCAGATCGTCCGGTAGTGATGATGTGAATGTTGCCATATTATATTTATAAAATGTAAATATATTAATTATTTATAAATTTAAATTAAAAATAAATCAAAGTCTTTTATTAAATTTATCCAATGAATTTTTCCATTCAACCCGAATTAGAAAACGAAAACATCCGGCTCATGCCACTTCAGGAAAATGACTTTGAAAGATTGTACGAAGTCGGTTCCGACCCTGCGGTTTGGGCTAATCATCCCAATACCAATCGGTACAAAGTAGATGTATTTAAAAACTTTTTTGAAGGCGCTTTAGAAAGTGGAGGTGCTTACCTAATTTTCTGTAAAAACACAGGAGAAATTGCCGGAAGTACAAGGTTTTATGATTACAATGAAACGGACAAAAGCATTTTGATCGGCTATACATTTTATGCAGTGAAATTTTGGGGAAAAGGTTTAAATCATCAGGCCAAAACTCTGATGCTCGATTATATTTTTCAGTTTGTGAACAAAGTCATTTTTCATGTTGGAGCCACCAATTACCGCTCCCAAAAAGCAATGGAAAAATTAGGTGCCATAAAAACCGATGAAATTGTGGTAGCTTATTTCGGCGAGCCGGATCATTTGAATTTTCAATATGAAATTCTAAAAGAAGACTGGCTGAATTTTAAGTAAATTCGACATAAATTTCTGTACCCTTTTTCAATCCAAAAAGCGTACTTGCTGCCCCAAAATTATTGGGATTGCTTTTATAAACAGCAATTTCCAGATAGCCAGATGAGCCCATCAAAGCCATTCCTTTACCAGTCACATCCGCTTCTTTTTCAAAGTCATTCACGACTTCAGTGTAGTTTCTAAATACCTGCGTGAATTCATGACTTCTATAATAAATCCGGAAATTTCGCTTTTTTCCGACAGCATCAAAAAACCTCTCAGTGATATTTGTAATGGCATTTCCATAATTATCGATGTAAATAACGAGTCCAATGATGGTTTTATCATCCTTAACAACTGGTCTCAAGGTCGAAAGCTCTTTGTACTCTTTCAATTTAGGGCCAATTACCGATAATTTCCCACCTCTTGCCAAATGGCAAGCAACTGGAACAAATAAGTCTCGAGTTGGAAAAGATGAATTTAACTGAGCTTGAGGAATGTCTATCTCAACAATTTCATTGGGTTTCACTTCGGAACAAATCAAAGACAAAATCCCATTGTCTGCCGTTATGAAATAATGATTGTCAATCAGTGCTGCAATTGGCTTTTTGAAAGGATTAATTAATGCATCCACTCCCAGAACGTGAATCGTTCCGTCTGGAAAATCTTTATAACTGTTTTTGACGATGAAAGCACCTTCCCCAATATCAAAAGGCTGAATTCCATGAGAAATATCCACAATCACTGCATCTGGTAATTCGCTATAGATACGCGCTTTCACCGAAGCAACAAAAGGATCTTTTAATCCAAAATCGGTTGTTAAAGTTATAATAGACATTAAAAATTCAATTCCGCAAACAAATATATTGCGTATTTTTGTATTGAATCGAATTTAAAGACAAGACATTTGACAGAATTAAGTTTAGAACTGGCCGATGTGAACCTTCAGGAGTTCTACGGACCCAACAATGAAAATTTCAAAACCCTGAAAGCTCACTTCCCAAAATTAAAAATAATTGGTCGTGGCCGAAATATTTCTGCAGTCGGAAATGAGGATTTACTCAATGAGTTGAATTCGAAAATTTCGCAGCTTATTTTTCATATCCAACACTATAACCAACTCAAAGAAAAAGACGTAGAAGAAATACTTGAAACGGAAAATTCTCAAGCCAGTCGAATTCCTAAATCTGCAGAAATTTTAGTGCATGGCGTTAGCGGAAAACTCATCAAAGCACACACACCTGGGCAAAGGGAATTAGTCGAAAAAGTATATAAAAACGATATGGTTTTTGCCATAGGACCTGCAGGAACCGGAAAAACCTACACCAGCGTAGCTCTCGCCGTACAATCACTTAAAAACAAAGAAGTTAGAAGAATCATATTAACTCGTCCCGCTGTTGAGGCCGGTGAAAGTTTAGGGTTTTTACCCGGCGATTTAAAAGAGAAATTAGACCCTTATTTACAACCGCTTTACGATGCCTTAAAAGATATGATCCACTTCGATAAATTAAGTTCGTTTTACGAAAAGGGCATCATCGAAGTAGCACCACTTGCTTTCATGCGAGGTCGTACGCTGGATGAAGCTTTTGTAATTCTCGATGAAGCTCAAAATACTACGCACGCACAGATGAAAATGTTTCTGACCCGAATGGGAAAAAATGCAAAATTCATCATCACCGGAGATCCCGACCAAGTCGATTTGCCTCCTAAACAAAAATCTGGACTCAAAGAAGCAATGAATATCCTAAGTGATGTCGAAGGAATCGGCATGGTCAAACTAACCGAAAAAGATGTGGTTCGACACAAATTAGTAAGTAAAATTTTAAAAGCTTATAAGCAACTGGACGAAAAATAGATCATTCAATTCATTAAACAAATGAAACCAAAATTAGAAGAAGGTGATTTCTATAAAACACCGGAAGGATACATTGTTTTTACCGAACAATATTTGCTACGTCGTGGATATTGCTGCAAAAGCGGATGTCGTCATTGCCCGTATGGATACGACAAAAAAACGGATAGATTTATTAAATAGATAAAATTTTCAAAATCGCTAGTAAGCGATTTTTTTTTGAATTTGGAGCAAAAAAACCCCGGCATTTCTGCCGGGACCCTCTCTACTAAAACTTAAGTACCATGAAAACTCAACTACCTTATGAAAAGAATAGTACTTAACTTGTCTAATTACAAAGCTCGTGCCAAACTTTGTAAATTACACTAAAAAGTGTATTTATTTTGTTTAATTAAATATTCTGCGATTTCAGATTTTAAAAGAACCACGTTTGGATACTCATTATATCGTGTAAATCTTCTTAATCCGGAAAGCATCATCCGTTGTTCATCTCCTTCTGTGAATGAAATAATACCGGCGGTCGCGTCTCTTTTGATTGTCTCAACTGAGTCAAACAGCTGCAATTTAGCAAATTTAATTGAAACTTCAGCATCTGATTCGGATTTTGTTTTGGCAATCCTTTCGGCACGCAATATAGTACTTTCTGCCATATAAATTTCAATTAAAATCGATGAAGCTTTCAAAATTAATTGTTGATGCTGTTCCAAATCGGCACCAAACTTCTGCAAAGCCGCTCCAGCAACCATAAAGAAGACTTTTTTCAAATTTGTTAAAATTTCTTTTTCCTGGGCAAAAAGTTCAGAATAATCCGGTGTATCGAATGAAGGAATGCTCATTAATTCGTCGGCAATGCCCATCGCCGGTGTCATCAAATCAATTCTTCCCTGAAAGGCTCTTTTCACCAACATGCTCACACACAACAAACTATTGATTTCGTTGGTCCCTTCGTAAATTCTTGAAATTCTTGCATCTCGCCAGGCCGATTCCATTGGCATCTCTTTTGAATAACCCATTCCTCCGTAAATCTGAATTCCTTTGTCGGCCGCAATCTGCGCCATATCCGAAATCCAGACTTTCAAAACGGAAGCTTCGATGGCGTATTCTTCAATTCCTTTTAATTCAGCTTCGTTATGAGGCATTCCGTTTGCGATATTTTCTGCAATGGCGTCTTCCATATTTTTTGCAGCGCGATAAGCACCTGCTTCCGAAGCAAAAGTTGCAACAGCCATCTCTGCCAATTTTTCCTGAATAGCCCCAAACGTATTAATCGATACACCAAATTGTTTTCTTTCATCGGCATAATTAATTGCATTTGTGAGAATTCTTCTTTGGGCATCCAAACAAGCTGCACCCAATTTGATTCGTCCTACATTCAACGCATTCATCGCGATTTTAAATCCGCCGTTCCGTTCGCCCAGCATATTTTCAATCGGCACTTTTACTTCATTAAAAAACACCTGACGAGTTGAAGATGAAACAATTCCGAGTTTATCTTCTTCTTCGCCCAAAGAAAAACCTTCACCAGCCTGTGATTTCTCTACGATGAATGCCGTAATGTTTTTATCATCTTCAATTCGGGCAAAAACGATGAACAATTCTGCGAATCCGGCATTGGTAATCCACATTTTTTGTCCGGTGATTTTATAAAATTTACCATCTTCGGTCAAAACCGCTTTAGTTTTTCCTGAATTCGCATCAGAACCCGCTTCCGGCTCGGTCAAGGCATAGGAAGCAAACCATTCGCCCGTTGCCAGTTTGGGTAAATATTTTTTCTTTTGTTCCTCAGTTCCATAAAGCGTAATCGGCATAGTACCAATTCCCGTGTGCGCTCCATAGGCCGTTGCCAAAGATCCGGTGGCACCTGAAAGGTAGTCACAAACCAACATTGTGGTGACAAATCCCATTCCCAATCCACCATATTCTTCAGGAACTGAAATCCCTAAAAACCCAAGTTCGCCCAACTTTTTCATCAAATCTTCAATCAAAGCATAATCCTTTTTCTCAATCTGATGTTTTTTGGGCCAAACTTCTCTGTCGATGAATTCTTTGGCAGATTCCAACATCATTTTTTGTTCTTCGCTGAAATCTTCATGCGTAAATATATCTTCCCAAGTCAAATCTTTGATCAGGAATTCTCCTCCTTTTAGTCTATTTTTTTTCATATGTCTTTGAGTATTAGAGAAAAGAAAATAGAATATAGAAAATGGACTATTCCAGTCCGTTTTGAAATGACATTGTCATTCTCTGAAACTCTTCTATTTTATTTTCTAATTGATTATAAGTATTTTGATTTATATAATTTCTATGGTTTGCAATGATTAATTGAGTTATAAGTTCAAAAGAAGAACCTAATGAAACATCTAAAAAATGACTAAAAGATTTATTAGTCCGTGAAGAGCCTTCGGCAATATTGGATGGGATTGAAACGGAGCAACGACTTATTTGAGAACTCAAATCATACTTTTCATGAATTGGGAAATCAATTAAAATATCGGATACTTGATTTGCTATTTCAATTCCCAATTGCCATATCTTCAGATTTTTATAATTATGTCTTTTCTTAGAGTTCATTTTCTATCCTCTTTTTTCTATTTTCTTTTATAAAATCTCAAACACCGAAGCCGCTCCTTGTCCGGTTCCCACACACATCGTAACCATTCCGTATTTTTTATTCTGACGTTTCATTTCGTTGAACAATTGAACCGTTAATTTTGTTCCGGTACAACCCAGCGGATGCCCCAAAGCAATCGCTCCTCCGTTCACATTCACGATTTCAGGATTTAAATCCAGTCCGCGAATGACCGCCAATGATTGCGAAGCAAAAGCTTCGTTTAATTCAAACATTTCTATGTCGGATTGATTCATGCCTGCTTGTTCCAATGCTTTCGGAATGGCATACAAAGGCCCGATTCCCATGATTCTAGGCGGAACGCCCACTGTTGCATAAGAAACCAATCTCGCCACCGGCTCCAGATTTAATTCTTTCACCATTTCTTCTGACATCACCATGACGAAAGAAGCTCCGTCTGACATTTGGGAAGAATTCCCGGCTGTTACTGATCCACCTTGGGCGAAAACAGGTCTTAGTTTTGCCAAAGCTTCGAGCGAAGTGTCGGCTCGTGGCCCTTCGTCTTGTTTGAATGAAATGTTTTCTGTCTGAATTTTTTCTTTTTCATCCAATTTGCTGATTTCTACATCGATCGGCACAATCTGATTTTCAAACCGCCCTTCTTGGATTGCTTTGATCGCTTTCTGATGTGAATTAAATGCAAATAAATCCTGGTCTTCTCGGGAAATATTGAATTCGTTAGCAACCGCTTCAGCAGTCAATCCCATTCCCCAATAGTAATCGGCATTGTGCTTGGCGACATCGGTTCCCGGAATAGGTTTGTATCCGCCCATCGGGATGTAGGACATACTTTCGGCTCCTCCGGCAATGACACAATCGGCCATCCCCGTACGGATTTTGGCAGTTGCAATCGCAATGGATTCTGAGCCCGAAGCACAATAACGATTGACTGTCACGCCGGGAACTTTATCGGTGTTCAATCCCATCAACGAAATCAAACGTGCCATATTCAGGCCTTGTTCAGCTTCGGGCATGGCACATCCGACAATCACATCATCAATTCTGTCTTTATCCAGATTCGGGACATCCTGCATCATGCGTTCAATAACGCTTGCAGCCAATTCGTCCGGTCGGGTAAATCTTAAAGTTCCGCGGGGAGCTTTTCCAACTGCGGTTCTGTATCCTGTTACTATATATGCGTCTTTCATTGTTTTATTGTATTAAGATTAGAGTATTAAGTATCAAGACTTAATCTCTAAATCATTCGTTATTATTTTTTAATGTTTTCTGAAAAGAAAAATTCATATTGGAAACCTCTACTAATTGATTTATTATAGGCTGAACCATTTCTTCACCGATTAGTTTTAATCTTTTAGCAAGAATTAATTGCGTTATTAATTCAAATGTTGACCCGTTTGCAATTCCTAAAAACTGAACGAACTCTTTATTTGAATTCCTCCCTGAACCCTCGGCTATATTGGAAGAAATAGATACCGCACATTTTTTAATCTGATGGATTAAATTAAACTTTTCATCTTCCGGTAAAAGCAAAGAAATTTCATAAACAGACACAGCAATGTCCATTGCTTTTTGCCATATTTTTAATTTTTCAAAATTGTGCATCATCTTAATTCTTAATACATCTGTCTTAATACTAATTTCTAAGCGGTTTCCCTGTTTTCAACATATGCTGAATTCGCTCCAAAGTTTTACGTTCTCCACAAAGTGATAAGAAGGCTTCTCTCTCTAAATCCAATAAATACTGCTGCGAAACTTCAGTCGGTTCGGAAAGATTCCCACCGGTCATCACATATCCCAATTTATTGGCAATCAAACGGTCGTGTTCCGAAATATAATTTCCGGCCACCATTTGGTCAGATCCTACATAGAACATACCCATGGCTTCTTTTCCTAAAACTTTTACTTTTTTAGCAATTGGCTGGGTGTATCCGGCTTCTGCCATAATCAAGGCATGTTTTTTGGCTTCGGCAATTTGTCGGTCTTTATTTACAACAATCACATCTTCGTTTCGGATGAAACCAAAGTTTTTTGCTTCATAAGCAGAAGTTGCCACTTTTGCCATCGCTACGGTCATATAAGCTTCGCGCAAATGATTGGTTTTCACATCATCTGAAATCAAGAATTGAGATGCTCTTCGGGTCATTTCTTTGGTTCCGCCACCGCCGGGAATTACCCCAACTCCCGCTTCTACGAGTCCCATATAAGTTTCGGCAGCTGCCACGATTTTATCGGCATGAAGCGAGATTTCGCAGCCGCCACCCAAAGTCATTCCATGTGGCGCAACTACGACCGGAATGGCACTGTAACGAACTTTCATCATCGTATCTTGGAAAGTTTTGATGGCCATATTCAATTCCCACCAATCCTGTTCGGAAGCCATCATCATAATCATCGCCAAGTTCGCTCCGACAGAGAAATTATCGGCTTGATTTCCAATCACCAATCCCTGATAATCTTTTTCGGCCAGGTCAATTGCTTTGTTGATTCCGGTAATCACACCACCACCGATGGAATTCATTTTGGAGCGGAATTCCAAATTGATGATTCCATCGCCTAAATCCTGAATGCTTGCTTCGGCATTGGACCAAACTTCTTTGGTTTTTCGGATGTTGTCCAAAATGATAAAGGCATCTTGACCCGGAATGAGCTGATAATCTTTTGAATGAATATCGTAGAAATATTTCTTTCCGTCTTTGACCTGATAGAAACTTTCTTTTCCCGATTCGGCCATTTCCTTGACCCAGTCAGAAACTTCATAACCTTCTGATTCAATCAACTGAATTCCGGTTTTCAATCCGACCAAATCCCAAGTTTCAAAAGATCCGTATTTCCAGGCATATCCGGTTTTCATCGCATCGTCAATGCTGTAGAAAACTTCTGTAATTTCCGGAACTTTATCGGCTACATAGGCAAACAAAGATGCAAAATGTTTACGAAGTAAATCACCCGCTTTGCTTTTGTCTTTCAATAAAACCCCAAGTTTATTTCGGGTGTTTCCGGCTTGTTTGGCGGTTTCGACGGCCGCAACTTTTGCACGATTCAGCGGGCGATATTCCAATTTCTCCAAATCAAGTGCAAAACGATTGGTTTCACCGGTTGATTTATCAAATTCTTTATAATAAAAACCTTTTTGGGCTTTGTCACCAAAGAATTTATTCTCCAAAAGGAAATTCATCACTTTGGATTCTTTTAAATCCTGAATGAATTTGTCATTGGGTAAATTTTGTTGCAAACCTTTGGTAACGTTGGAAGCTGTATCGAGCCCGACTAAATCGGCGAGTTTAAAGGTTCCAGTTTTGGGTCGTCCCAAAATCGAACCGGTCAGGGTATCGGCTTCTTCGATCGTCAAACCAATTTCCTGTGCGAGTTCCATTACTTTTGCCATCGAATAAACTCCGACGCGGTTTCCGATGAAACCAGGCGTGTCTTTGGCCAAGACCGGTGTTTTTCCTAAAAACTTCTCCGCATAAACGGTAAAGAAATCGATTACAGATGGATCTGTTTTCGGTCCCGGAATGATTTCAAATAATTTGAGGTAACGAGGAGGGTTAAAGAAGTGCGTTCCGCAGAAATGTTTCTGAAAATCTTCAGAACGCCCTTCTGACATCAGTTGGATGGGAATACCCGATGTATTGGAGGTGATCAATGTTCCTTCTTTTCGGAACTGATCAACTTTTTCAAACATGGATTTTTTGATGTCGAGTCTTTCGATGATGACCTCGATTATCCAGTCTGAATTTTTAATTTTTTCTAAATCGTCTTCAAAATTCCCAACGGTAATTCGCGAAGCAAAAGCTTTGTCATATATCGGGGAAGGATTGGATTTGAGCGCATGGTTGAGATGCTCTCTTGCGGTTTTATTTCTGTCTGCGCCTTCAGACGGCATGTCGAGCAATACTACTTCGACGCCGATTCCGGCCAAATGACAGGCAATCCCAGAGCCCATAACTCCGGAACCTAATACTGTAACTCGTCTTATGTGCCTATTCATTTTATGTTTTATTAATGATTAAGTAATTCTTTCTTCTTTTTAAACGTATTTTCATCTGTAGCAATCGAATTGATTTTCTGCAAAACGCCATAGAAAACATCCAGTTCTTCTTGGGAAATTTTCTCATTCAAGGCGTCATAAAAACTCAAAACCACTTCTTTGGAAACATCGCGCATTTTCAATCCATCTTCGGTCAAAATGATTAAGACACTTCGTCCGTCATCTGGATTGGGTTTTCTGATAATCAACCCACGCTCTTCCAGATTTTTCAAAGTTCGGGACAAACTTGTCGGTTCAATTCCCATTTTGGGACCAAGTGAAGTACTTGGTGTTCCGTTTTTTGGGTCGATGGATAAAAGCGTGAAACCCATTACCATGGTTGAATTAAATTTAGAAGCTTGTTCGTTGTACATTTTCTGAACAACAAGCCATGTAAATCTTAAATATTGGTCAATAGCTAAATCGTTGTGAATCATCTTATTTATTTAAGAGAAACACAAATATAATCTTTTTTTACTATGCACGCATAATAAAATTAAAAAGATTAATCTTATTTTAATACGGAGAAATTAATTGCTGTCGGGAAGCTCTGGAAGAAAAACATAACGCTGGTTTTCCATATCCATCTGGCAATAATAATGATTCATACCATTGGTAACCATCAGATAGTCTGCTCCGATTTCTAGATTATATCTTGCGATTTGATCAAAAGTTTCCTGTGAAATGGGTACGGAAGGAGATTTACATTCTACAATTAAAAAGGGTTTTTCTTTTTTATAGACAATTACATCGGCTCTTTTCTTCATACCATTTACCTTGACTATGATTTCTGTATTGATGGCTGATTGGGAGTACTTTTTTTCTTGAATCAGGAAGTGAACAAGATTTTGTCTAACCCATTCCTCGGGAGTGAGGATTAACCATTTTTTTCGTGTGTTGCAAAAGATATAAACAGAATTCTCGTCTTGTTTAAATCGAAATTGGTAATTTTCGGGAAAATTTAATTCTGGTAATTTTAATTCGTTCATGAGTCAGCCAAATAGCATCCTCAAAGATATTAAAAACAAAAAGTTTGCACCTATTTATTTTCTTTCTGGTGAGGAACCATTTTTTATAGATCAAGTTTCCAAAGCCATCGAGTCGGATGTTTTAACTGAAGATGAAAAGGGATTCAATCAAACCATTTTGTATGGAAATGACGTGGAAATGGCCGATGTACTGGCTTTGGCAAAACAATTTCCGATGGGCGCCGAACGGCAAGTTGTGATTGTGAAAGAAGCGCAGCATCTTTCCAGAAGCATCGATCAGTTGGAATCTTATGCTGAAAACCCTCAACCTTCCACGGTTTTAGTGTTTAATTACAAAGGAAAGTCGCTGGACAAACGCAAGAAACTTTATAAAACACTTCAAAAAAATTCGGTAGTTCTCGAAACCAAAAGAATCTATGATAACCAAATCCCTGATTGGATTGAAACTACAGCAAAGGAAATGGGAATGAACCTGGAAGCCAAATCAAAATTTATGATGGCAGAATCCTTGGGCTCGGATTTGGGAAGGATTTACAACGAATTACAGAAGCTAAAAATCCTTGCAGAAACGGGTAATATCACCCCCGAAATCATTCAAAAAAACATTGGAATCAGTAAAGATTACAATAATTTTGAGTTAAGGAATGCTATTGAAACTCGAAATGCGGTCAAGGCATTTAAAATTGCAAATTATTTCAGTCAAAACCCAAAAGATAACCCTCTGGTGGTAACTTTGTCGATATTGTATCAAACTTTTTCAAACATCATTGTTTATCATACTTTGAGCGATAAATCCCAATCCAATGTAGCCAAAGAATTGGGCTTACATCCATTTTTTGTAAAAGACGCTGCCACTGCCGCCAAAAATTATCCACTCAAAAAAGCCACAAGAATCATATCACTCTTAAGAGAAACCGATGTAAAAAGCAAAGGTGTAGGGTCAACTGGAAATGTGTCTGACGGTGATTTATTGAATGAATTATTGTTCAAAATCTTTAATATTTAATTAAAAAAATCCAATGGAAAAAAAGTATCCCATTCAAAAAATCACGAAACCCATTCAAAGATTCATTCAACATGAAAAATCTGGAGGACTTGTGTTGGGAGTCTGTGTTTTGTTGGCGTTGATTTTGGCCAATTCGCCCATTTCAAATCATTACTATGCCTTTTTGGAACATAAATTAGGTTTCACACTGGATGGAAACTCTTATTTGGAATACAGTATTTTGCATTGGATCAACGATGGTTTGATGGCGATTTTCTTTTTTGTGGTGGGCTTGGAACTGAAACGGGAAATTGTTGCCGGTGAACTTTCCAATCCTCGAAAGGCGTTGTTGCCCATCATTGCGGCTGCCGGTGGTATGATCGTTCCGGCTTTGATTTATTTTTCACTAAATCCTATGGGGGAAGTCAGTCAAGGTTGGGGAATTCCGATGGCAACCGACATTGCATTTGCCTTGGGTGTATTGTATTTGCTTGGAAATCGAATTCCAATTTCTCTAAAAATATTTCTCACAGCACTTGCCATCGTGGACGACATCGGTGCCGTTTTGGTAATTGCTTTCTTTTATACTTCCGATATCTCCTTCGTCAGCTTGTTGCTTGGTTTTTCGTTTTTGGCCGTGATGTATTTGGGAAATAAAATGGGAATTCGAAACATCATTTTTTATGCTTTTTTGGGAATTTTAGGCGTTTGGACTTGCTTTCTTCTTTCCGGTGTTCATGCGACCATTGCAGCAGTTCTTGCGGCTTTCATGATACCAGCCGATGTTAGAATTAAGGAAGCTTATTTGGTGAGTAAAATAAAAAACTCTCTTGATCAATTCACTCAAATTGACCCGAACGACAAAATCCCTACGCTTACCAACGAACAATTGCATTTGCTTGAAAACATAAAGACGGATCTACACAAAGCGACTCCTCCTCTTCAGCGATTGGAGCATGCCATGCATCCTTTGGTTAGCTTTTTAATTATCCCGATTTTCGCGTTGGCCAATGCCGGAGTTAGGGTCATTGACATTGACTTCGATCAAATTTTCAGTACCAATGTAGCACTCGGAGTTGGACTTGGACTTCTTTTAGGAAAGGTTATCGGAGTTTTTGGTTTTACATGGATTAGTGTAAAAATGAAAATAGCAACTTTTCCTGAAGGAATGAATTTGAAAAATCTTTTTGGATTGGGACTTTTGGCTTCGATTGGGTTTACAATGTCTTTGTTCATTACTTCACTTGCGTTTCAAACGCCCGAATTCATGACACAGGCGAAAATTGGAATCTTTACCGCTTCCATTATTGGAGGATTTTCAGGATACTGGGTACTTAGTCAGGGTCAGAAACCCTCCTCAAAATAATTTTGGATCAATCATTATTAAAGTTCACTACTCAATTGACCTGCTTATGATTGAGATCATAAGATTGGGCTTGCTTTTCGATATAAGTTTGAAAAAAATTATTTATGAAAGCAATCACATTTTTAATTATTTCGGCAGGACTATTCCTAATCGGATGTAAGAAAAATGAGACGGTCAATGATATGTACCCCGACGATGAAGTGATAATTCAAGATAGCGTCGTAACGGGAACTTCTGAATTCATTCCCGATACTCTTGACACCGTAGCACCGATTGACAGCACCGATTATGATGTTGATTCAATTACAAACCGAAACCCTTAGGATGTTCTAAATATTCTAAGGGTTTTTTTCATAGAAATTCGGCTGATGTTTTCTAAATGCTTTCTTATTAAACGTATGAAATGGAAAACTTGTTCAATGCAACGGGAATTCAAATCACTGTACTTTTACTACTGATAGTAATAGTTGCTGGACTTGTTGTATTTGTTTTAAAATTTCTATTCATGTATGACCGGATTCTAAAAATCCGAGAGAAGAAAGCCGCCGAAAGGAAAATTAGAAAGCTAAAAAAGGAAGAAATTCTTGAACTGAAAGATAAACAGAAACGACTTGATTATGTTTCACCTGAAAAGGAATTATCAGGCAGTCTTCCTCCCTTGGATGAAAAAGGAATTGTTTCTAATTTTAATCGGGTCGAAGAATTAAGATTTTTCCCTTCGAAGAGGAGAACTTCATCTTTTGAGTCCACTGCTTCAGCTCCTTTGAGCAAATTAATTTTGTATTTTCTCGGCACAGCTAGTTTTTGGTTAATCATCGGAACTACCATTGGATTATACTTAGGAATTAAATTCGTGATTCCCGACATTGATCACGTCGAATGGTTGAGTTTTGGACGGCTTCGTCCTGCTCATACCAACATCGTATTTTGGGGTTGGTCTTCCTTGGCCATGATTGGTCTGGCTTACTATGTAGTGGCAAGAGTCAGCAATCAAGAAAACTACAATATCCGCCAAGGATATCTTTCTCTGATTATAATAAATCTCGCCGTTTTCTCCGGTACAATTCTGGTTCTTGCAGGTGTAAATAATGGTGGTGGCGAATACCGGGAATACATCTGGCCGGTGATGATTGGATTTGGAATCGGTGTTGCATTATCTACTTTCAATTTATTTCGACCTGTTATCAAAAGAAAAGTTAAAGAAATTTATATTTCCAATTGGTACATCATTTCCGCGACTATGTTTGTAGTTATCGTGATTCTGATTGGCTATATCCCCTATTGGCAAAACGGAATTGGAGAGACCATTATCCAGGGTTATTATATGCATCAGGCCATTGGTATGTGGTTTATGCTTTTGAATTTAGGTTTGATGTATTATTTCTTGCCTCAACAATTAAACAAACCTATTTATTCCTATAGCTTAGGGGTTCTGGCATTTTGGACTCATGTTTTGTTTTACACACTCATCGGAACCCATCATTACATATTTAGTTCAATTCCCTGGCGAATTCAAACCACCGCCATTGTCGCCAGTGCGGGGATGGTCATTCCAGTTGCTGCCGGTACGGCCAATTTTCTATTGACCTTCAAAGGCGCTTGGTATCAACTTCGTACCAGTTATACTTTGCCTTTTTATTTGATGTCGATAATTTTTTATTTCACCGGATCATTTCAAGGAACGGTAGAAGCTTTTCGCTACACCAATTTACTCTGGCATTTTACCGATTTCACCGTTGCGCATTCCCATTTGACAATGTATGGAATCATCACATTTATGCTGTGGGCTTTCAGTTACACATTGATTCCAAGACTTACAGGAAAGGAACCCCCGAAAATCTGGGTTGGAATTCATTTCTGGTTGGCCTTAATTGGCTTGATGATTTATGTTTTTGCACTTATGATTGGGGGTACTCAAACCGGTCAAATCTGGATGGCTAAAAATCCATTTATACATGGAACCGTCAATATGGGGCCTTATTGGTTGTGGCGAGCCATTGGCGGAACTATGATGTGGGTTTCTCATTTAATTTTCGTTTATAATTTTTACAAAATGACCCAAAAAAAGGAAGAGATAAGCATTCCACAAACTCCGGCAGAGATACTCAAGTTGAAAGAGAAGTTTAAAAACGCAGAAATCTGATGTTTATTTACAATAATCATAATGTATTATTCGGAGCTGCATTGGTCTTATTTCTTAGCCTGACGGTTTATATTGCCGTGTATCCGGCTATCGAAAATCAAAAAATCAATCATCCACTTCCCAGAGGAATTGATATGCTTTCCGAGGATGAAAAAGCCGGGAAAATGGTTTATTTGAGAGAGGGTTGCGTAGCTTGTCATACTCAACAAGTTCGAAATGTAGAAATGGACAATGTTTTTGGGAAAAGGCCCAGCATAGCGGCAGATTATTCCATCAATCGTCGAACGGATTTTTGGCGAAACACTGCCAACTTATTGGGAACACAAAGAACGGGTCCGGATTTGACTACAATCGGAGAAAGACAGCCCAGCATTGAGTGGCATCTCATCCATTTATATCAACCCAGAGCGGCTGTAGAAGAATCAATCATGCCTGCTTACCCTTGGCTTTTTGAAGAAAAAACTTATGTGACTAAAGAAGATATCGAAGTCAAAATACCTGAAAAATTCCTTACCCATCCCTCCAAAAAAATCATCGCTTCTCGAGATGCTTTGCAACTCGTCGCTTATCTTTTGTCTCTCAAGCAAGTGGATTTCACCGAACAAGAAGTACCTTTATTTCTTTACAAACAAAAGGATTCAAGAGTCGGTAGTACCGGCGATTTACCTGATGGCGCACAGCTTTACACGACGCATTGTGCAACCTGCCATCAAACAAGTGGTGAAGGTGTGCCTGGCGCTTTCCCTTCGCTGAAAGAAAGTCCGATAATTACCGGTGGCGATTTGGAACTCATCGTCACCATTATCATGAAAGGATATGACCCGCGACCGGAATATGCTTCCATTCCTGCGGTCGGAGAAAACGCAGGGTTGAGTCCGGAAGAACTAACGGCAATTATTAATCATGAAAGAAACAATTGGGGAAATGATGCTAAGGAAGTAACTGTAGAAGAAGTTAAAAATATAATGGATCAATTAAAATGAAAAAATTAATAACATTTCTGCTTTTGATGGGATTTTCAATCTCAAAAGCTTGTGAAGCTTGTAATTTGCAACAACCAAAAATCACAAGAAACCTCACACATGGTACTGGCCCTGATAACAATTGGGATTGGTTTATCGTTGGATTTATTGTGCTTATTACAATTTACACCTTGGTTTATTCACTGAAATATTTGCTTAAACCCGGTGAAAAGGACAAGTCTCACATAAAATATAGATTTATCGAATAAAAATGAAGAGATGACAAAGGATAAAAGCATAGTATTTCTATTTATCGACGACGACCCTCAACCAATTGCCGAACTGGAAACGCCTGTGGTTTTTGATTTTGATACACAAAAATTAAGTGATGGAGAACATCAACTAAAAATTGTGAGTCAATCTCCATTTGGAAAGGAAGGAGTGAAGAAGATTAATTTCACCGTCTCAAATGGACCTTCAATTTCGGTGGAGGGAATTCGCAACAAAGACATAGTGAATGGAAAGTTATCTTTGATGATCAACGCTTACGACAAGGGAAATCAAAAGTCATTTATCATTACGGGAAGTGAAACTCCACAGTCCATTCCTTTTTGGGTTTGGATAATTATCATATTATTTATCGGTTGGGCAATTTATTATGAAATAACAAGTGCACAAGTTGAATTATAAAATTTAGTTAAAGTCCTGATTGACCAATGCTTATAAACAAATTATCCCTACTTTTAAAGTTCCTACCCCTTTTTCTAATCATCGAACTTAATTTTAATTATAAATGCTATGATAGAAGAAAGATTATTATACAAATTTAGAGCGGAATCCAAATTGTATATGAAAGGAGATGTTATTTTTGAGGAAGGAGGAACCCCAAATTTTTATTATCAGTTAAAAGAGGGCAAAATAAAACTGAACAATTTCAAGGAAGACGGAAAAGAGTTCATACAAAACATTTTTTCAGAAGGTCAAAGTTTCGGAGAATCCTTATTATTTATAGAGGTTCAGTACCCTATGAATGCAATTTGTCTGGAGGATTGTCAAATCATTTCACTTCCAAAAACTTCTTTTTTTGATTTGATGAATGAACACCCGGAAGTATCTTTTGGGCTAAACAAAGCACTTTCTCAACGTCTTTATTACAAATACATCATGCTTCAAAATCTCTCAAGTACGGATCCAACTACTCGAATGATTAGTTTGATGAATTATCTCAAAAGTTTCCATGTCAAAAAAGAAAAGTATGCTTTCGTTGTTCCGTTTACGCGACAACAAGTAGCCAATCTGACGGGATTATGTGTAGAAACCGTAATCCGAACCAGTAAAAAAATGGTTAAAAAAGACATCATTCGCATCAAAGATCGAAAAATTCACTACTAAAATTCAATTATGATTAGGGTCATAAGATTGACCTGACAACCGTCATAACTTTGAACTAAATAACGAGATAAATCGAATTTCATCTCTTAATGACTTATAAGAATTGAAATAATTCAATGAGTCAAACCTCAAAAATTAAAGTTATGGACATACATCATTTCAACAAAGAACAGGAGGATTCTCCAAAGGATTTCAACCATTTTGTACCTGAAGATTCTATGCCTTATAACGAACATGAATTTATGGGGCAATATCCGGGGGAAAGTTTTCAGGAAACAAACGAACTAACAGAAAACCAAAATCTTAATTTATTAAACACCCAAGATTATGGAAACGCTGAAAACAACTCATTTCAAGATTATAGCAATAAAAATTTTAACGATAACCGCACTCATGTTCATAGTGCTCACCCTAAAGATGGAGGAGATTCATTCTCAGGCACACCTTAATCCGGTCACAGAGGTAGTTGATCAAGAAGTTCTTTCAAACTATCAAATACAAGCCTTTCAAGTCCCAGGAGCATTCGTAGCGATTCCCGTTCCTGTAACCAAACCTACTGACTGATTTATCTAAATGTTTAATTAAAAACTGATATTGTTATGCCAAAAGTAAAAGAAACCACCAAGAAAAGCTCACCCAAAGCAAAAAAAGCTTCTGAGCGCAAAGACATGAAAGATTCTCCTTTGCACGAATTCTTCATGGACGGACTAAAAGATATGTACTATGCTGAAAATGCTTTGGTGGAAGCATTGAAGAAAATGGAAAAAGCAGCTACTTCGAAAGAACTAAAAAAAGCTTTTAAAGATCACAAGAGCCAAACTGAGAAACATTATGCACAGTTAGAAAAAGTTTTCAAAGAACTCGGAGAAAAACCTGAAGAAAAAGAATGCAAGGCTATGGACGGTTTGATTGAAGAGGCCGAAGAAATCATTTCCGACACCGAAGAAGGAACCATGACAAGAGATGCTGCCTTGATTATCGCTGCGCAAAAAGTCGAGCATTACGAAATCGCTTCCTATGGTGGCTTGGCTCAACTTGCAAACACCATGGAACATAGTAAAGCAGCGGATTTATTAGGTGAAATTCTGGAACAAGAAAAAGAAGCCGATGAATTATTAACCGAAATAGCCAAAAATTCAATCAACTACGAAGCCGAAGAGGAAGAATAACATTCAAAAACTCATACGCTCTTTTACATCTTTTTTCCATCCGGAAAACTGCATGAATTCTATAATTCATGCAGTTTTCTTCTATGGGACAAAGGCATTTGTCGAATCAAAATAATTTACAATGAAGAAACAGGAATCCAAAAAAATAAATCCAAAACAAAGACAATCACGTCCGGGCATCGAGAGCAAAATGAAGCCTGTTCCCGAAACGGAACCTCATGAATTTAGAAAGGGAAAACTTCACAATAAAGTTGCATTGATTACAGGAGGTGATAGTGGGATCGGCAAGGCAACTGCTTTACTTTTCGCCAAAGAAGGAGCACTTCTTTCCATTGCTTATTTGAATGAAGTAAGCGACGCCAAAGCAACAAAAGAAGAAATCGAAGCAAATGGAGGTAAATGTTACCTCATCAAAGGAGACCTCAGCCGTGAAGCCCATTGTAAAAATGTGATTGAAAAAACCATCCGAACTTATGGGAAATTGGACATCGTAGTCAACAATGCTGCACTGCATTGGGAAGCAGAATCAATTGAGGACATCACAACCCGACAATTATTGAAAACTTTTCAAACTGATTTTTTCGCCTATTTCTGGATTGTAAAATACGCCGTTCCTCATTTGTCAAAAGGTTCATCCATCATCAATACCACTTCCGTAACCGCTTATCAGGGCAGCCCTAAATTAATTGATTATTCGGCTGCAAAAGGAGCAATTGTTTCTTTTACCCGAAGCTTAGCCATGAATCTCATCGAAAAAGGAATTCGTGTAAACGGAGTCGCACCAGGACCTATTTGGACACCGCTCATCGTTTCTACATTTGATGCCAAAAAAGTATCAGAATTCGGAAGCGATGTCCCTATGAAAAGACCTGGGATGCCCGATGAAGTAGCGCCTTGTTTTTTGTTTCTCGCCTCTGATGATGCCACTTACATCAACGGTCAAATTCTTCATCCCAACGGTGGAGAGATTATAAATGGTTAAAAACTAAGATACAATGAGTTCTCTTTTCATTTTGGCTGAAATTTTTGATGAACCGTTTTTCATCGGAAAGGAAGATTGGAAATTCGCTTGGGAAATTCTCGTGCGCACCGCAATCATGTTTTTGATTATCATCATCGGAGTTAAAATTTTGGGCAGGCGAGGCATAAAGCAACTTTCTATTTTTGAACTTGTCGTTATCATTGGATTAGGTTCAGCGGCCGGAGATCCCATGTTTTACAGTGAAGTAGGCATTTTGGCGGCGGTTTTGGTTTTTACTGTAGTCGTCCTATTGTATCGACTTCTGACTTATTTGGTTGAAAGATTTGATTTCATAGAAAATTTCATGGAAGGACGTCCAGAAATTCTAATTCGTGATGGCAGTTTTGTTTTCAAAGAAAACACTTCCAAGGATCTGGGAACGGAAGAACTTTTTGCTGCCTTACGTATCGAACGGGTTTCTCAGCTCGGACAGGTTCGTATGGCGATTGAAGAAATAAATGGCGACATAAGTATATTTTTCTTTGAAAATGAAAAGATCAAATCTGGTCTTCCTATTTTACCAGGTGATTGTGATCATCCGTTGAAATTCATTCCAGAAGAAGCGGATTATTCATGTATTTTTTGTGGTAATACAGAATTCAAATCCATAGGCAATCCTGGAAAATGTTTGGTTTGTCATCGCGACAAATGGGTGAAGTCTTCCCATGAAACTCGGGTATCTTGAACAAGGTTCATAATGTTCGGGTGGAGTTCTCCAAGCAATGGAAGTTAGAGTGTCTAAAATGGTATGAAAAGTAGTGACCACGGGTAGTTTCAATCGTTTGATTAATTCCAGAAGGTATTGACCGTCCTTGCCTCCAAAAATCCCAAATTCATGCTGAATACAAACCAGTTCCACTCCGGATTGATTAAGGTATTTCGCTGCTTTCAGATAGTCTTCCAGATTTTGTTGTTTGATTTCCCATTTCACTTCTGGAGGATAATCATATTCGTTTCCATCATTCAGCGCAATGACTTGACAATCATTTTCTTCTTTTTGCAGGGCATTGTAAAGGTCATAGGTAAAAGTCGCAATTCCACACTTCCGTGGGTAATACGAACCAATCAGAGCAATTTTTTTCATAATCGTTTTTTTTAATTAATGACTCAAATAACTATTAGTTTCTAATCAAAGTCTCTCAAGACGATAATGAAGTTTTTATAGAGAATTATAGTTTCTCAATGATAGTTTAGAATCTCAACCGAGTTTTATGATTAGGATCACAAAGGATATAGATTTAAATACTTCCAAGAATTATTAGGACAAAAATTATGCTGAAAATTTCAAGTTAAATTTCATTAAGAAATTTTAAAATGGTATGTAAATTGTTGGAAATCACTCAAATCCTTGCTTCATAAATAATTTGAAACATTGTAATTGGATTGGATTTGGTTAGTTGCCGCTGGAATGGGACGAAGTCGTTCACGGATTAAGCCCGACAGATTTCAATATTTACAATGCATTGGCAAGAATCGAAAAAAGGCGATTTTTCAAGCCCGTTTTGGGGAAAGGATTTGATATGGAAGAGCGCTCACTCAAATCGAATAGTTAATTTAAATCAATTGTTATGGAAATGTTTTTGATAATTATCTCAGTCGTGGCAACTGTTTTGGTTTTAATCGCATTCTTTTTGTTTCTAAGGAGAAAGCGCGAACCCCGTTTCAATGAGGAGGCGGAACAAATGGAAAGAGAAAAAATGGAGGATGAATCCGGTAAATTTTGATTATTTTTCCCGTTCCATTACATAATTGACCATCGTTCGAAGAGATTCTTTGTATTCGCTATCCGGAAATTCATCCAAAATGGCGAGAGCTTCGGCGCTGTATTTTCGCATGGTTTCTTGGGTGTATTCGATACCTCCGTTGTCTTTCACAAACTGAATTACTTCGCGTACTCTTTTCTTATTATTGTTGTGTCGCTTCACAGAATTGATCAGCCAATCGTGGTCTTTTTTGGAAACTTTATTCAAAACATAAATCAAAGGCAAGGTCATTTTTTGTTCTTTGATGTCGATTCCGACCGGTTTTCCAATTAAATCCGAACTTGTATAATCAAATAAATCGTCTTTTATCTGAAAGGCAATTCCCACAAGGTTTCCGAAACGGTTCATCTTTTTGCAAACCTCTTCCGAAGCACCTACCGAACGAGCGCCGGCTTCACAACAAGCCGCAATCAAAGTCGCGGTTTTCTGACGAATTATTTCGAAATAAACTTCTTCGGTTATATCTAATTTTCTTGCTTTTTCGATTTGTAATAATTCTCCTTCCGACATTTCTTTGATCGCTACCGAAACGACTTTCAGCAAATCAAAATCTTCGTTTTCAGTGGAAAGAATTAAGGTTTTGGACAAAAGATAATCGCCAACCAAAACCGCAATTTTATTTTTCCAAAGAGCATTCAACGAGAAAAACCCACGACGCATATCGGAATCGTCCACTACGTCATCGTGTACCAAAGTGGCGGTATGAATCAATTCAATCAAAGCCGCTGCCCGGTAACTTCTTTCCTGAAATTCGCCGGTTAATTTGGCTGTCAAAAACACAAACATCGGACGCATTTGCTTTCCTTTTCGGCGTACGATATAATGCGTAATCCTGTCCAGCAAAGGAACGTTACTTTTCATCGACTGATAAAACTTTGTTTCAAAAAGTTTCATCTCTTCGGCAATCGGTGCTTTTATTTTTTCAATCGATTTCTTCATTTATTCGGCTAAGGAATGAATACATTGAACACTTTGTTCCACATGGGCAGTCCGGAATTTAAAATCCTCGTTGCTATAACAAATCACTGCTGGAATTTCGGGCTTTATGACGATGCCTTCAATTTGTCCTACCTCGGTTGTCAGTCCAAGTGGCAAACTAAATTTGCTTAATTTCTCATCGAATAAGAGATCAGAACCGCGTTTTGGCAAAGAAAATCCGGAGATAAATCCGAAACCGTCGGGCGTATATCCGATCAGGTAAAATCCGTGGGTATTGGAAATCGGGCTATCATCGACTGTAGCTCCGGTGACCATATAATTGGTTTTAAAAGTTTCCAATTTTTTGGCTTGTTGCTTTCCGGGCTTGACTTCCAGCGTATAATGAGTTGTGGACAAATTGGTCCATTCTTTCGTAAAAAGGTGGAGTTTTTCGTTATAAAAAAAGAAAGCTTCGCAATCGAAATTGGTTTTTCGGTTTCCCGGATTGAAGTTTTTCTGTTCGGGATAGGAGAATTCGATTTTCTCAACTTCCACTGAAATGATTTCTTCTTTGGAATTCAATTTCGAAATCGGAAAATAAAAAATGGAAAGGTCTTTTCGGTTGCCTAAATTATTTCCAAATTCCCCAATGAAAACATAGTCTTCGCTAAATGCAAGTTCTTCCCAGTCGCGGTTTTCGGCATTGGTGATTTTCACGGTCTGAAGAATTTTTCCCGTTTCAGGACTGATTTTGTACAATTCCGCTTCTCCTCCGCTGTCGTTTTGTCCCCAATAAAATCCGTCGTGAAATTCGAGTGATGAAATTTCGTCCAGTTTTTCGGAAATCTTCAAGGTTTTGATTTGGTAATTTTCAATGTCCAAAGTATCAATTTTCATTTGCGCCGACAGGTTCAGGGCGCTCAAAACCAATAAAGCAGAAGCTAAATATTTAATCATTGACGATGAATTCTCTTTTGCTTTCCAAAGGTATTATTTTAAGTGAAACTGTACAAAGTATTATGAATAAAGTCGAAGTTCGAAATTCGTGAGACGAAGTTCGATTTACGATATACGAGGGACGATATACGATTTACGAGGTAAAGTCAGGATGCTTCAAAATACTTGTTCCGTAGGAACAATTCGTAGGTAGAAAAAATAAGGTGTTCCGATTCGTTCTGTAGGAACGTTTCTTGAACAGGTTACAACAATCTTCTACAAAGCAGAATATGTTTTCCCGAAATACTCTGCGTGAAAATCAAAGTTTGTTCTTCCGATTCTTTTATTTTATATTTCTTTCGGATTAATTCCACACTGAGTGGATAATTCTTTGAAATGACGTGAAAAGCTGATTTTTCAATTTCTTTTTTCGGATTTTTTATTTCTCCCAAAACTTCGAAAACCTTACCCGGAAAGGACTTCAATAATTCCTCCGAAGTATATAAATGCGAATGAATATGCAGTTTTTTTAAATTTAATTTCTCTCCCAATAATTTAAAAGCGCCCGATTTCAAAACGGCAGAATTGGGTTCGTAAATGAATTTTTCGGGTGATGAAAACTCGGAAACAGCGGCTGCTTCTTCCTTTAAATGAAATTCAAAAAGCAGATGATCGGATTCCAGGTTTGTAGCGATTATTTTGGGATTGGTTTGGATTTCTTTTTTGCAAATCAGCAATAATTCCTTGACTTCGTTTTTAACTGCAACAATGTAAATTTCCTGAATTTGAGGAATTTTCTCCACCGTTGATTTCAAATCCAGCAATGGAGAAAGCTTGATCATTACTGTTTTGGAACGACTTAGAAATTCATCCATCCATTCGAGAATATTGGGTTCTAAATCTTCCAAAACGAATTTTCTTTGGGAATCAATTCGTCGCGAAGGATCGAGGTAAATAACATCCCATTTTTCTTTCGGATTTTCTTTCCAAAAGATTTCAAAATCGGAATTTATGTATTCTAAGTTATTTTGATTTAGCGCTTTATAATTATGTTTTGAAATTTCCACCAATTCTGAATTCCGTTCCAAAGCGGTGACTTTTTCAAATTTTTGGGCAAATCCAAATGCATCGATTCCCATTCCGGCGGTTAAATCAATCAAAGTTTTTCCGTTGATAATTTCTGATTTGTATTGGGCAGTAATCCAGGAAGAAGCCTGTTCGAGGTTGAGGGAAGGCGGATAATAAATTCCTCCCGTTTGGTAGAAAAAAGGAAATTTATTGCGTGCAATTTGCAAACCTTTGATTTGCTGGGCAAGTTCCGAAGAACTCAGGTTTTCAAAAGGAGATTTTTTCAAAGAAATACTGCGTACATCTTGGTTTTCTTGCGCACGAATATAGTTTTGAACTTCGGGTTCTAAGAGATTTGGATTCATAAAAGTTCAAAGTTAAAACTAAATTCATTAGCCGGAAAATGAGTTGGGTTTTACCTTAAATTAATCCGGTGGATTTTAGCATCCTTTTTAAAATTCATAACTTTGCAAATCATTCAAGCCCATTCCGGGCAAAAAATCAAAAAATTTCTATGAGTTTTCAAATTGATAATTCAACACATTTTATTTACAACTGGACTTTTCAAAAATATTCAACACTTGGTTTCGAAGCAACGTTGACACATTTATTTACCTTTGTTTCGCTACTCATCGCTTCCCTTATTTTATTGTGGCTGATTCATTTCGTGGCTCGTCGCGTTTTGATCAAGTTTACAACAGAATTTACCAAGCGTTCCAAGACGAAATTTGATGATTATCTTTTAAAGAATAAAGTTTTTGCGAACCTTGCGCGATTGATTCCGCTGTATATTTTCGCTTCCTTGATTCCTGTTTTATTTTCGGGATTTCCGGGTGGTGTGGTTTTTACCGAAAAGTTTGTGGAGATTTTACTGATTATCAACTGGACGATTCTGGTTATTTCGGTAATGAAATCGATTCGGGATTATTTGGGCGATAAAGAAAGTTTCCGTGGCAAACCACTTGACAGTTATTTACAAGTCGCCAATATTTTTCTGTTTTTCATTGCTGGAATTTTAATTTTCACCACGTTTACGGGGCAATCGCCTTGGGCATTTCTGACGGCGATGGGCGCTGCTTCTGCGGTTTTGATGTTGGTTTTCAAGGATACGATTTTGGGATTTGTAGCGAGCATTCAGGTTTCGACCAACGATATGGTGCGTGTGGGCGACTGGATTGAAATGCCGAAATACGGTGCCGATGGGGATGTGATTGAAATCAATTTAAATACGGTAAAAGTTCAGAATTGGGACAAAACCATTACCACGGTTCCGACTTATTATCTGATTACCGATTCTTTTAAAAACTGGCGCGGAATGCAGAATTCGGGTGGAAGACGGATCAAACGTGCACTCAATATTAAGATTTCTTCGATTCATTATGTAAGTCCGGAGGAATTGAAGGAATTGAAAAAAATCAAACTTCTTCAGAATTATATCGACCAAAGACAAGAAGAAATCGATCAGTACAATGCCGAACATTTCCCGGATCGTACGATGCCGGTGAACGGAAGAAATATGACGAACATCGGGCTTTTCCGTGAATACATCAATCAATACGTGAAAATCCATCCGGGCATCCACAAGGATATGACGATTATGGTTCGTCAGTTATCACCGACTGAACACGGTCTTCCTATCGAACTTTATATGTTTACGGCCGATGTTCGTTGGGTCGTTTACGAAGGAATTATGTCGGATATTTTCGACCATTTATTGGCGGCGATTAAATTTTTCAATCTGGAAACCTTTGAAGCGCCTGCTTCGGATGATATGCGAAGCATTGGCAAAGCTTTGAACCCTAAAGTTCTTCCGAATTAATTACAAATTCTTGGTGATACTTTGCACGAGTTTATATTCGGAAAAGAATTCTTTCAGCACGACTCGTAAAACGGTATAAGCCGGAACGGCCACGGCTACTCCGATGATTCCGAAAAGGATTCCTCCGATTAAAATAACAAGAAATATTTCCAAAGGATTTGACTTTACGCTTCGCGAATAAATAAGCGGTTGGTTGATGAAATTGTCCCAAACGTGCGTGAGGATGTACCAAAACATAATCCATAAAACCGTTGGAATGATTTCTGCTCGGAAATCCAGTCCCAAACCGTGTAAATCACTTATCGATAAACTCGCCATGATGACGCCGCCCAAAAGTGGTCCGATGTAAGGAAGTGGATTGAGCAAAGCACAAAGCAATGCAATCACCGCTGCGTAATTGATTCCAAAGGAAAGTAAAATGATGAAATAAAAGGTAAACATAATCAGCACCTGCAAGGTCAGTCCAATGAAATAGCGGGACAATAAATCTTTGGTTTTGTCGAGTACGGATTCAAATCTTTTTTCCTCGCCGTTGGGGGCAATGGCCACCATCATTTTGTTGATTAAGTCCCGATCTTTTAGGAAGAAAAAGGTAATGAACATTACTGAAAAAGTATCGATCATGATCACGCCCACAGTGGTTATGGAGTCGCCAAACATTCCCGAAAGGCTTTTCACATTTACATTTTCGACTGCGTCGTTCAATAGGTTTTCGAGGAAAGGAATGTTAAGGAACCCGAGTGAGTCGCCGAGTAGTTTGAGCTGATTGGAAATGGCTTCTTCGAAGCGATCGAGGTGCACGAAATTTCCAAACAGTCGATAAGGTTCGTTGAGCACGAGTGAGATGAACAAGCTAACAAAGGCAAAAATCAAAAAAATGAAGAGCGATAGCGTAAGGATAGCGCCAATCGCATTGGGGATCCGAAGTTTATTGTTCATCAGATTCATCAGCGGTCGTCCGATCATCGCCAGCACAAATGCAATGGCGAGGTAGGCAAAAACCGATCGGATTTGCCAAAGAAAATAAAGGGCAACGCCAATCAAAGCAGCTATTCCCAGCGCTCTCAGAATGCCATAGGAAAGCTGTTTAGGTGTCATGAGTTATCGTTTTCGTTTTTTTCGGCCAATCTTTTTCTGAATATCGGTTTAATTTGAGTTCGAACCGGATTTTCAGTTTTTGGTGTCGGATGGATTTTATCCGAAGGATTTCTGAATTTATTTACACCGATTAAAGTCAGTTTTCCTTCATCAAAGGCTTGCTGTTCTTTTTCGGCAGTTTTCTGAATCATTTTCTGAATTCTTCCGTCGAATAATCCTTTGAGGAATCCGCCTTCGGCTTCTATATTTTTAAATAACTCCAAGGCGTTTCGGCTCATCAGTTCGGTTAGATTTTCCACGAAATAAGTTCCGGCAACGGGATCCATGAATTTATCGAAATAGGATTCTTTCTGCAAAAGCAATTGCTGTTTGGAAGCGAGTTCTTCGCTGAATGCGGTAGAGCCGCTGATTTCGTCATAAGGAAAAACTTGGACTACATCGGCTTTTCCCTGAACGGCAGCGGAAGCTTCCAATCCACTTCGGATGATATTGTTATGAACATCGAGCAGGGATTTATTGCGCAGCGAAGTTTCAGCATAAATAAAGGTTTCTGCTTGGGAATTGTATTCGTTTAAAATTAAATTCCATAGCTGACGAAGTGCGCGTAGTTTGGCAATTTCGAAGAAATAGTTTCCGCCTACGGCCACTTTGAAATAGATTTTTGAAGCAGCTTCCGGTCCTAATTTCTCCAAGTATTCTACGGCATGAGAAATTGCGATGGCAATTTGCTGCAGATGGTTTGCACCGGCATTCTGATAGAGTGAAGCGTTTATTTCGATGTTTTTTTCAAATGTATTTTCGTTGAGGATTTTTTGGGTTAAAGCTAAATCTTTTTCTTGCGAATGGAACCAGTTTCCGGTTTCTGCGAAGTTCCCCAAGACGTCGAGGCTTAAGTATTTCAGGTTTTTGATTTCGGAGAAATTCAATTTCCCGATTGAGTCCGTTGAAGTTTTGATTTCAAAAAACAAATCTAGGAATTCGGGAAGTTTTGCAACTTGATTGAATTGATTTTCCTCTACTTTGAAACCGTATAGGTATGAGAAATCCTGAAGGGAATCGTTTCGGAAGTTTCCGATGATTTTCCAGTCTTTTGTGGATTGGATGGTTGAGATTTCTTCGGGAAGGTCTTGGCTTGTATAAAGGGGTTTTACTTGAATTCCTTCGGCTGTATCCCAGACCAGGACTTCATTGTAATCGAGTCCAGCGAGTTCTGCTTGGACTTTGAGTTTCCATTCCTGTGGTGTCAATTGTTTAAATTCCTCAGTTTTCGGGTTCATTTGTTTCGGGCTTTTTTACTTTTTGTTTTTCGATGATGAATACATCTTCGTTTTCTTTTTTCAGGAAATGTCTTTCTCTTGCTACTCTTTCAATTTCGGAGGCATCGGTTTTCATTCTCTGAATTTGAATGGTTTCTTTTTCCAGTTTTTGCTCATAAAGTCTTTTGTCTTTGGTCAGAGCTTTGACTTCCTCATCGAGTTCTTTGTGAATGAAATAGGAGTTTTGGTCAAAGAAAATCATCCATACGATGAACAATACCGTGACAATTAAATATTTATTCAATAAAATCCGGTACCATTTTTTTGGCTTCTCTTTTTTTATTTTGTCGGTTTTAGGGTTCATGGTTCCACGGTTGTACTTAATTTGTCTTTGATCAAGGTTGAGAGCAGCTGTATAGCGGCTTCGTTTTTCTTTTTCATGTTGGGGACAATGATGTCAGCATGAATTTTTGACGGTTCTATGAATTGTTCGTGCATGGGTTTGAGTGTGGTTCGGTATCGGTTCAAAACTTCTTCGAGATCTCGTCCTCTTTCGGTGATATCGCGTTGGATTCTTCGGATTAGACGTTCGTCGGAATCGGCATGCACAAATATTTTCACGTCAAATAATTCCCGAAGTTCGGGGTTGGTCAATACGAGAATTCCTTCGACGATGATTACATTTTTGGGATGTGTCACCAAAGTTTCATCGGTACGACTATGTGTTATGAAGGAATAAACAGGTTGTTGGATGATTTCGCCGTTTTTGAGTTTCATCACATGTTCGGTGAGGAGTTCGAAATCGATGGAACGGGGATGGTCGAAATTGATTTTTTGTCTTTCTTCGAGTGAAAGTTCGTTGTGGTCTTTGTAATAATTATCTTGTGAAACGACGAGTACATTTTCGGTATTCAGATGTTTCAAAATATTTCGGACTACGGTTGTTTTCCCCGATCCTGTCCCTCCTGCGATTCCGATTATCAGCATATCATTCTACGTTTGGAAATGGTTCTTTATCTTTATAAAACTTGGGCATTGTATTCAACACATATACGTCGAGCATGGCTTTTACCCGAGCAAAATATTCGCGAATGGTTATAAATTTCCCATATCCTTTGGGCACATCGCTTGCATTGAATCCCAGGGCGTAAATATCGTGATTTTTACCGATAAAAATGGCGCGTTGATTGTGAAATTCCTGTGAGATAATTGTAATTGAGTCTTGTCCAAATACTTCTTTGGCTCTAAGTACGGAGTCGAGTGTGCTGAAACCGGCAAAATCCTCTACGATTTTATCTTCGGGAATTCCCATTTCGATGAGTGAATTTTTCATGTCACGGGTTTCGTTGTATTCTCTAATGGAATTATCTCCACTCACGATGATGAACTGAATTTTGCCTGCCTGAAAGAGTTCGACAGCGGCTTGCATTCGGTATTTAAAATAAAGGTTCTCACCTCCTCCTCTGACTCTTTTGCTTGTGCCCAACACCAATCCGGTGGGGTTTTCGGGTAGTTCATCGATCGAATGAAAAGTATGGTCTTTGGATTGTCTTATCACCCAATAATCGGAAATAAAAATTACGGCTGCAAGTAGGAATAGTGTAATTAGTAGTAGTTTTATAAATCTTTTGAATAGGGTTTTCATTTGTACATTTCCGTTTCGATTACCGAAGGTCGGAAAAATTTTTATGTCGGGGAAAATTCAAGGTTTAAAGTTTGAGTTTTGAGGCTTAAAGTTGGGTTGTATAATTTTTTCATTCCTATATGAAATGAGAAAGTAAATCTCCGTATTTTAAGTTAAAATGAGGCCTGTATTTTGGTTGTTTTTGAGGCTAAAAAATCGAAGTCTAAATTTCGCCGTTTTGGGGTATCGGCTTTTTGGAATTTATGGCGTTTTTGTCCTATTATGGCGTTTAAACGCATGTATGTCATGGTTTTTTGGGGTTTTCTGACTGGGAGTATACTGAGGGTTGACTGGGAGTATACTGGGAGTATCTATGGAGTATCTATGGAATAAGGGGATTTTTTTCGCCGTTTAGGGGTATTTTTATTTTTGGGATGGGTGTTTTTTGATGGATTTTCAGGCTGGAAATTAGAGGTTAGAAATTAGAAGTTAGAAGGAAGAGTTGTGTGTTTTTTACCACAAAGAACACGAAGATTTTTCACTAAGGGGGCAATATCTACTGGGTAGGTTTTTTTAAGGGGTTCGTTGTCATTCCGAACACGAAGAATGAGTGTGATGAATCTATACAGGCTCCTTAGATCCTTCCTATCGTCTGGATGACAAGGAGCTTTTCCAATCTTCTACTGGAAGATTTCCCTCTTCATATCAAATATTCTGAATGACAAGATTTTACATCAAAAAACTGTATCTTTATTTTAATTTTAACAAATTGCCATATGGATTTCTTTGATACTACTACCCTTATGTCGTTTTTCCTTGGGATTGGTTTAGCGGCTTCGGCTGGATTCCGAATTTTCTTGCCTCTTTTTGCTTTGAGCTTGGGAGCTCATTTTGGGGCGGATTTGATTCATCTCAATGAGAGTTGGCAATGGGTGGGCAGTTGGCCGGCGATCATTACGCTGGGCGTTGCGACTTTGGTAGAAGTCGTGGCTTATTACATCCCGATTGTGGACAACCTACTTGATACGATTGCGGTTCCTTTGGCGGCGATTGCGGGAACTTTGCTGATGGCTTCCACATTGATGGACATGGGCGAGGTAGCTACATGGGCGCTTGCGATTATTGCGGGAGGAGGAACCGCAGCGGCGGTCAGCGGAACGACGGCTGCCACAAGAGCGGTTTCCACCGGAACGACGGGTGGAACGGGTAATTTCGTGGTCAATACGGGTGAAACGGCGGCGGCATCGGTTTTGAGTTTGACCTCATTTATCTGGGCGCCACTTGCCTTTGTTTTGGTTTTGATCACGCTTTACTTTGCGTACCGGATCTGGAAGAAAAGCCGTCAGTTTTTTGCAGAAGAATAATTTCGTTTAAAAATTTCTTTGAAGTTTATTCGGAATACCCATAGAAAACCTCAAATTTATTACAAATCTAAATTAAGCTTTAAGAAACTAATTCTTCGATGAAGTTCTGGTGGTCAAATAGTTAAAAATGGAATTCTGGTGTAATTTGAAGCCTATTTTTTTAATCTGTATTTGATTTAGCTTATCCACCCTCTGCTAAATCCCTAAATGAATTTAAGAACAGGGATTTTGATTTCGTTTAAAAATCCATGAATTAGTCAATATTCATTTGTTTTGATGTTAATAAAAAATTAAATTTGTGGGAATTAGTCTTATTTATTAACAATTAATTTATTTAACACATGACTTTTAAACGATTTATTTTACTAAATGCGGTGATGCTTTTTTCGGCTTTTGCATTTGCTCAGAACACATCTGATAATCGGCAAAGTTTGCCTGGAAACGAAACCCACGACAAATTATTTTATTTGTTACAGGATAGTAAAAGTACAGTTTTACCTGCCGAAACTGTTGATTTTCTTGAATCCATCAATGATTCAGATGAAGTAGCATCCAAGATGTTTTATTATCGCAGTTCGATTTTGAAGGCGCTTTACAATCCGGCGATAAGCAAAGCGGACAAGGTATTTATCTGTGAACATTATGGAAACCGTGACAACGATGCCATCAGACCCATTCGTGCACTTTTACAGCAACATTTGGATCTGAATTCCAATTAATTGGAAATTAAATTTCATAATTAAACAAACATTAAACTATTTAAAATGTATAAAAAAATTCTATTCCTTATATTGGCTGGTTTTCAATTCGTAGCCGCACAAACTGTTGTTGACGTGACCACCACTGGTCGTTTCAGTACTTGTGGTATCACACCCGAAGTTTCCATCGAATTCTTGCCTGAAAGTACGGGTTCTGAAATCATCGATGGAAATATTGTATGTACAGATCCTTGTGGTGTTACTAAACTTCGTGTTACGGTTTCTAACATCCGTTGGGATCAAAGCCCTGGAGCGAACTGGTTCCATGGATTGTTTTTCCCTGAGGGAGAAGGTGTTTCCGTTACCGGAATCATAATGCCGGCCGGATGGAGCGATTTCCCAACTTGTACAGGTGCTTCATGTTCAGCTGGTGTAACAGGTGGGCAAGGTTTTTATTTTGACGCCTCTTCCGGAAATTCCTGCTGTAGTGGCGCGACAGTCAACGACGGAGACCCAAGTAACAACTATGGCGACATGGATATGGATTGTGGTGAGCCCGTTACTGTACAATTTGATTTGAATGTCTGCAACAGTACTTTGACAGATAACACTCGTACTTTTATGATGAGAGGAACTGCTGACGGAGACACAGGTTGTTGGTCGATTGGAGATAACTTGGAAAATACTTTGAGCTTCGCTATCAGTACTGTTCCTTGTGAAGGCACTTGTGAAACAACTTGTGAGGAAACTTTGGATACTTCTTTCGTAAATACGCTATCGGATTTTACGGTTTATCCTAACCCAAGTAAAGGTGTTTTTGAATTTTCAGAGAAAGTGATGAATATCACGGCTTTTGATATGTCTGGAAAACTTGTAAAATCTCAAAACAAAGCATCTACTAAATTGGATCTTTCCAATCTTCCTAATGGTTCTTATTTAATTAGAGGTACAACGGAGAACGGAAAATCCTTTACAAGAAAAGTAATTAAAAACTAAATAAGTACTAATTTTTAAAAATGGCAGAGGCGGATGTATTTCGGTCTCTGCTTTTTTTTTGCTAACGCGGAGGGGTTAAGGCTTTTAAGGGGTTAATTGTCTCCCGAAGGCTCGGGACCGAACACGAAGAATGAGTGTGATGAATCTATACAGGCCCCTTAGATCCTTCCTATCGTCTGGATGATAAGGAGCTCGAAACTCGTAAAAACACATTCTACAAGAATACAATCTACATTCTACAGCAAAGAAAAAAAACGCTGAAAGCGCGGATGTTCGTAGATTTCTGTGGGGTGTGAAATTTA
The DNA here is from genome assembly GCA_012522185.1 of Flavobacteriaceae bacterium. GTDB lineage: Bacteria > Bacteroidota > Bacteroidia > Flavobacteriales > Weeksellaceae > Moheibacter. The sequence continues at coordinate 58,565 of JAAYKY010000009.1, read as the reverse complement.
TTTTCTTTCTAACCAGTTTTCTATTTTTAGGTTTTTGATGAATTTGAAATCCTTTAGGTTGTCAGTTACTAACACAAGTTCGTTTGTAAGAGCTGTTACCCCAATTATTAAATCAAATTCATCATGCATTGGAGTTCCTTTATTTCTCAATGCTACTTTAGTTTCAGCGTATTTTTTAACCGAGCTAATAATTGGAATTGCAGTCAGTCCTCTTATGAATTTATCAACAGCTTCGTGAGATTTTTTTGGATTATCACTATTTTCTGCACCATATCTCAATTCAAAAATGGTTAATTCAGAAATGAAACAATTTTCAATTCCCTTTTCTCTAATTATTTTATCAAGGTTGAGTTTTCCTCGTAGGAAAAATATGCAAATATTTGTGTCTAATAAATATTGCATACCCTTAGAGTTTTAAATCCTTTTCTCTAAACTTTCTACTTTCTTTGATTTCTTTGGCAATATCTTCAGCTGATTTATCAGATGCAAATGCTCCAAAAGATTTGAAAAACTCCTTTTCCTTAGATTTTGAATCCTTCCTTATCGATTGAGCAAGTTTTTCAAGTAATTCAAGTTTACTGATTGAACTCAAACCTTCAAAAATATTTGAGTAAGCTTCAACTATATGTCTTTCTGCATGCGTCATTGTTTTAGGTTTTAATTACAAATTTACAAAAAATGCTTTTTAGTTCCTAATGGTCTGAGTTCTAGAGAGGCATTACGTAGAACATAGGAGGGCGAAACTCGAAGTTCGAAGCTCGAAATACAATCTACAGTAAGAAAACCTGAGACTCTTCGCCTCGCTTTTCCAATCTTCCACTGGAAGATTTTCCTCTTAATATCAAATGCTCTGAGTGACATAATACAACTGTAAAAAAAAGACGTTGTCTCCCGAAGCCTCGGGACCGAACACGAAGAATGAGTGTGATGAATCTATACAGGCTCCTTAGATCCATCCTATCGTCTGGATGACAAGGAGCTTTGGCAGACAAGAAGAAAGAGGTTCGTTGTCATTCAGAACACGAAGAATGAGTGTCATGAATCTATACAAGCTCCTGAGACTCTTCGCTTCGTAAACTCAGCTCTGAGTGACACACTACAACCGTAGACAGAAGGACGCTGTCATTCAGAACACGAAGAATGAGTGTCATGAATCTACACAAGCTCCTTAGACCCCTCCTATCGTCTGGATGAAAAGGAGCTTCGGGTGACAAGGAGCTATGTTGTCCTAAAGGATTGGGGATAGCCAATGGATTGGGAGGAGGGTTTGTGGTTTACATTTAAGGCTTTGATTTTGAGTGGTTTTATAAAATCCTTAAATTTGCAGTCCTAATAACCCTAAAATTAAATGAACATAAGCTTAACGCTATCCTAACACTTTCCTGCCTCGGTCTATCTACCTTTGGGGCAGAATTTAAATGAATATTATGGATCTCCTGACCCGATGAGTTGCTCACCGAGCCGTTGATCCATTCCAAACTAATCTTATCGAATATGAAAAATAAATTTTTACTCTTTTTAAGTGTAGTATTCCTCGGAATTGGACAAATCTGGGGGCAGACGTATGAACTTGTGACTTCAGATACCCAATTAGAAGAAGGAGCTGAATATCTTATTTTAGGGAAAAGGAGTAATAACACTATTTTAGTGATGACTACTACTCAAAATAATAATAACAGAGGTGGTGTTGTTATTTCAGGAACCACTCTTCCTACTACTTTAGAAGCAGAAGCAAATTATGCTGTTTTTGAATTAGGGCTTTCTGATGGTCATTGGACTTTTTACGATGCTGAAAATGAAGGATTCTTATATGCAGCAAGTAGTAGTTCGAATCATTTAAGAACCCGAGCTAATGATAGTGATGGAAACAGCAGATGGGAAATAAATATAGAAAATGACAATATAGCAAGTGTAGTTGCTCAAGGTACTAATTCACGAAAAGTGATGCAATTAAATAACGCTAATGATCAAGATTTATTCGCTTGTTATGGAAGTGCCAGTCAAGCCCCTGTTTATTTATACAAAAAAGGAGTTGCTTCAACAGACCCAATACTTAACACTTCTGAAACAGAACTTACCGGTTTGGGCTATATGGAAGGCAATTCTTCGGTTTCTCAAAGTTTTTCTTTAAGTGGAATGAACTTAGAACCTACAAGCGGAAACATCACAGTAACTGCACCGGCAAACTTTCAGGTTTCAACAGATGATGTAAACTTTAGCAACAGTTTGAACATTTCTTATTCAGGCGGAACTTTAGCATCTACAGATGTATATGTGCGTTTGAATGAAAGTTTGGCAATTAATACTTACACCGGAAATATTACAATTTCCGGTGGCGGAGCATCTGATGCAACAGTAAGTGTTGAAGGGATGGTAACGGCGTTTTCAACGGAATGTGGTTTTGAAGATTTTAATAGTGCAACTTTAACATCAAGTTATGCAGACGGAAGTTTTGTAGGTAATAATGGAATTACATGGACTTATGGACATTCAAGAAATGAAGATACTTTTCCTATTAATGACAATGGACTTATGTTGAGAAGAGCTTCGGATTCTTATTTAGAGGCTACAATTTCAGGAAGTATAGGTACTTTTTCATTTGACTATCGTAAAGCTTTTACAGGAGATAATGATAGACAGTTAGAATTACTTATTGATGGAGTACCAGTCGCTACTACAGCTGTATTTGGAGATTCTTCAGGAGCAGATGCTACGATATATAACTTCATTTATGATATCAATACAACAGAAACAGTAACTATAAGAATTAAGAATGTTGGTTCAACAACTTCAAACAGACAAACAGTTATTGACAACATCACTTGGACTTGTTATTCAGGAACTCAACCAACCACTCCTACTCTTACAACTTCAGTAACTGAATTGTCAGATTTTATTTATGGTTTAGACAGCGGTCCTTCGGCTTCACAAAATTTTGTGTTGAGCGGAGAGAACCTTGACGGTTCAGCAGATGTAACGCTTTTGGCAGATACAGATTTTGAGATTTCATTGAATGATGTTGATTACTTTGAAGAAGAAACTCTTTCAGCTTATGATGGAACGGCAACTGATATCTACGTAAGACTAAAATCGGGATTACCTGTCGACACTTATTCCGGTATTATTTTGATAGGTGGTTATGGTACAGATGCAGAAGTAAGTGTTTATGGAGAAGTAACTGCTCCCGTCAGTTCTTTGTTCCGAAGTAAAGCCAACGGAGATTGGACAAGCACTGCCACTTGGGAGTCTTCTGTAGATGGCACGGAATGGTGGGATGCAAGTACGTATCCGGGTGCTACTGCTGAAAGTGTTGTAATTCAAGCCGAGCATACTGTAAATATTAATAGCTCTGCTGTAACAATTACAAATACACAAGTTTATGGAACGTTAGAAGTCACTACTCCCGATGCTTATTCTGTAAGCGGAGAACAGGATGGTGTTGAGTTATTTATAAAAGACGGAGGTGTTTTCTTGGTTAATTCACCGGGTAATTTTGTAATTCCGGATGGAAACGCATTTGGTCTGGTAGAAACCGGAGGGAAAATTATTGCAGGTCCAGATATGGGTAGCGGAACTGATTTTGTGGATGCCTATATTGGGTACTGGAATGGTATCTTTTATTTTGGAGATGCAGCAATTTGCGAATGGGCAAATTCAACTACCACTTTGGGATCTTCTTCACCAGATGATTACGATTTCTTTTTCCCGTATGAAGAGGACGATATGCCAATATTCAGAGTAACCTCTACTCCTACTTTTGCTTTTGGTACTAACAACAACAACAATATCTTTTATAGTATCCTTGAAATAGTCGGTGAAACCACTTCTTTTAGTGTTGAAAATAGTGGGCAAAAAACATTTGTAGGTGGTGTAAGAGGTTCAGGAAAACTGATTATGAAAAGTAATAGTGGTCCAGTTATTATCGGTAATTCAGAAGTAGTACCCGAATTAGGTGGAACTGCTACTATAGTAACCAACATTACAGATGACCGTCTTCGTTTTCCTAATGGTGCCAATGTTACTGCAGGTTCAGTTTTTACAATAGAAAACAGTGAAAACACACAAAATATTGCTTTTGAAAGACAAGAAGATTTCAACATCCACGGAACTTTGGATATTACCAATATGCGAATCACTAATACGGCACCGGGCGGCGTTTTCGTTAAGGATGGGGGTACTTTAAGAACCCGACATACAGGCGGCTTATTCGGTGGCGGTTCAGCCATCGTGAATGATACCAATTTTACCATGGAAACGGGAAGTACAGTTGAGTATTATGCTGATGTAGCACAAGCCATCAGTTCCGGAAAAGAATATTATCACCTAATTTTTTCAGGTAATGGTACAAAAAATCCACAGAATGTCACAAATGTAAATACAAATGGATCTATCCTCATCACAGGCAATCCAACGGTAGATTATACAACTCGTAATTTAGGTTCTCCTGACGGAAACAGCACTGATTTTACAATGGACGGCGGAAAGCTAATCATCGGTACCGGCGGCACACAACCTCGTCCCGGTGGAATTTATAATATCACAGCCGGTGCCATCGAGTTTACAGGCAATTCCATTACAAGTATAAAAGTTAGCCCTGAATACCATGATGTGATTATTTCCGGTCAAAATATAACGCCGGGTGGCAAAGGGTTTACAATCAAAAATGTTTTATCGGTAACCCCATCGGGTGATATCAATATCCCTTCTACTCCGGACACTGAAACTCCGTATGTAGTTACGGCACAGAAAGGAGTTCAGGTAGAAGAAGGCGGTCAATTGACTTTTGAAAACAACGCTACTTTATTACAAGACGTTGACGCTGATAACACAGGAAACATCATTGTTCACCGAGAAAGCAAACCTATGGTTAGACAAGATGCAACCGGTTGGTCTTCTCCGGTTTCAGGACAAAATGTAAGAAACTTCTCTCCCGGCACTCTTATCAATCGTTTTTATATTTACAATGGCTACAATGTGGGTGCAAATGGAAGTCATTTTAAAGGTATTTTTGAAGATACTGAGAATTATCCTATGCCGCCAACAATTCCGGAGGAAGATTGGCCTCATGACGGACTTATCAATGGAAATCAGTTTAATCCTGCAACCTATACTTTTAAACCCGGTTGGGGTTATTCAATACGTGTAAAAAACAATCATACTTCTACAGAGCCCGGAGAATCTGTTACCGGAATATTTACCGGTACACCTCATAATGGCTCTTATACTGTTCCAGCTTATGGAAAATATACAATGGTAGGAAATCCTTATCCATCAGCAATTGAAATAGATAAATTTTTCACTGGAAATACAGATGTAGATGCCATTCATGTATGGACACATGTTTATCCTACTTCGGACAGTGAAAATTATAATAGCAATTATTCCACTATAACCCGATTGGGGGGAGGAGGAAATACGGTACCAGGTTCATCTCCAATGAATGATAATATTGCTATCGGACAAGGTTTTGTAGTAGAAGATTCCTCACGTCCCGAAACAACAGATACCCTCTGGACTATAAACTTCAATAATGGAATGCGTGTTGCCGACAGAGGGATATTCCAAAGAAATATAGAAACGACAGAAAAACATCGTTTCTGGTTAAATGTATATGATATCACAACTGACCTTAGCATTGCACAAGTACTTCTGGGTTATATGACGGGAGCAACAAATGATTATGACCATCAGCTTGATGGCAGAAGAATGGGTTCCGCTCCTTTGTACAGCTTAATTGATGAAGAGAAGTATACGGTTCAGGCAAGAGCCCTTCCCTTCTCAGAAGAAGACATCATTCCGTTGGGAATTTCTCCGATTGTTTTTGGTAAATACAAAATAGAAATCGACCGCGTGGATGGACTTTTTGATGAAGGACAGGAAATCTATCTAAAGGATAATTATTTACAGACATTACATAACCTTAGCCTTGATGGAGGTTACGAATTCGAAGCTGAAGTTGGGGAGTTCCATGATCGTTTTGAAATCGTTTTCAAACCTGAGGAGGTGATGGAAACCATCGAATCGGAATTATTAAACAATCTACTTGTGTATCATAGCGGAGAAAACCTGGTCATCGAGTCAAAGAATGAAAGAATTCTTTCTGTTGAATTATATGATTTAAATGGAAAGTCAGTTCATAGAAATGAAAAAGTTAATGCACATATTTATCAGATACACAGAATGAGTCTTGCTACTCAAGTTCTGATTGTAAAAGTCTTAACGGAAAACGGAGAAATTCGAAGCAAAAAAATTATTAATCAATAAAACCAAAGATATAAAGTCGAAGGTTTTTTTAGCATAAAAATTACAACATGAAAAAGTTTGCAATTTTAGCAGTTTTAATCTCTACAATTTCATTAGGACAATTTTTTGAAAGTAATGAATTAAATTATGACGAAGAAAATTCTCAAAACACTGTTTTTAGTCATAAAGCCATGGCTCTCGAGGATGGAACTATAAACCCACCTCCAGCTGATGACGACCCTCAACCCGTCCCACTCGACGATTGGTTGTTTTTATTGCCTTTGGCGGGCATAGCGGTAGGGGCTTATTATTTGAGGAAAAGAAAATTTAGTGTATAATTCATGAAACCCGTCGAAATTGGCGGGTTTTTCTTTTCATCCTAGTGCGTGGAGGTTTAAGGTTTAAGGTTTAAAGTTTAAGGTTCAAGGTTTAAGGTTCAAGGTTTGTGTATGCCTAATTGACGTTGACTGATTTTTAAACCACATAGTTACAGTAGTTTTTTTAGTGAGCGTGGTATAGTGTTCATAGCTACTTGCGTAGAACATAGGAGGGCGAAGTTCGAAGTACAATATACAAGAATACAATATACATTTTACAGCAAGAAAACCTGAGACTCTTCGCTTCGTAAACTCAGCTCTGAGTGACAAGGAGCTAGCTGTCATTCAGAACACGAAGAATGAGTGTGATGAATCTCTAGAAGCTCCTTAGATCCTTCCTATCGTCTGGATGACAAGGAGCTTCGGGTGACAAGGAGCTTTGGCAGACAAGAAGAAAGAGGTTAGCTGTCATTCAGAACACGAAGAATGAGTGTGATGAATCTCTATACGCTCCTTAGATCCTTCCTATCGTCTGGATGACAAGGAGCTTCGGGTGACAAAAACACATTCTACAAGAATACATTATACAGCACAACTAATTTTTCTCGGAGTTCGAAAGCTGAAAATTCCCTACTTTTGCTCAAATTTTGACTTTATGAATCCCGATATATTTGAATGGATCGGCTATGCAGCCTCGGTTTTTATCGTTTCTTCTTTCCTTGTCAACAAAATTAAATTCATCCGTATCATCAATATGATCGGTTGTTTGTGTTTTGTTGTTTATGGAACTTATTTTCAATTCTGGCCGGTGGTTATCCCCAATGCGATTTTGGTTTTCATCCAATTATATTTCTTAGTTTTCAAGGACAATAAAGTGAAGGGTTAAAAGTTTGGAGTTATGTATTAATTAGGTAAAACTGAACACTCAACTCAAAGCGCATAACAGACAACAGGTATGAAAAAACGCAAAATCATCACTTCGGTCATCAATAATTATCAGGGCGATCAGCGTGTGCAGAAAGTCTGTAATTCTCTGATGAAATTTGGTTTTGATGTGGAAGTGGTGGCGACCAATTTGCGTGGAAATCCTGAATTGAAATTCCCCTACCCGGTTCATGTTCTGTCCCTTTCGGCGCAAAGTGGAATGAAAATGTACCTGAATTTTAATTGGAAATTATTTCGTAAACTACTGAAAATCACTAATAAAGAAGATGTTTTATTGGCCAATGATTTGGATGCGCTTTTGCCGAATTACTTGGTGAGTAAAATCAAAGGATGCGAATTGGTTTTTGACAGCCATGAAATTTTTTCGGAAGTTCCGACTTTGTACAATCGTCCGTTTCGCAAGAAAATCTGGAAGGCTTTGGAAGGTTTCATCGTTCCGAAAATCAAAGTTTTCTATACGGTGAGCGAAGGCTATGCGGACTGGTTTGAAAAGACCTATAAAATACGTCCGGAAGTAATTATGAATGTCCCTATGGTTCAACCTATAAAGGAAGAATTAAATCTTTCTTTGCCCGAATTAAAACCAGGGGAAAAGGTTTTGATTTATCAGGGCGTTTTGAATTTCAGCCGTGGGATCGATAAGATGATTGAAGCCATGCAGTTCGTAGAAAATGCGCAATTATGGATTGTGGGAGTCGGCCCGAAAAAATCCGAATTTGAGGCTTTGACTTCGGAATTGAATTTAGAAGATACAGTAAAATTCATCGGGCAAGTTTCGCCTTCCCAACTAAAATCCATCACGCCACGCGCGGATTTGGGTTTGAGTTTGGAAGAAGATTTCGGCATCAGTTATCGCTATGCTTTGCCCAATAAAATTTTTGACTATACTCATGCGGGCATTCCGGTTTTGGGTACGAATTTGCCTGAAATTAAAAATACGATTGAAAAATTCGGCATCGGAAAAACCATTCAAAATCATACACCTCAACATATTGCAGAATTAATTCATGAAATGTTGGAGGAAGGAAAATCGCCGTATGTGGAGAATTTAAAAAAGGCGGCTGAAGTTTTCAATTGGGAAAATGAAGAGCAAAAATTAGAGAAAATTTATTCTTCTTTCAAAGTGCAGATATAGCCTAATTTGTACAATTGAAATAGAAAAAGGGATGGTTTTTCGGAATGCAAATTCGCAAGCATTTTCTTTTCAAACTTTCTAAAAATCCACCCAAAAATTTTTCTCAATCCCAGGCTTTTAAGCTTCTTATAAGTTCGAATTATTTTCAGGTTTTCTGCCATTTCGGCTTGGTTATTCATCATCCAGAATGCATTTCGGACGGCTTTTTTATGTTTTTCTACAAATTTGGGATTGGTTTCCAAGCCGAGATGGATGCAGGGATTATCGATGATTTTCACAGTTGCTTTGGATACTTTTAATTTGAGTCCAAAATGGGTATCGACGTATCCGTAATTTTCGGGTAATCCTCCGAATGGATTTTGGAGAAAAATTTCTTTTCGTACCAAAAAATTATTGCCTCGTATTTCCAAATAAGGATCTTTTCCGGGAATTTGTTCTTCGGTTTTCTTTCCGTGCAGCCATTTCAATTGAAACTCTTTTGCGACTTGGTCTTCGTAAAGAATTCCTCCGCTCATGATATCGAAATTGTTTTTTTGAATTTCCTCGAGGTAAACTTGTATGAAATTTTTTTGAGCTGGGATCATATCGGCATCGAGAAACAAAAGCCAATTAAACTTTGCAGTTCTTGCGAGGATGTTTCTTGCTTCGGCATTGCCGACGTTTTTTTCGAGTTCAATCAATCGAAAATGGGGAAGTTGGATTTCTCTGTTTTTGGATTGAATTTCTGGATCGGTCGAAAAATCGTCCACGGCCATTAGTTCGAATTCGATTCCCGTTTCCAGGCATTGCTGATGCAATTTTAGAATCAAATTTCGTATATCCCAATTAAAAACCGGAACTAAAACGGAGAGCATTTATCCTAAGAATAAAGATTCAGACTCTGCGACGTGTACTTTTCCGTCTTCGCATCGGAAAGTTTTGGCCGGGAATTTCTGAATGATGTTGTAATCGTGAGTTGCCATCAAGACCGCTACATTTTTTTCTTTGGAAAGGTTTCGAATCAGGTTCATGATTTCAAAAGAAGTTTCGGGATCGAGGTTTCCGGTCGGCTCATCGGCAAGGATCAATCGGGGATGATTGAGAAGTGCTCTTGCGATGGATACCCTTTGTTGTTCCCCACCGGAAAGTCGGAAGGGCATCATTTTCTTTTTGGAAATCATCCCTACGCTTTCCAAGACCTCGTCAATTCTTTCATTGATCAGGTTTTTGTCTTTCCATCCGGTGGCTTTGAGTACAAAGGAAAGGTTTTTTTCGACGTTTCGGTCGAGTAAAAGTTGGAAGTCTTGGAATACAATTCCAATGTGTCGTCGAAGCACGGGGATTTTACTTGTGCGCATTCCGTTGAGTTCGATGTCCACTACTTTTCCATATCCTTCTGTCAGTGGTAGATCGCCGTAGAGAACTTTGAGCAGACTTGATTTTCCACTTCCTGTTTTTCCAATTAAGTATGCAAATTCTCCTTCATTCAATTCAAAATCAACTTGATTCAACACCAAATAATTTCTTTGGTAGATGAATGCTTTTTCCAATTGGATTACTTTCTCTGACATTGCGAATACATTAGTTTGGAACAAATATAAAAAAAAGCCCGGAAGTTACTTCCGGACTTTGGTCTTTTTAATATAATATTAGCGATTATCGTTTAGCCCTAACTTCGCTAATCGTCAATTGCTTTCTGCCCCTTTTTCTGCGTGCTGCCAAAACTTTACGACCGTTTTTAGTAGCCATTCTTTCACGGAATCCGTGTTTATTTCTTTTTCTTCTGTTGCTGGGTTGAAATGTTCTTTTCATTTTTCTAAGCTTTTCTACATTTTCTCAAATGGTGTGCAAATATACAGCTATTTTTCATTTTCCAAAATTATTCAGAATTATTTTTCGGAATGTTTTTGGAAATATTTTACGGTCTGTAATTCAGTGCAAAATTAAATCAGCTTTTGCAATTTATCTGCATTTTTCATAGGATTTTTTTTTAGTTTTCAAAAAAACAGGTGATTTTTTCCCTACCTTGCATAGGCCTGACCACTTCGACCTTTTTTTAATTTAATTTAACCGCCCCTTTCCATGGAAAAAATTAAGAAATTGGTTGAGATCTGGCAAAAGATTCCCACGACTGTTAATGAAGAATTGAATATTTCTGAAAAAGAAATCCTTGAAAAGTTTTTGGATGCTTTTCACATTGGCGAATATTTTTATGTGATTTTCAACACCCAAAAAGCGGAAATGGAATATGTTTCTCCTCAGTCTTTTCATCTGATAGGCTGTAAGCCGGAGGATTTCACTTTGCAGCATATGATGGAGAATGTGCATCCGGAGGATTCGCCTTATTATTTAAATTACGAACGCACGGCAGTTGAGTTTTTCACTCAATTGGATCCTTCTGATTTTTTCAATTATAAGTTTTCTTATGATTATCGGATTTCCACTTCTTCGGGTGAATACAAAAGAGTCATGCAACAAGTAATTCCATTGTTTTATTTCCCTGACGGTGGCGCAAGGACTTTGGGTATTTTCACGGATATTTCACATCTTGGCATTCAGGGAATTCCAAAATTATCTTTCATCGGTATGAACGGCGCACCTTCATTTTACAATTACCACGAGCGCAATGGTTTCAAAAAAGCGGAGGCTTTGCTGAGCCGTCGCGAAAGGAAAGTCCTATCGGAAGTCATTCAAGGACATAGTAGTTCTGAGATTGCCCAGAAATTGAATCTGAGTATCTATACGATTCAGACGCATCGAAAGAACATTTTGAAAAAGTCCGGTTGTTCGAATTTGACGGAATTGATTTCGAAATCCATTCGTGAAGGATGGGTTTGAATTTCTGTGAAATTGGAATCGGGTTTTCAATCCCTACAAATAGGTATTTTTGAGATAGGTATAGGAAGAGAGAATTCATTGTTTTATATTTGAATCTATCTTCTAATACTTAATTGAAAAGGCTTTTTATATTCAGCTTTCTTTCCTGCCTGATGGGCGGAATGAATTTGGCCTCCGATACGCTTCGTTTACCGGGTCCGAATGACATTGCGATTCCCGAATACCTTTGGGAATATGCGGATTGTGACAACCGTGAACCGATAGAGCGCATCATTGAAAAGTACAAATCCCATCAATTCCAATCGGTTGAGAAAGGAAATGTTTCGAATGTAATCAATCGGGGTGTCACCTCTTGTGATTATTGGTTTTCTTTGATTTTGACCAATGATTCGGAGCGTTTGGAATATTATTTATGGAATTTTTACAACGAAGGAATTCGTTTTACGCTTTATGAATTTGATGTAGAAACGGGAATTGTTTTGCGACAGGAAGTTTTATCGCATCATATTTCTCGGGATGAGCGCTCGGTTCCTCTTCGTTCGATTTCTTTTAAAATTCCGATTCAAGCAGGTGAGACCAAAAATTTATTGGTACGCACGGAATTGGTTGATCGGAAAAACCTCTACTTCCCTACGGACATTAGTACGGAGGCGGACATCCTTTGGTGGGAGCTTGATTTTTCGTTTTTACTGGGTCGTTATTATGGTTTTTTCTTTTTTGCAGCCTTGTTCAATCTTTCCTTATTTCTAATTTTACGCAAGCGTTTTTTTGGTGAAATGCTGGGGTATGTATTGAGTTTACTTGCATTTATCTTAGTGGAATACCTGCATGATTTGTATTTGATCCCTAAGGCAGTTTATCCTTATTGGTCGATGATTCCGAGGATATTTTTTCTGGGTTTGGCTTTGTATTTCAACATTCGTGTTTTTCAACATTTCGTTCAGTTGAAATTGCATTTGGCGTGGTTGGATCGTTTTTTCAACAGGCTTGGTTATTTGTCCTTAGGAATTGCAATCATTTTTTTGGTTTTCTATTTATCTCCTCTTTATTCTCCAAATATTTTTCATCAAATCAAAATTTATTACAATGCTTTTTTGCTTTTTCAATTGTTTTTATTTCTGATTGGAATTTTGATTTCACTTCGCAGGAAAGTTCCTTATGTTTGGCATTATCTGGGCGGCAATAGTTTGATATTCATTTCATTAATTCTCTACATTTTCAATAATACGTTTGAGAATATGCACCATGCTCAATTGGTTCAACCTGGGAATTTGATTTTTTCTTTTGCTTTTGAAGTCTTTTATCTAATGATTGTTTTTTCGGTAAAATATAAAAATGATTTGGATCAATTTTCAGAAGATTTAATTCTTGCGGAACGTCAAAGGATTCAGTTGACTTCTGAATTGATTTCTACGCAAGAAAAGGAAAGGATGCGCGTGGCTCAGGACATTCACGATGGGATTGGTGGTTCATTGCAGGCATTTCGGATGTTATTGGGTCAAGAGAAGCTTCAGAATGAAGAAAACTTAATCGGTATTTTAAAAACCATTAATTCAGATTTCCGGCATTTGATTCATCAGCTTTCTCCTAAGAATCTAAAGTTGCTTGGACTTTTTGTTACGATTGAAAATGAGATGTCTCGTTGGGGCGATTCTCCCACTGTAGAATTGAACTTGATTGGCGATGAGTCTTTGCTTCCTTGGGAAATGAAAATAAATGTGTATCGGATTTATCAGGAATTGACCACCAATGCCTTGAAGCATGCCAAGGATTTAAGTTGTTTGAATATTTCGATTGCGATTGATGTGGATGAAATTCGCTTGATGGTGGAAGACGACGGCAAGATGGGGGTTGGGATTGAAGAGTTTGAGAAAACTCATGGATTTGGCATTGGCAATATTCGGACACGCGTTGCTTACTACAACGGAAAAATGCACATTGAAAACACTCCCAAAGGCACTTCTATTATTATTAACTTACCACTTAAAACCCAAAACTTATGATTAAAATTATATCTATCGACGATCATCGTTTATTTTTTGAAGGCCTGAAAGCCATCATCGAAAAGGAAGGGGATTTATCTATAATCAATGGGTTTGACAAGTCAATTGATGTGATTGAAGTTGCCGAAGGAAATCCTGATATTTTGTTGTTAGACGTTCATTTGCCTGGAAAATCCGGGATTCAATTGGCCAAAGAATTCAAATCGAAATACCCTCATATAAAAATCATATTGCTTTCGATGGAAGTAGATTTTAGTTACATCCATGAACTTGAAGATTTGGGCGTTGAAGCTTATATTTCCAAAGAGATTGAGACCGAGCAACTTTTGGAGACCATTCGTTCGGTTTATTCGGGCAAGGTTTTTCATCCCTCCACTCCTAGTCTTCCTACGAGCAATGTTTTGAGTGAAAGTTTTAATTTGACGAAACGTGAGATTGAGATTTACGAATTCATCAAAAAAGGTTTCACAAATCCACAGATTGCAGAACAGTTGAATTTGAGTATTTGGACGGTTAAGACGCATCGTAAAAACATCAAACAAAAGCTCAACATCAAAGATGGATTTAAAATACCGATTCAATTTAGGGATGAAGATTGAATTCGAATGAATTTAGATGGATTTTGATGTATTTTTCGGATTCCTTTGATTTATACACAAAACCTCCAAAAAATGTTGAAAACTCCCTATAAGTATCATAGTCTGTCCGAGTTAAAAATCGTATTTTAGCACGTTATTTTAATTCAAAGTTTAATTTATTATTAAGCTTTGAACCAAGTAAATTTGAATTTTATTATTGATTCGTAAATTATAGATTAAATGAATAGTGACGGAGAAAAATTAATCCCGATTAACATCGAGGATGAAATGAAATCTGCTTACATCGATTATTCGATGTCTGTGATCGTATCGCGTGCCTTGCCTGATGTTCGTGACGGGATGAAGCCTGTTCACCGAAGAGTTCTTTTCGGTATGTATGAACTGGGAGTTATGGCGAACCGCGGTTATAAAAAATCGGCTCGTATCGTGGGAGAAGTATTAGGAAAGTATCACCCACACGGGGATTCTTCTGTTTATGATACCATGGTACGTATGGCACAACCTTGGTCGCTTCGCTATATGATGGTTGACGGTCAAGGGAACTTTGGTTCCGTGGACGGAGACCCACCGGCTGCGATGCGATATACCGAAGCGAGGCTTCAGAAAATTTCGGAAGAAATGCTTTCGGACATCGACAAAGAAACCGTTGATTTTCAATTTAACTTTGACGATACACTTCAAGAGCCCAAGGTACTTCCTACCCGAGTTCCCAACCTTTTGGTCAATGGAGCGGCGGGAATTGCTGTGGGAATGGCGACTAATATGGCGCCTCATAACCTATCGGAAGTAATTGATGGGACGATTGCTTACGTTGACAATCATGAGATTTCCATTGAAGAATTGATTCAACACATCAAAGCGCCTGATTTCCCGACCGGGGGTGTTATCTACGGATACAGCGGCGTGAAAGATGCTTTTGAAACGGGGCGTGGACGAATTGTGATGCGCGCCAAAACCAATTTCGAAGTGGTAAACGGACGGGATTGTATCATCGTTTCAGAAATTCCTTATCAGGTCAACAAAGCCGATATGATTTCCAAAACGGCGGATCTTGTAAAAGAAGGAAAAATGGAAGGGATTTCAGAGATTCGCGATGAGTCCGACCGAAATGGAATGCGTATCGTTTATGTTTTAAAAACGGATGCGGTTCCAAATATTGTTTTGAACTTATTGTTCAAACATACAGCACTGCAATCTTCCTTCAGCGTCAATAATATCGCTTTGGTAAACGGTCGTCCAGAACAATTAAACCTGAAACAATTAATCAGCCATTTTGTGGATCACCGTCATGATGTGGTGGTGAGACGAACCGAGTACGAATTAAGAAAAGCGGAAGAACGTGCTCACATCTTGGAAGGTTACATGAAAGTAATCGGCACGCAAGATGATCTGGATCGTGCCATTAAAATCATTCGAGAAAGCGCCACGCCGGACGATGCGAGAACCGGTTTGATGGAAGCTTTCGATTTATCCGAAATCCAAGCCAGAGCCATTCTTGAACTTCGTTTGAGAACGCTGACTGGACTTGAAATCGACAAGATCAAAGCTGAATATGAAGAGTTGATGAAAACCATCGATTATTTAAAAGAAGTTTTGGCCAGCAAAGAACTTCGGATGGAAATCATCAAAAAGGAATTGCTCGAAATCAAAGAAAAATACGGCGACGAAAGACGTTCCGAAATCGATTATGCCGGAGGTGACATGAACATCGAGGATTTGATTCCGGACGAAGAAATGGTACTGACGATTTCTCATTTGGGATATATCAAGCGTACGCCGCTTTCTGAATACCGCAAACAATCGCGTGGAGGTGTTGGAAACCGAGGTGCTACTACGCGTGATGAGGACTTCCTTGAATATATGGTTGTAGCCACCAACCATCAATATATGCTTTTCTTTACCGAAAAAGGAAAATGTTTCTGGATGCGTGTGTTTGAAATTCCGGAAGGATCCAAAACATCCAAAGGTAGAGCCATTCAGAATTTGATCAACATCGAACCAGATGACAAGGTTCGCGCCTACATCCGAACGCATGATTTGATGGACGAGGAATACGTAAATAATAATTACGTCATCATGGTTACCAAAAAAGGAGTCGTAAAGAAAACTTCTTTGGAAGCTTATTCACGACCACGCGTAAACGGGATCAATGCGATTACCATACGTGAGGGCGACCAATTATTGGAAGCGAAACTGACCGATGGTAAAAGCGAAATCATGATTGCTTCTTTGAGTGGAAAAGCCATTCGATTTGAAGATGCAAAAGTACGCCCAATGGGAAGAACGGCTTCTGGAGTTCGTGGGATCAATTTAGGTTCGGAGGACAACGAAGTAATTGGAATGATCGTCATCCGCGACAAGGAGAATGAAACGGTTTTGGTTGTATCTGAAAAAGGTTATGGAAAACGAAGTTCAATTGAGGATTACCGAATTACCAACCGTGGCGGAAAAGGAGTTACAACTTTGAACATCACCGAAAAAACCGGAAAGCTGATTGCCATTCAATCGGTTACCGACAATGATGATTTGATGATTATCAACAAATCGGGCGTAACCATCCGAACGGGTGTTAAAGAAATGCGTGTGATGGGTCGCGCTACTCAGGGAGTACGTTTGATTAATCTGAAGAAGAACGATGAAATCGCTGCTGTAGCCAAAGTTGCGATGGAAGAAGAAGTTGATATGGATGAGAACGAAATGGAAAATCCGATGTTAAATAATGTTAACTCAGAAACAAATGGTTCAGATGTTGATAATAGTTCGGATGAAAATCTTAATTTAGATTCCAATAACGAAGAATAAGATAAAATTCGCCGGTTTTAACTATTGATTCCGGCGGATTTTCTCATTTCAAATTATAATAAAATATTAAAAAATGAAAAAAATAGTTTTATCACTCGCTACATTGGCACTTTCATTTGGTTTGTTTGCTCAGGAAAAAGAAATCGAAGCTGCTTTTTCAGCTATTGAGTCCAATGATGTTTCCACTGCCAAGTCTGAATTGGCAAAGGTTAGTTCACAAATAGATTCCAATACCATCAGCCCCGATTCCAAGGCCAAATATTATTATACTTCCGGCCAAGTTGCATTGCGAGAAGGCAATTCGATTGAAGCCGCCCGATTGTTTGGCGAAATGAGCAAATATGAAAATGGTGTGGTTTATTCGGCTCGAAATAAATCCACAAAACAAACCGAATATTTTCAGACCAAAGCAGAGGCAGATGCTGCCATTGCAAAGGGTGATTATACAAGAGCTAAAGAAGAAGTATTGTCACCTAATCTGATCACAAAAGTAGATAATGAATTGCGTAAAAAAGCTGAAAACGTACTTCAGCAGGGCAATACAGCTTATCAGGCCAAAGACATGAAAAAAGCCGGTGATAAATTTTTGGAAGCCTCTTATTTGGTAAATGCCATTGGAGGAGATTCCGGTATTTTCAAATACAATGCAGCTTTGAGCTACCATCAAGGACAACATTATCAAGAAGCTTTCAATACTTACAAAGAGTTAATTCAGGAAGGCTATACCGGAGTTAGCAGTTCATGGGTTGGAAAAAACAATGAAACTGGTGAGGAGGTAACCCTTGCTTCCAAAGATGACGCTGAAACCCAACAAAAACTTGGATTGGTATCAGGCATACGTGAAGTCAAAACTCCATCTGTAGAGAAAGACCTTGCCTCCTATGCTTTGAGTACTTTGATGGAATTGAAAAAATACGACGATTTGGTCGATCAAATTTCTGATAAATACCCCCAAGACGCAGAAATTCAAACCTTGGTTGGAAATATTTTGCATAATTCAGGAAATACGGATAAATTTTTGGAAAAATTAGTACAAAACACGAAGATTGATCCCAAGAATCCTTCGAACTATTACAACATTGGAGTTATTCAAATGAATGCCGGCAATGATGTTGAAGCGATCGAAGCCTTTGAGCAAGCCATCCGTTTGAATCCGGATTTCAAAAATGCATATACCAATTTAGCTTTGGTAAAAATCAAGCCTGAAGTAGAATATGTAGAAATCATCAATTCGAATTTAGGAAATACAAGCAAAGAAAAACAGACCTTTAAAGAATACAGCGAAAAGAGAAAAAATCTTTATCGGGATGTAATTCCTTATTTGGAAAAAGCTTTTAATCTGGACAAGACTGATTATGAAGCCGCCAAAACATTACGTCAAGCTTATCAAGCAGCTGAAATGTTTGACAAAGAAGACGAAATGAGAGCGATTGAAAGAAGCCTACAGAATTAATTTTATTCTTAAATAGTTTCCACCCGTTAATTCATTTTAACGGGTTTTTTATTTTTTCCGAATTCCTAAATAGCCTAATTTTGAACCCAAATTAATGAAAATGAAACCGCATTCCTATACGGATCAAGAATATTTAGAATTCTATAAAAAACTCCTCCTTCCCCGCATGATTGAAGAGCGAATGCTCATCGGACTGCGCCAGGGAAAAATTTCCAAATGGTTTTCTTCCTGGGGACAAGAAGGAATTTCTGTGGGAACTACTTTGGCGATGAATCCCGATGAATATATGCTGACTATGCACCGAAATCTCGGAGTATTTACGGCACGTGAAATTCCTTTGCGCCGACTCTTTGCTCAATTTCAAGGAAAAGAAGAAGGCTTTACCAAAGGACGTGATCGGTCTTTTCATTTTGGAGCGAACGAATATAAAATCGTGGGAATGATTTCGCACCTCGGCTCCCAGATGGGCGTTGCTGACGGAATTGCATTAGCCAATCAGCTTCAGAAAAATAATGAAGCCGTTTTGGTTTTCACAGGAGATGGCGGTGCGAGTGAAGGCGATTTCCATGAAGCAGTGAATGTGGCTGCCGTTTGGCAATTGCCGGTGATTATCATTGTGGAAAATAATCAATGGGGACTTTCCACGCCTTCTTCTGAACAATTTCGGATGAAATCATTTGCCGACAAAGGTATTGGCTATGGAATTGATGCGGTTTCTATCGATGGAAATGACTTTTTGGAAGTCTATGAAACTGTAAAACATTGGGCCGAAGAAATCCGTGAAAATCCACGTCCGGTTTTGATTGAATGTATGACTTTCCGTATGCGCGGACACGAAGAAGCATCGGGAACCGCTTATTATCCGGAAGGATTGATCGAGTCCTGGGAAGCCAAAGATCCGATTTTAAGATTTGAAAATTTATTGAAAGAAAAAGGAATTTTGACTGATGAGTCGATTCAGGGTTTACGAAAGGAATTAAGTGAATTTGTTTTAAGCGAATTGGAATATGCTGATAATTTACCTAAGATTATTCCCAACAAAGAAACCGAATTGAAGGATGTCTATGCTCCTTTTTCAAATACAGAAATTCTTCCCAAGAAAATAGAAACTCAGCGTGAAATAAGGTTCATCGATGCGATTTCAGAAGGCTTGCACGAAGCCATGCAACAATATCCGGAATTAATTCTGATGGGACAGGACATTGCCCAATACGGCGGTGCTTTCAAAGTTACCGAAGGATTTTTAGACAAATATGGAGCCGATCGTGTCCGAAATACGCCACTTTGCGAAGCTGCCATTGTGGGTGCCGGATTAGGGCTTTCGATTCGTGGTCAGAAATCCATGGTGGAAATGCAGTTTTCGGATTTCGTGACCGAAGGATTCAATCAAATTGTAAATAATTTGGCCAAATCCCATTATCGCTGGTCGCAAAATGCCGATGTTGTGGTGCGGATGCCGACGGGCGGCGGAGTAGCTGCCGGGCCTTATCATTCCCAATCCACCGAAGCCTGGTTTACAAAAGTTCCGGGACTGAAAGTGGTTTATCCGGCTACACCCGAAGACGCCAAAGGTTTGTTATTACAATCCTTTGCTGACCCCAATCCGGTGATGTTTTTCGAACATAAAAAATTATACAGAAGTCTGAAAGCGATGGTTCCCGAAGGATTTTATACCGTTCCGTTTGGGAAGGCGAGAATTCACAGAAAAGGTAAAGATTTGAGCATCATTACCTATGGAATGGGTGTTCATCTGGCCATGGAAACTTTGAAAAAACACCCTGAAATCGACGCAGAAGTCATCGATTTACGGACTTTGATTCCTTGGGACAAAGAAAGCGTTTTGGATTCAATTCGTAAAACCGGAAAAGCAATTGTTTTGCATGAAGACACTTTGATCAATGGATTTGGTGGTGAAATTGTAGCCGTGATTTCAGAAGAAATTTTCGAGGAATTGGATGCTCCGGTATTCCGTGTGGGAAGTATGAATACGCCGGTTCCTTTTGATGCGGAACTGGAAAAGCAATTTATGCCTGATGCGGAGTTTGAAGAGAAATTATTGAAACTTTGGAAATATTGAGGAACCCTAACAGGGTTTGAAAGCTTTTAGAGTTGTAAATATTTGATGGAATGGTTTTTGTGAAAAATTCCGCTAAATCATTCATCATGAAAATCTACAATTATTTATCGCTGGGACTTGCATTTGCTTTTTTGGTAAGCTGTAATCCCAAAAATTCGACGGCTCAAACCCAGCCAGAGGAAACGGAAAATCTTCCACCGGTAGAAACCAGAGCGGCCAATACCGATTACAAATCTGCTTTTGAAGGGCAAACCCGTGTGGCTGGTATGAAAACTACAACTGAATATCAAGTGGACAAAGTTGCGACGGATTTGAAGCGTCCTTGGGCCGTGGTTCCTTTTTCTGATGGGCGTTTGTTGATTACGGAAAAATCGGGGCATATGCTGATTTATAGTGCAGAAGGAGAAAAAATTAAAACCATCGAAGGTTTTCCTGAAGTGGACGATCGCGGACAAGGTGGACTTCTGGATGTAGTATTTGATCCGGATTTCAATGCCAATCAAATGATTTATTGGTCATTTTCTGAAAAACAAGCTGATGGTAAAAATCTGATGGCAGTGGCCAAAGGAAAACTGAACGAAGCAGCCGGAAAAGTTGAAAACGTAACTGTTATATTTCGTGCGACACCTGCCTTGGACAGTGATAAACATTATGGTTCGAGAATGATTTTTGACAAAGACGGGCATTTGTTTGTGAGTACGGGCGAGCGTTCGATTATCGAAGGTCGCGTTCAGGCTCAGGATTTGAAATCGGGGCTTGGAAAAATATTTAAAATTACCAAAGAAGGAAAACCTGCACTGGGAAATCCTTTCTTAAACAATCCTGATGCGATGCCTGAAATTTATGCGTATGGAATTCGAAATGCTCAAGGTATGGATTTGCATCCTGAAACCGGTGAACTTTGGGAAACAGAAATGGGGCCACGTGGTGGTGACGAGTTGAATCTCATCAAAGCGGGGAAAGATTATGGTTGGCCGACGATTACGTATGGAATTGAATACGGCGGACAAGAAATCGGGACGCCACCTATGCAGCAAAAAGAAGGTATGGAACAACCGGTTTACTATTGGGATCCCGTTTTATCGCCAAGTGGTATGGCTTTCTACGCCGGGGATGCAATTCCTGAATGGAAAAATAATTTATTCATTGGTGGTCTAAGCAGCCAACACATCGCGCGAATTGTAATTGAAAATAATAAAGTAGTCGGAGAAGAACGTTTATTGGTCGATGAAAAACAAAGATTCCGCGATATTGCCTACGTAGATGGGAAACTATTTGCCGTTACCGATCAAGGAAATCTTTATCGAATCAAAGCAAAATAATTCAAATGAAATAAAAACAAAAAAGTTCATCTTTCACCGGATGAACTTTTTTTAAGCTCTATTAAATTATTATTCTCCAATTTCTTCCGCTAATTTTATTTCTTTCAAAACTTTTCTTTTTTTAATGTGTAGCGCTATGAAGCTTAACACAAATCCGATGATGGAAATAATTGTTAAATTCAGAATATACGGATAAGTCAAATCAAAACTTCCTTTTTCAATAATAAGGATTCGAAAAGCCGGTAAAAAATGGGTTAAAGGAATGATTTGAGCGATGACTTGAACAAATTCCGGCATCTGACTCAAAGGCCAAGTAAATCCAGAAATCATAAAACTTGGGGTTGCAACAACCATCAAAACCTCGGTTGCTTTTAATTGATTGGGAATCAAAATACTCACCAAAATTCCTATAAAACTCACGGCCAAAACAAAAATCCCTGCCACGAGCGTAAGATTACCTAAGTTTTCAAAAAACGGAATTCTAAACCAGAAGGTAAATCCCCAATACATCAACCAAACCAGAAAGCTCATGATTAAATAAGGGATTAATTTGACCATAATCAAAGAAAAAGTCGATCGCGTTTTTAAAACCAACTCTTTAAAACTTCCCGATTCAAATTCGGACGCAAACGACAAAGCCAAACCCAATAATAATACTTGTTGTAAAACAGTGGCTAAAACGCCTGGCCATAAAAAGTACATATAATTGGTCGCACGGTTATTTTTCTTAACAAAAGTTGTTTTGAAAGGTTCGTATTGGCTCATCACCAAATTTTCGGGAACTCCTTGTTTACGTAAAGTTTCTATTTGCACACCTGCCTTTAAAGTCCCCAAAACCAATTGCAAAGCCCCCGACGCATAATTGGCGGTCAACACATTGGATGTATTGACTATTGTAGTGATTTCCGGATATTGTTTGGTCAAAATATCTTTTTCAAATCCTTTGGGAATCAACACCACACAAGCTGCAGATTTCTCCACCATCAATCGGTCTAAATTTACCGTACTAAATTGCAAGGAAGCAATGCTCAAAACTTCATTGTCTTGCATCATTTCAATTGTTTTAGCGCTCATTTCTGAACGGTCTTCGTCCACCACAATAATGGGTAAATCGGTTACTTTTCCTTTGGAATACACATAACCAATTAAGATTCCGTACAATAAAGGAGCTCCGAAAAACAATAAACGCAAGACTTTATTGCCCCAGAAAAGTTTAAACTCCCGCATTAATAATTCAAAGAAAACCTTCATTCTTATTTTTTTAAGGTTACGGTAGTTTTGGACAAAATTTCATCAGCCTCCGATTGATTCACCGGGCGAACCGTCAATTCATACAAAGGATCTTGGGCATCATAATCCGGATAGGCGGTTGCGATATTGGCATAGGCTCCTATGGGTTTGATGTTTTTGATTTCTCCTTTGATATCTTTATTCAAATAAGGAATATGAATATCGATTTGGCCACCTTTGGGGTAATTTTTCAATTCAGTTTCCGGAACTGTGAAGCGGAAAAAAGTTGTCTCTTTTAAAGTTCCTTTGAACAAGGTATATCCGGGCATAGCCAATTCACCCAATTTTAAGGTAATCAAATCGACCTGCATATCTTGTGGAGCCGTAATATAGCGTTCTTTTTCGGCCACTCGCACTTCTTCCAAAGCACCCAATGCACGATCTTGTTGACCTTGAGCCATGATTTGTTGTTCGATTCGTGCGCCATTTTTCACATCGGCTATTTCTGCATCAACTGCTACAAGTTGCGCATGAGCACCTTGGTATTTGGCATAAACTTCATCGTATTGCTGTTGTGGAATCAAGGAATCTTTTACCATCACGCTCAAACGATCCAATGATTTTTTAGCATAATTATATTGTTCCATTAACCCAGTTCTTTTCGCATTCAATTGTTGCAATTGGTTTCTGGTAGCACCATTCACCGACATAACGTATTGGGCTTCTGCCGATTTTACGGCACCTTGAGCCTGGGCTTTTTTGGCATCTACTTCGGGAATATTCAAAATAGCCAACGTATCGCCATTTTGTACAAAATCGCCTTCTTGAACCAAAATCTGGTCGATACGACCCGCAATTTTGCCCACAACTGCAATTTCCTCCCTTTCCACTTTTCCTTGAATTAGTTGATCCATTTTAGCTTCTTTTTTACAAGCTGTCAAACTCAATAAAACTCCGGTTACAAAAACTATTTTTTTCATGATTATTTCGAAATTAGATAGGTTGATAAAACACCAGCTGATTGATAGGTTTCAATGGCAATTTGGCGTTGTTTAATGATGGTTTGAATTTTATTTAAAGATTCTTTATAAATATCATTTTCAGCAGTCAATCGTTCGGTCACACCGATTAATCCGGCTTTGTATTGTTTTTCAGCCATTGAATTATTGTGTTGAGCAATCAATTCCCGTTGTTTTGCAATTTCAATTTGTTGAATGGCTGTCTGGTATTCCAATTTATTTTTTTCCAATTGCAAAGCCGTTTTTTCTTGAGCATCTTTCAATTTATTTTCGATTTGTTTCAAACTTAAGTTGGCTTCTTCAATTTTATGTTTACGCTCAAATCCGGCAAAAATTTCCCATTTCATCGCTACACCAACCATCCAAGTCGGATGGAAGGTTAAATGGTTTACATTTAAATCAATGGGAGTTTGTGTAAGTGGTGAATTGGTGCTCAATTCGGAATTGAAAAGAGTGGAATAACTATATCCCCCAAATGCACCCACGGTTGGCAATAAGGAACCTTTTTCTTTCTTAACCGCATATTGAGTAGCTTGTTGGTAAGCTTCCAAAGCTTTGATTTCATTACGGTTTTGGCTGGATAAATCTTCCAAAATGACAATTGGTTCTACTTCGTAGGAAGTCTGTAAAATTTCTTCAATTGATAAACCTGTTGCTTGACTGATTTTCAAAGCCAGTAATTGCTTTTTGTTTTGAACCTCTGTACGATTGGTTTCCAACTCCAAAGTCGCCAATTTAATTTTATCACGGTCATAAGGAATTGCCAAACCAACTGAAATCGCCTTTTCGACACGTTCTGTTTCCTTGTTTAAACGTTTTTCACTTTCGTCGATTAAACTTTCAGCGGAATTTAGTAATTGCAATTGGTCGTAACTTAAAATGATATCTTTGATAACTTCGTCAGCTTTTAAATCCATCATCAACGCATTACCTTTGTTTTGATATTCCAAGGCTTTGGCTCCGTAATGAATTTGACCACCACTAAACAATACGGCTTTTGCCATAATTCCACCATGAAAAGCTTGACCTTTTGTTTTAAAATCAGTTGAACCTTCAAAAAGGTTAAAGTCGGTCATGGGAACATTGAAAGTCGGAATATCTAAATTTCCATTGCTTTTCAAATAGCCATACAAAGCCGTAGCTTCCAATCTGGGAATGTATTTCGACAAAATACTTTGGCGTTCTAATTCCAATTTTTCATGATCAATTTTTTGGTTTTCCAATTCGATATCGTTTTCCAAAGCAAAATTGATAGCCCTGTGGACATCTTCATTTAAAAGTATTTGAGCAGAAGTCGAAATCGAAAGTACCCCCAAACAAACTATGAAATACTTTTTCATTTTATATTGGTATTTAGGTTATCATATACAACTTGAAATGCGTCACGAATGGCTATAATTTGTTCCTCACTCAATCCATTGGTAGCCTTTTCAATCGTATCATCCACAATTTCCATTACAGATTTCTCAACTTTTTTTCCTTTTTCGGTAAGGAAGATTAAATTCAAACGGCGGTCGTTTTCATGGCTTTTTCTTTTCACATATCCTTCTTTAACTAAATTATCAATTAACCGTGTAACACTTGGTTTATCTCTGCTGGTGCTATTTGCAATCATTTGTTGAGAACAGCCGTCTGTTTTCCATAGAACTGCCAAAACTGACCATTGCTCACGCGTTAGGCTTATTCCTTTATTTTTAAATTGTTGCGATAAAAACCGATTCAACAATAAGGCTACTCGGCCCGATAAAAGGTTGTATTTATTTTCGCTTGAAACTAAATCTAATTTATCCATAAAAATATAGTTGTTTAAACAACTGCAAAGTTAAACAAACAATAGTTGATTAAACAACTATTTTGATAAAAAAAATTTATTTGTTGTAATTTAATCTTCTAAATAGGTAAAATACCTTGTTTCAAAAAGAGTTTCATGAAATTAAAAATCCCATAAAAACAAAAAAGTTCATCGGGTGAGATGAACTATAAGTCAATTTATTTTTTCGTTGGGAGAACCTGAAGTGCCTGATAGGTGTCGGGTTCTGCTTTGTAAATTTTATAATGAACCACCATACCTTCTGGAACATAGATAACGATTGGCATACGACCATTGTAATTTAATAGTAATCCTTGTGAGCTAATAAATTTGGAGACTTTTTGATTATCTCCACAGCCCATCAAAGTACCTACTACATCTCCTTTTGATTGAAATTCATAGTAATTGTATCCCCATCCTTGTAGATCTTTGGTTTGAAGTTCACCCATTAAAGAATGACGGTTACAAGTATCTACCTCTTGATATTTTCCTACAAAAATTTCGATTTTTTTGTTGGCATCTTCTTCCATAGAACTAAAAGGAACTTCAATCACGAATTGTGTGAATCCTTTTTTGGGTTCCGGGAATATTTTGGTATCTACTTTTGAGTGGATGTTCTGTGCTTGCATAAATTGAATTCCGGTAAATAAAAACAATAAGCTTACAAAAAATACTTTTTTCATCGATTTAAATTTCCCACTGTTTTTCAAATCTTATGCCGTAAAGAAATTATTCATTTATAAATGAATTAGCACCTCATGCCTTTTACCAATTCCACTTCTCTTCCCAACAAAGGCAAATACCTTTCTTGGATTACATGGAAATGATGGATTTGATGCCCAAGAATGATAAATCCCATTCCGAGCGGATTCATTTTCATATTGTAATTTTCGCCTTCGCGTAACAAATCCACTTGATCAAAACTTTGAAAAAGTGAAATTGTGGAAGTTCTTAGCTGTAGAAAATCTTGCAGAAGATTCTCAAGATTTTTCTTATTTGCATTTGAATTATTGGTCATGATTTCTTGGTCGTGTCCGGGTGTGATTCCACCATCGTTACGGGCATACACCAAAGCTCGGTAAGAAAAAATCCTTTCCCAGTCAATCAGATGCTGCAAAATTTCTTTGACCGTCCATTTCCCGGGCGCATAGACTTTTTCATCGAGTGCATTCAGTGCTTCTTTGTTTAGATTTCGTATTTCTTCGGTATATTTTTCAAGTGCTTCCAGAATTGGCAAATCTTCAATCAGCTTCAAATAGTCGGTGTAATAACCTAATTCGAGATGGATTTCTGATTTTCTCATTCGTTCAGATTATAAATTTCCATGATTTCTTTTAATTTGGATTTGAAATCCACTTTCAGGTCGATGAGTTCTCCGTTTTGCATATCGAATACCCAGGCATGAACCCTCAAACCTCTTTCTAGGTGTGCTTTTTGGACGGCAGCGGTTTTCAGTAAATTATAGGATTGTTCTTCTACGTTTAATTCGACCAATCGATTGTATCGTTCGGTTTCGTTTGGGATTGCATTTAGTTCCTCTTTGTGCATTCGATACACATCACGTATGTTTCTCAGCCAAGGATTCAAAATACCCAAATCTTTGGCTTCCATGGCTGCTTTTACACCTCCGCACAAATAGTGCCCACAAACAACTATATGTTTAACTTTAAGTGAATTAACGGCATAATTCACCACTGACATCATATTGAGGTCGATGCTAATGACCATATTGGCTATATTTCGGTGAACAAAAATATCGCCCGGGCAGGCGCCCATTAATTCCTCAGCACTCACACGGCTATCGGAACAACCAATGTAGAGGACTTCTGGATTTTGTCCGTTGGAAAGTTTTTTGAAGTAATCGGGATCGGTTGCCAATCGTTCAGCGATCCAATTTTTGTTATTTTCAAATATTTTTTTTAAATCCATATTGGTTTGAAATTTAATATAGGAAAGCGAATTGGAAATGAAATGAGACAAATTCCTTTTATATTCATAAGAATTTAAATTTTTGAAATCTTTCCTAAAACGAATTTACTACAAAAAACAAAGCCGATGGAAGTTTCCGTCGGCTTAGTTATAGATTAATTTATAAAAACCAATTATTCTTCTGATCCTATTTTTGCACTTAGGAATTCGCGGTTCATTCTTGCGATATTTTCCAAAGAAATTCCTTTCGGGCATTCTACTTCACATGCACCGGTATTGGTACAATTTCCGAAGCCTTCGATATCCATTTGAGCGACCATATTTTTGGCTCTTCTTGCTGCTTCTACTCTACCCTGGGGTAAAAGTGCATATTGTGAGATTTTGGCTCCTACAAATAGCATAGCCGAACCATTTTTACAAGTAGCTACGCAGGCACCGCAACCGATGCATGCAGCCGCATCGAATGAGCGGTCGGCGTCGAATTTAGGCACCGGTAAACTGTTTGCGTCGATGGTATTTCCTGAAGTATTGATGGAAACGAAACCTCCTGCTTGTTGAATTCTTTCAAAAGAAGTTCTGTCCACTACCAAGTCTTTGATTACCGGAAATGCTACGGATCTCCAAGGCTCTACGTAGATGGTGTCTCCATCTTTGAAGGAGCGCATATGCAATTGACAGGTTGTGATTCCGGTATCGGGTCCATGTGCACGACCATTGATATACAGCGAACACATCCCGCAAATTCCTTCACGGCAATCGTGGTCAAATGCTACAGGTTCTTTGCTTTCTGAAATCAATTGTTCGTTTAACTGGTCCAACATTTCCAGAAATGAGCTGTCGGTTGAAACATCATTTAGTTTGTATGTTTCGATTTGTCCTTTGGCTTTGGAGTTTTTTTGTCTCCAGATTTTCAAAGTGATATTTATATTTTTTGATGCCATAATCTGTTTATTTACGATATACGAAATTCGATCCCTAAATATCGGGACGAGTTTCGTTTATTTATAGCTTCGAGCTTTTATTTCAATGAATTCATATTCCAATTCTTCTTTGTGCATAACTTCTTTGTTGATGTCTTCTCCTTGGTATTCCCAAGCAGCTACAAATCTGAAGTTCTCGTCGTCACGCAAAGTTTCTCCTTCTTCGGTTTGGTATTCCTCTCGGAAGTGACCTCCACAGGATTCTTTTCTTTGCAAAGCGTCCATAGCCATCAATTGTCCAAGCTCCATAAAATCCGCGACTCTTAGAGCTTTTTCTAATTCTGGATTTAGTTCATCGGCTGTTCCCGGAACGAAGACATTTTTATGGAATTCTTCTCTTAATTCGGCAATTTCTTTAATGGCTTCTGTCAGACCTTTTTCATTTCGAGCCATTCCCACTTTGTTCCACATGATATGTCCCAAAGCTTTGTGGAAACTATCCACAGAACGATTTCCTTTATTGTTTATAAACCGGTTGATTTGTTCTTTAACCGCATTTTCTGCTTGATCGAATTCCGGTGAATCTGTAGGGATTTTTCCAGTTCGGATGTCTGCTGAAAGATAATCTGCAATGGTGTAAGGTAATACGAAATATCCGTCTGCCAATCCTTGCATCAAAGCTGAAGCTCCCAGTCGGTTGGCTCCGTGGTCAGAGAAATTGGCTTCTCCTAATACATAACAGCCTGGAATGGTACTCATCAGGTTATAATCCACCCAAACGCCTCCCATCGTATAGTGAACTGCCGGGTAAATTTTCATTGGGGTTTCATAGGGATTGTCGTCAGTAATTTTCTGATACATCTGGAAAAGGTTTCCGTATTTATCTTCAATCCATTCTTTTCCAAGCTTTTCAATTTCTTGATCGGTTGGATTGTGATTACCGCCTGCGTAAGCAACTTCACGTCCTTTTTTCTTGATTTCCGTTGAGAAATCAAGGAATACTCCTTCTTTTGTATCGTTGTTTTCGATTCCAAAACCTGCATCACAACGTTCTTTCGCTGCTCTTGAAGCTACGTCACGTGGCACTAAGTTTCCGAAAGCCGGATATCTTCTTTCCAGATAATAATCGCGGTCTTCTTCTGCTATTTCGGTAGGTTTTTTCTTTCCTTCACGGATTGCGATAGCGTCTTCAATTCTTTTGGGAACCCAAATTCTTCCTGAGTTACGAAGTGATTCTGACATCAGGGTCAGTTTGGATTGATTGGCTCCGTGAACCGGAATACAAGTCGGGTGGATTTGCACATAACAAGGATTGGCAAAGAATGCTCCTTTTTTGTGAATTTTCCATGCTGCTGTGGCATTGGATCCCATTGCATTGGTCGAAAGGAAATACACATTTCCATATCCGCCCGAAGCAATCACGACTGCGTGTGCCGAATGTCTTTCGATTTCCCCGGTCACAAGGTTTCTTGCGATGATCCCACGGGCTTTTCCATCTACAATAACCAAGTCCAACATTTCGTGTCGGTTATACATTTGGATTCTTCCCAATCCGATTTGATGGTTCATTGCGGAATAAGCTCCGAGCAATAATTGTTGTCCGGTTTGGCCTTTTGCATAAAAAGTTCGGCTCACTTGTACCCCACCAAATGAGCGGTTGTCAAGATATCCACCGTAATCTCGTGCAAAGGGAACGCCTTGGGCTACACATTGGTCGATGATATTTGCTGATTCTTCCGCCAAACGGTGAACGTTGGCTTCTCTGGCTCGGTAATCACCTCCTTTGATCGTATCATAAAACAAACGATAAACGGAGTCGTTGTCTCCTTTGTAATTTTTCGCTGCGTTGATTCCTCCTTGTGCTGCAATCGAGTGCGCACGTCTTGGGGAGTCCTGATAGCAAAATGCTTTTACTTTATAACCTTGCTCGGCAAGTGTCGCTGCTGCTGAACCTCCGGCAAGCCCCGTTCCCACAACGATGATTTCAATACGGTCACGGTTATTGGGAGCAACCAAATTCAAATTTGCTTTGTGATTACTCCATTTCTGCGAAATATCTCCTGCAGGTACTTTTGAATCTAATTTGCTCATAAAACTTCAATATTTATAAGGTAACAGATAATTGCAATCAGCATAAATCCAACGGGAATTACGATCGCGAATACTTTACCAAAAGATTTTATAAAAGGTGTATATTTTCTATGTCTTGCTCCAATGGATTGGAATGCAGATTGGAATCCATGCAATAAGTGCATCATCAAAAGGAAGAAAGCAATTACATAGGCTAAAACTCTCCATGGATTTGCAAATCTGTGCATTAATTCTTCGTGGTAACGTTCTGCATCGGGAAGATCTGCTGCGATGTATTTGTAATTCATTTCCGGAACCCAGAAATCGATCAAATGAAGAATCAGGAAAGCAAGAATTGCAAGTCCGCTCCAAATCATGTTTCGCGATGCCCAAGTGGAGTTTTCCTGTGGTTTGTTCATCGCATAATTAACCGGCCCTCGCGCCTTTCGGTTTTGCATTTCCAAAACAAATCCCATGATGAAGTGATACAACACCGCAAAAATCAAAATGGGCTGTACCACATATTGTACGATGGGTTGATATCCCATAAAATGAGAAGCCTCATTGAACAAGGAAGGTGAAATCACAGCAAGGGAGTTGATGATAAAGTGCTGCAATAAAAATATCAGCAAAAACAAAGCTGATAATGCCATTGTAAATTTCTTTCCGATGGATGATCGGAGTAAAGATTCTTTTGCCATAGAGCAGATTATTGATGAAAGAAAAACAAATTTAGAAAAGTTAAAATCTCTTAACAATGAAAAATGTCATTCAATTCCGCTCTGAGAGTAGTTTAGATTAATTCTTAATAAATTTAATGGTCGTAAGCCTCTGAAATTTTAAGATTTATTTCACTTTTTCAAGTACGGAATAGTAAAGTTCTTCGTACATGGGAATGATGTTTTTTTCATCAAATTTCATAGCTTGCTGTTTAGCATTTCTTCGAAATTCCTGAAATTTCTGAGGGTCTTTTAAAAGCATTATTGCTTTTTCGGCCATTCCTTCCACATCGCCTACCGGCAATACAAATCCGGTTTCGCCGTCGATGTTTACTTCAGGGATTCCGCCTGCATTGGAAGAAATCACCGGAACACTCGCTGCCATCGCTTCCAGAGCCGCCAACCCAAAACTTTCTTTTTCCGAAGGAAGTAAAAACAAATCCGATGAACAAAGCACATTTTGCAAGTCACTGATTTTACCTAGATTTTTCACTTTGTGTGTTATCCCTAATTCGTCGATCAGCCGGTTGGCATTTTCCCATTCGGGGCCTTCGCCTACAATTATTAATCGCGAAGAAACTTCTTTTTGAATCCTATAAAATACCTGAATGACGTCTTCCACTCGTTTCACTTTGCGCAGATTGGACACATGGATGATGATTTTTTCTTCGTCCGGCGCCATTTGCCTACGACAACCGCAGTTTTCATCTTTGATGAATTGTTGATTGTCGATGAAGTTGGGAATCACTTCGATTTCCTTGTCTATCGTAAAGAATTCATAGGTTTCTTTTTTCAAACTCTCGGAAACGGAAGTAACTTTATCGGAATGATTGATGGAAAACTCAACCGCCGGTTTATAGGCCGGATGATTTCCCACCAAAGTGATGTCGGTGCCGTGAAGCGTTGTGATTACAGGCAGATTGATCCCTTTTTCTTTCAGCATTTGTTTGGCAAAATAAGCAGCATACGCATGCGGAATTGCATAATGCACATGCAATAAATCGAGCCCTTGGGATTGAGCAATATTGACGATAATCGTGCTCAGTGCAAGCGAGTAAGGTTGGTATTGATGAAAAAGCGGATAGGTTTCCACCGTGACTTTATGAAAAAAGACATTGGAAAGTGTAATATCCAAACGTGCCGGAAGACTGGTGCTAATAAAATGAACTTCGTGACCTCTTCCCGCAAGATCCATCCCTAATTCTGTCGCTACAATTCCACTTCCACCGTAGGTCGGATAACAGACAATTCCTATTTTCATATCCAAATGAATTTGGGCACTAAGTTAATTTATTTAAAGCGATCAAGCCTTATTTGAATTATTAAATAAATCACATTATTTCCGTTCCGATCCATTTTTTAACGGTCGGGACTTCATACAAATTCATTTGGCTCAATAAATCTTCGATCGAGTCGCTGATGAGCAGCATTCCTTTGTATTCGTTTCGCAAAAGTTCTTCTTCAATCATTTTATCGACCAATTGAATCAGCGGATCGTAATATCCATTGATATTCAAAACGCCAATCGGTTTCTGATGCAAACTCAACTGCGCCCAAGTGAGGATTTCAAATAATTCTTCCATCGTTCCAAATCCGCCGGGAAGTGCAATAAACGCATCGGAACGGTCGTGCATCAGTGCTTTTCTTTCGTGCATAGTTTGCACGGTGATCAATTCGTTGAGCGAATGGTGTGCAATTTCCTTAGTCTGAAGAAATCCCGGGATGATGCCCGTTACTTTGCCGTTTTTGAACAAAGCTCCGTCGGCAACTTTCCCCATCAAACCGACTTGAGCGCCACCGTAAATCAGTTCAATTCCGTTTTCGGCAAGAATTTCACCCAGTTCAAAAGCTGTTTCCGCATACACCGGATGATTGCCCAAACTCGAAGCACAAAACACACAAATGGATTTCATAAATTTAAATTTAAAATCAGAAAAATGATTTTGCGAATTTAAAGATATACTTTGAAGCTGGGAAGATTTTTATCATTGGGATCAATTAGATTCAAAATACAAATAAAATGCATTCCTCATTTCGACGCCTTATCATTTCACACTCAACCTCAACTGTCCATAGAAATTTACCGGATTTCCCGGATAATAATACCTCGGCAAGGCATTTCCAAAAGCGGTGGCATTTACCAAAACCATTGAAGCATAATGCGTATCGGTCAGATTATTGACCCCAATTGAGAGTCCTACTTTGAGTTGATTCCAGAATTCTTTTTCCCAATCCAGTTTGGTGTTGACGAGTTGATAGGATTGGTTATAAACCGAATTTGCATCATTGATCGGGAATTCATCAACGAAATAATAATCGGCCATCCAGCGAAAACCATACGGCATCCGCAGTTCAAATCCAGCCGTGACCAAATTGGCCGGAACGCCCGTAAGTTCATTGCCCGAATAATCATTGCCATTATGCTTAAATTCTTCGAATTCATATTGCCCAATCGAAGCCGAAACAGATGGCGTAAAAATCCAGTTCCGATGCAGCACAAATTTATAATGCGAGGAAATTTCAATTCCCTGATGCAAAGTTTTCCCGGCATTTACACCAATGTATTGATCTTCCGCCACTCTTTCCGAAACCAATAAATCTTTTACATTCATCCGATAAGCCGAAATTTCCAGATGGAATTTGGGCGAAAATAATTTATAACCGATTTCCAGATTATTTCCCGTTTCGGGTCGGATGGAAGTATTTACGCGCCCTTCTTCGTTCAGCATTTCATCGATGGACGGATAGGAATAACCTCGACTGTAAGAAGCAAAAAAAGTTTGGTTTTTATTCGGATGAAACAAAAGCGAAACTTGCGGCGAGAAAATCGGGTCGTAGGCATGTTTAGACTGATCAAAATCTTCCTGCGGAAATGCATTTGTTAAATCAAATTGCGTTTGATTAAAATTCAATCCGGCTTGAATTTCCCATTTTTTATAAATCGGAATTCGGATTTGAGCGAAAAGGTTATAAAAGAACCGATCCTGAAGCGTTTGGGTCAATTGATTTCCTTGCAAACTTCCATTTCCATCATTGGTTTCGTAGAGATTTTCAAAGGTTTTTCCGTCGTATTCGTCCTGAAATAATTCTCCGCCCAAAACATATTGAAACGGCAGATTAAAAATAGAACTTCCACTCAGCTGAATTCTTCCGCCATAAGTTTGGGTATTTTGTGTGAGAATGTCAAACGGACGCGGTTCATACCCTTCTTTGGTTGCGAAATAAACTGCTGCGGCCAATTCCGTTTTCGGACTGATTTGATAGGCATAATCCAGTCCGCCCATCCAGTTGGTATATTGCTCATAACCTTGTGCTACTCGCCAATTGGCTGCCGCCGAAGAAGGATTTTCTTCGAAATCAGTTTCGTTGATGGAACTCGCAATATAGGATTTCAGATAGGTTTGGTTGAACAAATAAGACAAACGGTGTTTTTCGTTCCGATAAGCATCGCCCGAAATCGTATGGCCTTCCCGGAAATAATCTGAATTCTCCCGAAATCCATCGGACTGAATTCGGGAATAACCATAATGAATAGAGGAATGATCGCCGTTCCAACTGTATCCGGCGTTGTTTTTCAATAATTCAAATGAACCGACGGTGGTCGAAAACCGGAATTCACTTCCTTTGAAATTTGATTTTTTGGGATGCAATAAAATCGCGCCGCCAAGACCTGCCCCGTAAATACTCGACATCGGCCCTTTGATGATTTCGATTTGAGAAATCTGTTCCAAATCCAAATCTTCAATCGTGGTTTCGCTGTCGCCCGAAGTCAGTGGAATATTGCCGTAAAATCCACGGATACGGTTCGTCCCATAAGGCGTTCGTGCGCCCAAACCCCGAATGGAAATCCGGTTGGTATTGATGCTCCCCGACTGCATAAAAACGCCCGGTGCTTTGTTCAAAACCCAAGAAATTTCAGTGGAATTATTGGATTGAATGGTTTTTTCGTCGAGAATGGAAATTGAAACCGGAACGTTGAGAAGGCTATCGTTGACCATAAAATGTGTGATGGTCGCCGTTTGAAGTTCTGTAACGGCGGAGTCAGAGATTTGGGAAAATAAACTAAACGGTATGAGCCAAAAACTCAGAAAAAATAGATTTTTCTTCATAAGTGAAAATTAAGGATTAATTCGTCGGAAATTCTTATTTTCGGTTAGTTAAATCAACAAAAAATGAACCGAAAAGAAGTTTTTGATAGGCCGATTATGAAAAAGGCAATGGAAATTTTGAAACTGGTGGACGGACTGAATGCTTTTTTGGAAAAATCTGAAATTGATGAAAATTCTCCGCTACGGTTTCAATTGAATGGATCGACAAAAAATGCACCATTTGTTAAATTCCTACGGTTTGTGTAGATTCGCTTTAATCGACCGAGAGGGAAAAAACTGAGGAACTTTTTATAAAAAAGAGCAAAAATAACCGCTGAACACGAGCAAGAAAATGCACATCCAATGACTTTAGAACAATACATTGACAACATAAATAATCGTTATAAACTTGGTTACGCAACCGAACATACTTTTCGTGGAGACTTGCAGCAACTTTTGGAAAGTTTGGTACCTACCATAAGGGCGACCCCGCTTCGCCTTTTGTAAATTTAGTGAAAATTTAAAATATAAAAACGTCTTCGCTCTACTTCGTGCCGATTTGAAACTTTCAGCTTTCAAATCCCGCACTACGTATAGCCGAAACCGTTATCGGTCAGTGTAAAAAAGCCAACCGCACAAATGGCACATTTGGTTTTTCCGACATACAAGCCAACGCTCTAAAAACCAAAAGAGTCATTTTTTGCCGACCCACTTAAGGACGAAAAAATTTGCTATGCTCAAAAACTTGACTATATTTGCCATAAATTGGCAAGTATAAAATTAGCAAGTATCTATAATGGCAACATTTCGAGAGTTTTTAAGAGCTGAAAGAAATAAAAGAGGATTAAACCAAAGTGAATTTGGATAACCTTTCGGCATCATTATGACAGAGATTTCTAAAATAGAAACAGGGAAAAAAAAATTTCCCTTTGCTAGCTTAGAGGCTCTTGCCAGTTTTTTAGAAATGGACTACTCGGAGCTAAAAGACCTGTATGTTGCTGACAAATTGGTTGAAGAAGCTCATAAATACGAATGCTCAGATGCTGTTTTCACGGTAGCTGAAAGCCAGTCAAAATATTTGAGAAATAAGAATGTAAAACAAGGAAAAATTAAATTCTAATGAACTACAAAAACTTCATACAAACATTAGGATTTACACCTAAAGAAAATACATCTGGAATTTTTCATAAAAAATACAATGGCTACGCCATTGAAATTGATTTTGAAAATTCAATTTTCAATTTCGGCAACAAGATTAAAGGCGAAAGTAAAACCACTCAAAATTTTTCACAGGCTGAAAATTGGGTTGTACTTGAGTGTATTGACAGACTTTTAGAAAAAGGTTATCCTCCTCAAAATGTTGTTTTAGAAAAAACTTGGAGAACAGGACACGGCACAAGTGGACGATTGGATATTTTGGTAACTCGTGATGATGGTTCGGCTTATTTGATGATTGAATGCAAGACTTGGGGAGCAGAGTTTGAGAAAGAATTTAAAAACTTGGAACGAAACGGTGGTCAGCTATTTACTTACTTCCAACAAGATAAGGATGCTGATATTCTTATGCTTTATGCTTCGCAACTTCAAGGGAACAACATTGAGTTCAAAAACATAATTGTAAAAATTGAAGACGATTACCGACAAGCAGGAAATGTAAAGGACTTTTTTGAGCGTTGGAACAAACTACCTAAAACCAACGGTATTTTTGAAAATTGGGTAACGCCTTATGAATTCCAAAGTAAAGCTCTTACCAAAAATGATTTAAAGGTTTTAAAACAAGAGGACAGTAGTTTTATTTTCAATCGTTTCTTGGAAATATTAAGACATAACGTAGTTTCTGATAAGCCAAACGCATTCAATAAAATATTTACTCTTTTCCTTTGCAAAATTGTTGACGAAAACAGAAACCCTGACGAGCAATTGCATTTCCAATGGCTTGAAGGAGAAGACAATCATATTTCATTTCAAAAAAGATTGACAGACCTTTACAACAGAGGAATGCTTGAACTTTTAGAAAAGAAAGTTACAGATGTAAGCGACAGTGAATTTGACAAACAGTTTTTACAAGTAGAAACACAATACAAAGACAAGTTCAAAGAAATATTAACGGAAATCCGACTTAAAAAGAATAACGAATTTGCCATAAAAGAGGTGTATGATGATGCATCTTTTGAAGAAAATGCAAAAGTGGTAAAGGAAGTCGTTGAACTACTTCAAGTTTATCAAATCCGCTACAATTACCGTCAACAGTTCTTAAGTGATTTCTTTGAATTGCTTTTAACCACAGGTTTAAAACAAGAATCAGGACAGTTTTTTACTCCTGTTCCTATTGCTCGTTTCATTATTAAGAGTTTACCATTTCAAGAAATAACAGCACAGAAAATTGAGCAAGGAAATAAAAATGACTTGTTACCAACAATAATTGATTATGCAGCAGGAAGCGGACATTTCCTCACAGAATCAATGGAGGAAGTTCAAACGTACATTGATAATTTAGACGAAAGTAAATTTAACCCCACTACCCAAAGAGCAATCAAAAAGTGGAAAGAAGACCAATTTGATTGGGCTGAAGATTACGTTTATGGAATTGAAAAGGATTACCGATTAGTTAAAACAGCCAAAGTAAGTTGTTATTTACACGGTGATGGTTTGGCAAAAGTGATACACGGTGATGGTTTGGGAGATTTTGCCACTTCAAAGGAGTTCAAAGACTTATTGAAAGAAACCGACAAAACCTATCCTCAAGACAACAAGCAATTTGATATTATCATTTCAAATCCGCCATATTCCGTTTCAGCTTTTAAAGGTTTAATGGATGAGGAAAAAGCAAAATTAGGTTTTGAATTATACAACCGACTCACCGACCAAAGTTCTGAAATAGAATGTTTGTTTATTGAAAGAACAAAGCAACTACTCAAAGATGGCGGTGTGGCAGGTATCATTTTACCGAGTAGTATTTTGAGCAACACAGGCATTTATTCGCAAACAAGAGAAATTCTATTTAAGCACTTTGAAATTTTAGGAATAGCAGAATTAGGTTCTAATACCTTTATGGCAACGGGAACAAATACCGTTACATTGTTCCTAAGACGCAGAAATAATGCAGATGCTTACAATGTTGAAGAAGCTATCAAAAAATGCTTTGTAAGTCTGCAAGATGTAACCATAAACGGCATTGAAAAACCAATTGCAAAATATGTAGCTCACGTTTGGGACACGATTTCTTTTGATGATTATAAAACACTCTTGCAAAAAACACCTAACAAAAACATTGAGCAACACGAGATTTATAAAGAATACACCAAGAAAATAAAAGCCAAAAATGAAGCAGAACTTTGGACTAACATACTAGCCCTTGAACAAGATAAATTACTGTATTTCATCTTGGCTTATCCTCAAAAGTTGGTATTGGTAAAAACAGGCGAAAAGAACGAAGAAAAACGCTTTTTAGGCTATGAGTTTAGCAACCGTAGAGGTAGTGAAGGCATACACCCTATACAACGCAGCAAAAGTATAGACGAGTGTACTCAATTGTATGATGCCGATAGTTTTACCAACCCCGAAAAAGCCAGTACCTACATTTACAAAGCTTTTAATGGTGAGTTTGATGTAGACGTACCAGAAAATTTACAGCAAAATGTGAGCTACCATAACTTGGTGGATATGTTCACTTTTGACCGAGTGGACTTTGAAAAAAATATTTCGCTCTCCGCTAAAAAAAAAGTCGTAATTGAAAGTAAGTTTGAGCAAATTAAATTATCTCAAGTTTTAGAAGTATTAGAAAGTGGTAATAGGCCCAAAGGTGGCGTTGGTGAATATTTAGAAGGAATCCCAAGCTTGGGAGGTGAACATATTGGCTTAGATGGTCGAATATCAATAAACAAGAATAACTTGAAATTTGTGCCGATTGATTTTTTCAATTCTTCAAAGCAAGGCATCTTAAAAGATTTAGATATTTTGATTTGCAAGGATGGCGCTTTAACAGGAAAGGTTGCATTATTCAGAACTAATGATTTGGGCTATGAAAGTTCAATGATAAATGAACACGTATTTCTTTTGAGAGCGAATGAAAATTCCATTCAAGGATATTTATTCAATTTGCTACTTTCAAAAAAAGGACAAGAATTATTGAAAGCTAATATTACAGGGCAAGCTCAAGGAGGTTTGAACAGAGGTAATTTATTAGATATTCGAATCCCTCTCCCTCCACTCGATATTCAGAAAAAAATAGTTTCTGAAATTGAAGCAATGGAAAAGCAAGAGCAAAAAGCGGTTGAGGAAATACATTCATATCAAAATGAAATAAAAGAAATTATTAATGATTTAAACAGATACGAAAAGTTTACTTTAGAAAGCATATCTGAAAATCTTGATAATCTTCGAAAGCCAGTCACTAAAAGTGATAGAGAGAATGGTGTTTATCCTTATTATGGTGCCTCAGGAGTTGTTGATTTTGTAGCTGATTACCTGATTGATGATACAGTTTTGCTAATTTCTGAAGATGGTGCTAATTTAAA
Source organism: Flavobacteriaceae bacterium (assembly GCA_012522185.1). Classification (GTDB taxonomy): domain Bacteria; phylum Bacteroidota; class Bacteroidia; order Flavobacteriales; family Weeksellaceae; genus Moheibacter. Next base: position 18,550 of record JAAYKY010000009.1, on the reverse strand, counting down.
ATCAAGAGTTTATCCAATTGCTTTTACCGCAACAGGTAAAATTTGGGTCAACAATCACGCCCACGTCTTAAAATTTGAAGACAATGCGACACATAAGCTCGTAGAACTATATATTAACCAAACTGATATTTCGGAATACATAACAGGACAAGCTCAACCAAAACTCAATCAAAAAAATCTCAATAGTATCAAAATCCCTTTGCCACCTATCGAAGAACAAAAAAAGGTAGTTGCAGAAATAGAAAAGATTGAAACCAAAATAGCTGAATTGGAAAAGCAAATTGCAGATATTCCGAAACACAAGGAGAAAATTTTGAAAAAGTATTTAGAATAAAATGCCAACGCATAAAGCCATACACATTTGCAAAACCGCTCAAGCCAACACACAAGCCGAGTTTTACAAAAGAGCCACCAAGCCAACGCACCCAAACAGACACGATATGACTACAAACAGACGACTGAAAAAGAAGGGCGAAGGCATAACATCACCTATACCCAAGCAGGGGTTTCGTGCTTCGTAGGACAGGAAAGTGTTAAAAATTAAAGTTCAGTTTTTCGAAGGAAGTTCAGTGGTAAAGATCCCTAGCTGAGAACCGTTATCAAAAATCATCGTTGCATTACCGAAACGGATAGATTGATGAAAGAGATTGATAAAATTGATTGGGAATTCTAAAAACCTCAGTTCACCACCGCATCATACAAAGCTTGTCTGATATTTTCGCGGACTTTCTTTCGGGACAAATCATTGCTTTCGGTACTCACATTTACCCGATTGGAGAGGAAAACCAAAACTTTACAGTGGATGATTGAGAATTAAGACAAAGGGGATTAATTATTTCAGTGTTTTGGGATCAACCTTGATAATTTCATCATCCTTTTGAATAACTAAAACGCTGTTATTTTTGATTTTAAACTGAATCAAATTTTCATAGGCTTTTTCCAAACCTTTCAGGATTTTATTTTTTTGTTCAATTTGTTTCTCAATGGTCGTCATGATAACTTTTTAGTTTTTCAAATTTACGGAAATTTATTATCTCTAACTTTTCTGATAAGGTTTTTTGAGCGATAAGCTCGTGTTGACCTTCCGAATTATCAAAAATAAGACACAAATCTACGATGGGAAGATATATTTGAAACAAATTGTTTATTCCCTTTAAAAATCTTTTCTCAATAACATTTTCAGGAATGTTATGCCCGCCTTCTTTTACTCTAATTTTCACTCTTTCTTTTGCTAATTCAATCGTTTGTAACCAAAAGAAAAGAAGAACAACTTTATAGCCTAATTTCTTTGCTTCTAAGACAGTATTTCTATAACTTTTGGTTGCTAAAGTTGTTTCAAAAGAAAAATTCTCATCCTCACTTAATAATTCTTGAATGCGAGTCAGCATAATTCTTCCGGCTTCAAAAGAAACCTTTTCCGGCTGAAAAGGAGAAATACCTTTTGCAATTTCATCAGCATTCACAAATTCTTTACAATCCAGAATTTCTGGTAAAATTGTAAAAGATGCCGTCGTTTTCCCTGCACCGTTACAACCTCCAATTATGTATAGAATTTTATCCATAACTTCCATTTCACCTCACCACCGCATCATACAGCGCCTGCCGTATATTTTCGCGGACTTTCTTTCGGGATAAATCATTGCTTTCGGTACTCACATTTACCCGATTGGACAGGAAAACCAAAACCAACTGATGATCGGGATCGTTCCAAACCATCGTTCCTGTATAGCCAAAATGCCCATAACTATTATTGGTTCGGTCCGAAAGTTTATCAAAACCTGCTCCTCTCCGATTGCCCGAATACTGGTCTTTCGTAAACTCCTGTAGAGCCTGAGGACTGAAAAAATTCACACCGCCATAACTTCCACCGTTGAGATACATCTGCATCATTTTGGCCATATCCTGCGCATTGGAAAACAAGCCGGCGTGTCCGGCAACACCTCCCATCATCGCTGCACCTTCGTCCTGCACAAATCCGTGCAACAATTGATTTCGGTAAATCCGGTCTCTTGCACTCGGAACAATGAATTCCAAATCAAATTTTTCTCGTGGTAAATAAGTGGTGGAACTCAATTGCATCGGCTGATAAATCTTTTCATCCACCAATAAATTCAAAGGTTTTTGATACTTTTTTTCCAAATATTCCTGAAACAAATAATAACCCAAATCGCTGTATTCGTACTTTTTAGAACCCAATGGCGCATACATAATATCGGTCATAATCGTATCGCGAATCGAACCAATTATGTAAATATTATCGGTCACTTTGATCGGATGTTCCTCATCTTGCTTTCTCGAATAATAATCCAAATACAATCTTGCGTTTTGCACATTTACCGACTCTTTGTAAAACCCAATCCAAGGCGGCAGTCCGGACTGATGCGCCAGAATTTCCCTAAGTTTCAGATTTCCTTTGTCGGTTCGGGCAGATTCGGGTAGAATACTCGCCAGATTCTGGTCCAGGTTGAGCTCGCCATTACTGACTTCCTGCATCAGCAAGGGTAAAGTAGCCGTTACTTTGGTAACGGAAGCCACATCGTAAACATCTTTAGGGCTTACTTTTTTTTTTCGTTCAATGGTTTGGTAACCAAAAGATTTATCGTAAATCACTTTTCCGTTTTTGGCTGCGACGATTTGAAGACCCGGTGTGGTTCCTTCGTCAATGGCTTTCTGTGCCAATTGGTCAATTTGTTGAATGATTTCCGGTTTCAAGCCCACAGCCTCGGGAATTGCAAAACCCAAACGTTGTAAAGACTCGGTTTTTAGTGATTTTCCGTATTTCCATTCGGCATTGACATCGACCGGCAATTTTCCTTTCGCACCGATTGCACCAAAAATGATTCCCGCGGCAGCATTTTGGGTCATATCCAAATTCTGGTACATTACCAAGGCCGCTTTTGTGGAAGTCAAATCCAAATCCATCAATCCATAAGGACTTCCGAAAAGCACCGCAATCGTATTGTTTTGTGCACTTGCTGCTTTCAAAATCGCATTGGAATTGGCCGAAATTTTATAACTTTTATAAGCGGTTTCGTTGGATTTATGGAATCCTATGATGACATAATCGTAGTCTTTTAATTTCGAAACTTCCGCAACCGATTTTATTCGGACTAAATCTGTTTGAACGTGAAAATTCAAATTCTGATGAAAGGTTTCAAATTCAGCTTCTTCCAAAGGCACAAAAGCGATTTTGGTTTCGGCTAAATTTTTAATCGGAAGTAAATCCGATTCGTTTTTGATCAAAGTAGCTGCGTTTTCATAAAGCTTTGAAGTCAGAGCCTGATGAGCAGGCGGATTGAGTCTTAAAACCAAATCTTTTGTATCAATCGGTTTGCTGTTATGCAATCCTACGAAATATTTCGCCATTAAAATTTTCTTGACACTTTCGGCCAATCTTTCTTCTGAAATTTCACCCGAATTAATTTTCGCTATGATTTTCTGTTTTCCGGTTTTTACGGCTTGTGAAAACAACAAAATATCGTTCCCGGCCTCAAAAGCTCTCGCATCAACTTCACCCGGCGGATAAGCCTTAGCGACGCCGTCCATATTCAAAGCATCGGTCACAATCAGACCTTTGAAATTCATTTCATTTTTCAATAAATCGGTAATTATTTTTTTGGATAAAGTGGAAGGCAATCCGCTATTGTCCAACGCCGGAACATTGAGATGCGCCACCATAATCGCCGGAACGCCGGCGTCGATTAATTTCTGAAAAGGTGCCAATTCCACCGATTTCAATCGGGATAAATCCTGATTGACCAGCGGAAGGGTTTTGTGTGAATCTTGACTTGTGTCGCCATGTCCGGGAAAATGTTTGGCCGATGCCAAAACACCTTTTTCTTTCATTCCCAACATATAATGGATGCCTTTTTGGGCGACATTTTCCACATCGGAACCAAAGGAACGATTGCCGATGATCGGATTTTTGGGATTGGTATTCACGTCCACGACCGGCGCAAAATTAAAATGCACTCCCATTGTATTGGCTTGTTCACCGATGGCATTTCCCATTTGTTTCACTAAATAATTGTCCTCCACAGCACCTACGGCCATTGCCCAAGGAAAACGTTTTACTTCTTTTAAGCGCATAGCCAATCCCCATTCTGCATCCATTCCTATCAACAAAGGTATTTTTGCCACTTTGTTATAGCGATTGGTCAATTCGGCTTGTTTAACCGCTAAATCTTGCATAAAAATCAGTCCGCCGATGGCTTCGGTTTTTACCAAATTTTCAATTTCGGCTTCGTGTGCTGCATCTCGGTTGGAATAAGCCGCTACGACAAATAATTGTCCGACTTTTTCTTCCAATGTCATAGAGTTATATTTCTCCTCCACCCATTTGACTTGGAGCGAATCCACATAAAAGGGAGAATCCTGTTGTGCATTCAGAATTTGAGTAAAAATCAATACCGAAAAAAGGCAAAAAAACTTCTTCATTAAATTTAAATTTAGTTCGAACGAAATCAAATTTCTTTCCAAAAAACGTGAAATTATTTAAGAAAATAAAGGATTCACTTCAATAAGAACGAAAATCGCTTCCACTTATGATGCAAAAATTTCATTCAAATCAATTCCGCCGAAATTCGCCGAACTCATCATCAAAAATACTTTGTTCGATTTAGGCAGATTGACCAAATAAGACTTTAATGCGTCTGAGGAGGTAAAGACTTGAATGGCTTCTTCACCAAATGCTTTGCGAATATCCTCAGGAGAAATAGGCTTCATCCGTTTGATTTTCAATGCTTCGGGATTGTAATAGACGATTTTCTCGTCGGCTTTTTCCAGTGCGCCTTTGTATTCGGACAAGAATTCCTGATTCAAGCTGCTATAAGTATGAAGTTCGAGGCAAGCCGTTAAACTTTTGTTTGGGAACTGTTCCTTGACTGCATTTGTGGTTGAAATTACTTTGCTTGGTGCATGCGCAAAATCTTTGTAAGCAACGAATTCGGGCGTCCGTTTGATAAGTTCAAGTCGTTTGGAAGCTCCTTTAAAGGATTGAATCGCTTCGTAGAAATCTTCATCCATAATTCCCAATTGATTGCAAATCAGCCGTGCACCTTCGAGATTGTTCAGATTATGACGTCCAAAGATTTCCAAAGGAATCGGGCCGTCTTCGGTTTCCAGATAACTCACTCCATCTGAAATATGGAATTCCGGCGTGGTATAAGCGAATTTTTTAAGTGATTTTTCGTTTTTATCAACGATTTCCACCAGGTTTTCATCTTCTGAGTTATAAATCAAAGCGCCTCCGGCTGTAATGGAGTCGATGAATAATTCAAACTGATGTAGGTAGTTTTCAAAAGTCGGGAACACATTGACATGATCCCAAGCGATGCCACTAATCAATGCGATATTGGGTTGATACAATAAAATTTTAGGTCTTCTATCGAGCGTTGAAGAAAGATATTCGTCACCTTCCATCACCATGAAATCGTTTTCTTCCGTTAGTCGAACCATGACATCAAAGCCATCCAATTGTGCTCCCACCATGTAATCCACGTCTTTTCCGTGGAAATGTAAAACATGGAGAATCATAGATGTGATGGAGGTTTTCCCATGGGAACCAGCAATTACGACGCGGGTTTTGGTTTTGGATTGTTCGTACAAATATTCTGGATATGAATAGATTTTGAGCCCGAGTTCTTTGGCTTTCAACATTTCCGGATTATCGGCATGGGCATGCATTCCCAAAATAACTGCATCCAAATCGGATGTAATTTTCTCTGGGAACCATCCAGTTTCTTCCGGCAGAAGTCCTCTTTGTTTTAGCCTTGTAGCCGAAGGTTCAAAAATCGCATCATCGGATCCGGTGACCTGATAACCTTTTTCATGGAGTGCGATGGCAAGGTTGTGCATGGCACTTCCTCCTATGGCAATAAAATGTACTTTTTGCATTTTTTTTGTTTTTCGAAGTGAATAAACTCCGAGCATTGATTAACTAAAGAAATCTCTTGGTTCTCTGTCTTCGATGATTTCCTCTATGGGTTTCACTTTCAAAAATTCTGGAGATTGCTCAATGGCGTCCATAATTTTTTTCATAATGGAGTCATAATCTTCATTTTCAAAGTCAAATAGCAACGGCTCTTTGAATCGCATCGTAGCTTTTACTCCTCTTTTTTTGAGCTTCAATCCTTTTTTATCGAAGGCTCTTCTGAAACCGTCGATGACAACCGGAACTACAATGGGTTGAGTTTTTTTCACAAGCAAAGCGGTTCCTCTTCTTCCCGGCGCAAATGCCGTAGTCGTACCTTGTGGGAAGGTAACTACCCAGCCATTCTCCAGTGCTTTCTCAATATTTGTAATTTCTGAAATATCAACTTTACGATTCACATTTTTTCCAGCTTCACGCCATGTTCTCTTGACCATGATTGCACCTGTATAAGCAAAGAGTTTGGTGAGAAAATTATTTTTCATGGTTTCTTCTGCTGCGATATAATAAAAATCGGTTTTGGGATTTAAGAGATAAACAGGATTTTTGATGGTATCAATGAAGCCATTTTTCACACTGCAGAAAACATGATAAAGCGCAAATACATCTGCGAAATAAGTTTGGTGATTGGAGACGAATAGCACATTGGTATTGGGTAAATCCACCAGATGCTGCGTACCGGATACTTTTAGTTTGTTGTATCCATTGTATCGATTGTAAGTAAAAGCTCCAAAAAGAAAAATCAAAGATCTTTTCAGAAAATACAAGTGGCCGAAAGCATCTCTGTACACATTTTTCTTAACTGCTTTTTGTTTCGCCATTAGAATTACCTCATTTAGAATTGCAAATTTAAAGTTTTTCCACCAATGCACCGAATTCGCTTAGAATCATAGCCGTTGCTCCCCAGATATAAGAGTCCTCCCCCAATTCATAACCGGGAATATCGACCAGATAATCCGAAAATTTACGTTCAAAAGTGACGGGAGTAGCCGCCATGAAGGCTTCCAAATTAATCGGTACAATGTCCGCTACCTCGTGATCGTCAGGATAAAACTCCGGCGAACCATGATGAACAGCAACGTAAGGATAGACCAGAAAATTACTCGGCGGGATGAATAATTCGGTGAGTTGACGAACGACTTCTATATTCTCCTCTTCTACTCCTAATTCTTCAACCGTTTCGCGCAAAGCCGTGTAAGACAAATTGATGTCTTCCGGTTCAAAAGCGCCTCCTGGCAATGAAAATTGATTGGAGTGAACTCCCTGATAGGTATGTCGAAGCGTCACAGGAAATTCGATTTCTCCATCCTCATTTTCATACAAAAGAATCATCACAGCCGCGATTCTCGGATTTGTTTTCTTTATTTCTTCCAAATCAATTTGGTCCCGATAAGGTGGCGACAAACGAAGTTGCGCTTCCGTTCCAGGCAGTTCAAATTCGTAATTTTCCAGCTTTTCTTTTAATTCTTCTAAATACAAACTCAGAAATTTTTGTCAAATGTAATCAAGGTTTTTCCAAACATCAAAGTCCAATGCGCTTTTTGAAATTTAAAACCTTGAAATTTAGAATAAAAAATCAGTTTTCAGCTCAGTTCATTTTTTTTTGGAAGAAGGAAAGCTCTGGAATTATTAATAAATTAGCCAACGGAAAGAAATTAAGTCTCATATCCTGATTCCATGATAAATTTTCCTGAAATAAAATCCGAAATTCAGTTCATTCAAAAAAACAATGAAGTGGAATTGTTTCTATTACGTGAAGATTTGATTCATCCTGAAATTTCTGGCAATAAATTTCGAAAGCTAAAATACAATCTCGAAGCTTACTTCAAAGGTAAATATGATTCCATTTTAACTTTTGGCGGTGCTTATTCCAATCATATTTCGGCGACAGCCGCAGTGGGAAAGATCTTTAAAATCCCGACGATTGGCGTCATTCGGGGAGAAGAATTAATCGATAAAATCAATGAAAATCCCACCTTGAGTTTTGCGCAAAGTTGTGGAATGAAATTCAAATTTGTTACACGTTCAGCCTACCGAAACAAATCCGATCCGGCGTTTTTGGAGGAATTGAAATCCGAATTCGGGAATGTTTATCTATTACCCGAAGGCGGAACCAATGCACTTGCCATCAAGGGAACGAAAGAAATATTACACGAAAAGACAAAGGATTTTGATTATATCTGTTCGGCCGTCGGCACGGGAGGAACCCTAGCCGGATTAATTAATTCCGCTGAAAATCATCAGATTACTTTGGGATTTCCGGCTTTGAAAGACAGCGAATTTCTTCACAATGAAATAAATCAAATGGCTCAAGGCTCAGATTTTGAATTGATTTCGGAATATCATTTTGGGGGATATGCCAAAGTGAAGCCTGAATTATTAGAATTCATTAACGCATTTAAGCAGCAATTTGATGTAACTTTGGACGCTGTATATACGGGAAAAATGATGTTTGGGATTTTTCAGATGATTAATTTGGGTTATTTTCCCAAAGGAAGTAAAGTTCTCGCAGTTCACACCGGCGGAATTCAGGGAAATCAAGGCATGAATCAAAAACTAAATTTCAAAAATAAAAAGATGATAATATGATGAAAAGAAATTTTGTACTGCTCATTTTATTATTCACCACTCAAATTTTTGCTCAGGACGCAAAAAACATTGATTACATCCGAAAACACGCATTGCTTGCTGTCGAGGAAATGCATCTTTATAAAGTTCCGGCCAGTATAACACTTTCACAGGGCATTTTGGAAACCGGTGGTGGGCAAAGTCGATTGGCGGAAATTGCCAATAATCATTTCGGAATCAAATGTAAAAGTCAGAAAGAATGGAGCGGTCCAACGATCAGTCATACAGACGATGCTCCGAATGAATGCTTCCGTAAATATGGTTCGGTTCAAGAAAGCTACCGCGATCATTCCAAATTTCTGGCAGAACGCCCGTACTACAAAGACTTATTTAAACTAAATTTATACGATTATAAAAGTTGGGCACATGGTTTAAAAAAAGCGGGCTATGCTACCAATCCTAAATATGCGGGAATTTTAATTTCAAGAATTGAAAAATATCGATTGGATGAATTTGACCGTTTGAAGCCCGAGGAAGTTCAAAATAAACTCAATGAATTGTACGGACATTCGGACATCATCGCTCTTTCGGGAATGGCCGAAGCGACTTCTGATGTGATGGAAGCAACCATTCCAAGTCCTGTTTCGACTGTTGTTGCAGTTACTATGGATGAGCCCATCAAGCAAATTCAAAAGGAAGAATCTCCGAAACGGATAGAAATGGAGAAACGCCCCGAAAATCCTATGTTAAGGATCAAGCATCATGAAATCGGTGTAGATTATATCGTTGCCAATGAAAACGAAACCATCGAAACGGTGGCTAAACTTTATGATTTTCATCCGAAAGAATTGGCATTGTACAATGAGTTGAATTCAAACAGCAAACTGACTCCGGGCCAATTTGTATTTTTGGGTAAAAAGAAAAACAAAGCTGTTCAGAAACATTACACGGTTCAACCCGATGATACGATGTATTTGATTGCCCAAAAAGTCGGAATTCGGATCAATCGTTTGTATCGACTCAATAATTTACAACCCGGCGAACAAGCTGTTGCCGGCACAGTTTTGAATTTAAAAACAAGAAAAAGAAAATGATTTACCAAAGAAGCAGCGCTTTGTTTCAGGATGCGCAAAACTATATTCCGGGCGGTGTGAATTCGCCAGTTCGTGCCTTCAAATCCGTAGGCGGAGTTCCTGTTTTCATGAAAAAAGCACTCGGTGCTTATCTTTATGACGAGGACGGAAGAAACTATGTGGATTACATTAATTCCTGGGGGCCTATGATTTTGGGTCATACACATCCCAAAGTTTTGGAATCGGTAAAATTGCAATTGGAAAAAGGTTTTTCCTTTGGAACTCCTACGGAACTAGAAACCGAGATTGCCCGATTGATTGTGGAAAACGTCCCAAACGTGGACAAAATCCGAATGGTAAATTCCGGCACAGAAGCTTGTATGAGTGCAATTCGTCTGGCACGCGGATTTACCGGACGCGACAAAATCATCAAATTCGAAGGTTGTTACCATGGTCATTCGGATTCTTTTCTGATCAAAGCCGGAAGTGGTGCCGCCACTTTTGGAAACCCCAACAGTCCAGGCGTGACACAAGGAACCGCTCAAGATACTTTGTTGGCGCGCTACAATGATTTTGAATCGGTAAAGAACTTATTTAAAAATAATCCGGATGAAATTGCTGCTGTCATCATCGAACCCGTTGCCGGAAATATGGGATGCATCGTTCCAGAAGAAAATTTCCTCGAAGATTTAAGAAAAATTTGTACCGAGAATAATTCGGTTTTGATCTTTGACGAAGTGATGACCGGTTTTCGACTTGGCTTTGGTGGAGCACAAGAGCGATTGAAGATTGATGCCGATTTAGTTACTTTCGGAAAAATCATCGGTGGTGGATTTCCCGTAGGTGCTTTCGCCGGAAGAAACGAAATAATGAGTCAATTGGCGCCAGAAGGCTCTGTGTATCAAGCTGGAACTTTATCTGGAAATCCGATTGCGATGCGCGCGGGCCTCACTACACTTTCCATCATCAAAGAGCAGAAAGATTTGTATCGAAAACTGGATGTAACCACCAAAGTTTTACATGAGCAAATCTCTACGATCCTTTCGAAGAAGAGCATTCCGCATTCGGTTAATCGTTTGGGATCTATGATTTCATTTTTCTTTGGCGAACAGAAAGTTAGAAATTTCGATGAGGCGCAGAAAGCGGATCATTCGCTATTTAATAAGTTTTTCCATCATTTACTGAAAGAAGGAATTTATTTACCACCTTCCGGATATGAAACTTGGTTTATTTCAGATTCGATTGGGAATGAAGAGATTGAAAAGACCTTGGATGCAGTAGAGAAATTTGAAATTTAAACAGGCTCTAAAAGATTTGCTAATTCTTCTCCGACCATCGTTCCGATGGCAATTCCGGTTCCGGTCAGGCGTACGCCACAAAATAGATTTTCGGATAATTGCCGGACGATAGGATTTCTTTGGGAACCCATTCCCATGATTCCGCTCCATCGATGTTCGATTTCAAAATCCTGATTGGGAAGAATTATTTCACGCAAATAGGTTTCGAGTTGTCTTTGTATCAATTCAGTCGTGCCAAATTCGGTCGTTGTTTCTCCTTTGAGGTCGAGGTTTCTTCCGCCGCCAAATAAAATTCTGTTTCCGGTATTTCGGAAGAAATAAAATCCTTCGTCCATGTGAAAGCAACCTTTGACCTTAAGGTTTTCAATCGGTTTGGTCACTAAAACCTGTGCCCGCGCAGGCACCACATCCAAATCATATAATTTCGAAGTAAATGCATTGGTGCATAAAAAGACTTTGCTTGCCTGAAAACGAAACTTATTTTTCAATTCCACTTCTATTTTTGAGTTCAATTCGGTCAGATTTTTCACTTCCAGATTATTTAGTACACTCACTTCGGAACTGTTCAAAAGTCGGAGATAAGCCCTCATCATTTTCCCGGTATGAATATGTCCTTCAAAGGGAGTTTCTATGGTGCCAATGGTATTTTTAAACCCAAAATTTCGTTCGCACTTTCGGAATGTTTCACGATTAAAAATAGGGAAAAGCCATCGGTTGATTTCTTCCATCTGATCCAATGATTTCTCCATGAGCACTTGATCTTCACTCCTAAAAACCTCGTAGCCACCTAATTCTTGGAATTCAATTGCGGCATCGCCCAAAAGCTTTCTCAAATTTTGCAATCCTCGATATCTTCTTTCCACCAATTGGTAAATTTCTTCTTTGGGATTTGTTTCTAAATAAGACAAAATTTCGGATAGGGTTCCAAAACAAGCAAATCCAGCGTTTTTGGTACTTGCGCCTTCCGGAAGCCTTCCTTTTTCGATAATGATAATTTTGGCTTTGGGATGTTTTAATCGCAGATGATAGGCAGTGCTCAATCCTACAATTCCACTTCCAATGATTAGGAAATCAATATTTCGGAAGTAAGTATCCAGTTCCCAATAGCTTAAATTCATGCTTCGATCCTTTTATAAATTTCTATAAAGTAAATTAAAAAGAACTGATTATTCCAAAGGAAATTTCGATTTATTCTTTATTTTTGGGTTATGGATTTACAAGATCAGCTCAAAAAATTATTTCCAGACCACATTCAAGAAGAAGAGGAAACCGCCGAAACTTCCAACAAAATTTGGATGCAGGATGAACCCATCATTTGCAAATATGAAAAACGCAAAGGCAAACCCCAAACGATTTTGGAAGGCTATACGGGAGCCGATGAAGACTTCAAACAATTGGCCAAAGAAATCAAAAAAATGCTGAGTGTGGGCGGAAGTTTCAAAGATGATAAAATCATCATTCAGGGTGATTATCGAGATAAAATCATGAAATTCCTGACAGAAAAAGGTTTTAAAGTCAAGCGAGTGGGTGGTTAGATCTTAATGAGATAAAAAAACCGGAACTTTTGGGTTCCGGTTGATTTGTTTGGGTTGAATAGTTAAACGTTTTCAACTTTTAGAATTTCGATTTTTCTTTCGCCATCACGGAAAGGCCAAGTAATCGTGTCCCCTACTTTGTACCCGACAGTGGCCATTGCAATATCAGAAGTAATGGCGTATTTTCCTTTCTTTCTTCTTTCTTTGTTAGAATCCACGAAAATGTAAGTTTCTTCCGTATTGTTGGTGTGATCTTTCAAAGTCACTTTTCGGTTCACGGTTACCACATCTTCTGGAAGTTCTTTGCGAAGTACCTGCTTTGCAGTTCTCAATTCGTTGTTTAGGATTTCTTCTTCTGCCGGAGAAACCTGCTTTCTTCTGATTTGATCCTTGATCAAGTCATAAATTCCTGTTGTTACTACAATATTTTCTGTCATAATCTTGTTTTTTGATTAGCTAATGAATTACTTAAATGAATAGACTTCATAAACTGAAATTGAATTCTTTAAGTTTTTAAATATTTAATTTTATTAATTTAAATCGGAGTGCCCTGTCGTGATGCAGACAGGGTTTATTAAATAAACTCTTTGGAGTCCTGAAGAAAAATATCATCCAGCAAATAAGACAACGACAGCAAAATGCTCGTTCCAAAGAATTTAGAATATTTAGTCGTGACCATTTTCACCAAATAATTTCATGCGAAGTTAAAGCTTAAAGCTTAGATTTGCAAGAATTTATATTCGAAAAAATCAATGGAGGATTCTGAATAATTATTAAAAATCTATTTGTTTCGTTAAAGCCAAATTAAATTCTTTTCTTCATCAATAATTGCTTAATTTCACTGTGCAAAAGCAAATCATAAAAATTCATGGAATCAATTAGTATTTTTGAAATCATAAAAGTAGGAATTGGGCCTTCGAGTTCGCATACGATGGGACCTTGGAATGCGGCAGAGATGTTTTTGAATCGGATTCGGGACAAAAAATCCATTGCTGAAGTAGAGGAAATTTTTGTCGAGTTTTTTGGTTCGCTCGCAAAAACCGGGATTGGCCATGGAACCGATATCGCTGGTATGCTCGGACTTTCGGGTGAAAACTTCAAAACCATTGACACTACTTTGATTGATGAAAAAGTGGAAAACATCAAAACTTCAGGAAAACTGATGCTCGGTGGTGAAAAAGAAATTCCATTCATTTATGGTCATCATTTGGTTTTAAACAAAAAAGAAAACCTGCCTTTTCATCCCAATGGGATGATTTACAAAGCCATTTTCAGAGATGGGACAGAGCTCAGTCAGGATTATTATTCGGTAGGTGGAGGATTTGTTGCTACTCAGGACGAAGTAACCGTTGATAGTTTATGTGTTCGAACTTTGTACCCTTGTCATCATGGAAAAGACGTTCTTCATTATACGGAAAAACTTGGGATTTCTTTTTCGGATTTAATTTATATCAACGAAGAAAGTTGGAGAACCAAAGAAGAGACCGATGTGGAAGCATTGGGGATTTGGCACCACATAAAAGATTGCATTTACAAAGGAGTCAACAACGAAGGATACCTGCCGGGAGGTTTGAAAGTAAGCCGAAGAGCTGCTGGACTAAATCGGAAATTATTGGGCGATAAAACCTATGAAAATCTCGAAGAATGGTATCAACTCGTATTGGATTCGGAAGAAAACTTTGTGAATATCAACAAATGGGTTTCTTGTTTTGCGCTGGCGGTCAATGAGGAAAACGCAAGTTTTGGTCGGATTATTACAGCTCCCACCAACGGTGCAAGTGGAGTCATTCCGGCCGTTTTGATGTATTCTCAGGCTTTTACTGAATTTACGGGCGATGAAAACATCATTCGATTTTTATTGGTTGCGGGTGAAATTGGAACTTTGTTTAAGAAAAACGCTACCATTTCTGCAGCGATGGGTGGCTGTCAGGCTGAAGTTGGCGTTTCTTCTGCCATGGCCGCGGCAGGTTTGACCGAAATCATGGGCGGAAGTCCGGCTCAGGTTTTGATGGCGGCAGAAATTGCGATGGAACATCATTTGGGCATGACTTGTGATCCGATTGCGGGCTTGGTTCAGATCCCTTGTATTGAAAGAAATTCGATGGGCGCTATGAAAGCCATTACCGCAGCCAATATTGCGATTGAAAGCGACCCAGAAAAAGCGAGAGTTACACTTGATGAAGTCATTCAATCTATGTGGGAAACGGCTCAAAGCATGAGCGATCGTTTCAAAGAAACATCAGAAGGTGGATTGGCGATTGCTGTAAATGTGGCGGAGTGCTAAAATAAAAGGGGATCAGTTAAAGGCAGTTTTGCACTTCAAATGAATTCTAATTGCGATTTGCTAATTAAAATTCGGTGGCAGAAAAGCAATTGACCTAAAATGACCCCCGAAAAAGATAATAATTATAAAATTATCTGATTTCTTAGTGCTACAAATATAAAAAATAATTGGAAATTAAAAACCTAAGTCTTTCAATTAAAAATATTTAAAGCTTTTCGTTTTCAAGTGTGGATTTTTTTTGATGGTGATTGGAAAATTCCAATTTATAAATCCTAAACATCCAAAAGAAAAGCGAAAGAAGAATGGGACCGAAAATAATCCCGATGAACCCAAAAATATTAATTCCCACCACAACACCAAAAATGGTAATCAAGGGATGTACATCGGCCATGACTTTCTGTATCCAAAGACGAAAAAGGTTGTCGGACAAACCTACCACAATCATACAATACGCAAATAAGAGATAAGCATTGGTTGTTTCGCCTGTGGCGAGTAAATAAATACAAGCCGGAACATAAATAATCGCTGCTCCTACTACCGGAAGCATCGCTCCAAAAATAGTCAATACAAACCAACCAAAAGCTCCTTCCAGTCCAAACATCAGGTATCCGGCATAGGCGACAAGCGATTGTAAAAATGCGACTAAAGGTACGCCAACGGCATTGGAAATCACCAAATCACGCAAATCTTTGTTGAGAATGACCAAATTTTCTGTCTTCAAAGGAATGTTTTGGTAAAACCAATTTTCCATTTTGCGATAATTCATCAACATAAAATACAAAATCAAATAGGCTACTCCCAATTGTAAAAGACCATTTATAGAAGTATTGAGAATTTCCTGAACAATTTTGATAACCACAGAAGTAGCATCGCTCAGATTGATTTCATTCAGTATATCTACTCCAAATTCACGATGGATTTCCGTCAATCCTTTTTCTATTTTGTTTTGAATGGCATCTTTTCCAGTGATCGCACCTTTCACTTTTTGGGTGAGCATATCAATCAGGAAAACCAAAGGTGTAACAATTACTAGGATGCTTGCAAACATAAGCAGTATGACAGACAGCAATTTGTTCATTTTCCATTTATAAATCATCCAACGCAAAGGATGAATCATCAGCACATACAAACAAAAAGCCCCTAAAAAACCGGGAATAAATGCTTTGAGATTGGAAATAATAATAAAACCCATTGCCAATGCGATTGTTATAAAGAACAATTGCCTGAGTACACTATTGGGAATATATTTTCTCAGCATAAGGCTTTAATTTGATTTTAATTGTAAATATACATCGAATGAATCACGAAATTAAAATTTGTTCAAAGTTAAAATGAATGGAATTTAACTTATAAGCTTTTTGATTTGTTAAATCAATTCATTCAAATGAATTCATTCATAAAATTAAAGTATTTTTAACTTAGTTTAACCGTGTATGCAAATCAATCTATTTAGGGCTTTATGGGCGATGTTTTTTTTCATTCTGCTGATTCCTCTGGCCTATTCTCAGGTGGATGAAGTAAGGGATTCAATGGTAACGGAAAAGATTTCGACCGAAAAGGATAGTCAATTTGAAGAATCACTTGAGAGGTACCGTGATAAAAGTAAATTCAATCGGTTAATTCATCGTCTTTTTGTGAAGAAGCCCGGAACACCAAAAGCCTATACAACAACTGACCGTTTTGGTGAAACACATGAAAATTTTAGTGAATTTGAAGGGAAAGTTATCCGAGACATTCAAATCGAAACCTATGATCCATTTGGATATTCGCTCTCGGATTCCACGCTCCGTCCCGATAATTTTTTGGAAAAAGCGGGCAATTTTCTCCATATTAAAACCAAAGAATTTGTGATCAAAAACTATTTACTTCCCGAAAGAAATCAGACTATCGATTCTCTTAAAATTCTGGAATCAGAACGACTGATTCGAAGTCAGAAATTCATTCGGAGAGTAAAAATCACACCGATCGCAGTTGGAAATGATAGCGTTGACTTAGAAGTAAAAACATTGGATTCTTGGAGTACCATCCCCAATCTTACCTATTCCGGCAGTCGATTAGGCTTTCGATTGCGCGATCGAAATTTTTTAGGCTTTGGGCATGATTTCGACAATCGATACCGTCAGAATTTCGAAACCGGAAGAAACACTTTCCAGACCCGATACAGTATTCCCAATATTCAGCGGAGCTTTATCGGTTTCAATATCGGATATTACAGCAACGAAGAAAACGACTTTAGCAAGAGCGTTTCTCTCGAAAGGAAATTCTTTTCTCCCTTGGCGCGTTGGGCGGGTGGTGTTTACATCGGACAAAGGGCTTATCAGGATTCCATTCCTAATCAAGAGGGAATTCTGGCTCAAAATTTCAAATTTAATTTACAGGATTATTGGGGAGCTGTTTCTTTTCAATTGTTTAAAAAGGAAAATTCAATGGCTGAACGTGTTAATAATCTCATTTTGTCGGCAAGATACTTTCAAGTCAACTATGTAAAAAAACCAGTTCCCGAACTCGACCCTTCCAGATTTTATTCTAACGAAGATTTTTATCTCATGGGTATTGGAATTTCTCGACGAGGATTTGTACAAGATCGCTACATTCAGAATTATGACATTGTGGAAGACATCCCTATTGGTTTGTCTTATGGATTGACGGCAGGAATTCAAAACAAAAATAAAAAAAATCGTTTCTATCTCTCAGGTGGATTTAAAATGGGGAACTATTATCGTCTCGGCTTTTTTGGATTTGAAACCCAATACGGAGGATTCTTTGGTGAAGACCGTGCTGAACAGGTTGTTTTTTCATTTGATACGCATTATTTCACTCGTTTGATGAGTTGGGGACGTTGGAAATTCAGAAATTTCATTTCCACTGAACTCGTCATTGGAAATAACCGAATGGGTTCGAGAGGAGACCGACTGACGCTTAATGAGCATGATCCGTCGGGGATCCCGGGTTTTTATAGTCGCGACGTAATCGGAACCAAAAAATGGCTGACCAATATTCAGATTCAGTCTTACTCGCCTTATGAATTTCTTGGCTTTCGGTTTTCTCCATTTCTGAATTCCTCGTTAGGAATTATAAGCAATAAAGGAGAGAAATTATTTAATGGAAAACTTTATGCAAAAATTGGTTTGGGCGTATTATTCACAAATGATTACCTGGTTTTCAGCAACTTTCAACTTTCCATTGCCTGGTACAATACTATTCCCGACAGCGGTGATAACATCATTCAGACCAATACTTTTGACAACCGCGATTATGAACTGATGGATTTTGAATTCGGTAAACCCGAACTGATTCGTTACAATCCTTATGTGGTTTACTGATTATTTTGGCGCCTCCCGTTTCGATTCAATATTTCCGAATTCAATATGATTTTAGCGCAACGGAAACAGGCACAGCTACGCTGGTTACTTTCGTTTTTTCCTTTCTAAAAGCAAAAATCTCAGTAATGCTGTAACTCCTCGTCGCTATCGCTCCTGCGGGGTTTCCGCTGCTATCCTTGGCGCGTTTGACCACCATTGAACCAATTGTATAATGTGTATTGTATTGTTGAATATTGTAAGTACTAAGCCAAAACTGCTAAATAGAATTCAGAATTTCAGATTCAAAGTTTTTTCGGTTGATACCCTTTTCTATGTGCTTGTCCAAGCAACTATGAAAACTATATACGCCTAAAAAATTCACCAAACAATAATCCAAAAAAAAATCCTCTACCAAATAAATGATAGAGGATTTAAAAAAAGACTGGCGGCGACCTACTCTCCCACTTTCGTAGTACCATCGGCGCTGGCAGGCTTAACTTCTCTGTTCGGAATGGGAAGAGGTGAGCCCTGCCGCAATAACCACCCTAAGTTTTTATAGTC